>NZ_JALPNU010000050.1 GCF_030851345.1 Marinifilum sp. D714
ATTCTATGAAAAAACTTTCTCTGTTTTGTACATTACAAATGTAGGGTAGAAATGTGCTAAATGCTTTGAATAAAAGTTAATGAAACTTAAAAGTGAAGGGATTGTCGCGATTGATATGACGGTGCGCTGCACCTTGTTAAAATTTCTAATGTGTAGTTCTATAAATATTTCGCAGCTCTGCTGCTACGCCCTAAAAGAGCTTTAGGTGCGGAGTACCATAATATTTATAGAAAATTTGCATGATATCAAAAAAGGTACATCGTACCGTAATATTTAGTTTGTATGAGTGTCTCGGGTTAAAACCCAAGCCAAAAGATCGATTTTAGATGATTTCATCCTTAGTTTTCAACTTTAGCTTGGAGATAAATTAATCTTCGGGTTTTGTTTTTATGAAAATCAATGATTGATTTTGATAGGATAGAAAGATAGATGATATTTATTAGTTGTTTTCTTTAAGTGTAGAAAATGGATTTGTTAGTCAGGAATTTATCCTTATTCATTAGTGTGCATTCTTTTGAACTTTACTTCCTGCTATAAGACAATAAAAATATTTACTATTTTTTTGTTTAGCTTAAATAATTGGCTAAATTCGTTAGAGTGTGAAGGAAAAAATGAGAGAAGTTGGCAAAGAAAAATCTTTTCAGAATCAATCATCATTTGATAAAAGCTCGAAAAAGGATTTTTTAAGCAATTATCATTTAATAAAAGCTTGAAAAACTGATTTTTCAATCAATTATCATTTAATAAAAGTCCGAAAAAGGAATTTTTTGATGAATTATCATTTGATAAAAGCCTGAAAAAGGAATTTTTTAATGAATTATCATTTGATCAAAGCAAAGCAATAGCTTTTCGGATGAAAGAAGTGCTGGAAAACAAGTTTAAAATAATCAATAAGTATTAACTAAAATCACACAGTATGACATTGATTAAGAAAATTGCAATTAACAGTCGCAATGCCGATACTAGCGCATTGTTAAGTCTAATTTTAGCCGCACTTGCAAAGAGCGATTGGAGCACCAATACGTTCTTAACTTCTGTAATTGGTAAGGTAACGGAGTACAATACTTCGTTAACTGAGGCCATAAACCGCTTGAAAACTTATTCGCAAATTGGCGAAAAAGATCTTGTCCGCGATTTGCAAATTCGCTCCTTGTTTAAGTTGGTGGAAGGCTACACTCATATTCCTGTTGCAGAAATAAAAGAAGCTGCCTTGGTGGTTTATAATGTATTGGTACAATATGGATTGGAAATACAACATGAAGACAATGCTGCAGAAACGGCAGAAGTAAATTCCATGTTGAACGATTTAAGCAAGCCTGAAGTTGCAGCTGCCATTGCCAAATTGCAAGGGGTGGCCGAAATTGTAGCAGCTTTAACTGCAGCAGAAAAAGATTTTGAAACCATTGCGCTACAACAAGCCGAAGGCGAAGGAGCCAAGAAAGATTTGGCAACTGCCAGTAAGCTAAAGAAGGCAGCCATTAAAGAAGTAAACGACAACTTGGTAGGCTACATGAACACCATGGCAAAAGTACAACCAGATACTTTCCTATCTACAGCCCAAACCATTGCTGAGTTAATAGAGAATAACAACGAATTGGTGAAGCGCCGCCGCACAAAAAGTGATGAGGAGGTAGAAGCCGAAGCGATATAGAATAAAGAATTGTAATGCAAAAGCTTCCACTGGGGTGGGGCTTTTGTTTTTGGACAATAATTAAGAATGAAATAGGGCGATTTTTATCACTAATTAGTGATGCTTTTTAGATGTAGATAAACAGTGAATAACTAATAGATATGTTTATATTAAAATTTAAACGAATGAATGAACTTATTTTTGGAATTATCCTTCTTATTGCAGGTTTGATCTTAA
Organism: Marinifilum sp. D714; assembly: GCF_030851345.1. Lineage (GTDB taxonomy): Bacteria > Bacteroidota > Bacteroidia > Bacteroidales > Marinifilaceae > Marinifilum. Next base: position 1,868 of record NZ_JALPNU010000050.1, read on the forward strand.
CTACTATCGGTGGTTTTAAGGCGAATGATGGTTGGAATAAGTTAAAAGGTATATCCCAAACGAATGGTGAAGAAACAATTATTGCAAAATTAGATAGTATTCCTAAGAGTATTAATACAAAAAATAAAGAAAATACAGATAAGGTACTTGACGCTATAGAAGAAGTTAAATTAGGTGTTGACGAGATTTCAGCTATGGACGGATCTAATATTAAAACAATCAAATACCCACCTTCTGGAGAATTTGGTACTAATATTCTTGATAAAACTAAAGGAGAATATAAAATTGGAACTCATTCTATGAGAGTTGAAATTCCTAAAGGACAAACTATTGTAGTTAAGGTTTCAGGTAAGAATTGGCAGTTTCCAGTTTTTCAGTCTATACCTGGCTGGAAACACTTTGACCTTAAAACCGACAAAGGAGAAACATCAAGAAAGTTCAAATCGGTAAAAACTGGAATTGTTGATCTTGAAATTTATCTTGTGGACAAAGGCAAAATTGATTTGTCTATTTTTGAAAATGGGTCAGAATTACCAAGCTGGGAAAAAACATTAAAAGTAAATTAATACTTGCGTTCTCAATAGATATAAATGCAATCAAATGAAAAAATACAATACAGCTAATTAATACCTAACATATGCTCTATAGAATTCAAGAATTTTTCATGTCAGCTGGTTTAATAAGAAAAAAGGACTGGGGATATATTTTAATAGTTTCTATACTACTGACTCCTTTATCTGGCACAATAATGTTCATCTATTATTGGATAAGAACCTATAATAAATGGAGGAAATATGATGGATAAAAAAGTTCGGAATTTTTATGTGTTTGTAGCACTTGTATTATTCTTTATTGGATTCACTTATTTTAAGCAATTTAATATTGAATCAAAATCAAATAACTCTGATTTTGAGCCATCTTATAAGCAAAGTTATTTGGAAGGTAATTCAGTTGAGCATTTAGATTCCATTTCTATGATTTATTCAAATTTTAAGTATGGGTTCTCAATGGATTTTCCGAATAACTGGAAAACTGATAGAGGTACATCAGAACATACAGTAATAAGAGGAGTACAATTAGATAGTGCGATTTCATTTTCTATAAACGTTATTGAGTTGAAAGATATGAAATCCCAAGATTTTAATGTTTGGGATTTATGGGATAATAAAAGGTTTGGAATGGAAAGTAATTATCGCAAAATGCTTCCTAAATTGGTTAATACTGATATTTGTAATTTCAGCCCAAGAAAAGTATATGTTAGTAATAGAAAAGCAATTGAAATAAAATTCAACTATACTGTAAGAGAGGTTGATATGGAATTTGAAATGCAGTCTCTATTCTACTCTATATATAAAATGCCTTGCACATATACCGTTGGTTTGCAAGTTCCAAGGGTATTTTATGATGAAAATCCTCAAAAATATAATTACTTAATAAATAAATTTGTGTTGATGAAAACAAAGGATTAGGAATTATAATCGTTTGTTTTTGAATATACAAAACTTCATAAAATTAATCCTTTTTTTAGCGCTTTACCTGAAAGCAAGATATTTCCTACCAAAGAAAAATCCCGAACTCGCAAGTCCGGAATTTTCTCTAACCACTATTTACTAACCTAAATCTAATTCTATGAAAAAACTTTCTCTGTTTTG
>NZ_JALPNU010000051.1 GCF_030851345.1 Marinifilum sp. D714
TGGATATTTCGGTGTAATTGTGCCATCTATTTCGGTTATGTTGTGCCACTAAAAAAAAGAATGTTTTCTAGGCTAAAATTATTAAATCTTTTGAGTTTTCTCCATCTTATTTTTTCTCATTGATTGCCCAGTCAGTTCAATACGATGTGAGGAGTGCACCAGGCGATCTAAAATTGCATCAGCAATTGTTCCTTCTCCGATTGTTTCATGCCAGCACTTTACAGGGATTTGTGCAGCTATTATCATAGATGATTTATCGTATTTCATTTCTACAATATCCATTAGAGCATTTCTGATTTGCTCATCAAAACTAGTTAAGCCAAAATCATCAAGTATGAGCAAATCCGTTTTTTCTATCTTCTTCATTAGTTTTAGATAAGTTCCTTCCAGTTTTGCCAGCTTAATCTGATCTGTTAATCGAGCAAAATTAAAATACATGGTTTTGTGTTGTAACAAACAAGCGTTGTGACCTAATGCCTGAGCGAGGTAACTTTTACCAGTTCCCGTAGCACCGGTAATAATTATATTCTCCTTACTTTTAATAAAATCCATCTGTGCCATTCTTTCAAACACAGTTTTGTCCAAAGAACGATTGACTGTGTAATCAATATCCTGAATGGAAGCTGACTGTCTAAAACCTGCAGAAGAAATCAGGTTTTTAATCCGTTTGTTATGTCGGTGTTCCCATTCCTGATCAACCAGTAATGCAATATACTGATCCAAGGTGTAATCTTTATGAATGTTGTTTTGTAATGAGTTGTGATAAGTCTCAGCCATAGCCGAAAGTCTCATTTGTTTCATTTTTTCAATGGTAGTCTGATTATTCATCTATTTTCATTTTTTATGTGTTAGCAATAAGCTTTGGGACCTCTGATATTTATATGTATCGGAATCGATGTTTCCTGTAACTGAGTTTGAAGAGCCTTATCCATATTGTTTTCCAGTATTCGCTTCACGGTTCGATAAGAGTATCTGTCATGAGATAATGCCATATTACAGGCAGTTTCTATTCTGGATCGGCTAAATGCCTTTTTTAAGGCGATAATGCCCAAAGCCTGTTTGTAACCCAATTCCGGATAATCCTGTTGTTCTATTAGCTTACCGATATAATTACTTGTACCGGGACCAATATCGGCTGACAATTTTTGAAAATACTGCGGACTCCACTCACTGTAGAACTGATGAGAACTGCTTAGATGTTCTTTTATGGTACTGTAATATCCGGCTTTCTGACTGCGCTTGTGAGCAGATATTCTCTCTCCCTGATAATAAATCTCAACTACCTGTGAGTTGTATTGGAGTTCTACCATTTTACCGATATACCGATAAGGTACACTGTAATAGTTTTTGTTATCAGACAAGTATACATACCCCATCTTTTGCACCCTCGCTCGTTTGTAATGTCTTATCCTGTAAGGTTCTGATGGTAAATCTTGCAAATAAACCTGTTCTTGATCCAAAAACAACTTTTTCCTGCTTGCCTGATAAGTCTTCATTAGGTAGTCATTGTACTTCTCAAGCTCTGTTTTAAGTTGCACATTAAGATCTTCCAGACTAAAGAAAATCATATTGCGTAATGGATAATAAATACGCTGATAAACCAGTTTTACAGCTCCTTCAACCAAAGCCTTATCCTGAGGGGAATAGGTACGGGTTGGGTTAATTACACAGTTATAATGAAGTGCCAAAGCTTTTAAACTCTTGTTTAAAACAGCCTCATACTTGCTGGCTTTGCTTACTGCCGATTTTAAATTGTCCGTAACTATAGCTTTTGGACTACCTCCAAAATATTGCAGGCAGTTATTCATTGAGCTAATAAAATCTTCTCTTTTTTGAGAGTAACTTGCTTCTACAAAGGTATAGCCACTGCAAGGTAGGATCCCAACAAAAACCTCTACATCCCGAAGTTCTCCGCTTGCTTTGTCAACAATTTGAAGCTTTTTGCCACAATAATCTACAAATACTTTTTCACCCGCTTTGTGGTTGAGTTTTCCGCTGATTTTGGCTTTGCTAAGCCAGTTATTCAAATGTTCGTTAAATTGGGTATATCCATATCCTTCAGGGTGTTTTTGAAGATACTCTCGCCAAAGTGCTTCCCGAGTACAACCCGGCAATAACATTTGCTTTTTAAAGTATGGAAAATAAGCAGATAACTCTTTGTATCGGTTGGCATCTGTTGTGTTACGGGTTGGAAAAAGCTCCATTAGCTCAACATCGCTTAGCTCCAGCAGTTCTGAGAACTGAAGACCGCTAGCTTTTAATTGGCGAACATAGTAGTTAACTGTATTGCGATGAATCGCTAAAATATCCGAACAGGAGCGATTGCTTTCACCCCTGAGTTTTAGTTGGATTAATTGTTGTATATCCATGATATCTATCCTTTTTGCAGCCATAAATCTCTGTGTATAGGTACACAGACAAGATAGAAATCATTCTTTTTTTAATCGAAAGTGGCACAACTTGCTCCGATATACTATCTACAAAAAGTGGCACAACTTAGACCGAAATCAGTGGCACACTTTGCTCCGATATGAGTGGCATAAGTTCGAGCGATTTATCCA
>NZ_JALPNU010000052.1 GCF_030851345.1 Marinifilum sp. D714
GATCTTAAATCAGTTTTTAACTATATTTGAAGAAAGGGTCAGACTAAACATCTAACCCTCTAAATTTCATTTACACACTTTGTGGGACAGTGTCCCAGGTAATGGCAAATCAAAATCATTGTAAGTGAAAATAATTTTATGCTATTTATCATTACCAAAACCTTACTTTTATTGATTGAAAAAACAAAAGCCCTCAATCGCTTGAGGGCCTTCCTACTCACAATTCAATGGTATGATACATATTTTTTAAGCCATTACGGGCTTGCTTGTTTCAACAGGTTCCAGTTTAACATCCAGCTGTAAGGTATGTTCTGGTAAAATCACTACTTGTATCACATGATCCAGGTATCCTTTCTTGCTAAAACGCAATTCGTGTTCGCCAGCACTTAAAGTTTGAATGTAAAAACCACCCTGTTTGCCACGGTGGGTAATTGCTTTCTTGCCATCAATGGAAATCCTTACATTACGTATGGATTCACCCGTTTTGGCGTTGGAAAACATTCCCTGTAGAGCTCTTTGTCTGCTCGAAGGATTGTCCTTGGTCATGATCACCAAAAACTCCTCAAACAAATCAGGATCACTTTCAGCATAAACGCTACGCATGTACAGTACCAAGCCTCTATTCACCAGTAGATTGTATCTATCCAGTAGTTTATAAATCTGATTGGTAATTTCGGCATGCCCTACTCTAAAGTCTTTGGGAGCACTTATCACATCAGAAAAATTCGTAATACTCGTTTCCAAAGCACTTTTCAAATCCTCATCTACCTTGGCAGCTGCTGCCTGCGTAGGATTATTAACAACAATAGAGAGTAAACTATCAGCACGAATTAAAGCCTCTTCTTCCTTGCAATTATGCAATTGGTGTTCAAAGCATCCTTCGATATTCGAAAATATTTCAAACTCATGAAGCGTTCCGTAACTAATAAGTCGATCGTTCACTTTGGCACAATTTCCTACCATAATATCAAACAATTTGTTTTTATTAATGGTATCGGCTTTACTATTAAGGGCTTGTTTGGGAACCAGCACTGCCAATTCCGCATTCACTTCCCTTATGGGTGCCATCAAATCATTATAATTTGTATCCTCCTGAAATTTCGTTTGATATTTTACATCAAACGCACACAGATCTTGCAATTGTCTGTGTAAAATCATCTGTTGGGATTTCATACAAAATACATTAATGAATGAAAATTCTTATAGATATATAACCCTAAGCGAGTTACCCGAGAGAGATTGAAGTACCATACCCATTCAATTGCAAAAACACTTATAACACTGATATTCAGATCAATTAAATACCCATAGGCATTGCAATTTTATCCTTTTAGCATCAATTTTCATTTCGTCATGTGCATTCTTTATTCAATCATTTACCATTTCTGTTTCAGCACTTACACTTTTGCTTTGATCACTTACACCTTTTGCTTCAACACTTACGCTTTCTGTTGCGACACTTGCACTTTTTATACTGGCACTTACACTTTCTATTTGCCCTCTTACCCTTTTTGTTTCAACACTTACGCTTTCTATCAGCTCACTTCCCATTTTCATTCTGCCACAAACAACTTCCACTCCCATAGCATCCATTTCCAGATTCTTCCTGTTCATCTCTCCAATGCACCAACAAAGTACTTTTCTGTCCCGATCCTATAACGAAACTTTAGCAGACCTTTTTCAAGCTACACGAATCAAAACAGCAGGCCAACAATCGTTTACCAACTCCTCATATACTCTTTTGTTTAATTAAACTTAAACATTATTTTTCAATCCATTACAATAACCCCCTTGTTTATTGACGAAAAATTTCAACAATTCACCTTCAAATATTAATGTTCAATTTTCACCTCCGCCTTATTAAATTTAAAATAGCTTTTGGTTGAATAAAAAGACTACAATGAAATGATTTATTGACATTTACCCTTCAGGTAAAATAAGACGAAACAATTCTTTTTTGCACCCCTCTGGCTGTCGCCATCTCCCCTGAAAAGGGAGAATTTAAAAATTAAACGATTGCGTATCTAATTTTAAGTCGAATTATATCAGGGAAATAATTGTGTATAAAGATTAGCTCCTTTAGGAGAGAATGTTATGCAAAGAATATGAAGGCGTAGGATATTTGTGATTATAGAATCCACTACCCCAGGGCAGCAGTCGCTTGCTCCCTTACCCTGGGTCATATGATATTTGCCCTTCAGGCAAAATAAGATTAAAACAACTCTGTAATACACATCGATCGGGAGTCGCCAATCGGACGCGAGTCGGGACAAACCGTTGCTATGGAAAGGCGAGCAGTATCCGATTGGCTTGACTTTTTTGTTTCGTTTTTGGGTCAAGCCAAAAATGAAAAGCCCATCCGGCTTGAGG
>NZ_JALPNU010000053.1 GCF_030851345.1 Marinifilum sp. D714
ACACCCCTCTCCCTATCGGGATCTCCCCTGAAAAGGAGAACTCCTAAATCATCCTAAAGACAAATCTCGAGCGGAAGTATGAATCAATTAATATGCAAAGTTCAATACTTGTAGGGATCGGCATCAGCTACGCAAGTGGGACCCCATAGGCAGAGAAAGCAAGAGCCCAACCGGCTCGAGGATAAAAAAAACAGCCCGTATGGCCTGAAGACAAAACAGATGCATAATTTTCTTACATTTGCGGCAATCCAAATTCAAGTCAATTCGCATGGAAAACAGCCAGAACAATACCATAGGATACATTTATGCACTGCAAGCCTTTTTTACTTGGGGCATATTGCCAGTGTTCTGGAAACTATTGGGCGATATTCCAGCTATGGAAGTATTGGCTCACCGTATTTTTTGGTCCTTCGTTTTCCTCATGTTATTCATCATGCTTAAGAAACAGAAGAATATCATTGCATTGCTCAAACAGAAGAAAACTCGAAACAGCCTAATTGTCTCTTCCTTATTAATCGGCAGCAACTGGGGATTATTCATCTATGCAGTAAATATCAATCAAATTGTAGAGGCCAGCTTGGGCTATTACATCAACCCCATTGTAAATGTATTATTGGGAATGATCATCCTGAAAGAGCGCTTGAATACCCTTAAAACAATTGCCTTAATCATAGCCTCCATTTCTGTTATCTACCTTACCATTGACTATGGTCGTTTTCCTTGGATTGCCATCATTCTGGCCTTGTCGTTTGGCTTTTACGGACTGGTTAAAAAAACAGCTGGGATTGAGGCCATTCCTGCCCTAACAGTCGAGACTTTTATTTTGACTCCCATAGCTGCAGGTTTTATTTTTTGGAAACTATTTGATCATAGTGGAGCTCTGTTCTCTAGCGATATCTCTACCGACGCTTACTTAATGCTTACCGGTATTGTCACCACTCTACCATTGTATTGGTTTGCCAAAGGAACACAGCGCATCCCATTATCGGCTATTGGTTTTATGCAATACATCGCCCCTACGATAATGCTTTCAATAGGGGTATTTGTATACGGTGAAGCCTTTAAAAAAGAGCAAATCATTTCATTTTCACTAATTTGGTTTGCATTGATCCTTTATACCATTTCCATGATCCGAGGAACCAGACAAAAGAAAGAAGCGAATTAATCCTTACCAAGACCTTGATTTCCTGAATCCAATACATATTTCCATTTATTATCGGCTCCCTTTTTCCAAATGGATACATAAGTGCCTTTTGTAATGGTATCAGGAGTGGTGTATTGATAAATGCCATAGGTATAGCCCAAATCACCCGACTTGGCAACAGCTGCATACGAAGGTTCCCAACTTAAGGAATAACCAGAGAGCTTCTTCTTGGAAAACAGATCCTTTATGTGTTCCCTTCCAACAATTGGATAGGAATTCTCACGCAAGAGAACGGCGGAATCATGAGCAAAAGTATAAAATGCTTCCCTAACGCCATTCTTGATTGAATAATCCGAAAAGTCACGATCAGTCTGAAGGATTTCCAGCTTGCAAACTTCCACATCAACCTTTGGATTACACGCTGTGATAAATCCACCAAATAAACATATATATACTACTTTTCTTATCTTCAATTTCATACTTTTAGTACTGTTTTAGTTTCAATAAGGGAAAATACTTATTTTCAAGCAATAAATCCTAATCTCAAAAAACATGTTAGTAAAAAAAATATCCGCAACAATTGAAACCTCTAAAATCCAGAAAGAACAGGTTTATTCCAACTCACAATTCGAAAGCCTTATTGTAAGTGTTGAAAAAGGAATGGAAATCCCTCCGCAACCGGCTCCTGCCAATGCTGGTCTTTACCTGATTAAAGGAAAACTAACTTTCGATATTGAAGGTACAATTTACGCTATTGAAGAAGATGATTTCTTCTCTTTCGAAAAAGGACAAATGCACGGACTTAAGGCTGAAGAAGATTCAAAGTTTTTAATTTCTCGCATTTTACCGGAAGAGTAGTTCATACACCCAGGGAGCATTAATTAAAATGTATATAAAAACACCCCTCTGGCTTGAAGACAAAACAAATAATTCATTCTCGTCGCAATAAGCACCCCTCACAAAACAACACCGCCAGTTGCGACAATTTATTGCAAAATCC
>NZ_JALPNU010000054.1 GCF_030851345.1 Marinifilum sp. D714
AACGTAAAAGTGTTTTATTCTTTCGTTTGATAAAATTAACAAAACATTATTAAGAGAGTTTAATTTTCTTTACAGAATAATTCCAAATAAAGGATAAAACATGGTTGGACAATGCCGTCGGCCTATGGGCATTTATTGGATTTGATTTGTATCTTCCTGTAGCAACTGACTCTTGCAAAGGTTAAAATCAGATGACATACAATGCTTTATTAATAGAATGCCTTGAGATAAGTGCATAACTTTCCCGTTTAGCAAACGGCTATCGATTTTAAAATTCAGCATACAAAGAACATTATTTTCTGTTTATAACATCATGTATCCGGATCAGGCAGTGATCTACATAAAATACGTCCACTCTTACATTTGGGACATCTGCTCACATCCTTCCCCGTAATTAAATCATATACCTCTATGGTTGGCAAACCTTCAAAACGAGGGATGAATACACAGTTCTTTAATAGTGCATTAACCTCTTGCATTTTGCTTTGAGAGTTTGCAGATGAAAGTATGCCGTAATACCTGATCTTGTAAAAATTGTGTGGCAAGATGTGCAACATGAACCTTCGAATGAATTCCAACGCCTCAAGCTTCATAACCTTGTGAATACCCGTTTTTCTGTTCCTGTACCGAAAAAACACCTTGCCATTCTCAATGGCAGTAATGCGACTGTTGTTAATGGCTACCCTGTTGGTGTATCTGCCCAAATATTCAACCACAGAGTCAATACTCGCCATAGGCTTTTTGATGTTGACATTCCAATCACTCTTGTAGAGATGTTGTTTGACCTGCTTCCAATCAAAGCCGTCAGGAAGATTTAGCACAGACTGTTCAAGTGCAATCCTGATTCTTTCACACAGGATTCCCCGAAACAATCGACTGATTGCCTTTTTAGGTGCAAAAAAGTCTTTATGAGCAGGAATCCATTCCATTTGATCTTCTGATAATCCTCCCGAGGGAATAATCATATGGATGTGAGGATGCTGCCCCAATGTTTGTGTCCAGGTATGCAGTACGGCAACGGCCCCGGTTTGAGCTCCTAAAAAACGAGGATTGCCTGCGGCCTTGCTCACAGCTTTCCAGGCTGATTGGAACAGGGCATTGTACAAGATGTTTTGATTCAAATAGAAAAGTTCATTCAATTGATGGGGAATGGTTAAAACCAAATGAAAATGTTTACATGCAGGAAGTTTAGCACGTAGTTTATCCACCCACCTAACCTGTTTGATGAACTGGCACTTGGGACAATGTTTGTGGCGACAGGAATTATAGGCCTGACTGTTGTAATCGCAAGAATTACAGTAATTAGTATGCCCGCCAAGCTCCGGCGTTCTACAAGCACAAATATTTCTGTAGGCTTTTTTCTGTTGTTCAAACATGCGGTAATTGCTATAAAAAACATCCCTGTGCTCCCTTAAAATATCTGCCAAATCGTACCTGCTTCTTTTATTTTCCATCTTTTACATCTTTACCTGTGTTCAATAGATCAGGCATATTGGCAGAACTTATATCGGCCACGTGCAGATAAATAGATGTGGTTTTCATGGCATTGTGTCCCAGAAGCAACTGCAAGCGTTTCAGATTTAAGCCTTTTTCAAGCATGTGGGTCGCAAAACTATGACGAAGAAGATGTGGAGTTACTTTCCCTGTAATGCAGGCACGTTTGGCTGCTTTGTGAAGAA
>NZ_JALPNU010000055.1 GCF_030851345.1 Marinifilum sp. D714
AAGGGGCCATCAGGTCTCTTCTAAGTAAAAGCAATACTACTCCAGAACAAACTCCTTATCCGTCTCATTTCCCGGATAATCGAATGCCTTCACTACAATTTTGTCGCCAGCATATTTGGTATTGGCAAGCGTGACTGTCTGCCTGTAAATGTAAAAGACTATAAATTACTAAAAAAATATATCATAATTAGAACTAGTGAGAGTTTAAATTGATAATATACAAATAGAAATAGCCAATTTATGGGGTGTTTTCGAGGCAAAAACTCGTTATTTCCTCCCATTTCAATCAATTTTCTGTCATTTTTGCCCAAATTTCCACCTCCTGCAAAACATATCGGGTCTCCTGCAAAACTTATTGGGTCTTTTACAAATGTTAATGGGTCTCCTGCAAAAAGTATTGGGCGTTTTAGAAACCTTATTGGATCTCCTACAAAACTTATCGGGTCTTTTACAATTTGTAAAAAACTCCTGCAAAACTTAAAAAGAACCAAATGGCACCAAAAATAATTAACAGGCTGTTTTCTGTGTTTGAGATGTAATGTTTTCGTATTTAGCGTAAAATGTGGGGGTGGCGAATGTTGTTGGCTTGTTTGTAATTTAACAAAAAAGATGAATTCTTACAAAACGTCATTTTTTAGGCATAAACCCCCAAAAGTGATATATCCTAATAAATAAAGGGTATTGGGCTACTTCGCTTGATGTGTAAAAGCTGGGCAATCTCCCTAAATGCGTTTTTGGCTAATTAGACATAACGAAATTTTACAAATGTTTAGGATAAAAATGCTGAAAATTAGACGTTTAATATTTCCTGTAGTGCCTTAGAATGCTGGACTAAGAGGGGATATTAAAAAAAATAAAAAAAAGTTTGAAAATAATAACTAAGTCGCCATAACTTAAGTGTACAGTCAATAAAAAAATATAAAGGAAGTTTAAAACCAATGGGAATGGCAATTATAAAAAGTAAGATTAATCATAAAAAAAAGATTTTACAGATGTGTCTGGCAATTACATGGCAAAATTTCATACTATCCCAGATGTGTAGTTGGGGATGGTGGAGATTGGAGTTTTACATTCCATTACTAACTTTTCGTCGTAAAAACTACTCATACTACACAATACTCACAGCTGAATCGATAATAATTCGACGATTTTAACCTAGGAGGGCGGTCGTTTCACTCCCTTGCTCTGGGCTATAAAGATGTTTACCCTACAGGCAAAGACTTACGAAATCCAAAATCAAGCAAAAGATACATTTCGAGCGGGAGCTGTCAATCGAGCGCGAGTCGAGGCAGACCGTTGCCATAGAGAGGCGAACAGCTTTCGATTGGCTTGATTCTTTTGTTTCTTTTCTCATCTAAGGAGAAAAGATAGAGAAAAAGCCTGTCTGGCTCGAAGACAATATAAACAATTCATATTCGTCGCAATAAACCAGCCAGACAAAACAGCATCAACCCTTGCGACAATAATAAAGAGGTGTCATAAACCCAAGGCAGCGGT
>NZ_JALPNU010000056.1 GCF_030851345.1 Marinifilum sp. D714
TGACAATAACGTAGGCTATCAAGTATGATTTCTTTGTATTCTAGTCTGGTAAATACATCAATCCATTCAATTACTGCAAAGCTTACAAAATAAACACCTTCGGGGTTTTTGAACTTATAATTTCTACTCATTACATGACTTAGTTCGGAAACAATTAGAGTATTAAAGTAACATAAATTCATGAATACAAAAAAGCCTGACATTTCTGCCAGGCTGTATTTGTTGTTACTATAGTTATTGCCGAAAATGCCACACGAAAGGATTCGTGCGGCAGCGGGGGTAACAAAGAATCTTTCATTTCTAATATGGCTCTTATTTCACCAGTTTCATAATATAGAGTATCTATAGATTCATTAATAATTTCTTCCTGAGATAAATTGGCTTTATTCAGAATAGTATCAAATGCAAAAATGCATAACAAACCAGTTAATTGTATTTTAAAGAATATCATCTATATATTTTGTAAGGTAAATTTATCTATTGGGTATAAGTGGCAAAGTATCTCTTGTTTTGTATGATATCAAGATCTGACTATCTGGGAAATTAATTTAAATTTTGGTAGGTATCTTCAATTTCAAAGCGATACTCCAATTTTAGAATTTCATCGAAGAATAACTTGTAATTTCTAGTGAAGAAAATATCCATTAGTCTCTTAACTTTAGCTGGATCATTGGAATCTAATAAGTAACATTGGACATATCCTTTTTCGATCTCTTTTCCACTTTTATCATATACACTGCGACTTCCTACCCAAATTGAGTATTGAAAGGAATTGTTATTAAGAGGAAAAGTTGAAACTGAAAAATGTGTATTGTTCTTAGTATCCATAACTTCTAGGAATGACACATTTTCATTTCCAGATTTATCTTCTTCCCAATATTCTTTTTCCCAATCAATAGACTTAAAATCTTTCCAGTGCTTATTAAGTGTTGTTGGTCCTAAAATATAGCACCAATCGTCTTTCTCTTTTGGGGTATGTAACCTGCTAATAAATCCTTCATTATTTTCTTTTTGAGGAGAGTTACAGGCAGTAATGCAATAAATCATTATTAAAATGATACTGAAATTTGCACGAGGCAATTTTATAAATTTAAATGGCATAAATGTTTTTTAAGATTAACTCTAGATAGTACATGAATGTTTTAGTGGGTTTGTAGGAACAAATAAACTGTTCCATAAATTAGAGTATTAAAGTAACATAAATTCATGAATACAAAAAAGCCTGACATTTCTGCCAGGCTGTATTTGTTGTTACTATAGTTATTGCCGAAAGCCACACGAAAGGATTGATTTTATAAAACTTTGTTTCGTTCGGTAGCGGGGGGTTGAAAGAAAAAACCCACTCACATTGCTGCAAGTGGGTTGTGTTTACATTATTTTCTTTGAAAATAGATACGAGCGGAAAACGCTC
>NZ_JALPNU010000057.1 GCF_030851345.1 Marinifilum sp. D714
GACACTGTCCCACAAAGTGTGTAAATGAAATTTAGAGGGTTAGATGTTTAGTCTGACCCTTTCTTCAAATATAGTTAAAAACTGATTTAAGATCACTCCCCAGTTTCTGATTGGCATGGTCCATTTCTTGGTTGCTTCTCTTGTTGCCAGGTAAACAGACTTCATTACTGCTTCATCAGAAGGAAAAGAGAGCTTGTTTTTCGTGTATTTCCTGATTTTTCCGTTCAAGTTCTCAATCAGGTTGGTGGTATAAATAATTTTCCTGATTTCAATAGGAAATTCAAAAAACACTGTCAATTCTTCCCAGTTATCTCTCCAGCTTTTAACAGCATAGGAGTACTTGGAGTTCCACTTGTTTGCAAAGTCCTCTAAAGCAGCTTCGGCAGCTGATTTGGTAGGTGCATCATAAATACATTTCATGTCTTTTGTGAACTCCTTTTTGTCTTTCCAAACCACGTATCTGCTGGAGTTTCTGATTTGATGTACCACGCAAATCTGCGTAGTTGCCTGAGGAAAAACATTTTTGATGGTATCGGTAAAACCATTCAGATTGTCCGTTGCTGTGATCAGGATATCCCGGACTCCACGAGCTTTCATATCGGTAAGAACACTCATCCAGTAAGAAGATGATTCATTCTTTCCCAACCATAGTCCCAGAACCTCCTTTTTACCATCTCTGCGAAGCCCTACGGCAATGTATATGGTTTTATTTACCACCTTTGAGTTTTCCCGAACCTTAAAAACCATACCATCCATCCAGACGATCAAATAAACTGGTTCCAATGGTCTGTTTTGCCAGACAACAATATCATCTGTGATTTTACTGGTAATACGTGAAATGGCACTGGTGGAAATGTCAAAGTCGTACATCTCCAAAATTTGTTGCTGAATATCATTGTTACTCATTCCTTTGGCATAAAAGGATACAATGATATTTTCAAGCCCTTCAACCATGTTGCCTCGCTTTGGAATAATCATGGGATTAAAGCTGGCATCCCGATCCCTGGGAATCTCAATTTCTGACTCTCCGTAACTGGTTTTTATCTTCTTCTTCGAATATCCGTTACGCGAGTTGCTTTCTTCTGATTTCTGATTCTTTTCATAGCCAAGGTGATCATCAAGTTCTCCTTCGAGCATCTTTTCAATACCTCGCTTCTGAATCTGTTTTAAAAAGTCATTTAGTTCTTTGCCTGTTTTGAATTTCTTGAAAAATTCATCCGACATAAAATCTTTTGCATCCATAATGTGTGATTTAAAAGTTTGACTTTCAACCTAAAGTTATTTCCGATTTTTTTCTTGAGCTAATTTTGGGCTCCGAAAAAATCAGAATAACTTTAGTTACACACTTTATGGGATACTACT
>NZ_JALPNU010000058.1 GCF_030851345.1 Marinifilum sp. D714
TTTTTTCATGACTAAATAGTTTAATGAATAAATACTTAATCAAGTTACAACCTTATCTCTAAGCTACCGCTGTAGGCGGTTTTTGTTCAACTTGTAAATAAAAGTAACTCATATTACGTTTATTTTTTCATTACTAATTGAATTTATACGTTTATCTCTTAAATTTGGATAGATAAACTTATAAATCTATGTTGTTTTATTAATGTCATCAATAGGATTTTTAAACTTTAAAAAATCTTTTTTTGATACATGAGTGTATCTTTCAGTTGTTTTTGAACTACTATGTCCCAACCATTCCTGTATATATCTTAAATCTGTCCCTTGCTCTAAATGATGTGTAGCAAAAGAGTGTCTTAAAATATGTGGATAAACTCTTTTTTTAATTTTTACTCTTTTTGCTGCATGTTTCACTACATTTAAAACACTTTCAGCACTATATTGTGTTCCATTTCTGCTTTCAAATATCCATTTATTAGGCTTTTCTGTTTTATAGTAATTTCTCAGAAGTTCCAATGTATATGAAGAAAGTTGAACATATCGATCTTTTTTCCCTTTAGCTGCTCTAATTTTAACTAACATCCTTTTCGAATCAATATCAGTTAACAACATATTAATAGCTTCACTTCTTCGTAAACCACATGAATAAATTAAGGCAATTATACATCTGTGCTTAATATTCTGTGTACATTCAATCATTTTATAAATTTCTTCTTTGCTGAGAACATCTGGTAATTTTTTTTCTTTTCGAGATCTTTCTAAATGATAAGATCGCTTTTTATATCCAAGAACTTTTTCATAATAAAACTTAATCGAGTTAATACGTTGGTTTTGCTGACTTGGAGATATCTTCTTTTCCTTAATCAATTTCAGAATATAGTCATTAACTTCATCAACTTTAATTTCGGTAAGTTCCTTATTTTTAAAATAGTTTTGAAAATCCTTAAAGTAGCTGGTATAAGTTTTAATCGTATTGGGACTATATCTCAACCTTTCCAATTTCTCTAAATATTCTTTAGGTAGAACAACTTCAATTTTTACTTTTGATTTATCTGCTATCGGAACAATTTCTGCAATGGGAGAGAGCACTTCTTTAAACTTTTTATAGTCGAATTCTGTCCTGGCAATCCACCAACATTTCTTCGATTGGCTCCACCTTACCTGAAAATGCTTTTTCAATAATTCCAATATCCCCAAATTGTAGTCAAATGCGATCTTGACAACTTTTCGATTTCGATGAATATCCGGGGATAATAAAATTCTTGCTTTCATTTCTTGTAAAACTAGATTCTCAAATTTAACAAGATCTTATCACATAACAAAATATATACTTATGAAAGA
>NZ_JALPNU010000059.1 GCF_030851345.1 Marinifilum sp. D714
GCTTGAATTGGAGTCTTGTGTTCAATACTGGAATGAGGACGCTTATTGTTGTACAGGTTGACAGCTCTTTTAACAGCCTCATTGGCTTGCAAATAATCTTCAAACACATTGTACAAACCATATTCTGACTTTAAGATTCCATTTACCCTCTCAGCTATTGCATTTTCATAGGGATCACCCTTTTCAGTCATTGAGATATTGATTTGTTGACCTTTGAGGTAGTTCACGTAATCATAGCAGCAATACTGTATTCCTCTGTCTGAATGATGTATTAATTTATCTGTTTTCTTCTCATTCTCCAGAGCCATTTGCAGGGCATTCAGTGCACCACGACTTGATAAATCGGGCCATAAGCACCATCCTACGATCTTCTTGGAATAAGCATCGGTTATGAGTGATAAGTAGACGAAACCTTTACTGGTTCGGATGTAGGTAATGTCACTAACCCACAACTGGCAGGAACGGCTTAACTTCATATCCCGAATCAGGTTGGGATATTTTCTATACATGTGATTTGAATTGGTTGTTTTAGGTCCGCGTTTACTATGTCGAACCAGTAATCCATAAGCACTCAATAAAGCATGAAGCTTATCTCTTCCATATGAAATTTTATGTTCCTGCAATTGAGGTTTGAGCAAATAATATAGTTTATCGGTTCCCATGCGGGGATGATCTTTTCTGATCTGCTTGACCATACCCAATATGAGTACAGCATGCAGGTCTTGATTCCGGGCTTTATTTCTGCTCTCGTACCATGCCTGGCGCGATTTCCCAAACAGACCACATATGGCCGCCTTTGAACTCAAAGGATACATATGTGACAGCAGGTCTACTGCTTGGGGCCAGACTTTTTTCTGATTTCAAGTTTATAGTCCTGTTCTGCAATATCAATTATGGTATTCAGAGCTACATTTTTCATTTGAGCCAGCTCCAGTTTCTTTTCCAGTTCTTTAATACGTTTTTCCAACGCTTTGTTATCTGCTTTTTCCTTGGATGTCATAATAGACAAAGATAGATGCAATTCATCAGAATATCTTTCCTGCCATCGTTTTATTATTTTCTTGTATTCCAATGGATTCAACTTGAAGCGATCCCTAGCGTCTTGCACACTTAAATGACCGCAATCGATCTGACTTATTAACCAGCGACGAAAACTAATCTCGTAATTATTGTAATTGATTTTCTCTTGAATAAATCCCTGCATGTTATCGGTTAACATGGCTTCTTTTCCTTTCTTCATGCTCTTGACTTTTTGTGTCAAGCTATTTCAGGGGAAGACA
>NZ_JALPNU010000005.1 GCF_030851345.1 Marinifilum sp. D714
CTTTTTTTTCATGACTAAATAGTTTAATGAATAAATACTTAATCAAGTTACAACCTTATCTCTAAGCTACCGCTGTAGGCGGTTTTTGTTCAACGGCCAAGCTATGATGCGTTGGCCTGTGTTGCGCCTGCGGCAGGCCTATGCATTATAAGCCATTGTTAGCCATAGTATTTATTCAGTTTTTCCTGCATCTTCTTCTAATTCTGCCAAATATAGTTCATATTCATTACCACTATATTCATTATCTAGAACATACTCAGAAATCATTTCTTCGTCGAATTCTAATGAAATACTTGCTCTCGATGCATTTCCGACATAGCTTGAGTAGAAAGTAAACGATTTAGATTCGCCTGCTCTTAACATGTCGTGTGTTACATAACCATCATCTGATGTAATGACATTGCCATATCTGTCTTTATATTTAATTTCATATTTTACATTGGGTATGTTGAAAGTAGTATTATTTCGAACAATTCCTTTCCCTGATGCAGAATTGCCATACCCAGATTCCCAACTCCAATCAACCACGTTTACATTTTTCGTAAAATCAAGTAAATTTTCAATAGTATATTGATAAGCTAATAGTTGGGCGTTTATGAATTTCCTGTTCATCTGAATGTCGGTTGTGTCTGATTCTAATAAACAACCTGTGTTCCTTGCAAATTGATAAATCTCGTTTTCATTATGGTTGGTCATTCCTTTACTATCCAATATGGACAAATAGTTTCCTAACGAGTCAGGAGTAAGAAATAATTCAATTTCATTATTGTTTTTTTTGCCAAATCCATTTGTGAAGAAATTCGTTACTGAAATATTAATTGTTGAATCATTTAAAAAATCTGATTTTCTTATCAAGATTGAGTCAGACTTAAAATAACTATCAAAGGTTGATATTCCAGGATAGTATTTTTTCATTAATTCTGCATTTTCTTTATTAACTGAACTGAAAAAATTATTTACCGTTTCTTCGGATTGAATTAACTTTTCATTTTTTCCACAACTAATAAAGGTTAGTGTGATTAAACAGATTGATAAAATTCTCTTAATAGTTTTCATATTTGTAGGATTTAATATTATGGCTAACGTTGGGCTAACCCAACTTAGTTGGTTTATTTTGATTATATCATTTTGTTTATCTATTAAATTTGGGTGGCTAACCCAACCTTTAGGTAGAGTTATTAAAAATATCTATTGGATTTTTAAACTTAGATATCTTGTTTTTTGCAACATGAGTATAACGCTCTGTTGTTTTACTCAAACCATGGCCTAAAATATTATATATGTAACGTTAATCTTTTCCTTGTTCCAATCAAATCAACAACATCATTTTCATGTGTAATGAAAATCAAATTTATAAACAATCATTTTTAAAGCAAATATTTTACAGTAATAAATTTTAAGAGAATCTAATCTCCCTAATTACTAATGGTTCTTGTTTCGTCATTAAAGACTTAATTAATTTCGTCTTTCCTCCATTACACAAAACTCAAGACACTAGCTATCCGAAAAATTAAAACAATCTAAGGGAAGTTGGACAAGTACTTCATAAAACATTTTAAGTCCTACGAAACATTTATTAGAGCCAACGGACTTTAGAAACAGGTTTCCGGAACTTTCGTTATGCTTTTTTGAACTTCCGCGAAGGCCAAGGGAGCTTCCAAACAGCTTTTCTGAACTTCCGCCAGGCATTTTTTTAAGTACAGGGAACTTTTCCGAACACTGGTTATGCTGTTTTAAACTTCCGCTAGCTCTAACCATTTTTCCAGACAGCTTTTCCTAAACTCCAGAAGTCTTTTTTTAGCCTTCGAAAATCTGTTTTCAGAAGCCATTTTGTCTTTTTCAGAGAAAAAAAGCACTTGCCCAATGATTTTTTTCATGAACTTAATGAATTTACATCAATACACCACACTACACACACCTCCTATTTTTATTGAACTTGTAGAAGAATTTACCAACATCTGTATAAAACCATATCTAAATTCAAAAATTCTTCCTAAAATGGACATTCCTCTACTAAAAGTGTACATGTTATGTATTTATTGACATTTCCGCTATTCTTAAAAATTTAAACGAAGCAAAAACAGATTAATTACTGATAATTTTATTATCATATGTTTTTCGCAGAGTTTTAAAAAATATGTTTTTAAGCTCGGAAAAATGTTTTCCCCTTCTTTTTTAAAAATATTTCATGTGATTTTAATTTACTCTAAAGGCGGTTTTTACTGGTCTTACGAACCTTTTTTCATGATTAATGAAATTTTTTATGCGAAAAATATTGACATTTATAAAAATACATACCAATTTTATTAAACAAGAGTTAAGAAACAAAATATAAATCAAAAACCAAAAAACAATGTCATGACACAAGTCAAAGTAAACAGCGATTACATTTTTAAAGCTGAGGAGGATTTTAATTCCCAAGGCGAAAACCTCATTGCCAAGCTTCCTGTTTATCAAGAGGTCCTAGGTCTTTCTGCTGAAAGAGTTGCCGAAATTATAAAGGTACTTCAGGATGACAAGGCATTGAGCGAGAAGAAGAACATTATCAAAGCTCAATCGCGTTCTACCAACAAAGAGTATGAAATCAAACATCCTTCTTGCATAAGTGTAGTTCGTGACTTTAGAAAAGAATTGGTGAACAATCCAATTTGTACTCCTGCCATTCTTGAGGATTTGGGACTTAATCCTATTCAACGTATTATCGATACCGATACACAGCGACCTGAATTGGAAATTGACCTGGTATCGGGTGCTCCTCAAATTAAGTACAAAAAATCGGTATTTGATGGTATTCGTCTGTTCTGTAAAGTTAGCTATGGCGATGAAGTAAGAGAATACGAGGAAACCCTTACCCGCCATAATTGGCAAGATCCCAAAGCTCGTATGGATCCTAAAAAACCAGAAACCAGGAGTTATTACGCCTATTTCCTATACAAAGGACAAATTGTTGGGCAAAAATCAAATGTGGAAAGCATTACCCTGGAGGCACTAAAATAAAATATTTATCTGGCGATTAGGTGTTTTCGCTTCAAATGCCGAGAGGCTGTTCAAAAAGTAATATCTCTGCACATTCAACATATAAGCAGTAAACTTTACTTTTCGGACAGCCTCTTTTTGTCGTTTTCTTTATCCTTTGTAAATGACACACTAGTCAATCTCTTGCTAGTGCGAGCTATGCGTTTATTTTGGATTATTCCATCCTGTTAAAAACTCTCCTAAAACAGCGTCCAAAAAGACAATTATCACTACAATCGATACAATAATTCCTATGGCCTTTAGTATTTTCTTATTCATATAATAGGGGTTTCAAGTTTCTTCAGCTAGTACTCCTTCAAAATTACTAAAACATTTTACATATAAAGCAAACAAGTATATTTTTCTGTTAAATCTTATATAAGAAAGAATACCGATTCTGATTTTCAGAATCGGCATTCTTCAATTTTTAATCGACTCAAAGCTATTTCCCTATCCAGCTTCCCAAAGGTTCCAGTACTCTAAAAGTTCGCATACTTTGCATCATATCTGGCAGCATGTTTTTATAGACCTGCCGATATTCTTTTGCATTCAGGTGGTTCTTTTCAAAGGCCTCCATACTTGGTTCGTTCCACCTTTCATAAATGGTAAAGCGGGAAGGATCTTCTGCATCCTGATGCAGAAAAGTGCTTACGAAGGCGTCTTCTTCGGCCATTTTATTGAGTACCTGCAAAGCAGCTTTCTTCCAGTCCTCAAGCTTATCTGGTTTAATGTGGAAATTCACATAGAAGATCAAATCATTTTCCGATGGCTTTACAGTTGCACTTATCCAATAGGCCAATGGTTTTAACAGGTGAATCTTTCGGGGAGTTTCACTTATCTGGGGTAGTCGCTTCTCATATTCCTTTCGATAGGTTTTCCCTTCCATTTGATAGCTCATAAAAGCATCCTTCGAAGCATCCGTCCATCGTTCATACATGGAAAAACGCCCCTCACCTTCTGCATACTGGTGCACAAAAGCACTCACAAAACTATCTTCCTGAGTCATGTTTTTAACAACACCCATTAATCGTTCCTTAAACTCGTTTATAAATTCTGGCTTGATATGATATTTCACATAGAACACCAGGTCATTGGGATTAGCATATTCATCAGTCATCCTTGATTCTTTTTAATTGATTTTTGTTCTCATTAATTTACAACGATTTGAATCAAGGGGCAACTCAGATCGCTATTATTCTCACCTATCCATTCGATAAAAAAACAGCCTGCCATATCATTTAAGAAATCAGCGAGCAGGCTATCCAATCTATAAACCTGAGTTCGATGAATCGTATGCTTTGAAAAAGTTCCCATAGCGACAATATCTTCATTATTTTTTCTCGCAATCGATTGTAATCCTAACTTATTCAAAGACTTCTGAAATTTTAGATTTTATTACGAATCTGAGTTCGTATCTTTACAGCCTTAAAATTTCGATGCATGCAAAACAAATTAAGAGTTACGCGATTTCAAGGCAAACAATGGTACGAATTCTGGATACAGAACCTATGGCGATATCCCAACAGGTTGTTGGCCCTTAAGGCTGCCATTGCCATGGGGGCTTTGTTGATTCCCTTTGTGATTTTCGACATGGCTTTTATTGGGGTAACCTTGGCCTTGGGCGCATTGGCAGGTGCTTTATCCGAAACCGATGACCACCCTAAGGGAAGAATAAAAGCATTGCTGCTTACCATTCTTAGTTTTGTAATTTCCTCTGCTTCTGTCGAGATTTTATTGCCCTACCCCATTCTGTTTGGCATAGGCCTGGTAGGATCTACCATCACCTTTATTCTGGTTGGTGGCCTGGGTGAGCGATACCGGGGAATTACATTTGGAGCCCTGCTTGTAGCCATTTACACCATGTTGGGAGCCGAAATTTCTCCGAATTGGTATGCTCAAATCATTTTATTGCCAACAGGAGCACTTTGCTACGGATTATTGTCATTGGTATTGCTGTATTTGCATCCGGCACGATTGCTGGAGGAGCAATTGGCCGATGGTTTCGAGAATCTTTCTTTGTATCTAAAAGAGAAATCAAAATTATTTCCCAGCGATAAATCCATACAGAAAAAGACCAGGCAAAGACTGGCTTCTTTAAATGTTAAAGTAGTAAACTCCATAGGCAGATGTAAGAATGTATTGAACAGTTACAGCGATGCGATGAATGATGAGAATCCACTTCGTCCCTACCTTCACAAGTTTATTCTATTGCAAAGTCTTCACGAAAGAGCGGCTTCGAGTCATGAGCGTTACGATTTATTGAGTGCTGATGCAGACAACCGAGAGATTTTGGAAGGTTTAGGTCAGTTGATGCTGCAATTATCTCTTGCTGCACACGAAGTATCGAAAAGCCTATTGATGGGAACTGAATATCATCATCCTGTTTCCATAAAATGGACCATCAATGCCATTCAGGCTCAACTGAAAGCGATCAGGAAGAATGAGAACAAAAATGATTTGGGTTTGCTGCTGCAGAACCTTAATCAGTCGCATCTTTCCTTACAAAACATGAATTTTAACGTGGATTCCGGCTTATTGCCAAGAGTCGACAAGGATTCGAGTAGTTTGTGGAAACGCTTTACCAATCAGCTGAACTGGAATCATCCTAAATTCAAATATGCCATTCGATTGTCTACCTGTTTCCTTATCGGATATCTTTTGATGCTGGCTTTTGATATCGAAAAAGGTTATTGGATTTTATTGACCAGTCTGTTTGTGTGTCAGCCCAGCTATAGCGAAACCAGACAAAGGCTGTTTCAGAGAATTCTGGGAACCATAACAGGTGTGGTCCTTGGGGTTAGCATTGTTCAAATACTTCCTACCGTTGGAGGACAAGTGGTTCTGTTATTAATTGCCGCCTTTCTTTTCTTTGCGTGGCTGAAAAACAATTATGCAGTTTCGGTAATCTTTGTTACCATATTTGTGATTGCTGCTTTTAATCTGCTTGCCGATAAAGGAGTTGTAGTAATGATTCCCAGAATTATAGATACGGTAATTGGAGCACTTCTGTCCATTATCGTGGTTCGTTTCATGTGGCCCGATTGGCAATACAAACAACTTCCGAACCTACTGGCAACTGCCGTAGAAAAAAATCATACCTACTTTAATCAGATTTTAATGGAGCACAAAGCACCAAGTGAAGATGATTTGCTGACTTATAGAATATCAAGGTATCAAGCTCATCAGGCTGATAATGCGTTGTCCATGGCTTGGAGGGGAATGAAACTGGAGCCCAAACGCCATCAGAAAATGCAAAAAAGGGCTTTTTCCATTACCTACCTCAACCATGCATTGCTCTCCTATCTATCTGCTTTGGGTGCACACCGTAACATTCCTGATTACATGAACGAGGAATTGCAATTGATGTACCAGGAAGTGGAAAAAGAACTTCTAGTGGTAGCGGAATCATTGAGAAGAAATGATTCGAATTGTCCCTATGAAGATCTTGAGACTGTTCTTGAGAAATTGGGCAATACCCTGGAAAATACAGAAAGGGGAACACACCGACAAAAGTTGGTATTGCTATACAATATTGCAGAAGTAACACAGCAATTGGCACAAAAGGCATCTCAAATTGAAGTTGAATAAATATTTCACGCAAAGGATGCAAAGCATTAAAACAGAATAGAGCGCAAAGTATTATTGAAAATTCATGATTACATGAGTAATGAATGACAAAAACAGCCCTGACATCTGAAACCAAACAAATGTAGACATTAAAGTCCTCAGCAAAAGCAGATGACATATGAAATGCTTTGTGCAGAATAAATCAATTTGCCTTGGGTTTTAACCCAAGGATTTTAAGTTAAAACCCTGCAGAAAATGTGACATTCAAAAATTTGTTGGGCCCCATAGATGAAAAAGTCGTTAAGAACAGAATTCCATGAACGAGGTACGAGAGAATATTATTTTATTCACAGAATAATTATATCTATAAGGTGTTCATGAGCTCACTTCGTTCGGTTGTTTAGACTTTGAGTCGTAATGGGTAACGAAATTTTTGACGTCTAGATCTTTTGGATCTTTTATAGCAATGATAACCGAGCTTTGCGAGCTCATGAATGCCCGTGAAAATTATGTATGAATAAAAGAACAGCCCATCCGGCTTGAGGATAAATAAAAAAAGAAAACCTCTGTCTTTTAGGACAGAGGCTTAAGATATGGAAATTAGATTGATTAATTTCTTCTTGGACAATATGGCAATTTTACCATTTCGTAAGCGTCATGATAATTTCCTTCTACACAATCGGTAGGATCGCAACAAGTGTGACAAACTCGTTTGAACGCTCTGAATTTATGAAGCTCAACACCTGGAGCCATAAAGTCTTCTTTCACGGGTTCTTCGCGCATCAAATCTGTACTTAGGTATTTTTTGTTATCATCGGCAAATACAGTTACCACGACTGCATCAGCACCTAATTCCTCCTGAATTTTAAGTGCTCCCAAAAAGTTTGCTCCCGATGAAATCCCTATTCCGATTCCCAAAACAGAAGAAAGTTTTTGTGCCATAACAATTGCATCACCATCATCAACACTTACAATTTCATCCAGTTTACCCAACTCTACAATAGAAGGAATAAACTCATCGGAAATTCCCTGAATTCTATGCTTTCCAACTTTGTATCCAGTTGACATGGTAGGTGAGTTAGATGGTTCAAGAGGATGAATTTTAATTTCAGGATTCTGCTCTTTTAGGAATTTACCAACTCCCATCACAGTTCCTCCCGTTCCAACACCTGCAACAAATGCGTCAGGCACCAGATTTCTATATTTCAATTGCCACCACAATTCCTGAGCAGTTGTGTTGTAATGTGCTTCACAATTGTCCCAGTTGGAAAACTGACGTGGCAAAAAGGTATGCTCGTCTTCTTCGGCTAATTTGTTCGCCATTTCGATACTTCCAAGGAATCCACCCTCCACTTTGCTTACCAACTGAATGTCTGCACCGTAGCTTTTCATCAGGTTAATTCTTTCCTGACTCATCCAATCGGGCATATAAATGGTAACAGGATGTCCCATGGCACGACCAATTCCTGAGAATGCAATTCCTGTATTACCGCTGGTTGCCTCGATAATACGATCACCTTCTTTTAAAGCTCCGCTCTTATAGGCTTTTTGCAAAATATGAAATGCCATTCTATCCTTAATACTACCTGTCATGTTCAGGTATTCAGCCTTGGCATAAATGGTACGAGTTTTTCCTTTGTAAGTAAACTCTATCGCTAATAAAGGCGTATTTCCGATTAAACTGGAAATGCCTACAATTCTTTTGCTTAGGGGATTTGTAATCATTTTGTTAGGTTGTTATTTAACGAGAGCTCAATGTAAAAATCGATCTCACGTATAGTAGTTAAACATATTCAATCTTATAAGATCTCTTTATCCTTTATGTTTCTTAAAAAAGAGGCAAGCTCGTTTAACATGTCTGAATAAATTGGCGAGCTTGCCTGCTTTGCTGAAACTTACACTTAAATTATGAAAGACGGTATTAGTTCAATTCAGCTAAATATCTTTCAGCTTCCATAGCTGCCTGACATCCAGAAGCTGCAGAAGTAATTGCCTGACGATACACCGGATCCTGAACATCACCACAAGCAAATACACCTTTAACATTTGTTTTAGGAGTTCCTGCTTCAGTTAAAATGTATCCCTGATCGTCAGTTTTCACATATTTTGAGAAGACATCAGAGTTTGGATGGTGTCCAATTGCCAGGAAAAATCCATCAATAGCAATTTTCACTTCCTCTTCTTCAGGAGTACCAGCTTTTTTAATCAAAGTGCATCCTTCAACTCCCATATCTCCAGTTAATTCTTTGGTATTGTGTTCGAATAATATTTCGATATTTTCTGTTTTGAAAACTCTCTCCTGCATTGCTTTCGAAGCACGCAAATGATCCTTACGTACCACCAAATACACTTTGTTACAAAGTCCGGCAAGATATGATGCCTCTTCGCAAGCAGTATCACCACCACCCACTACGGCAACATCTTTTCCTCTATAGAAAAATCCATCACAAGTAGCACATGCCGAAACACCAGAACCTTTATATTTCTCTTCACTTTCAAGTCCTAAATACTTGGCAGTTGCTCCTGTTGCAATAATTACCGATTCAGCTTCTATTTCAGTTTTACCATCCACAGTTACTTTGTATGGTCTTTGCTCAAAATCAACATCAGTAACAATTCCCCAACGGCAATCACAACCAAATCTTTCAGCTTGCTTTTTTAGCTCTCCCATCATTACAGGACCACTAATTCCTTCCGGGTATCCAGGAAAGTTATCAATCTCAGTAGTTGTTGTTAACTGACCACCTGGTTGCAATCCTTCATAAACCACAGGGTTCAAATTCGCTCTGGAAGCATAAATACCAGCGGTATAACCCGCAGGGCCTGAACCAATAATCAAACACTTTACTTTTTCAATATTATTCTCTTTCACATCCATCTTAAATCAATATTTTATCACCTGAATTTGATTAAAATCCTTCAGGTTAGCTTATGATATCTTTTTCATTTTCTCCAACATGGTCTTTAGAATCACCTCATCGGTTACTTCCATTCCTTCATTGGCAAGACGTCCAATATTTCTAATTGTTGCTTCAACGTCATCATCAATAATACCATTCATTCCATTTAGCACATTGTGGTTCATTGCCAATAAAGAGGATTGAATTGCAGCACTAACACTTGCCGAAATCTTATGAGAACAACCGTATTTTGCACCATCGCAAATCATACCCGTTACACTACCAGTCATGTTTTTCAAGGTCATGCCCAGCTGTTGGAAATCTCCTCCCATAATGTAAGTAATTCCACATCCTGCACCAGCAGTAGAAAGCAACACTCCGCATAATGCCGACAATTGCCCTACAAATGATTTCATGTAAATTGTAGTTAGCAATGCCAAAGCCAAACCACGTAATAATTTTTCGTGCTCTACTTCCAATTCTTCCGCTGCAACCACTACAGGAAGGGTAACACTAATTCCCTGGTTACCACTACCACAATTCGACATCACCGGCATGGTACTACCTGCCATACGAGCATCAGAAGCAGCAGCAGTTAACATGATTGATCGGTTCATGACATCAGAAGACAATAAACCTTTCTTGATGTTCAACATCATCGATTTACCAACCTGAAGACCATAATTTCCTCTTAAGCCTTCCTCAGCAATCGATTTGTTCAATTTGATTCCTTTTTCGATGAAGCTGATCTCTGAAATATCTACCGTATTGATAAAATTGTAAATATTTTCAAAGCTCCATTGGGAGAAGTCTGTTCCTCCTTTATCACCGGAATCACGTGCATTGCTGTATATCACCTCTCCATTTCTTTCAACAGCTACAATATTTGTATGACGATCTTGAATAATTACTCTACCAGTATTGTCTCCATTGTGGCAAATACACTCAATGTACAATTTAGGTACATCATACTTTACATCAACTGAAACCTTTCCTTCATCGACAAAAGATTTTGCCATGTCCATAACATCCTCACTGATGCCATCCAATACTTCAAGTCCCGCTGTTGGATCACCACCTAAAGCACCTAATGCTCCGGCAATGGTTAATCCAACCATACCCGAACCAGGTATTCCTACGCCCATTCCATTTTTTAAAATGTTTCCACTTACAAAGAACTCTATGCGTTCTGGTTGTAATGTTAACACTTCGCGAGCTTTAGCTGCTGCATAAGCAACTGCTACCGGTTCTGTACATCCAAGAGCTGGAACGAATTCCTCCTTCAGCTTTTGCAAGAATACTTCTTTCATTAGTTAGAGATAAAATTAAATGTTTGTTGTTTTTTTGGGTGGTTAATTGTTGTTAGATGAAAGAACGGACCGGCCGGCCCCTTACCTCCGACCGATCCAAAACTAAACCAAAACAGACTATTGATTTTGTTTTACGATTTCTTAGGGTTCATCACTACCTCTACAGAATCGTATTTCCTAAATAATTTTTTAGCAAATTCTTTTACTTTCTTAGCACTAATACTATTTACAAGATTATTGTAAGATTCAGTATCAGTAATAGGTTCATTGTTCATTAATGATCCCTGAATTACACTTAACCAGAAACTGTTTTCTTTTACTGCTTCAGCTCTGTTCTTAATGTAATTTTTCTTGATTTCTTCAAGATCAGTTTCATTAACTGTTTTTACAATGGCATCAATTTCCTGATATACCAATTCTCTTAATCTTTCTTGCTTTTCAGGACCACAATCGAAACTGATTGTGATACCAACATTTTCGTATGGACGCTTGCTGATTGATGGACGAACGCTAACACCGTAAGTTCCACCTTCTTGCTCACGTATGGTTTCCATATATCTTTTCGAAAGTAATTCTGCAACAACTCTTGCATACATTCTTGTTTCAAGATTGTATTTCATTTCATTTTTAACTGAAAGGAATACTGTTGTTTTTGGTACTTGCATTTCTCTTTCAAAAATATTTTGAGATTTTCCTTCTGCCATACGCACTTTTCTGTCAACCCAGTTTTCCTTGCGATTCTCAGAAGAAATGCTTCCAATGTATTTGCGGATTAAAGGCAAATGCTTTTCCTCATCGATATTACCTACAAACAGGAAGGTAAAGTCGCTTGCATCTTTAAATCTGTCCAAATAAATTTTCTTGGCCTTTTCAAAATCGATATTATTAACGAACTCTTCATTGAACATCAATGCACGTTCGTGGTGGTTAGCCATCATCTGTCCAATTGTATCCTTCAATGCTTTGCCATTGTCAGCTTTCACATTTTGAAGATTGTTCTTAATTGCTCCCATTTGTGCCTGGAATACATTTTCATCGAATCTTGGATGCTCGAAATACTGATACAATAACTGTAACATGGTTTCGAAATCCTTTGGAGAAGCTGATCCCGAGAATGTTTCAGTATATGAACCCAATGCGGGTTGCACACCTGCAATCTTACCTGTCAATTTCTTTCTTAACTGAATGGCATTGAATTCTCCTACTCCTGAAATTTTTGCTAACATGGTTGCAACATCTCCAGACTCTAAATCTTCTCTTTCAAGTAGTGAACTACCACCAAAGCTATATGAGCTAAATAAAATTTCATCCTTGCTGTAATCAGTAGGAAGAACAACTACACGAGCACCATTCTCTAATGTATATAATTTCGCATCTGTCCCTTTTACAACTGATTCCGAAGCAAATTTCTTGTCTGTTAATTCATCAGTAACAAGCGGAGCATCACCTGTTTCATCCGCATAAGCTTCAATATTTGAAGTCATTACTTTTTTAACCGATGCAAATAACTCCTCTTTTGTAGGGTATTTGATTTCTTCTTTATCTGGACCGCTCAAAGCAAAAACACTGTTGTTGATATTTCCATAGTTTTTCAACATTGAGTTTACCTCCATTAAGGTAATAGATGGAATCGTTTTTTCTCCAAATTCCACTTCCCATTCTACTGAAGGAGCAGGATTAGCACTTAAATAATGCTTCTGGAAAGTTTTTGCCCAATCTTCGTTTGAAATTTTATCTTTTCCTTGCAGATATGATTCATAACTTCTCAAGAACGAAGTTTTTACTCTTTCCAATTCTGTCTCTGTAAATCCAAAGCGTTGAACTCTGGCAAATTCAGTCATGAATGTTTCGAATGCTTCAATTTCTTTGTTCTCTTTTGGTGAAACACCAATGTAGTTTGCTTCTTTGGTACGACACATTCCGAAATTGCCAACGCTCATTCCCACAGCAGGACATGCTGGATTTTGCATCAACTCTTTCAAGCGGTTGTTGAACATGGTATTGAACATTCCCTGAACCAAACTCTCACGCATATAATTTTCATCACGTGTAGTATAAGCTGGCTTACGGAAAATCCAGTTGATAGAAACTGATTTAGCTTCCTTATCTTTCGCCAATACATATTGAGGTTCTTTGCTATCTTCTACCTGATAGTATACTCTTTCAGCAGCACTTTTAGGCATTGGAATTTTTGAGAAAAGAGACTTTACTTTTGCTTCAATTTTCTCCACATCAAAATCACCAACTACCACTACAGCCTGGTTATCCGGACGGTACCATTTCTTGTAGTAATCGCGCAATTGCTTGTGCTCAAAGTTATCGATTACATTCAAGTCTCCAATTACATCACGTTTAGCGTACTGCGAGTGATTGTACATTACCGGTCTGGTTTGAGAGCTGATACGAAAACGAGAATTTCTTCTGGTTCTCCACTCTTCATGAATTACACCTCTTTCCGATTCAATTTCTTCTGCTTCCAATAACAAGCCACCCGACCAATCGTGAAGGACAAGTAAAGCGGAATCCAATAAGTTATCGTTACCTGTAGGAAGGTTACTGATGTTGTATACTGTCTCATCCTGAGCTGTATAAGCATTGATATCTCTACCAAACTTGATACCGTTCTTCTCAAGATAATTCAACATGTTTTTCCCTGGGAAGTTTTTAAGACCATTAAAAGCCATGTGCTCCAAAAAGTGAGCCAATCCATTTTGTGCATCTTCTTCTAAAATTGCACCTACATTTTGCACGAAATAAAGACTTGCTCTGTCTTTTGGCTCTTCATTGTGCATCACATAATAGGTCATTCCATTAGAAAGCTTACCATGCTTTACCTTAGGATTCAACGGAATTGTTGTAGTATTTTGAGCCTGGCTAAAATTACCAGAGAACAAAATCACACTCATTACGAGTAAGGTTAAGAATTTCTTCATTTTGTTGTTTTTTTAGTTTTTCTCAAAATCATTCCGAGAGTTCTGCCCGTCCGAGACAACAATCTTAAATGAGCATGCAAAAGTAGCATTATCTCAATTTAAAACGGTTTTTTGGTAATTGGTTTTCTAATGATAAAAGGGTGTGAGCAGGGAGTTTATAGATCAGATATTGGGGTAAAGTTCTTTACTGCCCTGCCCATAACCACTAACTAGTATTTGTTGTTGTAAATTTTGATTTTGATAGCCTTAGTTTTGTATAGACCTGATAACAGGAGGAGATTTCCTCCTATTATCAAAATCTATTCTTACTAACCATGTTTTCATTGACTATATGAAAACTTCACTAACTAATCTAAACTATCTTTATATAATAGCTCTATTTAACGGTCTGAGCTGTTACTTTTTTTTTAAAATTCTCCTTTCCTTCATCAAGGAATTTTACAAATTTATTTACATCTAAATCGTAAGCTGTTGGTGTTGTTAAATCATTACCTTCTCCATCAAGAAGTACGTAATATGGCTGAGCATTTACATTATACTTACGAATTTGAAGATCTGCATTTTGCTTACCAATGGTTTTCTTTTTCTTTCCATCGTATTCAGACACATACCATTCTTCTTCTGGTAATTTCTTCTTATCGTCTACGTACAGAGCAACTATAATAAAATCTTCCTGTAATCTTTTTAATACTGCAGGATCGGACCATACATTGGCCTCCATTTCACGACAGTTTACACAACCGTGCCCAGTGAAATCTACGAAAATTGGCTTTCCTTCACGTTTTGATGCTTCCAGTGCTTCTTCATAATCGAAGTAACCTTCCAATCCATGAGGCAAATGTAAAAAGTCAGAGTATTTTGCCTTATGAGTTGCTTTATGAACTGGCCCTGCACCTCCTCCTGCATTATCGCGTACAATTTGACTTAGGTTAAAGTCGTGTGTAGCTTGAGGTGGGGTAAAACCTGATAACATTTTCAATGGAGCTCCAAACATACCTGGAATCATATACACAACGAATGAGAATGAAGCAATTGCCAACATCAATCGAGGTACGCTGATACTTTTCAATGGGCTATCGTGAGCAAACATTAGTTTTCCTAACAAATAGAAACCTAATAATGTAAAGATTACAATCCAGATTGCGATATATACTTCTCTGTCCAAAATTCCCCAGTGATAAGTTTGATCGGCAACACTTAAGAATTTTAAACCCAATGCCAATTCCAAGAAACCTAACACAACTTTTACAGAGTTCAACCATCCACCTGATTTAGGAAGATTGTTCAACCATCCTGGGAAAATTGCAAACAATGTAAATGGCAATGCAAATGCCAATGAGAATCCTAACATACCAACAATTGGCATCAATACTTCACCACCTGCTGATGCTACAAGAATTGAACCTACAATTGGACCTGTACATGAGAACGATACAAGTACCAAAGTAAATGCCATAAAGAAAGATCCCATGAA
The DNA here is from genome assembly GCF_030851345.1 of Marinifilum sp. D714. Taxonomy (GTDB): domain Bacteria; phylum Bacteroidota; class Bacteroidia; order Bacteroidales; family Marinifilaceae; genus Marinifilum. Next base: position 15,200 of record NZ_JALPNU010000005.1, read on the forward strand.
ACCACCTTTATCCTCATTCGCCACTGATTTGTTCACTATCCAACTTGGCATCGTAATTTCAAACATTCCAAAGAATGAGAATGCAAAAATCACAAATATCAAGAAGAACAAAATATTAGGAACCCAGTGAGTACTTAGGAAGTTCGCAAAATCAGGTCCCATTACTACTGCCAGAATTGTTCCAATTACAGTGTAAATTGCAATAATAGAGAAACCATAGAAGAAAGCATTCATTCTTCCTTTTGCTTTATTGCCACCACCTGAGTGCATAAAATAACTCACTGTCATAGGAATCATTGGGAATACACATGGAGTAACAATCGCAAGCAATCCACCTACAAAAGCTGCAATAAAAATTGCCCATAAGCCTTTTTTGCTTTCTTTATCATTGGTATCTGAAGAAGCATCTGCTACGACAGCTTTCTCCTTTGCTTCCCCAATTTTCAAATCAAACTCGTCATCCCCCATTACACATTGTCCGGTTTCATCGGAACAAGTCTGGAATTCGAAAGTACCGGCAACATGAAGCGGCAATTCTTTTACCTTAATGGTTTGACGCATTTCTCCTTCATTTTCGAAGTAGCTTACTTCTCCCTCCCAAACTTCGTCGTACTTTTTGTGAGAGTTGATCGGCTTTACTTCTCCTACTCTTTCGTAACTTGAATTCTCTGCGAATTCGAAAGTGATCAAGATCGGACCTAAATCCGCATCGAAATCGTTGGAGTAAACATGCCAGGTTTTGTCAATCGTTGCTTTAAAAACAACATCTAATTCGTCTCCTACTTTTACATCTTTTTTAGAAAACTCTACTTTCCACTTTGTAGGCTCTATCATCTGCCCGAAAGAAAGTCCGCTAAAAACCATCATTAAAATGGCTAGAATTGTAATTTTACCTTTCATCTGTTTCTTTTTAGTCTTAACTGATTGCAACCTTATTTTTATCAGATTCCAACCTGTTGGGTTGATTAGTTGATTATTTTTTGATTTAACCTTCGCTTTAGAGACAAGCAAAATCCCTAATTGGGTGAACGAAATAAGTAAAAAATATCGTTAATTAACGTTAATAATTAGCACATTAGCAGGCATCTAGAAAACAATCAATTATTTATATTGTTTATTTTAAAATCTCTAAACTCGCTGATTATCTAGAGCTAGGAATTTCAATTACAATCCAGATTAGATAAAAATTGACTGTGAAAAAAAAATGATTTTTTTTTACTTTTTTTTCACTGATTGTAGTTTTAATGCCATTATTACTTAAAAATTGTAAATAGTTAGCCCATTTGAAGTTTCAAACTGATGTCATTTTATTGCCCGATACAAAAAAACCATCCCGAAGGATGGTCATATATTTTATCGTGGTACTTTGTTCTAAAAAGCATCTTTCTTACATGCATCATTACATTTGTTACACTGTACACAGTCGTAATTCGAAACGTAAGAATACTTGTTCTTTCTATCAATAACAATTGCTTGCGTTGGACATGCCTTTTCGCACATACCACAATACACACAATTATCGTCTTTTATTTTTCTTGGTTTAAATGAAAAGAATGAAACCACTCCCAACAATACTCCATAAGGACATAAGAAACGACAGAATGGACGCGGCACCCAATATCCCAAAACAAGAATTGCAATCAGGTACAACCAGGTTCCAATGCCAAAAGCCAACAAAAACTTAGGTTCCATAGGATGTCCCAAGATAAATGCCAGTCCTTGTTCAAACCAGGTTTGTCCTGTAAAGAACAATACCTTATAGGGCTCCACCTCGCAAACAAAAAAACATGCACTCTGAATTGCAAAATAAACTGTTGCAATTAACATGATTGCCGGTACTACTTTTAGTGCGTTATTCAGTTTTTTAGGCAACTTGATTGTCTTTTTAGACTTTTGTACCATATGCTGAACTGCTCCCAGTGGACATCCTGATGTACAAAATACACGACCGATAATTAGTGCAATGATTAAGGGAAGCATAAAAATGATCAGACTTGCCAAACCAACTTCGGCTGGAGTAATCAATCCCATTGTAGTATTTGAAATGGCACCAACCGGACAAACACAACCTCCACGTATAAACCCCAGGTAAGCAAATGTAACAATAGCCATTACAGTCATTGCTTTTTGTGATTTCTTTCTCCAAACCAAGAAAACACCTATTAAAAGCAATAATAATAGCACGCCCAAATCTACAAACACCATGTATTCCGGCGTTGGAAAATATTCCTTCGGAATGTAATTGTCTTTAAACTCTCGAATGTTACCTCTACTTAAATCATCAACACTATGACAATCCTGCTCCTGAGGAGTAGGCAAAGCCATACTTGTATTTACTGAAGCCACTAAAGAAACCAGAGCAAATGCAATAACGATAATTACTCTCATATTTAATTTAAATCTTTTAAGCTCCATATTCATTCATATCATATTCACCGTACTCCAACTCGTAAATTCCTTTAAAATCGTCTTCTGGCCCGATGTACAAACGATCAATTGCATCCTCAGGACAAATTCTAGCGATGTCGCATGCATTACAGTTCAAACACAAATCTGGACGAATAATCAAAAACATCGATTTTGTTCCTTTATCCGTACAGGCTTCTGCACATTTACCACATCCTGTACATTTATCATGATCGATATCGTAAATAAAGTAACCATCCTTACCGCCAGAGAAATTCTTACGAGTTACCGCATCATACGGACAAACTCTTTCTCCGTCGCTCATGATCTTCTCTGATGCAATTTGCTTGTTTTTAATGTGGCCATAGCAAACTACACAACAAGAACATTTTTTCTGATCGTTAACTGCCTTTACCGCCGAAGGTGTGCGTACACATCCTGTTTCGCATTTACCACAATTGGTACATTTGTCTGGATCTATCTGCCAAACATATCTTGAACGTGGACCTGCGGTTTCTTCATTTAAATGCTGACCTACAATTCGGTAAGCTATCCCTCCAAGTGCAAGAGCACAAGTGGCCTGACCAGCTTTACGCAAAAAGCTACGTCTGTCCCAATTCTTCTTTTCAGTCATATTAATAGTTAGTTTTGTGCTATCGGTTTTTTATATGGATTTGGGATCCATGATGCAGGTTTTACAAATCCTGCACTTAACATTCCTTCCGGAGTTTTATCTTTTGATAAAGCCAATAAAGCTGCCTGAAAACGCATTGCATCTTCTTTCGAGATTTTCTTACGATCAATGATAACAGAACACAATGGCACTTTTTCGGTTTCTCCAATCACCCTAAAATCATCTTCGCTGGCAACATCAACAGCACAACTTGCCGACATCACATAATCAGATACAATAGCTACTTCTGCTTTTCTATCCATTAGCTCGTTAATGCTTTCCAAACAGCTCGCTTTGTAGTAGATTTTTCCAGGTTTGATATTCATACTATCCAATTGATGTAAAGGAGCATGGTATTTTTCATATGCATCTTCCTGACCTGCAACCAATGTTCTTCCATTGATATCGGCCATGGTTTTAATATCTGAATCTTTTCTCACCAAGTATACACCTTTTAGCCATTGGTTATCGTACACATCAAGAATATCAGCCACTCTCTCATAACGAAGGTGATTCTCTTTCATTAGCATGAAAGCATTCCATGGTTTTGTAATTACTCCATCATGAGTTTTCGCTCTTAACTGATCTTCCATCATGTAAGGCTCCATATAATAGGTAATCTGCAAATCAATATTAAATTGTTCCATCAATTGCTTTTGCAATTCTTCATATTCTCTTGCTGCAATATCGTGAATACAAGCACATGCCGTTTTCTTACAATATGTATCGTTTAACGCAAGATTAATGGTTAATACCTCTTCATTAGAAGATGGCTCACCACAACAAGGCATAAATGCTGTTTCCTCAAACCCTTCATCTTTTTTCTCTTCCTTCTTAGGTTTCTCGTTACACGATGCAAACACACTGACCAACAATGCAATTGCAGATAATTTAATTAGTGATTTCATGTTATTTAACTTTTATATACTACATCGGATTCCCCTATCACCTGTTTTCATTCAACAGATCAAAATCCCTATACTGTTAATTTAATATTGATCAAACTTATAAAAAAAGGAACACTTTTTTGTCTAGGAAATTTAATCACCCACTTTAAGTATTTGCCTAAATGACACTATTCCTTTAAAAATGGATGAATTGAAATTGCATTTTCTTTATTATTCATAACTCCTCTAAATAACAAACCTCTTCTCGGGTCAATAATGATCCATTTTTCTGCAATTATAACAGCATTACCTAATAGTTTAAGGTATATACTTAAAAATAAGCCCTCTTTTAACCTTAATTAACCAGCAAGCAACATTATAGTTGAAATCAGGTCTTTTTTTTCACCTTATTTAACCTAGGTTCGTTGATACCATAGCACTAGAATAAAAAACTCCTGCCTCAGTAGAAGCAGGAGTAATTCTTAATAGATATAAAAAAAGACTGCCTAAAAAGACAGTCTTTCACTCGAAATATAAACTTGATTTACTTGGCAGGATAATTCAAATCAAACTCATCATCCCCCATAACACATTGTCCTGTTTGGTCTGAACATGTTTGGAAATCAAAAGTTCCCTCAACATGCAATGGTAAACTCTTTACCTTAATTTTCTGACGCATTTCTGCAGTATCTTCGAAATAACTTACATCACCTTCCCAGATTTTGTCATATTTCTTATGAGCATTAATAGGTTTTACCTTTCCAATACGCTCGTAACTTGCGTGATTTTCAAAATCAAATTCGATTAAGATTGGGCCTAAATCCGGATCAAAATCATTTGAATACACATGCCAGCTTTTATCAATCTTAGCCTTAAAAACCACTTCGATTACATCACCTACTTTAATGTCCTTTTTAGATAACTCAACAGTCCATTTTGCTGGTGTTAAAATTTGAGCAAATGAACCAGTTGACACACTTAACACTAGTACTAGCAGTACTGCAATTTTACTTTTCATATCCTTATTTTTTACTTGTAAAAGAGTTCGTCTCTTTAATATTAATGTTTATTCTTTCTGCATTTAAGACAATAATATTACTAAATAGGGTGAAACTAAGCTGCATTTTTTAAGCTTAATTAACCTTTCTATGTTTCTGCAAATAAAAAGCCACCTCAATTGAGACGGCTTTCACTATTCTTTAATTTCACACAAAAATCGATACCAATTACTTGTTGTAATAGTTTTGAATCCCCTTTAAAGTTATTGAAAGCTCTTTCCCAATTGCTTTGTAAGTTTTGGTCTTAGCAGCTCCTTTATTCACCTTGAAATAGCATTCCAATCTCAACTTAGTTTTCGATTTGCCTGATGATTCGATGTAGTAATTCACTATATAGTATTCTACAGGATACTGAGAATCTTCTGACTTAAAACAAATCCGTTTAGCAGCTTTTGAAAAAACCGTTACTTCTTCCCCTCTTTCTGTTCCATCAGTCATTTTTACCAAGCGATATGCTTCGTAACCGTCTCCCTCTTTCTCTACAGACTTTACAAATTCTGAATTGTATTCATCTACCTTATCCAAGACTGAAATTAACCTCCATACTTCATCTGGGCTGGCACTAACAACTCCTTCTCGCTGAAGTGTTGGCGGAAGTTTCTTTGCTGCTGTCATTGCTCTTTGAGCCAGCGATGTTCCGGTAGTTATTACCAATACGGCAACTAATAAAATCAAATATCTTTTCATCTATCTATAAAATTTAATAACCGTCCCAATTACCAGAAAGGCAATTGGGACATTCCCTATGATATACTATACTCCTAGTGAAAAATGGTTTCTAACAGTTTTTCCAGTTTCTCTCCTCTTAGATTCTTTCCTACAATCTTACCTTCTTTGTCAAGGAGTACAATGAATGGAATCCCAGAGAATTGGTATTCTTTCATAATATCCTTACCTGCCTTAGGAGCTTGCACCTGTGGCCAAGGCATTTTCTCTTTACGCATGGCGTTCATCCAGGCATTCTTGCTCTGATCAATAGAAACACTCAACATTTCCAATCCCTTGTCGTGATATTTCTCATACTCTTTTTTCAAGTGAGGAATCTCCTGACGACATGGACCACACCAAGAAGCCCAGAAGTCAATCAATACATACTTACCACGGAAATCCTTCGGTCCATAATTCTTGTCCCCATTCTTGGTTGGGAATGAGAAGTCAGGAGCAACCTTACCTTCCATCATTCTTTCTCTGGCAGCCTTTGCTTCCGCCATTTCTCTTTTCACATCTAGCAATGGCTGGTAATTAGGATTTTTAGCTTCCAAAGTCTTAAGAATGTTAGCAATCAATTCTGCGTCTTTGGTTTCATTCAAAATTGGAAGAACTGAAAGAATTGAATTGCGATCTGCATAATGCTGAGCCACATAAAGAGTTCGTTCTCTTCTGTCGTCAAAAACAAGGTTGTACTTATTTGCAGACATTTCTTTCCATTCCTCGCAATCAGATTTCGATGCAGCATAGATCTCTTTCCCTGCAGCAATCATGTTCTGATATGCTCGGTAACCATTGTAAGCGATTAAATTCATCACCTCATTATTTGGTCCACCCTTTACATATACATATGGTGGGTTCTTGATCTTGATTTTTGCAGTGTCCTGACCACGGAAATCGATCTCTAAATCCTCGCCCTCGGCCCAAAACTGAACCGATTGCCACTTTTGACAATCCAAAGTATAAACCCCAGGCTTATCTACCTTCATTTTGAACTCGTAGGTATTGTCATCCTTCAGCTCCACTGAGTCAATGACTTCTTTCTCAAACCCATTTCTTTTAATGATCTGCATTTTGAAACGGTCGTCAGGAAATTTTACTTTTCCCTTAATTGTGATTTCATTGTTTGAAGGTTGTTGTGCACAACCAAATAGTATTACACTTATAAGTGCGATTAATATTGTTCTCATTTTTATAATATTGTATGATTTGTTTGATTATATTTTTGTAATAAAGCGAGAGTCATTCCGCCTTTAACAGGCTTGGGATAAAATTCACTATTTCTTTTTCGCCGGTTTCATTCCTCCCAACTTCATCATTGGTACAGAAATAATTTTTGTTCCTGCAGCCTCTGCAGCCTTGTCTTCCTTTTCCGATGCCATCATGGTCGATTTGGCCTCATCGGCTTTGCCTACCAAGTCAAGAAGCTTGGCCTTGGTTGCCAGGTAACCCGATTTGTGTTCCGAGCGAGTTTCCCTTTCAGCGGTATAGCTCGCCCAGCGAAGTGCTCTTTGCAGCATTTCCTTGTCTTTTGACACCTTGGCAATAGTAGAAGCAGCTGAATCAAAATATCTCAACTCACTATCGTATTGCTTAAGGACAGCCAAATCCAAGGCAGCATCCACAACGTATGCATACTTGTTCCAGTCGTTCAAACGAGAATACTCATTCTTTAAGGCAATAGCAATTAACTCAGACGCTCTTGATAAGTTCGAGTTTTGCAAATCCTTAATCAATGCATCAAATCCTTCCTTGTCGTAGGTGCGTCCTTTACCAGGATAGAAGTAGCTGTAAGCTTCAATTTGCTTGCTGTAGGTATTGTAAATTTTTGAATCAATCTCGTCCTCTCCAACAACTTCCGCAAACCGATCTCTGCTCTTCACTATAAAACGGAATTCATCTGTTGCAGGATCTTTCATGAAATATTTAATGATGTTCCAGTTTTCCTTTTTCAACAAATCTTCCTTTTTCAGTTCTGCAATATATTTTTTTGCTTTTCTGGCCTCTTCCTTATCAAGGTTAGCCAAACGTAAGGAACGCAAATATGAAAACATGAACTCTCCATCGCGCTGACCAGCATCATAGGCTTTGTTAAGAGCCTCAAAGTTCTCGTCCTCCGATTGTGCTTCTTTTATATATCCGATAAACTCATCGGCACCATAAGCTCCAACCACTCTGTGAATCACTTCCCCTTTGGCATTGATCACCAAGAATGTTGGATAGGCATTGATCTTCCAACCTGCCTTTAAATCCGGTCCTTCTCCTTTTTCCATATCAACCTTGAAATTCACAAAATTGCTATTGAAATAGTCAGCCACATGATCCTGGGTAAACACATCCTTTGCCATCATCTTACATGGACCACACCACGAAGTGTAGCAATCCACAAAGATCAGCTTGTCTTGCTTTTTGGCTTTTTTCAAAACCTTTTTCCAACTGGAATGTTCAAACTCCACCTCTCGGTTTTGAGCATCAACATTTCCTGACAGGCAAATTGCCACTACAGCCATTGCCATTACTGTTAGTACTTTCTTCATTTGGTTCTTTTGTTTTTCAGTTTCTTCAACGATCTTTGTTTACTGATCATTGCCAACTGTATTTAGTTGTTTTTTAAGATCTTTAAATGCATTGATATAGCCTTGACTCAATCCATCGATTTTGAGTCCCATGTCGCACCAGCCAGCAGCAGCCTTTCGCAAACTTTTCTCTTTCACAGCCCTATTCACAGGCAATACATAATTGTACAAAGACATGGCTCCCTTATCGATTATTCCGCTTTGTAGGTATTTAGAAATGGCATCTACATAAGCATCCCAATTTCCCAATGTTCTGGATGTAGATATTTCAGAATAGGCACGAATCATTTCTTTATCGCGCACCTGATTCGCCTGAAGATCGTTCATGAAAGAGTGTTTTCTTTCCTTACTCAGCCTATAATTCCCATCCTCCTCTTTATCGCACAATTGATTTCCCTGGCGCAAAAAGGTAAAGTACACCTTGTCTTCCACCTCTTTCTTTCCATATACTTCGATAAAGCTTTCTTGATTCTTTAGCAGATATTGAAAGGCAGAATTCCCGGTATTGTGAACGTATTTTTTCAGAAGGTTCCAATTCTGTTGCTTCAATAATTCTTCCTTATCCAATTCTTTGAAATAAGCATTTACCACTTCCACAATGATTTTCTTCTCTCCTGCAGCTTCCAGCTTTTTTAAATAATCCACGACAAAATCAAGATCAGACACTCCCTTTTCACGGTATTTCTTGTGATATCCCGAAAGGGTAGCTGAACCATCCAATGTCTCGTTGGCAAATTTCAAAAGCTCGTCTTTATTCAAGGCACCCACACTCTTGTGAACAATTTTTTGATTGGCATCAAGAAACAAGAGAGTTGGATATGCACTCACTCCAAACTTTTTCTTTAAAGCAATGCCTGGCTCTTTTTCCATATCGAGCTTCACATTTACAAAGTGTTGATTGAAAAAGGCACTCACTTCTTTCTCTGTAAAAGTTGTCTTAGCCATCATCTTGCAAGGGCCACACCAGCTGGTATAGCAATCCACAAATATGAGTTTGTTCTGCTTGTTTGCCACCTCTAAAACTTCCTCCCAACTAGCATGATTGAAAGAAACTCCAGCTTTACCATCTTCATCTGGTCTTGTATTTGCTTTTACACCATTCGAAAAAGAGAACAGCATCAAGAGCAAAACCATTATCAGTTTTGTATACATTCTAATATTAATTTGGGAATACAATAGCCTATTGTCAGGAGATGTTGCAGGAATAACCTACAAACATCCCATCACAATAAAACTTGACTATAAAATAAGTTTGAGAGACCAAAGTGTTTTGGTCAGATTATCCTCTACAAATAGCCTGGATTCTGCTCCAGACTTCCTTTTGTAATGTCAATTTCACTTTTAGGAATTGGCAATACATATCGATTCTCAGGCAAATCTTTATCCTGAAGCTTACGCCCAGTTCGAATTAAGTCGTAACGGTGCAAGCCCTCAAAACAAAGCTCCTTTTCGCGCTCGAGCAAAATGCGATCGATCAGTTCATCTGCAGTAGAAAAATCAGCAAGCGTATAATCCGTAAAGCTAAGATCGGCACGACTGGCAATCTCATTCAGCAAATCAACAGCCTCTTGAGTAAGACCAGAAGTTCTTGTCAATGCTTCAGCTCTTGTCAGGTACATTTCCGACAAACGAATCATTGGGATGTTATCTCTGCCATCAGAATTATTAAATTTTGAAGTTGTAAACTTTGTAGGTTGCTGTCCGTTTGCTCCTTCATATCCTTTCCATATCAAAGTGGTTTTTCTCTGATCGGTATCGGAATATTTATTTATAAATACTTCAGGAACATAGTAGGAAACCTTGCTGTAATATGAATAAAAGTGGGTTCCAAACTGATGATCCCCATTATTAAACGTTAAAGGAATGGCATAGATAAATTCCTTATCTAAATTAACATCATAGCCACTACTTAAAGGAAAAACGGATCTAAGGTTGCTATTCAAAGTATAGTTCACATTGTCAATCAAAAGATTTGCTTCACTGGCAGCCTTTTCAAAATCCCCCTTATACAGATACACTCTTGACAATAGTGCGTGAACACTTCCTTGGGTTGCTCGGGCACGAGTCTCCAAATCATCTTTGTATACTTCTTGAAGATCAACCAAAGCCTCAGTCAGATCTTTTATTATTTGAGTGTACACCTCGCCCACAGAAGAACGAGTTAAGGCATTAGCTGCGTCATACCTGGTTCCTTCGTATGGAGTCAATTGTAATGGCAATCCCAATCCATTCATATTCCCCGTTAAGGCACCATCGCCAAAAAGCTTGAGCAGCACAAAGTAATTGTATGCCCTAAGAAATTTAGCTTCTGCAATGTGTTGCAATTCCAAATCCTCATTATAAGTTCCCAATTTCGGAATCGACTCAATCATTACATTGGCAACGTTTATTGTAGAATAACAATCTGCCCAGATCGATTTAGAGGTGGAATTATCAACGGGGAGTTCACCATTAATAACTATTTGATAATAAGAATTGCTCACTACCAACAGATCGGTTGTAAAATCACCGATGGTGTAAGCTGCTCCTTTATTTGCTTCGTATGTTTTGTTGTACACATCCATTAGTGCAGACTCTGCCGAACTTGCAGACTGAAAAACTTCAGTTTCAACGGTTGTATCTTCAGGTGCCAGGTCAAGCTGTTTATTACAAGCTGTAAAAACCAGGCCAGAAGCTACAAGCGCAAATGCATATATTGTATTATTTATCTTCTTCATGTCTCTTACTATTTTAGCCCAACTTTTATTCCTATCTGAATTGATTTCTGCTGAGGTATGGTTAGCTCATCATTGCCGGCATATACTGCAGAAGAACCAAAACTACTCACTTCCGGATCTGGTCCCGAATACTTTGTCCAGGTAGCTAAGTTAGATCCTTTTAAATACAGAACCAAACTTCTCAAGCCAAAGCGGCTGATACGCTCAGGATTGAATCGATAGGAAAGAGATACGTTTTTCAAACGAACAAAGGATCCATCTTCCAGAAATCGATCTGTCTGACGACTCACTGTATAATCAATGCCTTTTCCTGTATTTGAAAGGTTTTTCTTTTTAGGAATGTCGGTTTGATGACCAGCAATAATCCATTCATCCAAAATATCAGTACTTAGATTCTGATATTTGTCATCAGAATAGGTTAACAACTCCGCTCTACTTCCATTCATGATTTTTCCACCATAGGAAAATGAAAGAAGAGTGTTCAATTCAAAATTCTTATAGGAAAATACGTTGGTGATCCCTCCTGTGATTTCAGGTAATCTATCTCCCATAACAAACTTATTCTCGTAGTTTTCCACGTCACTGTTATCTCTTGCGTATTTTTCAGGAGCCAAAGTACTGACCGTACCATCAGCATATTTCCACAATGGGTTTCCTGTTAATGGATCAACAGAATGCCAATCGTAAAGGAACCATGCTGTAGCCGATTCACCAACTTTATAATAGGCATAACCAATTTCCGGACCTCCGGCAACATAACCATCCAAATTCAGTTTGGTTACTTCATTTGTATTGCGTGCCAGGTTCAGGTTGGTACTCCATTTAAATTCTTTGTTAACATTCAATGTGCTTAGGCTAATTTCATACCCTTTATTGGTCATGTCAACCAGATTCTGCTGCTGTCCGCTGTATCCAGTATAAAGAGGAACAGAAGAACGAATAAGCATATCGATACTTTTCTTTTGATAGAAGTCGAAGGACACCTGAACTTTTGATTCGAACAGACTCATGTCAAGCCCCAGGTCCAAAGTTTGTGTCTTCTCCCATTTTAAGTCCGGATTACTAGGCTGTTCAACTTCCAGGATGTTCTTCTTACCATAGATATTGGCGTTATCTTTCTGAACATACTGTCCCTGATGTCCATAGTAACCTCCCGAACCAGAAATACCACTAAAACCAAGACTTGCTCTTAGTTTCATATCGTCAAGCCAGGTGTATGCTTCCATGAATTGCTCTTTTGAGATTCTCCATCCTGCAGAAAAAGAAGGGAAACCAACATATCGCTCATTCTTATTGAAACGTGATGAACCATCAATACGATAAGTAACACCAGCCAGGTATTTATCCTTCCAGCGGTAGTTCATTCTGGCAAAGAAGGAAACCATAGCCCATTCCTGCAGAGAAGCTCCATCAACATGGGTTGTATTTGCCTGACCAATACTAAGTACGTTATTGGTTGGAAAATCAGAAGCCGATACTCTTACGTAATCTTCCTTAGAAGCTTCAAAGCTTTGTCCGAGAACGCCATTAAATACATGTTCGCCATGCTCTTTGTAGATGGTAGCAGTATTGTTGATCACATATTTCATGTTTTGAATGGTGGTTTGGCTTGCACTACCACCTTCCAAAATTGGCGAAGCATCATAAGACAGGTTTCTGTTATAAGCTTTTGAAGCCATAAAGTCGACACCAAACTCCGATCGTAAAGTTAACCATGATAACGCTTTGTATTCGGCATACAGATTACCGATCACACGCTTATCCTGTACAAAGTTGATATCATCTTTCGCCTTTGCTATTGGGTTAAAATAATTCCCTTTGCTATTGATGAAGTTATAGTTCCCATTTTCATCCCTTACCTCTATATTAGGAGCAGCTATCAGTGAATTTTTATAGACCTGACCTGAATTTAAAGAGTTATTATCAGTATATGAAATGGTAACATTGTTCCCGAATCTTAACTTTTCACTCGATTTGTACTCATAGTTAATACGGGCCGTATATCTTTTAAAGTCATTATTAATCACATAGGAATCCTGATCAAGATAGGACAAGGATAGAAAGTACTTGCTTTTGTCTGTCCCTGCTGACACGGTTGCCGAAACATTGTAGGTTTTAGCTAGGCGTGTGGCTTCATCTGCCCAATCAGTATTTATACCTTTCGTAAAATTCTTATCCTTGTAGGCATTATAGAAATCGGCATACTGATCGCCGTTCAACACATCAGGAACACCAACAGGAGTAGCTAAGGAAGTTGAAATATTGAAATCTACTTTAGGAGCTCCTTTTTTCCCTTTTTTCGTTGTAATCAAAATTACACCAGCAGCTCCACGCGATCCGTAAATTGCAGTAGCGTAAGCATCCTTCAAGATCTCAATAGATTCAATATCATCCATATTCAAGTTGGCCAAAGGATTACGCTCAAATTCTGAATTAGAACTAATCTGTCCTGCGGCTCCATTTCCTCCAATAGAGACTGCAGCTACCGAACCTGATTGATAAGATGTAGAAGAGTATCCTCCTGCTCCATATACAGGTACACCATCAATAATAAAGAGTGGGTTATTATCAGAAGCTAAGGAAGTTATACCACGAATGGTAATGGCAGTAGCACTACCAGGAGTTCCACTACTTGAATTAATCTGAACACCTGCAACCTGCCCTGCCAGAGCATTATCAATACTTAAAGCTGGTTGTTCCAGGGCTTGTACATCAATAGAGGTAACTGCTCCTGTTAAATCTCGCCGCTCCTGAACGCCATAACCAATTACAGCAATCTCTTTTAATGATACATTGTCAGTTTTCAGTGCAATATGATAATGTAATTTGTCGGTAATCTTTATTTCCTGAGAGATAAAGCCAATAGAAGAAATCAACAGGATGTCTCCTTTATTGGCGTGAATTGAAAATTTACCATCGAAATCGACAGCCGCACCATTGGTGGTTCCTTTTACAATTACGGTTGCCCCAATTGCCGGCGATTGATCTGAACTGCACAATACAGTTCCTGTTATGTGTTTTGTCTTTAGTTCTTGTGGCTTATAGGTTTGTGCTTGTACATTTGTTCCAATCATCAAGACTATAAAAGACAAGAACATGACTAATATCTTGTTCATATTCATGAGTTTTACTACATGTCCTTCGAGTTTCACCTGATCACTATTCACGTGTTCACTCTATTGAATTCAAACATCCATTTTCATGATTACAACCAACAATCTGCCAATTGTTAGTTAATGTTTGTTGTTTAATTTGAGAGTCTCATCTCAAAGACGAGACTCTCAGTAATTCTTAGTTTAAAGTTCCAGTCCAAACATCTTTCAAAACAGGAATTGCACCGTCAACAGCAGCACCTTTACCACCTACAATCATTAGGTTGTTTCCATCCTGAATTAATGAATGTCCATATCTTGCTTCAAAATCAATTACGCCTTCAGTCATTTGTGTCCAGTTTACACCGCCATCTTCTGATACCCAAGTATCATTAGCAGCTTCAGCAAGCTGAGCATTACCATCCATTTCACCGGTAACCACTTTACCACCTACAACGAAGATTCTTCCTGCATACTCATAAGCAACAAACTGCGAACGAGCTGTAAATGGAGTAGCCACCTCTACCTGAGTCCAGTTAGCACCGTCTGCTGACTTATAAACTTCATTGTTGTACTGAGTTGGATATTTTGACTCACCACCAATTAAGTACAATTCGTTATTGTACACCAATAACTGACCTCTAAAACGAGGAGTAAAATCATCACCAAGGTTGGTTTCCAGTTGAGTCCAGCTAACACCACCATCAACTGATTTCCATACATCATTGATAGGACCTGATGGACTTCCATAAGCCAAAGCAGAACCACCTACCAAATACAAATCGCCATTCATGTTGGCAACCATAGGTTCAGTTCTTGCAGAGAATTTATTGTCAGCAGCAGTTTCAGCAGCTACATCAGACCAGCTTTCACCATCAGCTGAAGAATAAACAGATGCCATTGCTTGACCAGTACTCCAATCAGACCAATCCATTAAAGTGTGACCACCGATCAATAGAATATTGTCGTTGTATTTCACTGCCGCATAACCAACGCCAATACCTTCAGCAAGGAAATTATCATTAGCTACGGTCCAGGTAGCACCATCTTCAGAAGAATACAAGCTATAAGTATAATCTGTTGACTCTCCTCCAGAGATGAAATACTTTCCACCAACTTTAAATGCGTGAGTGTAATCGTAATTTGGGAAACCAGCATCAGCAGTTTGCTTTGTCCATGCTGAAATTTCAGTTGCAACATTTACTCTTACCGTATAAGTTTTCGCTGTTGTTCCGTCTTCAGCAACCACTTCATAAACTACATCTGAAGAAAAATCCTGCTCAGACTGACCGCTTACCTGCTCAACATCATTCACAAAAACAGTTGTAAGAGGTGCCGAAGTAAATACAGGTTGTAAAGAAGAACAGTCAAAGCCATAAGGCAATGCAGACTCATTGGTAATGACACCATCGGCACCAATCACAAAGTCATAATTGTTGATTACATCCTCATTAAATTCAAAAGACAAAAAGCCAGTAAGGTTGCTTAATTTTTCATCATCGCTACATGAGCTTAATGCTCCACTAAATACCATTGCAAACAACAACATTGCTACACTCCAAGGGTTTCTTAAAACTTTCATAAAATTTTAATTTTAGGTTATTAATTGAGTTTATTCAAAACATATTCTACAACCATTTGAGTTTAGCCTCGACAATGGATCCTTTTACCAAAGCATCGCTCAAATAATCCGTATCATTCTATTTACTATTCACTTAAAAAGAATTTACCTGAAAGAGAAAGGCATGTTTCATCCCCTATTACCAACCAGATGGTTGATATTATTTTTAATTCAGACTGATGTTTTGTAACTAATTAATGAAAGGTTTACATTGTCCTGCCAGACGCCGTAAGGTTTTCATTTACTACATTCTTTTTTAATTTATTTACTTGACAATTTTTATTCTATAAACTAACTCTTAGGCCCAAACTAAATGTTTTAGCTTGAGGCATGGTTACCTCATCGTAACCTGACAATAGTGATGAAGGTCCAAAAGCACTCACTTCGGGATCAGCACCTGAATATCCAGTAATTGTGAACAGGTTTGTTGCCTGAGCATATACTTTTATCCTCTCAAGTTTCAAAGTCTTCACAAATTTCCTGGGTAAATGGTAAGCCAATACAAGTTTCTTCATTCGCAGAAACGATGCATCTTCGAAAAAACGACTACTTGTTCGACTTGTAGTATAATTGTTCTGGCTAGTAATTGATGGATTGAATAAGGCCGGCTGGTTCGTTACATCCCCACTCTTGCGCCAGTAGTTTGCTACATCTTTAGATAAATTATAAACCTCGGTTGTGGTATAAGTATGCAAAATTGCAGAGGTACCGTTCATTAGTTTTTTACCTTCAGCAAAGACAAAATAAGTACTTAATTCCACACCTTTAAAAGAAAACACATTGCTAAAACCTCCTGAATACTTAGGCATACCGGAACCAAAAGTCATTCTGTTTTCCATATTGGTTGGCGGAGTCTCCTTTAGACTGCCATCGGCATATCTCCACAATGGATTTCCATTATTCGGATTTACTCCTGCCCAATCGTATAGATAAAATTGAGCAGCCTCCCTGCCTTCTTTGAAATATTTGTAAGCCTGATCTTGTCCCCAAACCTCATAACCTGCTTGATTCAATTCCAAAACTTCGTTGCGATTGAAGGCAGCTGTAAGAAACAGGTCCCATTTGAATGTACTGTTTATTAAACGGGAATCCAGTGTTAACTCAACACCTGTATTCTTCATGGCTCCAACATTTATCCACTGTTGTGAATACCCCGTAACAGCAGGCACATCGGTGAACAATAGCAAGTTGTTTACCTTCTTGGAATAATAATCAAGCGAAGCATTCACTTTGTTTTTCAATAGACTAAAGTCCACCCCAAAATCAAAATTTTCTGTTTTCTCCCATGAAAGATTAAGGTTTGAACCATTTGCTTCCGTATAAATGGTTTTCTTCCCGTAGGTTAAATCATTTCGATGCGTTTCATAAGTCCTCAAGGCACCATAGGTATAAGTAGATTGTTCTACCCCTGAATATCCAAAACTTGCACGAAGCTTTAGGTGGTTAATCAACTCCTCGTCACTTTGATTCACTACAATCCATCCTGTAGAAAATGCAGGGAAAATTTGATATCGATTGTCATCACTAAATCGAGAAGAACCATCAACCCGGTAGCTCAATCCGACAAATAGTTTTTTCTTATAATTATAGTTCAACCTTCCGAACCATGATGCCAAAGCATACTTTCTTCTGTCGCTGGAATAATCAACGAGATTATATGCATTCCGATTGGTTATCTGATAGGTACTTTCATAGTCCAGTTCTTTCTCCTTCTGTCTTGACTCCTCAAAACTCTGCCCAATTACGAACTTAAAGACATGCTCTCCGAAAGATTTATGTCCTCTCAACATATTGGCGATTACAAACTTTCTGGAATAACCATCTGTTTCGATTGTAATTTTTTTATCAGGAGAATCACTATTTCTATAGGAAGCAAAAGCATCGGTCTCTATGAAATTGATGCCCAAATCTAACTTATAAGAAAGCCAATCTGTGAGTTTCATATCAGCATAAATATTTGAAATCACATAGTTATCCAAAGCTTCCCCTTTATCATTTAACGCCATTGCCACAGGGTTCTCCGTATATATTCCATATGGATTGTTTCCCGTTGAAAAATTAAAGTCCCCACTTTCATCGTACACACTAATATTAGGAGCCTTTAATATGGCATCGCGATATATTTTAGGAGCCAAAATAGAATTGTTTTTCTCCGATGTCATTGAAATGTTAGCTCCTAATTTTAAATATTTGTTGATGTTTTGTTTGAAATTAAATCTACCAGTATATCTTTTAAAATCTGCACCTTCTATATAAGCCTCCTGATTTAAATGTGAAAAGCTAAAATACAGGTATCCATTGTGCTTTTTATTCTGAATAGAGAAGGCCAGCTTATTACTGTTGGCATTCCTCACCACCTTATCATACCAATTGGTATTTGTGTTGGCTGGAAAAATTACCTCCTTATTCTTTAACTGACTGTAATAGTTGGTATAGAATTGAGCATACTCTTCACCATTCATCAGGTTAGGCTTTCCAACTGGTTTGGAAACACTTGTTTCCATCATAAGGTTTACTTTCAGACCAAATTTCCTTGGCTGTTTGGTTGTAATTAAAATAACACCTGCGGCACCTCTAGATCCATAGATCGACGTTGAGTAGGCATCTTTCAACACACTAATAGATTCAATATCCTCTGTGTTGATCATGTTAAGGCCATTCTTTTGAAAATAATTTGATTCACGCAAATCATTATAGACGTAATTATCAGCCAAACCAAAAAGGGGACTTCCTGAAAATGATAAAATATTAATTTGATTTAAACTTTCCTCTGTATTAAAAAGAGGAACGCCATCGACAACAATTAAAGGGCTGTTTGCATCAGGTTGCAAGGAAGTAACTCCTCTAATTGCTATGGTTGAAGCTCCACCAGGAACACCAGAGTTTTTTTGCATCCATACACCACTTGCGGTTCCTGCCAATATCTCATCAAAATCATTCGGAATTTCACCGGTCATTGATGCAGAAAGGGTACTTATAGCTCCTGTTTTTTCCTCCTTCGCCTCTTCGCCGTATCCAACAATGTTTACCTCTTGTAAGTTTATCACATTTGTATTGAGCCTAATATCTTCAATCATTTTGAGTCCGACAATGTTTTCACTGGACACAAAACCAATGGCAGATACAACAATGGTATCACCCACAAAACATTTTAGACTATAGTAACCATCCTTATCGCTTGCAGTTCCCTTAAATTCATTTTTCACTCGAATAGAGGCCCCAACAATCGGTTGACTATCCTCATCACACAAGATTCTACCCACAACCATCTTCCCCATACGAATCAATCTGGCAGCCTCAATCTTATTGGAAGCTTCTAATTGCAACATGGGTATTGGTCCATCCATCTTCTTTAATATGATTTTATCACGATAGAGAATAAAAGTGAAGCCAAGCGGACTCAAAACCATTCCCAGTATCTCTTGCAAACTTATTCTCTCCTCTGACGGAATGGTAATGGCTACTCCTTTAATTATTTCAGGATTGTATACGAAAGTGAAATCTGTTTGCGCTTGAATTTCCACAATGAAATCTTCCAAGCTCATCCCCTGAGTAAGCTTGGAAGTTGATATTTCCTGAGCTTGTGAAAATGAAAGGATAGAAAAATGGACAAAAATCAGGCTTAAAATTAACTTCATTAGCTCTTTACATCCATTCTTAAAAAGGGATGAATTACAAACATTTAAATTTTTGTTTGCTGCGAATGAATATTTTTTCCTAATTTTGTCGTACATAATGCTAGCTGAAATAGCTCCTGCTATTTCGATTAGTTTTTTACTTGACAAGTAAATTTACTACATGTTAGTTAAAATACCGGAGAGCTGCCACTCTTTGGTATTTTTTTTGAGTACTAATCAGGACTCCTCCTACAAGATTAGAACTCATTTTTATTCCCAACAACAACCATATCTTTCTCAATTTTATAAGAGAATTCATTGGTCATTTTAAGAATCTTCATGATTTCTTCTAACTTTTCATTTTCAAAGCTGGCTGTAATTTTTAAATCCTTCAGACTGCTATCCGTCAATTTAAATTTTACACCATAGGTTCTATATAATGTCTTTGTCAATTCAGACAAAGGCGTATTTACAAAGTGTAATCTTCTTTTCATCCAGGCAATATCGAGCTGATTATCCACTTGAAGTCTATTCATTGACTCCGTGTTGTGATTGATAACACCTTTTTGCCCCGGCACCAGATGAAAACCTTCCTCTTCCCCTTTGTGGCTATGAGTAAAAGCTACATTTCCAGTTATAACAGAAGTCTCCATGCGCTCATCTTCGGGATATGCTTTTACATTAAAAGAGGTTCCCAAAACTTTTACCTCTGCACCATCAAGATCTATCACAAAAGGTTTACTTTCATTTCTTGCCACATCGAAAAATGCTTCTCCCTCCATATATACATTTCGTTCCGTACCTTCCAAATCAGATTTGAATTTCATACGAGAATCCCCGTTCATGTATATGTGAGAACCATCAGCCAAAAAAAAGTCTGTCTGCTTTCCTGCATCACATTCTCTTACTTCGTAGCCTATGGTATTCATCCATGAAAATGGCTCACTTATTTGGTTCCAGGCAAGACTTCCAACAGACACAGCGATTAATACAGAAGCTGCAATACGGTACCAATTGGCACCAAACAATCTTCTAACTGGTCTTTCATCAGCCTGCTCAGCTTTAATTCTTCCCTTAACTTTATTTAAAACACGACTTTTTTCTTCTGAAGAAGTTTGCAAAACAAGTCCTTCCCAGCCTTGTTTTAACTCATCAAATAGCTTTTGGTTTTCTGCTGAAGATTCAAGCCATCCCCGTAATTGGCCCATCTCTTCTTCAGAGATTTCTCCAGCAAAATACTTTGCTATTATTTGATGTATATGATTCATTTCCGTCATTATATTCTAGTAGTTCATTTTTAAGACAATGCTTTTTTCATTTTCCACTAAGGAAAAATGAAAAAAGTTTATTTTTTTTTGTTTTTCCCCTGATAACCTATCATTTCTGCTAGCTTCTTAATCGCAATACCCATTTGTGTATCCACAGTATTTACAGATACACTAAGTTTTTCAGCCACTTCTTTATACTTCATTCCCTCAAAACGAATCAAAAGAAAAACCTCTCTACACTTGGGTGGTAAACTTTCAATGCTATGGATAATTTTATCTTGTAATTCTTTTGCTATAATTACATCCTCGGCTGTATTGTCCTCGCTTATTTTATTTGAAACCACCTCATCAATAGAATCCTTACCAACTCTCTGTTCTTTATTGATATAATTCAAAGAACGATTCTTTATACTTACGAATAGATAATTATCGAGATTCTTAACATCTTGCAATTTCTCTCTATTCTGCCAAACTTGATAAAATACATCAGCTACAACTTCCTCTGCCAAATCTTTGCTTTTTACTAATACAAAGGATGCTGTTAAAAGCCTGTCGTAATAAATATGAAAGAGTTCATCTAAAGCACGTTCATCGGAATCAAGCGATAATCTTTTAATCAGAAAATCAATATTTTTGGTATGATTTTTCAAGGGTTTAGTTTTCTTAGGTGGTTAATATAGGTTGGTCAAAGATGCAAAAAATCTTATAAAGTGAAAATTTCAAATTAAAAAGACTGGATAATTACATCCAAACAATCAAGATAACATCCTTATCATTGTTCCGCTAGTATTCAGTCATTTAAACCCAATTCAACTTTTCTAAAATCTTATTCACTTCAATGTTGGTTTTTCCAATTCACTAACAACTCCAATCACATCAAAGAATGCATCCATAAATGTTACGAAACAAAAAAACCGCCTCAATTGAGACGGCTTTTAACTTCATTGTTTTGAATTATAGTTATGCAGCTTTCTGTGCATCTAATTTTTTTGTTACTCTACCGTAAACAATTAAAGCAATTGCCGATACTGCAGCAATTCCAACAAAATAATACCAAATGTAATGTGCATTTGCTGATGCTACTTCCCATTCTGCTCTACTATCAAATAGTATTGGATCAGGACAGTATTTTGTAAGAAGAACTCCGGATAATCCGAAACCTAAAATAGAAGATACAAATGAATGTAAGTGACTAAATCCTAAATACAATCCTTCCTCACCCTTTGGAGCTTGCAATGAAAAATACTCTAAGAATCGAGGTGAAATAAACGATTCTGCCAACCCTTGGAATACAATACCAACAATCATCATAAATGCTACAGGATGCATGCTGAACAATCCTAAATCAATTGACTCTACATTAAGCAAGTTACCCGCTGCCATACATAGTGCAGAAATCGGCATAATAAACATCCCTATGGTCATAGACAAAAGTGCTGTACGTTTTGCCATAATTTGAGTAATTAAACCAACAAATAGAACAACTACCAATGGGTTTACATTGGCATACCATGATGGAGATGCTCCTTCACCTGCCATACGCAAAACATATTTAGGCATGGTTGCATACAATTGATGTTGTACCATCCAGAATCCGGTAACAATTAAAATTAATGCTACCAAACGACCATTCGCAATTACCCTTGTTAATGCTTGCCAAATCTCACTTAATGATTTTCCTTCACCATCTGTTTTTGAAGTCTTAAAGAAGAAGAATACTGCAAAAACTGCTGCCAAGGTCATTGCTGCAGAAAAGAAGTTTAGGTTTACCAATCCTTCGTTCCCCATAGCTTCACGCAATGGTTTCACAATGGTTTTTCCTGAGAATGATCCGATATTTACCATCATGTAAAAGATAGAAAATCCTTTTGCACGATTCGATTCTGTTGTCTCTTTAGCAACAGTACCTGTAATTACTGATTTAATAAATGATCCACCAATCATTATCACAATCACAATTGGTACAATCATCCATTTCCAACTTGTTTTCTCCAGTCCTGTAAATTTGGTTACTTCGGTATATTCAACCAAACCAGCAGCTTCCAACATGGTTGGTAAAATTGCTAAACCAGCATAACCAATACTTAGTAATGTGAAAGCCAACAACAATGCTTTTCTAAAACCCATTTTATCCGCTAAGGCTCCACTAAAGGTTGGTAATAGATACAAACCAGCTGAAAACAAACCTGATATCATTGCTGCTTCAATATCAGTAAAGCCTAATATTCTTGAAAGATATATTGTTATTACAATGAAAACTCCATAGTATGCTGCTCTTTCTAAAAGCTCAACAGAATTGGCCACCCAAAAAGCTCTTGAGAACTTTTCTTTTCCCGTACTCACTTGTTCTGCACTCATTTTAATTCTTTATTTAGTTTTATTTTAAGGTATAGTTGTCCGTAATATTGGGCGTTAAAAATAGATTACCCCATTGAATTTCACAAGTAGGGATTCTCCTATTTTTTACCCAAATCGAGCCTGTATATCAGAATAAATTTTAAAAGAATATTTACTTGCAAAAAAGATGCCGCAATCAATGGATTGAAATGATCCAATAATCGCGGCATTAACCTAACTTAAAAATAAAATATTTTGCTCTACTACACGCTTATTTTTGCCATAGTTTCATTGTAGCATCAACATCTATTGCTTCTGCCAGAATAGATATTGGATGCTGAACTTTGCTAGATGTTGACATTTCTATTTGCCATTTACAGGTTTCACAATCTGTGGCAACAAAATCAACCTTAGAGTTTTCTATCTGATCGAATAAAGGTTTACCAACTTCCTGAGATGTTTGATAATTCTCTTTCTTAAATCCATAGGTTCCTGCTATCCCACAACATTGTGATTCAAGCTGAACCAATTCAACACTAGGTATCATTCTAAGAAGCGAAATTGAATAAATAGACCAACCTAACTTCTCCATATGACAAGGAGTATGATATGCGATTCTTTTTTTGTAATTCTTTTTAAATACCAAATTCAATTTTCCTTCATCAATCAATCGGAATAAGAAACGTGTTGCCAATTCACTATCATTTCTTATTTCCTCATTTTTTACTCCTAATAAATGAGGGTATTCATCGCGAATGGTAAATATACAAGTTGATGAAGTTGAAATCACTGGCATCTTTTTATCTACAATTGATTTCTTGAATGCCTCAACATTGTGTTTGGCTTGTTTGGTTGCCTGCTTGATTAATCCATTAGAAATTAATGCAACACCACAACATTTTTCCTTCTCCAAAAGGTGTACACCATAACCTGCAGCATTCATTACCTTAATCAGGTCTTTACCCTGCTGAGGGAAGTTATAATTCACATAGCAACCATGGAAATAACTAACATGCTTTTTGAACTTCTGCTGTTTTTTTTCAGCATACCTGCGATACCAGGTTTCAAAACGCAAGCCTGTATATTTTGGAAACATACGATGATGATCGATCTTTAGCACACTATCCATTACTTTTCGGACAGGCTTAAGTGCAACTGCTGTATTCACAATTGGAGCAAATGTACTTGCCATGGTTCCCACAATATCGGTATTCGCAAGAATCATATCGCGAAGTTTTGGCCTGCTTTTACTATACTTTATGCGAGCAGATTGAATAATGTCACCAATTTTAACTCCCGATGGACAGGCAACTTCGCAACGCTTACAATTTAAGCACAACTTCAAGGCCTCATCATAAAACTCAGGATCTTTTAATCGCATTCGTTCGCCATCTGGGCCAGATTGCTTTGGGCCTGGATAATCAGGATTTACTTCCAATACCGGACAATAAACGGTACAAATTGTACATTTGACACATTGCTCAAAGTTATTCTCACTAACGTTATATGGTTCAAATATTTCCTTTTTCATTGTCCTGCTATTTTAAAATTTGTTCAGCCGCATGAAGAGATGTAAGTAAACTTATACCTGCTCCACTTCCTTCTTTAAGAGGATTTGCTCCTCCCAACACTGAACCTGCCACATATAAATTTTCTACAGGTTCACCATTCATCAATGCTCTAAAATTCTGATCGGTTTTTACACCATAATGCATAAATGCCTGATCGTTAAATATCTTTTCATCAAACCATTTTTCACGATTGCTGTCGCCATCGATATCTAAACCAAAAATTGGTTCATATAATTTATCGTGAGTTGCCACAATTCCTTTGCTATAAAAACTTCCGCTTGCCAAAATGAATTGATCTGCCTCAAATTTTATATCTCCATGATTATTGGTTCTGATTTCCAACAATCTGCCATTTTCAAAAACTCCCCCTTCAACATTGTCTCCCAACAAGTATGTTCCTCCTAATTCCTGAAATCTTTCACGCAATGTAATCTGTGTGCGAATACCAGGAACTGACGGAGGTATGGCTGGTAACAAAAGAACTGGCTTTTCAATTTTCTCTTTTAGCTTATCTGCAATTGTCTTATTAAATAATCCAAATACGGCAGGAAGTATCACCACATCAAATCCATCACTAAGAACATTTGCTTTCTGTGCAAATTCATCAATAGCATTTACCTTATCAAATTCTTTGGCAATATTGGTTGAACGCATTTCGCTAGGGTTTTTACGAATTGCTTCAAACTGTTTCATCGAGATATTCTTAATTTGTGCTTGAACATCAAACTTTTTCAATCCATCTTTAATAAAGAGTGTATGAAAATCGAGAAATCCACTAAAATTTAAGATAACCGCTTTCTTCCAAGGGAAACTGTCCTTATTATCGAAGCTGGTAAAATCACTTAATGTCAACCAAGTTGGTTTCATAACACCCATAGGTGTTAATGTGAAGTGATTTCTATCAGCTTGACCAGTTAAATTCAAACCGGAACGAACCAGCAAATGCAAAGCATCATTTGTTAACCGTTCTATTTTATCCAAACCTACCCTTTTATAAGGATGAGTCTCAGATAAGGTTTTCATGCTTTCCAAAGGATTTGCAACCTCTTCACCATTTACCTTACCCAATAGATCGAAGGAACCCGAAAAGAAATGAATTGCACTTTGACCAGATGAAACAATCGCACATTTTTTTCCCTGCTCCGCCAATTTAATTCCACATGTGAGTCCGCTTAACCCACCACCTATTATAATGTTATCGAATTTCATACTCTGCTTAATTGTTTTCTGGTTTCAATCCATATATCCCTTCGTAAATCCAAGATGTAAATTGAATTTCATTAATCGTTTCACCCCAAGCAATTGGCGACATTCCTTTCCATCTCTCCTGAAGAAAGTTGGCCAAATCATCTTTTGCTTTTCCTGGTTCTTCCATCGATTCACAAAGCAAACCGGCTGCACGACAAGCACACAACTCGCCTTGACAAGTTCCCATTCCAACACGAGTTCTACGGCGCAAATCAATCAAGTTATTTACATGCAATTCATTAATTGCATACTTTACTTCCCCAATCGAAACACCTTCGCACTCACAAACCATGGAATCTTCATTCTCATCACCTTTTGCTATTTTATGAGCCAATGATCCATGTCTATCCTTTGCTGATTTTTGAGTAATACCATTGGCTGAATAAACCTTCTGGCTTACATTATTTAAAGTTTCATCACTTTTTGCAGATCCTGGTAATGGAATGTTGGCCGTTTCACATTTTTTATCGATATCTAATTTTTTACAGATTAGATCTGTTGCTTCTTCCGCCATTAAGCGATAAGTCATCAGCTTACCTCCTGTAATAGTGATGAAACCTTCCAGGCCATCTCTCTCCTTGTGATCCATCAATACAATACCACGACTAATACTTCTTCCACTTGGATCATTATCGGCGGCAACCAATGGACGAACTCCTGCATAAGCACGAAGAATACGTGTAGTGGCCAAGGATGGAGAAAGTTTTACTCCTTCTCTTATCAACACATCCACATCATCCTTGGAAACATACATATTGTCTATCTCTTCAATTGGAATTCGTTCCGAAGTGGTTCCAATCAAACAAATGGTATCTCCCGGAACAAGAATATCCGCATTGGCAGGTTTTCTACACCTGTTCAAAACCATTTTATTTACACGATGACCAAAAATCAGAAGAGAACCTTTTGCAGGAAACATATTGATGTTTACTCCTGCAAACTGGGCAATATTATGTCCCCAAATCCCAGCCGCATTGCAAACAACTTTTCCGTAATATTTTACTTTTTCCTTTTTCGCATGATCGAATAATTCTACACCATTCACACGATCTTGATCTTTCAAAATATCAACAACCTCATGCTGAGTTAAAATATCGGCGCCATTCAATTTGGCATCCAATGCATTTGACATGGTCAAACGGAAAGGATCAACCGATCCATCAGGCACTTTAACTGCTCCAATTATATCAGGATTAGCTGATGGTTCCATGCGAAGTGCCAACTTAGGATCTATAATTTCCGTTGAAATCCCTGCACTTGAACAAGCATCTACAAATTGAGACTGAAATGCAATATCATCTTCTGGTAGAGTAAGAAATAGTCCATTGTTTTCTTCGATGCAATGGTTTGCAATTTTTCGGAGAATCATGTTTTCCTCAATACATTCTGCAGCCGATTCATGATCGGTTACTGCGTATCTGGCTCCACTATGTAATAAACCATGATTTCTTCCTGTCGCTCCAGTGGCAAAATCATGACGCTCTACTAGCAATACACTTAATCCTCTCATCGCACAATCCCGCGCTGTCCCTGCACCTGTTGCTCCCCCTCCGATGATAATTACATCATATTCCTTGGATCTATTCTTATTCATGATGAGTATTCTTATTTCAATATCTTATTATTCAGCTTAACGAAGATTTTAATAAATCTTCGAATACAAAGATATACATCATACATAGCATTACAAAGTATGTCTTTAAAAAATATATTTTGCATTATCGAATCCTTAGCTTAAGAATGTGTCCGTTGATAAAATTATCACACCAGAATTATTTACGAATCCTAAACTCATAAACAATTATATATCCAGCATTTACACAACACAAAAGCGTTATTACCAAATAGATTTTCCGAAAAATAAATTAGAACAAAAACAGTTTAGGTAGATTGCATCTAAATAAAAAACATGAAGCATTTACACATAAAATCAATATAAAAAATGGCAAAATCATTAAAATGATTTTGCCATTTACTGTGATACAGGCCTTAAATCTGACAAAAATACCTGCAAACATTCACTTTGTAAAAAGTAATTTTATATAGGTGTTAATAGTTATAAATTTTAATTCTCATTCATTAACCAATGTCTTCCATTTTCAGGAATAGAAAACACTTTTAACTGATAACGATCAGAAGTATTATTTTGAATTCGAATCATCCCAAATGCAGTATCAAGAGGATTTCTTCTAATCAGGGCATGCCTAACAGTTAATTGTTGTCCCAATTCAGATTCTATAATCGATCCCAAACTTTCAGCATCATCAATATCATATAGTAGTTCTGCTGAACTTGCATCTTCTAGAATTCTAACACAATTGGGTGTAGTTATTCCCTTTAAAAGGTTTAAACAATACTCCTTCATCTGAGCAAATTGTATCTTTCCAGTCAACACTACATCCAATAAATCACTCTCTGGTCTGTATTCTACATTTATCATGACACACTCTCCCTTTTTTTCACTTCTACCTTATAGACAATTAATTGAGGAAATCGGGTGAAAGAAAAGCAAAAAAAAAGAGCCATTAAAAAAAAATGACTCTCTCTGTTTAAATTTTCTTATCAATTTTTAATTCACTGATACACACTTAACAATTCCTTTTTCAGCTGAAGCAAGATAAAGATTATCCTTACCATCAACGATCATTGGAATGTAGGAACATCCTTTCACCAATTCTTCGATACCAGCAATTTGTTTTGCTCCAGTACTGCTGTATACCTTAATACGTGTAGGGTCTTTCTCAACCGTTACAATAGCACCACTATTTAATGAAGCTACTGAAACAGGATTACAACACCCGTGGAAATCATTCAATGTTTTACCTCTCTGACCAAATGTCAAAATACTTTCACCAGAAAAGTTAAATCCTTGAACACGGAAAGCACCAAGGTTAGCAACCAAAATTTCATTTTTCGCATTTACCGAGAAATCAAGTATACCACAACATGGACGCATATCTTTCATTACAGGGCCAGCTTCTCCGTTAGTTTTATCAAACATGGCAAGTTTAGCACCTCTATAATCAGCAACCACAATCTTGCTGCCAATTATTCTTGCTCCAGTTGCTGTAATTACATCTTTCAAAACATACTTTGCTTTTTCCTTCCCATTTACATCAAGAACTACACACTCAACTGCTTTAGGCATCATCCTTTTAATTTTTCTACCTCTGACTTTTTTCTCTACTTCTTCCTGAATGGTACATAGCAAATAGATGCTATCATCTGCATCAACAGCCAACGACGAAGCCTGACCACTTAAATTGGCTTTAAACTCCTTAGCAACTTTCCCCTTAGCATTAATTACTTGAACTGTTCCATCTTTCTTTAATGCACATAGATTTCCATTCTTAAATGTTCCCAGGTAAATAATATCTTTTAGTTCCTTACCTGCATATTTTGTATCAACTTTGTATGAAACATTCTTTACATTGGCCATTAACTCATCAATGGTAACATCTTTCTCACTTTTCTTAGCCATTTCTGCAAGGGTATTCACAATGGTTGGATTCTTCTGAAGTTGAGCATCCATTGCAGCTACCATTTTCTGAGCTTCCTTATAATTCTTACCGGAAAGTTCTCTTACTACAAGGCTAGCAGCATGAGCTGAAGCTGGATATTCCATAATGAACTTCTCATTTAAAGCTTCCATTTCTTTTTGCTGAGGCTCTAATTTCTTCATTAATTCATCAGCTTGCTCTTTAGTGTTACCAGGCTTATAAAGCTGAGCCATGATATCTTTATACTTTGCTCGAATTTCATTGCTTTCCTTCTGGTAAATCGCATAAGTATCATGCTCTTTACTACCTGTTACTTTCATGTTTGAGAAATCCTTAATATCGGCAGTAACGGTAATCGGCGCATTTTCCACATAGATTTGTGCATAATTATTTGTTTCTGCAATTGCAAAGTAACACAAGGTTGGAATTGGGTAATCTCCTTTGATTTCAAACTTACCCTCTTTGATAATTGCAGTATCTTTTTGCATACCGCCAGCAGTATAATGAGCTAGTTCCAATTTCGAACCATCGGCAACACCTGCAATAGTACCTGTTAAAATCATTCCTGATTTTGTTTCTTTCTTGGCATTGTTACATGCAAACATTCCCAGCATGGCAGCCAGGACAACTAGTAGGTTTAATTTAAATTTCATCCGTTTAAAGTTTCATTTTTTTGTCGGATGTAAGTCACAAGATCAAAATAATAACTGTCGTATGTATTTAATATTATTTTAATTCTGCTCGTTTCATCGGATCAGTTTATAAATTTGTTTTTTTGATTTGGTATAAGTGGTCTGACTTCCCTATAAAGTTTTGTCAAACCACTTATTAAGTTGTTAAATATAATCAATAAATTATTGACTAATTACATTTTTTCAATTTCTTCTTTTAATGCCATTACACGCTTGTCGTTTTTGCCTCCTTTCTCGGCATTTTTAGAGATAAATGCATTGATGTTTTCCAATGCTTTATCTTTGTTATTTGATTTTTTATATAAACTTGCCAGGCAATAGTAACAAGCTAACATTTCACTATCCTCTTTCATATAATCTTCTACTGCTGTAATTGCTTTTCCATAAAGACCAGAACCTTCAAATGCAGGATCCATAGCAACTCGGTAAGTGGTATTAATTAAAATACCTGCACCCATTCTCTTGTCAGTCTTCAAGGTTTCCTTCGCCGATGAGATCTTTTTGTTGAACCAGGTATCATACTCTTTGTGCGCCAAATAGTAGGTAGAGTACCAGTTGTCTTCCATTTTTTTTTGCTGAGGAGCTGTGAAATCTTTCTTAGCTACTTCAATTGCTGATTTTAATTCTTCAATTGTTCCTGTTGTAGCAATACCAGATACGTATTTGTTCACTGCAGCTCCAACAATCCCATCATAATCTTCCTGACCAATTCCTTCAATAGCAATAAGTTTGTCGTGATTTGCAATAATGTATTTGTAAGCTTCACTTCCAAATTCCAGTGCTTCCGAATAGCCAATTACAGTAAAGGCATCAACATTAGCTAGTTTTTCTTTCGGACAATTTGCAATAAAATCTTTCCCAACAGCTAACACCTCCTCTTTCTTGTAAGCCGAATACAAGGCCTTTATATACTGTGCAACAAATTTAGGATCACGATTGCCTTCAGCATATTTTTTCTCTAATGCTCCAATTTGTCTTGAAGGATCACCGGCAATCTTTGCCTCTTCGATTAAACCAGCAGCATCCGAACCACCAACTTTGGTATGCAGAACTTTACCATTTGCATCCATAAACAATAAGGTCGGATAAGCTTTCACTCCATACTTTTTCTGAAGTTCAATACCTTCTCCCTTTTCCATATCCATTTTAACATTCACAAAATGTGCATTAAAATAGTCACCTACCTCTTTCTGAGGAAAAATATTCTTTGCCAGCATTTTACATGGACCACACCAAGTTGTATAACAATCCATGAAAACCATTTTGTTTTCTTTCTTTGCTTTTGCCAAAGCTTCAGCAAAAGTTCCGTGCTCGAATTCAATTCCCTGTGCAAAAATGCTACTGCTCATAAATATAGCTAGCATTACTCCTAATAACTTCTTCATTTTGAGTTAAATTTTATGGTAATTACCAATATTAAATTTCATTTATACTCTTAGGACATATCAAAAGGCAAAACGTGTGAATGGAGGATTGAATTTTTAACCTTAATTAACTTTATACAACCAGAATCGTTTAATCAACTGCATAAAAAATGCCAGCAGTTTTTACTGCCAGCATTCTGTCCAAATCATAAAACCAATCCGTTTTACTCACCAAATATATTCTGAAACATTTTATACATTGTTTCATCATTATCACCATCAGCGCCAAAACGACCGATAATTTCACCTTCCGGATCAATTAAAACTTTTGTAGATAAGGTATAAATTGCATACAAGTCACCAATATCATTTCCTTTTTCTTTAGTTCCTCTTAATATATGACGCCAGATTCAGATTTGATCCTATTTAACCGCTTTATGCCAAGCTGGAATATTATTGTCATCGCTAGCAATTCCAATAAATCAACATCCATTTTGTGATTATTGTTGGACAAAGAAATTAAGCGTTGGTTTCCCTTGCGACATGGACTACACCATGACGCCCAAAAGTCAAGCAGTACATATTGACCTTTGAATTCATCCAAGTTTAAGTCCTTATTATTGATATTGTATTATTACAGCCCGAATAATTCTTCTAATTTTTTATCCAACTCCTCGCCATGAAGTAGTTTGGCAATGATAATTCCTTGTTTATCTATTAAAACAGTAGAAGGCAGATAATCCATTCCATATGAAGTGATCACTTTAGCAGTTCTTACGGGTCCTTCGGTTGGGAATTCATCGGCTACATTCAACCAAGGAAGTTCATCATCTTTAATAGCTTTCTTCCAGGCTTTGTGATTACTATCATTGGTTACTCCTAAAATTTCAAATCCTTTAGCATGATATTTCCCATATAATTCCTTCATATGTGGAAAAGAGGCACGACAGGGCTTGCACCAAGATGCCCAAAAATCAACCAACACTATTTTTCCTCTTAAGTCTATCAAACTTAAATCCTCTCCTTCAGGGGTTTTCAATGTAAAATCAGGAGCAGGTTTTCCTGGTTGAATGCTCTCCTTTATTCTGATATCGTTCATTACATTCACAACTCTTTCATTCTTCTGGGATTCGGCTGGAAGTAAATCATAGATCTCTTTCACTTCTTCAGCTGTCGTAATTTTTTGAACTACCCAAAATATTTGTGATACGAAGTATTGATCTAAATTATCACGAATCAGTTTCAATTGAGCAGTTTTTACCTCTTCTTCTAAATTTGGAGCCAAAGCTTGTAGCTTTTTATTCAGTTCTATAAATTCATCGTGATCCTTAGTCTTCTTTATTTTGGCAACAATTTCTGTTGCATTGGCATATCTTTCATGTCTCAGGATCTCGAACTTCATATTATGAAAACGTGTAATCAATTCTTGATTTTTACCACCTATCATTTCAATCTGTTGAATGTATCCTCTTTCCGCATCCTTAATATCAGCATTTAGCGTAATGTTTCCATTTTCTAATATGGCACTCATACTCACATTCTTCTTCAACAAACGAAGCGCATAGGTTGAGGTTGGCAAACTTTCTATCTCAAATCGAAATTTACCATTTAAAACATCAACTGTATCAATACCCAGCATGTCTCTTCCCTGGAAAGTCCCCAATACTATTTTATCCTTTGTTACTCCTTTAATATTTCCATCAAGAGTAAACTGATTTTTATTACTGCACGAAAAAAGTGCAAGCATACCAACTAATGTAATTAAGTATTTCATGTTAAAATCATTTTTGTGCAATGCACAGTTAAACTAAGTCATCCAAACTGAAAAGTGATTCTGTAAGAGAAGAAAGAATTGAACTTCTCCGAAAAAAATGGAACGGAAGTAGATTTTGTAATAAAAGAGTACCAGACTCTCTAGGTATGAGAGTCTGGATTTTATATTTTATTCGTAGGATGGATTTTGTTCTACTATAAATCCACCTGCCTGAATTGATTCAAAAGGTATTGGTAAGATAAACTTATCGGAATTAGTTGCACTCGCCTTAACATCCGAAACCTGGAATCCTGTTCCAAAACCATCAGCATGATCAAAACGCACCAAGTCGAACCATGATTCACCACCTTCAGCCTGAAGCTCTACTAATTTTTCCATACGAATGGCTGTCAAGAATTCATCAAAGCTGATACTTACTGGATAAATCTCAAATCCATCAACTCCTGTGTTTGTAGCTCCACGTTGAGCTCTTAGTGTATTTAAAGCATCTAAAGCCTCAGTGGTAACGCTATTGGCTGATCTTGCACTTGCTTCCGCTAGAATAGTATAGACTTCCGCCATTCTCATATGATAAATCATTTCGTAGGTCCCTTCAGAAAAGTAAGAAGTATACTTGCTGGTCCAATAACCACCATAAGATGTATTCACATTTAAGACAGATGCTGTTCTACCACCATCCACTGCAATTTTCTGAGTTCCTATTAATAGTGAATCTGCTACTGCATCAACATATTTTTGAGAAATTGCTATAGAGAAGCCACTGTAGAAATTACCAATTCCTAATCCAGCATTCGACTCTCCCCTTGAACCAAAAATAATTTCTGGATTTTGAAATAAGGCATCTGAGGTATGAGGCTGAAATTGATCAGCATAATTGGCCGCTAAATCAAAATCAGCTCCCGAATTATCAATTACATCTTTTGCAACAACTGAAGCATTAGCATAATCACCTTTGTAAAGGTATACCTTAGCCTTTAAAGCTTTTGCAAATGTTTTGTTTACATACCATTTAGCTCTTAACTCTGGAGCTTGAGCAATACCTTTGTCTAAATCTTCAATTATTAAATCGTATGTTTCCGAAACAGTATGTCTAGGAAAAGCTTCAGAATTGGTAGCTGGTTCTGTTCTTAGATTTACACCGTATTTTGAATCTGAATCATAAAACTGACCGAACAACCTTAGCAAATAAAAATGCCCCATTGCTCTTAGCGTATATGCTTCTCCTTCCATTTCAGTTTTTCTGGCAGGATTATCAAAATCTTCTTCGCCTAGTTTATTCAGATTCTGCAATAACCAATTGGCTCTACTTACCAATTCATACATTTTTGAGTAAGCACCTAATTGACTGCTAGCTCCTACTGATATTGGCTCATTATTAGCCCAACCCATATTTTCAGGTCTTGTGCTATTATAGAATGAATTTTGTCCATACCCGCTTAAAACATCAGGAAATAAATGTATCTCAGGTCCGTAATTTGCCTGACGAAATGTGGCATACACACCAGTAAGTGCAAGTTCTGCAGAAGCCTCATCTACAATTGCTGTTTCTGCAGGAACAGAATACAATGGATCAAAATCATCCAATTCTTTAGTAATATCATCACAAGCTACCATACTAAGCAATCCTACCCCTAATACAGCTATATATATTTTTTTTAATAGTTTCATGGTCTTTCAGATTTAAAAAGTTACGTTTAATCCTACAGTATATGTTTTTGCTTGAGGATAGGCATACCCTCCATCCGATGTTAAATCAACAGTGGATCCACCTCTTTGAGAATTAACACTTTCTGGATCTAAACCTGGATAATCTGTAATTGTCACTAAATTGTTACCACTCAATGAAATTTTAGCATTGTACACACCAATTTTTGACAATAGAGATTTTGGTAAATTATAGGTTAACGAAAGTGATCTAAGTCTAATGTATGATGCATCAACAACAGATTTCGAAGTTGGAATATAACCGTGTGAAGAAGAACCTAATCTTGCATATTTAGCATCAGTATTTTCCGGAGTCCAAGTCTCGAAAACAATTCTGCTAGAATTACTTTGTACATTAGCATAACTTAAATTGGTTATTGCATCATAAGCTCTTTCAGAACCTTGCACAAAAGCCCAGTTCATACCCAATTCAAAATTCTTGTAAGAAATTCTATTATTCCAGCCACCATAGTATTCCGGATTAATATCCCCTAAAGCTACTCTATCATCATTGGTAATTTTACCATCACCATTCGCATCTCTAAATATATAATCCCCTGGTTGCGTTAAAGAAGACTGATATTGTCCTCCAGCGGATGCATTCAAATCATCAATTTCCTCTTGAGTTTGAGCAATTTTAATTACATCATAACCACTAACAACTCCAATAGGTTCACCTTCAATAATTCCTGAACTACCGTACTGAGAAGTCGATCCTCCATTCAATGCATCTACCTTATTTTCTACAAATGAGATATTAAAAGCCGAAGTCCATGTGAAATTTTTGCCTCGTATGATATCTCCTCCCAACATAATCTCCCATCCTTTGTTGGAAACATCAGCAATATTATTTTGCCATCTTGAAGATCCCGTTTCTGAAGGGATTGCGACTCCTAAAATAATATCACTTGTATTCTTCTCGAAATACACTAACTCACCATACAAACGATTATTAAATAATCCGAACTCTAAACCTAAATCCAATTGATCTGTTGTTTCCCATTTGATTCCGGTATTTGGCACTCCTGTAACCACAATCCCATTCACTCCATCATAAAAAGAATAGCCATTTTCTTGTGATTGGTAATATGCCAAATATGAAAAAGAAGGTAAGTTGTCAGAACCTGTACGGCCTAAACTTGCTCTTACTTTTAATTTGTTAATCACCTCATCTCCTTCTAAAAAGTCTTCGTGATGGATATTCCAAGCTAACGCACCTGAAGGAAAGAAACCTCTTTGATTCTCTGGACCAAACTTTGTAGATCCATCATATCTTGCTGTAAATGTTGCCATGTAGCGATTATCGTAAACGTAATTGATACGACCAAAAACAGAATTCAATCCATTCTCTATTGATTCACTACTATAATCATCCACAATGTTTGCCGAATTAATATTTGTCATGATATCATCATCCGGAAAACCTCTATAGGTCTGAGACTCCAAGTCTAAGCGAGACCTATCCCATGAAATACCAGCCATAGCATTAAACTTATGAACGTCATTAAATGTTTTATTGTATGTTAAAACATTTTCAAATGCTATTGCATATCCATCATTTCTCTGCTTGTACAATCTTCCGCCAGGTTCTGAATAGTATACTTCATAAAACTTTGCATTAGAAGTATATGAAGGGGTATAATTTGAAGTACGATCATTGTTAAGGTTAATATTAATGGCTGTTCTTAATTTCAGATCTTTCAATATTTCCAATTCACTATACACAGAACCATAAATATTTTGTGATATCGCTTTGTTTCTCACTTTTGCAGCATCGCCAAGAGGGTTAAATAATTCCCCAAAATTGGCATCTTGATAGGTTGTGAAGGAACCATCTTCATTATACGGTGCGATATCTGGCCTGAATGCTCCGTCGGATAACCCCATAATTCCAGAAGATTTATTCACCGCATAATTGTAGTTTATCGATGTACCAACTTTAAATCGCTTGGAAATATTAGCATCCAAACTTGAACTTAAGTTATATCGCTTAAATCTGTTCCCTAACATTAAACCTTCCTGATCTGAAACTGTGGCCGACACCATATAATTTACAGACTCCGAACCTCCGGATACATTCATATTGTATTGCGTCCAAAGCGCATTCTTATTTGTTACTTCATCTTGCCAATCAGTATCTGCATCTCCAAAATAACCATCCGGATCTGAAACAATTTGCATTTGAGTTGGATAAACAAACGACCACCATTCCTCAGGATATGTACTATTATCTAGAGTTGCTTGAGCTTGTTCTGTCACGAATCCCTTAAATTCCTCAGCATTCATGTAATCAAACTTGTCTGTAGGATTTTGAATCGTAGCATTCACGGAAAAATTAACCTTAGGAGCCATATTTCTCTTACCACGTTTTGTTGTGATCAAGATAACACCATTAGCGGCTCTAGATCCATAGATTGCTGCTGCAGAAGCATCTTTCAACACATCAACACGCTCAATATCATTCGGATTAATTGATAACAATGGATTTTCTCTTTGCCCATAAGTACCCAAACCGAGTGTTCCAAAGTTTGGATTCTGAATAATAGGTACACCATCAACTACATACAATGGCTGGTTATCTCCAGTAATTCCACTTAAACCTCGAATGTGAACAATATTTCCTGAACCAGGTGCACCACCACTTGACGAAACATGAACACCAGTCATCTGACCAGCAAGTGCAGCATCAATTGTTTGAGTTTTTACCAATTGTAATTCTTCTGATTTTACTGTTGCAACCGTACCTGTAAGGTCTTTCTTATCAACCTTACCATATCCAACAACAACAACCTCTTCCATTTGTTCTGTATCAGGAGTAAGAGTTACATTTATTGTAGTTTGTCCTGTATATGTAACTTCTTGCGGCATCATTCCAATAAATGAAAATACAAGTATTTTTGTTCCCTCTGGAATAGCGAGCGTATAGTTACCATCAATATCTGTAGCAGTACCTGTTGAGGTTCCTTTTACAAGTACTGAAACACCAGGTAAACCAAGACCTTTATTATCAGTTACCATACCAGTAACTTTCTTCTCTTGCTTTACAGGAGTTGCAACAGCTATTGGAGCTACAAATTCTCTTTCTGAGATAATGATCACATTGTCTTCTAATTCGTAATCAAGATCACGTTCGTACAATACATCCTCCAATAATTCTTTTAAATCTTCGTGGTTTACCTCAAGATTTACAGATTCCTTGCTTAGAACCAAATCATAATTGTAAAGGAATTCATAATCGGTCTGATCAGCGATCTCCGAAAAGAATTCGATCAGGTTAGCATTATGCATACTCATGTTTACCATCGCATTCTGCCCTTTCACATTTGCCGATAGTTGTAAAACACCAACCAGCATCAACATCGTAAGCAACTTCATACGCATTAAAGTTTTCTTCCACCTTCTTTTCTCAAAAAAGGAGGTGATTCCAAATGAATTTTTCATAAATTTGTAAGGATTACAGTTACACATATGTATTCATCTATTGATTCCACTCAGCGATGAATACGGTAATTATTATCATTTCGGGTTTGTTGGTAGCAAACCCGTTTTTTTGTTTCTATATATTGGGTTTTGTTAGTAACTAGCCACTAGCAATTCATCATCTTGGTTTAATTGTAATTATTTTCCTTCTAAACACCCCTCTAAATCTCCCCTAAAAGGGAGACTTTCTGGTTGGTATAAGTTCGAAAACATCCTACTTTATTCGTCATTGTTAATTCGTAATTCCTAATTGATTTAGTATTGTTTCTGAACTATTATGGTATTGTCCTTAAAGAAAAACTTCACTTCATTGGTTTTCTCAATCATTCCCAACAATCGATCCAGACTTTCGTATCGTTTTAAAGTTCCCGTAAAGTTGATATCTCCAGCTTCGTTGTTTTGGTAGAATACTTTCACATCGTACCAACGAGAAACCTTATTCATGATATCGCATAGACTTGATTGCTCAAATACAAACTTTCCATCTTTCCAGGAAGTATACAGATCAACGTTAACTTTCTTATTTTCTAGGTCTCTGGCATCCTTCGAAAATACAGCCTGATATCCGGGATCAAGCAATACATTTGTCTTCGGATTTTTACTATCCATTACTGCCACGCTCCCTTCTACCAAAGTGGTTTGAATGGCTTTATCATCAGCATAAGAAGAGACATTGAATTGAGTTCCCAAAACTCTTACATCCACTCCTTGTGTTTTCACGATAAATGGTCGACTCTTGTCTTTGCTCACCTCAAAATAGGCTTCTCCTTCCAACAATACAACCCTCTCATCTTTGGGAAATTTTGTAGGATATCGCAACCTGGTTTCTGAGTTTACCCACACTTTAGTTCCATCTTCCAGTTCCAACTGAAACTCTCCCCCACGAGGCACAACCAAACTGTTGTAACTTATTAACTCGTTTGCCTTGTTGCTAGCATCATAAACCAAACCTGTACCTGTTTTGTTGATCACAGTTCCATCATTCTCCTTGATTGCACTCTTTTTACGATCTGCATCTAAATCCAACACTTTACCATTGGCTAAAACCAGCTCAGCTTTATTTGACCCTGGCTCCATGGCTGTCAGCCATTGCTCTTCCTGTGAAATACCCGAATCTTCATGTCCCAGGTACATCATCACCGAAAACAAACCAATTATCAATAAAATGGATGCAGCATAAGGCAATACTTTCCTAAAAGTTCTTAAGCGTAATTCTTTTCGAGATTCTCTCATTTTATCAAGATGCTTCTCAAAAGCTCTGTCCACATTTGCTTCACGGGCCATTAATGACTTTTTGGCTTCGGACGAAAATTGCTTTAACCCCAAGTAGAATCGTTTATTTCCATTATTGCTCAACCATGCTTCCAGCTCCTTATTCTCTTCGCTGGTAGTGGCTTGTCCCCCTAGTGACCTGGAAATAATATCAATAATTCTTTCTTCCATTTGTAATTTTTTTCAATCTATAGATATCGTGTATACACCCTTATGACAAAGCAGCTTTGAAATGATGTGAAAAGATTCAGAACTTTTTTTTGATTTTCTCAAAAAAAGGTCATGTATAAGATATAAAATTCTGATTAGATGAAAAATAGAAGAAAGTCTTGAGAAAATCCAAGTTAAGTCAAAAGAGTATTGAAGAGTTGAAACTATCTTGGGAGCTTAAAGCTTGTGGCCTGAAGCTGATAGCTATTTATGAAAGAAAAGTATATAGAACAAATGAGGAGATTTTAGTTTTTCGCGCAACATCTTAAATGCACGAACCATATGAGTTCTGACGGTATTCATGGTTACCCCCAATTCCTCAGCAGCTTCGTTATAGGTATATCCACTTACACAGCAAAGCATAAACACCTCTCTGCACTTTTCGGGAAGTTCATTAATCGCAGAATAAATTTGCTGAGAATTTTCAATACTCTGCTCATTGGCTTTGGGAGCTGATTCTTTTTCCTCTAAATGCTCTATGTCGTGAATCAATTTATTTTCGCGCTTTAAATAATTCAAACATGCATTTTTAACGGCACGATAGATGTATGATTGTAAGTTTGAAGTAACCGATTTGTATCGCTTCTTTTCCCAAAATTTGATAAAAAAGTCCTGAACCACATCCTCTGCAGCCTCGCTATCCTTTAGTATGCTATTGGCCCACAAGAACAAATCCTGGTAGTAATGTTTAAAGAATGCCTCGTACGCTTTACGACTTCCGCTACGCAACAGTTCATCCAAAATGTATTTTGACTCAGGCATGTGGTTATTTAGAATAGTGGGTTAGTGCAAGCAAAAATAGAAGTTTTTTTTGAAGAAGGAAATCAAACAAATTTCTAAGCCAGTTTATCTAGGATAGAAAACAACTTTTTTCCGCACTAGAAATAGTCTGTTTCCAAGGCGTTATTGATTGGTTTCCGCACTAGAAACGTTTGATTTCCGCACTAGATATTTTTTAAGCCATACGGACATAAAAAAAATGCTGCCAAAGCAGCATTGTATCACAGCCAAATATTTTCTAATAAGTCAATTTTTATTTGATTTTATTAATTTAGAGATATGGGATCATCAGGATGGGCTTCGTTCCACATGGCAATAAATTCTTCTTTGCTCTTGCCAATATTTGTTTTGTTCTCGATATTTCCGGTAAACCCTCCCTCTACATTTAATGCACTCTTGATGTAGCGATCGAGCCTGTGCGATACTGAAATTTCTCCTTCGGTATCTATTTCTGGAAGGTATGTACCCAAACCTTCCAGTTTTACACCTTGTCCTTGCTTGTTAAAGAAAATAACAGTGTCGGCCAACTCAGCGAGTACCATCTGAATTTGTCCTTTGTTTAATCCGGTTCTGGATGCTATAAATTCTACCACCTGTTTCATTCCTGCAGTTTTTGCAAGTTTTATTTTAGGTATAAACGTGTTTAATGCTTTTATAAATTTGCCATAAGACATGTGTGTTTAGTTAGTATTATTGTATTTAATATCAACTCTAAACAATTGGCTGCACTTGTTTAAAACAACACATTTAAGATGAACTAATATAGGTTAATTCTGCTTTTTTCGACTCGGGTAAGGATAAGAGCATAAAGTATTCCAAAAACAGGAGCAATTAATAATATAAATTTTAATTCCAGATTGACATACA
Source organism: Marinifilum sp. D714 (assembly GCF_030851345.1). Taxonomy (GTDB): domain Bacteria; phylum Bacteroidota; class Bacteroidia; order Bacteroidales; family Marinifilaceae; genus Marinifilum. The sequence goes on from NZ_JALPNU010000005.1 coordinate 56,622, forward strand.
AAAGTATTCCTATTCCTGCTCCCATTAAAAGACCAAATGCCAGAGAAGAAGTTCTTTTCATTTGTTTCTCTTCTACCTCCAGCTTTCTTTTGAAAAACAAAGCCCAAAGCATGTACAGAAAAAGTAACAAGTAAAATATTAATCCAAGTAAGGCAAAATAGATTTTCCACTCCATCGAAGAGTTAGTCAATACATCGTACAAGATATAAGCAGAGTATGCCAAGAATAGGATTGATGGGATGATTCTTAAAATTTTAGACAAATTCATATTGAAATATATTAAAAATGCCCCTGCAGAAAGCAGGTGCTTTGCAGGGGCATAAGTATTAATAATTCACCACTTACTAATTCTTATTTAAAATAAACCAGACATCAGGATCTTTCTCACTAGTTAGTTTGGCCCTAGTAGGATTATCTTCATCATCTAATTCCACTTTATAAGGAGCGTTATCTGCAACAACGTCAATCAATGGCATAAGATGGGTATAAAAACTCCAATTGAAACCATCACCAACTTTGGTAATATCCAAATATCCTGCTTTACCTTTTACCCCACCAAAAATAACATTGTATTGAGCTAACCATTTATCTGAGTAGATATAAATACCAGTAGCTCCTTGTCCAGGTCCCATTTGTAGGAATTGAGATAAAGTTTCTCCGTAGGTTTGACCATTCGCAATGTAAACCTTCTCCCATTCCGTTCTAATTGCGTCTGATCTATCAGTTTCCGCCCCAATATTACAATACCAACGAGTACTCTTCATATCAATAGGGCTTGAAATAACATCGATAACTACTTCACCATTTTCAGACACTAATTGGTTTGTAGCTTTGTCCAATATTAATTCACTAATATCATTCCCAAGAATTGAAATTTCCTTATAAAACTCAATTCCTTTGTCAGTGACAATAAATGCTTCATCTACTACTTTATTCTCCCCTCCTTCTGAATAGGTAAACTCTAAACGGTTGTAATTGGAAATTACCATTACTTCAGCACCTCCAACATTCCCTTCAAATGTAGCTCCTTTAAGTACTTTAGAGATACTTTTTAACTTCATCAGGTATTCTTCAGGTGTTTCTGTCAATTTAATTAGACGCAAATCATTGCCTGTTTTATTCCCTTGTAGAGTGATTACATCATCATTATTAGACATTAACAAAAACTCAAAGTCACCACCTTTTGCGTTGTATTCATCAGCAGAAGGGGTGGCATATTTATGCATCAAAGAGTTATATGTATTAAATGTAAGAACAGGTCCACCATAAGCAATTACATCATACATAGAAGTTTCAGGATCAGCCTCACCTTCCATCCATACTATAACACTATCTTGTTCTTTAAATTTCACAATATAATTGTAACCTCCATACTTCTGCTCCTCTTCAGGAAAATACTGAAATAACCAGCCATTTTCTGCTGATTTCAAAGCCTCATCGTATTCCTTAATGGCATCGGTTTTTCTTTCTGCTGCAGTTTGTTCGAACAGGTCCTCTGATTCATTGTCACATGAAACAGCACCAATTCCCAACAACAAAGCAAACAGCACTAGATATATATTTTTCTTCATAGTTCTTATTCAATTGTTATGTTATCAAGATCTTGTTCATCTAACTTTTCAGCACGCGTTGCAATCGCTGTACGAAGTTCATCCATATCAATATTCCAAACTTCTTTCATGTATGACTTTACAATGGTCATTTTTTGAGTAAGTTTTGCTTTACCGGAATCACTAGCAGGTTCAAGTTTAGCAGCCCATGATGCTTCTGTATTGGTAATGTAGTGCGCAATTAGCTCTACAAAATCTTCATTTGGCTCCTTACTGGAATAGTCACTAATAAAGCCTGCATCCAAAGAAGATTTTCCATCCCATGCATCGTTCCACGAACCACCAACATAATCAGTTGAAGAAATCTTATCAAAATCAGTAGTATAATCTTTGGTTTGATGCAAGATGTGAGAGAACTCATGGAAAATGGTACGGAAGTACATCTCATATAGCATCTCAACATTGGTCACATCTAAGTTATTGATGTTGTACAATGTAATTTTTAATCCGCCCTCAGCAGTACCCAATACCATGGTTCCATTGTTACGATAGGCTGCAGAACCAACCATCATGAACATTTTTGGGAAATATTTCTTTAAGAAATCACTTGGAGCGACTTCTTCGTAAGAATCCAAACAAAGGTATTTTACCAAATTGGCCATCTTAATAGAATTCTCGTAAGTAGCTGGTACCAATTGATAGTTCATATCCGACTCAACATCCTCCCATTTGTATAGGAACTGGATATTGTAAGGTTCTGTTAATATATTCTCCAGATATTTGTCGAAATCATTCTTCTCGCCTTTTTCAAGACTGATCACACTAATGTCTGTATTTGGATCATCATCGTCGCAAGCGCCGAAAACAAAAACCATGATAACAAGCATTAGTAAATATTTTAATCTATTCATTTTTTGTTCATTTACTAGTTAGTAATTAGCGTGGGTTAGCTGTTAAACCTGCAGAAACCACATCCTGAGGAATTTGAATGGCTTTTCGCAAATCATTCGCCTTTAAAACATCTAAAACAGTTACTGTTCCATCAGCCTGAATCTGGAAACGAGGAACTTCAATACCATAACGCTTGATATCGAACCAACGCAAACCTTCATGTAGAGTTAGTATTCTTCTGCATTGCAACACGTAATGAATCATATTCTCCTGTGTTCCGGTAGCAACAGCAAAGTTCGGATTCAATTTCTTCTTTTGATTAGGAGCTACTTCCGAAGAATATTCCATTGCATCATAGAAAGTGTTAACCTGATCTAAAGTTGCTTCTTTTCCTTTAAAGAAATTCTTACTCCAAGCGTTCAAGTCAGCCAAAGCAGCATCATCTTCACCCAACATTACCTCTGCTTCCGCTCTCACTAACAACGATTCATCGGTTGTGAAAGGAATGGTAACACTTCTACTATATCCAATACCAGCAACTGGATCGGTATACTCAAACAAATAAGGAATCTTATAGAATAACGTTTTATCAAGATTGGTTCCTGCATACACAAAAGGACCAAAATTAAAATCAGCTCTTGCTGTAGCTCCCCAAGGTAGTGGTGCCAATAAAGTTTGCTCATCAGCAATCTTTTTAGAGTGATTAAAACGAGAACCATGATAATATGCTCCAAAATAAACTCCAGCGATTGATCCATCGGTAAGGGCCAATAAATTTGCTGCATCATTAATGTAGGCTTGCGTTACAGGATCTGGCTGTCTTGGCAATGCTCCTATTGCAGCCCAATCTCTAAGGACTGTTAAAGGATCTTCTGTAACCACCACACTAGCATATTCTTTAGCTTTTGCCCAATTCTCGTAATACAAATTAAAACGAGCAGCAAATGCATAAGCCGCTTTCTTTGTAAAATGATATGCACTAATCTCATACATATCATCAGAAATTAATGGAAGAGCAGCTTCTATATCCGCATTGATCTTCTTGTAAACATCTGCTACCGTTCCACGCTCATATTTAGGATTCAAAGTCGTTTCTGACTTCTCCATATAAGGAATTCCTAAATCTGTACTACTGGTTGATTTGTTATAATGATTACAGAAAACATTCACCAAAACGAAATGGTTATAGGCTCTTGTAATCAATGCCTCACCCTTTTCAGGTTTCAAGTTTTCCTCTCCTAGACTTTCTATTGCTGCTAATGCTTCGTTAGAGTGTGCAATTGCATTGTATGAACTCTCCCAAATTTGTTTAGGGTCATCATTCTCAACCTCTGTAACATCCTCCCAATTGGCAAGTTGTTCATAAAAGCGAGATGTATTTGGGTTTGAAGTTCCCATATCATCCACATTATCTGAACTAATTTCGGTCACTAAAGTATAACCTCCTGCAGGGTATGCGGAAACAAGTAGTTTTCTAATTTTCGTCTGACTGTCTACTTCTGCTCTATTGTCAGGAGTTTCATCCAGATAGCTATCGCAAGAAGCAGCAAACATAGTCAGAAGAACAATGTATACTATTTTAAATCTTTTCATCTTAATTAGTTTTTAATCTTCTACAATCCGAACTTTAACGTAAATGTAAACTGCTTAGGCACTGGAGTTGCCACACCTCCTGAATTGAAGAATTCCGGATCCTGACCATTTAATTTATCATCAGAATACAATAGGAATAGGTTCGTTGCCTGAACTTTTAACGACAGATTATTTACACCCAATTTGTTTGTGAACTGTTTAGGGAAATCGTAAGCCAACGAAATTTCTTTCATTCTAATAAAATCACCCTTTGCAATACGTGCAGAAGAATAATTGTAAGCATTGTAAGCAGTAGCCAAATCAGAAGAACCAATGTTATCTCTCTGACGAACCGTTGCAATTACTGGTATGTCTGTAATTTTCTCGTCACCTGGTCTTACCCAACGATTTTTGAATTCTTTAGGTAGTGCTGCCATATCTGAATAATCGCTTGCGAAAACAGGATCTAAACGAACTACATTACCAAAAGAGTAAGTCATGAATACATTTAATCTTAAACCTTTGTAAGTAAATGTATTGTTCAAACTACCAATATCCGTAGGATCAGCAGAACCAGAATATTCTAGAAAATCTAGGTTTTCTCTTTCCTGGAAATAAATATCGCTAACTGTTATATTCCCATTCTGATCGCGGAAAGTTGGTAAACCTTCGCTATTCAATCCTTCGAATGGAATGGAGAAAATAGAACGAACAGCATATCCTTCGCGAGCAAAACCATTCCCTTTCACCATATCGATTACACGTGATCTGGTTTCTAAATCTGTAACCTTATTCTTCACCTTAGAATAAACAAAGTTGGTTACCCAAGAAAAGTTAGGTGTTTTGATATTGGTTGAAGAAATAGAGAATTCAAAACCATGTGAATCCATCGAAGCAACATTTCCATACTTTGCAACTTCACCACCTAAACCTTGAGTGGTTACAATACCAATTAAATCGTAGTTGTCACGAGTATAATAATCGAATGTAGTATTAATCTTATTATTCAAGAAACCAATTTCGGCACCAATGTTGAACTCATGTTTCTTCTCGTAAGTTAATTCACTATTCTCAAGAGATTCAATATACAATGAACTTTCCCTCATACCTGCAGTAGGTCGCCAAGGGTTACCACTTCTGATATCGACAAGTGAGTTGGTTACATAATGAGGTCCACGGTCAGCAGTCAAACTATAAGAAACTTTCAAAGACAAATGAGAAATAGCAGGCTTTAATGACTCGAAGAAATTTTCTTCGTGTGCATTCCATGCACTTGAAACGTTCCATGTTGGTAACCAACGAGCCGAACTGGATTTTCCCATTTTGTTTGTTCCCTCATAACGCAAGGTACCGTTAATGGTATATTTACCCATGTATGAATAAGTAGCATTACCAAAGAAAGCCGTATTACGGTATCTTGTATTTTCTACTCCGTAATACAAATTATTGTTCTCAACACCTTTCTTGAATAATTCATAAGAATAGAATGGAATTTCACCCATTGAATATTGTAATCCCCAACCTGTATTGTGAGTTTTCTTACGATCTGATGAGTTAACCTCCATACCTCCATAAAGGTTCAGGATATGAGTATCGTTAAATGAATCCTTATAAGAAGCTGTTGCTCTAAAGTCATACCCCAACATACTATAATCAGTACGCTCATAAATACCGCCCTGTGGCAATACACTTACAGGAATTGCATATGGATCATCCGGATCTTTATAAAGGAATGGATTATTGTCGCGAACTGTTACATTAGGCATTGCTCTGTAGGCCTCAGCTTGATTCGAAAACTCAGTAATATTGTGCTCCTGTGAAGTAGCCGAATATTTAATTGCTCCCAAAGCACTCAATTCAACTTTTTGAATTGGTTTCCACTTCAACTCTGTCTGGAACTTCACATCCACAACATTTAAGTCAATATAATTTTCCCCTAATTCTCTCTTAATATTAAAAGGAGCATAGTTACGTGTGTAATCTGCACTAGGGTCCAAAGTTCTTGAAGAATTCAATGCAAAAGAATAAGGGTTTATATCAAAATCACGCTTTACCTTACCTGTTACAACGTCAACATCTTGTGCCAATGTTCCCGGAGCTTTTTGCTTACGGTAAGAAGCACTACTGATTGTATTGAATGATAGATTATCGCGAATTTTAAAGTTTGATTTGAAGTTCGCTGTATAACGATTTACCTTACTTGATTGAGTCCAACCCGGATCAACCAAGGCACTAACAGATCCGTAGTAAGTTGCCTTTTCAGTACCCGATGACATACTCACAGAGTGACTTTGCATGATATTGGTATTGAAAAGTTCATCGAACCAGTCAGTATTTCTATATTCGGCTTTTCTTAAAAATGCAGCTTTGGCTTCAGGAGTATTCGCCAACAAAAAATTTCCTGAAGCATCCAATTGGTTCAATTGCTGATACATTCTACCATAAACGCCACTTTCACGTGCATTTGACATATCTGCATAATTTAACCAACCACCTTCACGCATATCTTCATAAACAGCCATTTGCTCCTGCGAGTTCATGATGTTAAAATCTGAGTATGAAGGTGTCAAACGATAAGTATATTCCCCTGTATAGTTGATACGGCTAACACCAGCTTTACCTTTTTTGGTTGTAATAACGATAACCCCGGCCATTGCTCTTGCTCCATAGATAGAAGTTGCAGAACCATCCTTCAATACTTCGAAACTTTCAATATCATCGGCATTTAAGCCTGCAATTGCAGAACTAATCAATGTAGTTACATCCCCTGAAGAAAGAGCATCTGAACTTAATTCAACAACATCTTCAAGAATAACTCCATCAACTACCCAAAGTGGCTTTGAACTACCATAAATTGAGGTAGCACCACGAACACGGATTTTTGGAGCTGCACCGAAAGTACCCGAAACGTTTTGCACAGATACACCAGCAGCACGACCTTCTAAACCACGACTTACATCAGGGATACCGGAAAGTTTTACATCTTCTGCTTTTAATTTTTGACTGGCTCCAGTAAACAAGCGTTTATCAGTCACAACCATACCAGTAACAACAACTTCCTCTAATTTTTCTGATGATTCTTTCAGCGTAATATTTAAGGATGTTTGATTGGTAATCTCAATTTCTTGATCTTCCAAACCTATAAAAGAAAAAATCAAAACTTGACCTGGTTTATCATCCAAAGAGATTTCATACTCACCATCAATATTGGTAGTGGTACCAATATTTGATCCTTTAATAATTACTGAAACTCCAGGTAAAGAAACATTGTTTTCATCAACCACTTTACCTTTCAATTTTCTTTTCTCTTGAGCAGCAGTATTTGTATTTCGTTCCTGCACTCTAATCAAAACGGTTTTGTGTTCCACCTCATAAGATAAACCAGTATTTTCAAGTGCTTTATCAAGTACTCGTTCTACCAGTTCATTTTGTGCATTCACCGAAATTGGCTTAATGCCTTCAAACTGAGATGCATCATACAGAAACCCCAGTTCGGTTTGCTCTTCAATAGCTTTAATTAAGTCTTCAATGCCGGAATTCTCTAGGCTTACGCTAATCCGACTTTGCGAAAAAATGCCTGCATTCGCTTGAAATGCAAATGCGACAATTAACACCATCACATTTCTCATTGTACGTAACATTCTCATCCACCTTATAAAAAAGGTAAATGCGTTCTCACAAAGGTTTTTTTTCATACATTTGTCAATAGGTAATTAAACATGGAATACCCTGCACGGTATTCATTATCTGTGTATAAAATCGGAAAATGTTGGCGCAGTTTCCGATTTTTTTCTTTTATTCCCTCATACTTACAACAACAGCTTTTTTATTCATTTCTATTTCTATATTGGAAATCTTTTCAATCATGTTAGAAATCACTTCTAATCCTTCCATCTTATTCAATCTTCCACTTAATCTCTTGTTTTTTAGATCAGGATTTTGATAAAAGACTTTTATATCATACCATCTGGCTATAGTTCTCAGAATATCTTCCAATCGTTGGTTCTCAAATCTAAAATATCCATTAATCCAACTGGTATATAAATTGGTATCAACCTCTGTACTTTCCAAAGTTCCTTCTTTATGATTCCACTTAGCCTGATTTCCTGGCTCAAGCATTAGACTTTTATCAACACCATTAGAGTTAATTGAAACTTTTACTTTACCACTAACTAATGTGGTTTGTATTGAATTTTCATTCTCATATGCCATTACATTAAATTGAGTTCCTAACACCTCAACTTCCATATCATCCACTTCAACAATAAATCTCTTACCAGTTTTACTCACATCAAAAAATGCCTCTCCTCGCAATTCTACTCTTCTATCCTGCTCTCCAAAACTTACAGGATATTTTAATTCAGAGTCACAATTCAAATAAACTATCGTTCCATCCGAAAGTTCAATCTGATAATCATCTCCTTTTGAAGTATGAAGAGTATTGTACGCAACTGATTTAGTTTTTATCGTATCTTGCTTTTCGTACTTCAAGCCAGCTCTCAGGTATTTTCTTATTTTAACTCCCTGATCTTCCACTACAGCTTGCTCTACTCCCGATTCTAATTCATATGTATTCCCGTTAGAGGTAATTAAAACTGTTTGATTTAAATCCTCATTTTTAATATTATTTTGATCAGCAAAAGATTGATTCATTTGATTGCTGGAGTATTTCCAAAGTCCAACACCAATCGTTAACGGCAACAGAACAACTGCAGCATACTTAAGCATTTTATTAATAAATACTTTACGCGACTTTTTATTCAATCTTTTCATGAACAAATCCGTTGTATTCGGAACTGATTCCAATCTTAGTTCTTCCATTGATTTTTCATGATAGTTTTTCATGCGACAGAAAAACGCGCTGTTCTCTCCCGATGCCATCAACCATTCTTGAAATTCTTCCTCTTCAAAGGAAGTTAATTTGCCATCCAGCTTTTTTCGGAGAATGTCTAAATCTAAATTCTTCATTTTAAATTTTTACCGATTTAAAATCTATACAAATGGTTGGTAAGGTTAAGTCACTCTTAAGACGAGGAAAAACAAAAAGGGTTAACAAGTTTTTGAATTTATATTTCAAAAAAATGTAACCCTTTGATATTGTGAAATATATTTTAACTATATTTTGTTTTTTGTAATTATGTAGGAAAATAACACCAACAATTCTTTTAAACTATATAGCCTTTCTTTTAAAATTTTTTTAGCTCTGAACACCTGAACTTTTACAGTATTTACAGAAATATCCATTTCTTCTGCTATTTCGGCATGTTTTAATCCACTGTATACTGACATACGATAAACTTCCTTGCATTGAGTAGGTAATTCATCAATGGCCCTCTTGATTTTTAAACTCACTTCAGGATCAATATTAACGCTTACCGATTCTGATATAATTTGAGCTTCTACTAATTTTAACTTTTTCTTGTCTTCAAGCTTTATGGAACGTAAATGATCAATGCACGAATTCTTAACCATAAAAAAAAGATAAGAACGAAGTGATCTGGAGATTCTAATATTAGGATTTTCCCATAGCTTTATAAATACTTCCTGAACAATATCCTCTGCTATATCAGGAGAGCATACATAACATTCAGCAAAGCGAAACAATTGTGCATGGTATGTATCAAACAACATTCGAAAAGCATTCTTGTCACGTTCAGCAATTCTTTGGTATAGTAATCTCTCTTCTGCAATCATTTGTCATGGGTTTCTTTTTCTCAACACTTTTAACAAGGTTGGCTCAAACTATTGTCAAAAACTTTAGCTAGGGGGGAGGGGAGTGCTAATATATAAATATTAACCCATATAAACAAAATCTTTCGATGCAAAGCCAGTATTATCTCCTGACCAACACCCACTTAAGTCAAAAGAAGTTATATCTTTGCCCCCAGAAAATTTTTGCAACTCAACCAAAAATCTAATCCAACCAAAAGTAAAATGAGAATCATCCAAATTATAATTCTTAGCCTTATATTTTACTCTTGTAGCAACAATAAAAATCAAAATAACTCCAATTCTGAAGTTGCTGAAAGTAAACAATCAGTGGAAACTCCCGAAGCATTCGCACAGTACCGCGATATCACAGGTTTAGTAGATGCAGAAGAATTTTATCGATTGATACAAACTTGCGATAGTGCTAAAATTTACGACATCCGTTCAAGAGAAGTATACATTTCGGAACCCAGAATTAAGGGAGGCAAATTAATTTACGATTTTAGCTATTTCAAAGAAGCACTTCAAAGCTTGCACCGCGATCATCAAATCATGGTTTACTGCGGTAAAGAACTTCGAAGTCCTGCTGCTGTTAATGCTTTGGTAAAAATGGGCTTTAACAATGTATACGAATTGAAAGGTGGATTGGCAGCATGGAAAAACAAAAGACTTCCTTTGGTAGATACAGATGGAAATGAGTACAAATATTCATCAATGCAATAGTTTTCTTGTTCATGTGCAAACCACAACAAACAACTATCAAATTGTTACTTAAATAAGGTAAACTACTTTCAAAATGTAAAATTAAAGGTTTTTTAACAAATAAATTCTTCTTTTCGTTCACCCATTTCTAACAGTCAACTGTTATTGTATTGTAATTAGTAAAAACAAATAAACAGCTTAATCGCTAAGGGGGAAAAATGAAGAAGAGAGAGATTGCCGTACCTAAGAATACAATGGGTTTTAAAGGCAACAATGAGAAAGCTAGTAAAAGCAGCAAAACAGGTATTAAAAGACTTGCTGTTGTATTTATTCTATTAGTCTTTTGCATGCCAGTAAGCAAAAATGTGCTGGCAAATAAGGAAGAAAAAATTAAACCTGGAAAGAAACAAGCTACACTGATTCTATCGGATGGCAGTAAGTTAATTCTGGGTGCAAGTACCGATACCATTGTAAGTTCAAAAACAACCGGTATTCGTATCATTGTAGATTCTACAGGAATCAATTACATCTCGATTGATAGTTTGAAGAAAATACATAAAACCCACAAAGTGGATTCAGTAAAAACACTAAAGCCGCAAAAGAAATAGGCAATTGAATTGACAATAAATCATTTTGTGTTTGAATTAAAAAGGAAAAATCTCCCACAGAGAGGTCTTTCCTTTTTTTATGTCTTCGTTTTTTTTAACTGTTCGCTGTGACAAACGCAAATAGCTTACGTGAAAAGGCGCAAATTTATTGGTGTAAAAAAAGCAGCCACTCCCAAATGTGGCTGCTCCATTTACTAATCAACATATCCATTTCATCTAGTTCCTCAGAATGATTTCGAGTAATTTTTTAATAATTCAAAAGTAACCGACAACACAGATAAAAGCTATTATTATTACAACTTGTCAATTGCTTCTTTCAATCGCGTTACAGTTGGATGTGTATTGTTACCTCCTGCTTTGCCATTTTCAGCGATGAAAATATCAAAAGCGTCCGTAGCTTTTTCTTTATCCTTCTTATGAAGATATAATTTTGCCAACATCAAATTCCCCATGATGATGCCATTTTCTCTATCGGCGGCAAAAGTTTGAGCAATTTTGATAAAATCATCTACAATTTCTTTTTTGGCTGCCAATTTTTCCGTTCGTAAAATCTCATCACATATGCTATGATAAGAAAAAACATTTCCTTTATTGCCTTTTGATGCTTCAGCCTCTTTGATTTTAAGATCGTACCATGTTTGCAATTGATTATTTGCTATATAATAGGTATACCTTAAACTGTTCTTTGTATGCTCTAAATTATCATTTGGAAATTCCTTATGACATCTATCAATTTCGTCATTCAATTCTTTTAAGTTCTTACACTCCTTAGCATACTGCTCCAAATGCGCATAATAAGCAGAACCAAATAATGTTGCATATTCATAAGGCTCAGCAATTTCTTTTACTTTGTCCTTATTCGCCAATAAGTAGCTGAATTCTTTTGATCCATATGGAAATTTAGAGGCTGAAATCACATAGAACTGCTCTTTGTTCATGTATTGCTCTATGGAAGTTTTTTTGATGATTTCTTTGGCAACAATGGACATAGTTTCCCTGTCATATATAGCTTTTACTGCATTTAGATAAGTCATCAAAAATTTCAAATCTCTGTTACCGCTCTCGTACTTGGTTCTTAGAACTCCAATACGCATCTCCGGATTCAGTGCTGCCTTTGCGCCTTTGATTAAATCTTCGGCTGGCATCCCTCCTACCAACTTGTGGACTACCTTACCATTGGCATCGATAAAAAGAAGAGTTGGAAAAGAACTAACGCCATATTTCTTGCATAAAGCAATCCCTTCTCCTTTTTCCATATCCATTTTTACATTCACAAAATTTTGGTTAAAATAATCACCAACCTCCTTTTGTGGAAAAATGTTTTTGGCAAGGTACTTACACGGACCGCACCAACTGGTGTAGCAGTCCATAAAGATCAACTTATTCTCTTTCTTGGCTTTTGCCAAAGCTTCATTAAAAGTTCCACGTTCAAACTCAATGCCTTGAGCAAACAAGCCACTACAAATGAATGTAGCTACTAATAGTACTAAAACCTTTTTCATTTTTATCTTTTTTTGAACTGAAAATAAATAATTGGTCCAATCATAGGGAGAAGAAAAATAGCTAATAGCCAAATCAGTCCTGTTTTATTTTTATGTCGTGATGAGAGGATATCATACAAAGACCATATCCAAAGTACAGCAGACAGAACAATTAAGATAACTACTAGATAATCCATCATATTAAAAATTGTTTAATAAGCACATAAAAAACTGAGTAATACCATCATTTGATATTACTCAATTATAGGAAATTTAATTATCATATTGCCTTAGAGGACAATACTTAAGCACATTTCTAACTCTTTGTCCTTGATGATAGGATACTACAGAACCAATGCTGTAATCATCCATTATATTGACAGATTTCATCACTTTGTTATCATCTTTGGTAGTTTTCCAAATGCCGCTAGCTCCCCTATTCCAAGTATACGTATCAGCACAATAATCAACATCTCCATCGACCACAGTTGGTGCTCCCCATCCCGTATAAAAAACAGTAGGTAAAAGCCCAAAATACTTACCTATACTAGCTACAATAGTACTATTATCCTGAAAGTGGCTAGGTGCGAAAATGAGACCTATATCTTTTGGATCAGTAATTTCTATAGCATCACCTTCCTCTACCTGAGTCAAATCCAAACCTGGTAAAATAGATGGATCAGTCGTAATATGAGCTGGTGCCGAAATATCAGGATCATAATATTGAGCCCATGGGCTCGTTTTGCACACCCAAATATTCAAATACAAATTGTGATCCCACATCAAGTTATCTTTTAAGTAAGACAAAGCCTCAGCTTCATCAACATCACCTAAATGCACGCGATTAATACCTGTTTCACCCAACTTATTTCCATCTGGATCTACTGTAACCAATTCGAAACGTACTTTCTGATCAATTGAATGTGGTGCGTTAGCTTTAGCCGTATTAGCAAAAGCTTTATTCAAACTTTCAATAACAGCATTTATCTTTTCTTCTTTAAAACTACTGATAGCCTTTTCATGACTATCCGTTTCCACCATATGAAAAACAACAGGAATAACATATTCTTTTAATTCTTCAATTGGCTCTGCTTCAAGTATGACACTAACGCGTTCACTTTCCACATCTCCCGCTTTAGCATAAAATATAAGTTCTGAATCACTCGATTCAGTAGAGTACTTAAAATTCTCAAGCTTATCTCCACTTTCAGTATAAATATCTAATCCTTCAGGTAAGTTTCTCATACGATACTTTACCGTATCCCTATAGCTTGTATCTTTAATCATACCATCACCATAAAACTTTTCAGTAATATCAATCCCGTAATAAGCACTTAATACAAATTCTACTTCCGCTACTCCATTTGCAAATAAATGTGTTGAACTAGCCGACAATTCTAATTTAACAACCTCATTATGTTCGTTTTCAAAACGATCATAAGGCTCCTTTTCACAAGCAAATAATGCTAGTATTAATGTGATATATAAATATATTCTTTTCATCTTTCCAAAATTTTAATGAAGGTTCCAACCAGGATTTTGTTCAATATTATTATTCTCCAATTCAGAATTAAAAGGAATTGGTTGTGTTAAACGATAATCTCCATCTTCAAGTGTATACGATTCAACATCTTCATTATCAATTGCAGAACGAGTAAACCCTTTACGTGTTCTTACCATATCTAACCATAGCATATCAAACTCAAAACAAAATTCTCTTTTTCGCTCATCCAAAATTTCTTGTAGCACATCGCTACCTGTAAACTCCGTATAGTCTGTAATTCTGTTCGATTGAAACTCTTCAAGATAAGTTTTAGCTTCTGCCATATCACCTTTTCTAGCATATGATTCAGCAATAATCAAATGTAAATCTGCAATTCTAAAAAAGAAATATGGATTAATTCCATAACTGTAAAAGTGCTTGAATTTAGAAATACTTTTATCCACATTATTAACCCATGCATTTCTTATATCATTATCAGACATCAGATTACTAATTCGTTCACTTGCATAATTAGGCATATTATAAAGTGCTATACCACAAACAGCATCTCGATATTCATTTGTATATCCAAATGGTGTACAAACAAGTAATGCAGTAGGATTTTCCTTTTCAATACCAGATTCCTGAATATCAAACATATCATCAAACTCATCTATACTAGCAAGTTTTTTTCCTTCCATAGCCTTGGTTGCATACTCAATAGCCATGTCGTAATCACCTTCAACACCAGCGCCAGATGCTCCTTTAAAATGATAAACCTTGGCTAAGAGTGCATTTACCAATCGTGCATCGTAAAATAAGCTAAACTCAGTAGGCTCTGTCTTATATGACAAGATATCTTCTAACTCCTTAATGATTATGGCATATACTTCTGTTTGAGTTTTCCTTTCTGAGTCATAGGATAAAACATCATCTGCATTCAAATTCACCGGTATACCAAGGTCATCCCTATCATAAGGGGAAAAATATTGTATTAGTTTCAATAAATTCCAGGCACGCAAGAATTTGGCTTCGGCCTGAATAATATTTGCTTCATCTTCAGTGATGCCACCAAGAGCATCAAGTTCTCCTAGAACTGTGTTGTAATAGCCAATAGAAGAATACAGATTATTCCATAAATTAGAATGGAAGTTTTTATTATACCATTGCAACGATTCATAAAAAATCCCCCTATTGTTTCTTCCCCACCAATTATCCAAGTACACCTCATCATCTAATTGTCCTGAATAATAAATAAAAGTTTTAAAGAAACGTTCATCAGAATAAAAGGGAGATACATTACTAACTGAACTACCCTGTGTATATTCAGATAAACATGCGCCCATCAAAGTTTTTACATCATCATAGGTTTTAACGACAGTAAGATTCTTAGGTTCCACTTCCAGATAGCCCTCACAAGAGCTAAACCCCCAAACAAGAACCAATAATATATATGTTATTTTTTTCATCTGTTTATAATTTTATTTTTAGATCAGATGGAACTTACCATGAATTAAATAATCATTACCTCCGATTAGCTCGCAAGCTCGGTTCTCGTATGTGAGTTAATAATTACTTAATCATAGACGTTTCATTTTAATTATTTTAACTCGATTAGAATCCTATATTTAAAGACATCACATACTTACGTGTATTAGGGTAATCGAGTGCTCCCAATAGTGATGGATCAATGCCTTTATATTTAGAGAAAGTTGCCACATTACGAACATTAAAGTTCAGACGTGCACTTTTCAATCCAATTCTATTAACTAACTCAGACTTGAACATATATCCCAAACTGATCATATTAATTCTAAAATAATCACCATCCTCTAGTTCAGTATCAATCATATATGTATCAAAAGCTGAATAAAAATAATCAACACGAGGATATTTTGTTACATCACCCGGCTGAGTCCAGGAATCCAAAATATGAGCTTGCTTATTTCTAGAAGTTGTTAATTGATCGTTGGCTCCAAAAGACATAATTTTATGACCTCCTTTATAATCCCCAGAAATACGCAATGACAATTGCTTATACTTTAAAGTTGTGGATATACCGCCATAGTAGCTTGGGGTATAATCTCCAAGATATGAAGCTTTTGGCAATTGAATATTTGAAGTCACATTTTGAGTCAGCTTCATATCAAAAGGCTTACCATCATCTCCAATAACATATACATGACCATCAGATGGATTAATACTATGAAATTTATATCCATACCAGCCTTTTACAGGGTAACCAGTAACATACTCCTGCCCTTTAGCTGCAACATCATCTAAATTAGGGTAAAATGACTGTACAATTTCATCATTTAACAAATTCAAATTAGCCTGCAAAATCCATGTAAAATCATTACGATCGTATACAGTAGTAGTCATATCAAACTCCCAACCTTTATTGGAAATAGAAGCAACATTTGCTTTGATACCTGATCTTCCTGAGGAAACAGCAAGTTTCTTAAGGTTTAGCACATCTTCAGTAATATTATCGAAATAGTTAACTCCAATCTGCAATTTGTTATTCCAAAGTCCTACTTCCACTCCAACATTACGATCTTTCTTGGTTTGCCACTTTAAGTTCTTGCTGGGATAATCAATTCTGTTTGGTAAAACTTGACCATCGTACTTGTAATTAGCATTATTAAAATGTAATAAAGTATATGGTGAAGCATTACGATCAATACTTCCCGTGTAACCATATCCCCCTTTTAAGGCCAATAGTGAAACTATACTGCCATCTAAAAAAGCTTCGTTATGAAGATTCCATCTTCCTGACACATTCCAAAGAGGTGTAAATTGGTTAGCATTCCCAACAAAAGTAGAACCATCATAACGCAAGCTTCCACTTAAGATATATCTATCCTTGTAAGAGTATAGCATATTCGTAAAGAATGATGATAATTTATCTTCATATTCTGAAGTTCCACCAAGAGCATACAAATTAAGACGATCAGCCTCAAATCCATCTAAATCAGGATATCCGCCGATTCCATGTACTGCATCGTAAGTAGGAGAAAAGTTGAAAAAAGTATTCGACTTGGTTTGTCTAATTTCCTGACCTCCAAACAAAGTTACATAATGACCACCTTCAAATTCTTTCATAAACTGCAAAGTATTACGCAGAGTATACTCACTTCCTCTACTAGTACTTTCTCTTAATGATCCCTGAAGCATGTCGTAGGAAAATGAAGATCTACTTTCAGGATGCCAATTAGTGCTATAAATACCATTAGTGCTATAATCGGAATAAGTACCAGCTATAATCTTTTTCGAACTATGATTCGAATTGATATTATAAGCTCCTTGTAAGGTATAAGTTAATCCTGGCAGAAATTCGTACTCAAATTTCAGATTCATATTTGAACTAATATAACGCGAATCATCAGTATTTTTTTTCAAATCTTCAAGGGCATTAAACTGACGAAAATAACCTTTTCCGTCAACCGTTTCAATAGAAGCAGGATAGGTTAAATCATATGCATAAGTTCCATCCTCATTGTAAGGTTTTTCATATGGGTTAGCGTAAATAGCATATTTTAAAGGATTAATACCACTAGCCGTTTTTGTTGTATTACGAAGATTAGTCGATAAACCAAAAGTGATCCGTATTTTTTCTGATGGATTATGAGTAATCTTCATGTTTAGTCCAAGTTTGTCAAACTCATTATTAGGCTCGATACCTTCTTCTGATAAATAGTTCCCCGATACGTAATATTGAGTTTTTTCATTTCCGCCACTCATACTTAAAGAGTGTTGCTGACTTATAGCAGTTTTAAATATCTCCTTAAACCAATTGGTATTTGTATTACGCAATTGATCTAAAGCCATATTTGCATCAGCTAAGGTCATGGTTTCATTTTCAATGGCTCTATAAATATCAGCAGCCCTACCAAGAAACGGTCTCTCGCTCCAATCCTCATAATAGCCTTTCTCAAATTCAACCTTCTCAGCTGAGTTCATCATAAACAACTCAGGATTTGGCCTTTCGGTAATTGTCATATTTGAGGTAATATTGAAAAATGTTTTACCAGAATGACCCGATTTTGTAGTAATTACAATTACACCATTAGCTGCCTGCGCTCCATAAATAGCAGATGCTGCAGCATCCTTCAATACCGTAATGGATTCGATATCTTCCGGAGCTACATTACCAATACCTGAAGTTAAAGCTTGAGCTCTTAAAGCATTCCCATCACTTACTTCTGGTACTGATCCCATCATAGGCATTCCATCAACAATCCATAAAGGATTTGTATTACCTGTAAAAGAGTTTACTCCACGAATTTGAATATCTGCATCTTCACCAGGTCTTCCACTTGAAACCACATTCAATCCAGATACGCTTCCTTCTAAGGCATCCTCAACAGATGTAAAACCAACGTTCTTAATAGCCTGATTGGTAATGGCCTTTGCACTACCTGTCATTCTTTCACGATTGATGGTTTGATAACCTGTCACTACCACCTCAGCCATTTGTTCTGAGTCTGCTGTAAGCTTTACATTTTGCACTGTCTGTCCTTTGTAAGTAACCTCTTGTGGCAACATCCCTACAAAAGAGAAAACCAATACCACATTGTCATTTTCAACTTCGATAGCATACTTTCCATCAATATCCGTTGCAACCCCAACCGAAGTTCCTTTAATTACAACCGATACTCCTGGAAGAGGCACTCCTTGGTCGTCGGTTACCGTTCCTTTGATTTCTTTCTTTTCCTGTTGTCCTTTGGTAGCTGGCTCAGACGGCTTATCGACTACCATAATCACATTATCCTGAAAGCGACATTCTAAACTACTTTTGCCAAATATTTCATTTAGAACCTCTTCTACAGTTTTACCAGCGGCATCGACACTTACACGATTTAATTCCTGAATTTTTTCTTCACTGTAAATAAAACTCAAACCTGTTTGAGACTTGATTTCATTTAGAACTTCCAATATCGTAGCATCTTCAAATTCGAAACTAACTCGCTGGTTTTGAGAAAAAACTCCTGCCGTTGCACTTAGAGATAGTGCCAATGTTAAAAAGAGTACTAGTTTCATTTCCAATAGGATTTTTAGCCATTTCCGTTTCGGGAAATGAACCAACAAATGATTTTTTTTCATAATTTTGTATTGAAATGAGTTAACATTTGAATAGAAACCGCCAAGTATCTATTCGATTATTGATTTCGAAACGGGAGGATCTGCAAATCCTTCCGTTTTTATTTATACCGATTTGTTCCTAAAATGCCGAATTACTTCGTTTCTCACGCATTGCGCCTTTAGAAATCTATCGGCATAATACGTGCAGCATTATAAGATTAAAATCGTATTAGGTTCTATTTTGCCATCACTACTATGGTATTCTTGTTAATTTCAAATTTTGCATTCGAAGTTTCCTGTATAAAATACAACAAACTTCTCACGTCAACATATCTTTCCATATCACCTGAGAATCGATAATTTTTACATTCTTCATTCATGTAAAATATCTTCACATTGTACCATCGTTCCAATCGAAGCATGATATTTTCCAAGGATTCATTCTCGAAAACAAAGTCACCATCTTTCCAGGCAATGTATGGTCGAACATTTACTTTTTTGATATCTATTTTACCCAACTTCATGTTTGTCAATCCCAATTCTCCTGGTTTTAATCTTGATTCTTCTCCTCTTGGATTCGCTCTTACACCAACCGATCCTTCAACCAAAACTGTTTTTATCTCATCCTGATTATAGGCATTGATACAAAACTCCGTACCATACACTTTAACTTGCTGATTGTAAGAATTCACAACAAATGCCTTCTTTTCATCATGAGCTACATCAAAATACGCTTCTCCCTTTAGAAACACTTTTCGAATATTACCAGTAAATTGAACTGGATATCTTAATTCCGAATCAGCATTCAGCCACACTCTGGTTCCATCTGCCAACTGCATATTAAACTCGTTTCCGCGCTCAGTTTTTAATGTATTATAGATTAGTTTATCTGTTTTTGTATCACTCTCGGTGTATTCAAGTCCTGTTTCAGAATCCAATTGAATTAAGGAACCATCTTTTTCTTTGATCTTTTTGTTTTGATCTTCAATATCAACTTGCCTTCCTGTTGACAAAATTAATCGAGCGCCTTTCTTTCCAGGTTGAATTTCTTGGTTTGCTGCAATCATTTCCTGATTTTCCTGGTACTGATTCCATAAATAAGGGATGGAAAGGCTCAATATCAGAATCACACTGGCTGCAGCTGCAATCCAGGTAATGTAACGAACTCTAGAGTTAATACGATTCTCAAATTTCTTCCATTCTTTGTTGGTATCAATTTGTTTGGATTTAAAACTCCAACGCACAAACAAAGATTTTTTCAGAATCTTCTCATAGATCTTTTGGTTCTCATCAGAAGAATGAATCCATGTTTCTATGGATTTTTCCTCTTCCCCTTTGAGTTCACCTGAAATGTAATCTACAATTTCCTGGTATTTTTGATCGCTAATATTCATTTGTTTTCCCGTAAATTAAGTGCACTGTCATTATAAGTACAGGAAAAATGAAAAACGGTTGACAAAAAAATCTATTTTTTTGAAAAAAAGTATAAAAGAAAGAAATCTCCCAACTTATCGGAACTGGCTCTAAGTGTTTTGAGTGAACGCACCACGTGTGTTTTTACTGTTTGAATTGAAATATTCAACTCATCAGCAGTTTCCTGATATTTCATCCCTTTCAGATAAATGCACTTTATCACTTCTCTCCCACGTTCTGGTAATTTTTCAACTTCTTCAAGAATTTTGGCTACTATTTCCTCTTTATTGGATTCAAACTCATTATAGATTTTATCAAAACTCTCAATATCAGCAGCATTCTTAAGCACATCTACCTTTTTCAGTTTATTAAAACAGGCATTTTTAACCGCTACATGCAGGTAGGAAGCTAATTTGTCAGGATTCCAATTGTGGTAAGTTTTTTTTCTCCATATGCCAACAAAAAGATCCTGTACCAAGTCTTGAGATTGATCCAAATCGTTTAAAAAAGTATCAGCCCAAATCACTAAGGATTCAAAATACTTTTTAAAGAGTAGATTCATTCCCTGCTTATTATCAGCAGATAACAATTCGCATATGTACTTATCGGTGGTTCTCATGGTTGAATTAGGAGCTTCAAAGCTTGCAATTTTTTTTGTTTTGTGCAAGCTGTAATTTTCAACTCCTAGAAACCATCCCTTAACTTCTTTTGAACACTTCTGAAACTTTTTACGGAAGGAATGTTTTAGACACTGGCACAGTATACAGTGTTTTAGCGGTAAGCTGCAAACAATCTTTCAAAGGCTACAAAAAGAATAAATACCCAATACCTTTATAAAATTTGTGCATTGCGGCAGTTGATGAATATTAGTCCAAAATAAAAAAGCAGCCACTCCCAATTGTGGCTGCTCCATCTACTAATCAACATATCTATTTCATCTATTCCTCAGAATGATTTCGAGTTAGTTTTTAAAAATTTACAAGTAATAGACAATATAGATAAAGCTTTTATTACAATTTATAAATCGCATTGGGCTACGAAATAAAGTCTATTTTAGCTCTCCGTTCAAATAGCTTACAGACCATAAGGTTTTCCTATCTTCTTCGGTAGCAAGTTCTATTGATTTTGCTGCAGCTTGCTTTGCCTCTTCACTTCGACCTGCTTTATGGAGTAACTGAGCATAAACATCGGTGTTAAAAAATTTGGTTTCTAACTCCACCGAACGTCTGATGATGGTGATCGCTTTGTTTAATAAATCTTCGCTTACCTTTTGTTGCGACATTACAACACCCACAGCATGCATGTACAAAATCATCCAACTGTTCATTTCATATTCTAATGCATAATCAACTGAAGCAACCATATATTTTTGCCGATCACCCAATTCTCTTAGTTTTCTCAGATCCATTCTTGCAAGAATTTTTCCACCCACGTAAGAGTCCAATTCTACTATTTCCTTTTCCTTTAAAGCCAGTTCTTCAGGTGTTCCTTTTCTTGACACTACAGTTAACTCATTCATCAGAACTGTTTCGATATACTGGTCTACAATTACTTGATCTACTACAGCATAAAATTCTTTTTTGTTTTTCAAAATAAAATGAAAAACAGGGCTAGAACTGGTCTCAGTCACTGATGTAATCAAATTATAATCATCTGCATTAATCAATTCCTCAGGTTTACATTGATTAAAGATGTGTTCGGTAGCCTCTTTTGCATTAGCTCCTGCTTTTGATGCCTGTGCAAGATACTTTCGAAGGAAAGTTAAACTGCGTTCACCATCTTTATAGCGTTGGGAAATTGCTCTCCAATTATTTGTTGAGTCCATAGCCAAAACTGCGGCATCCATTATTTTTTTTGCCTTTCCTCCTCCTACTACCCGATGTTGCATCCTACCCTTGGAATCCAACCACAAAAGAGTTGGATAAGCTTTTACCTGGTATTTTTCCTTTAAAATTTTCCCCTCGTCCGATTCCATATCCATTTTCAGGTTTATAAAGTGATCATTGTAAAAACGTCCAACCTCTTCTAAGGTGAAAATATCCTTGGCTAATCTTTTACAAGGGCCGCACCAAGTTGTGTAACAATCCATGAAAACCATTTTGTTTTCCTGTTTTGCTTTTGTCAAAGCTTCGTCAAATGTTGTTTTTTCAAACTTGATTCCCTGGGAAAAAACACTACTCCCATAAAATAGAATTAGGACTGATATGAGTATCTGTTTCATATGTTATTTCTTTAGTATTACGCAAGAGGCATAAAAACAAGGCAAACCTATTTTTAAAATACATTTGCCCTGCCTATAAATTATTTAGTATCGTAACTGTGTAAAAAAGGCATAACATATAAATTATGCCTTTGGTGTTTAAATAGAATTCTTATACACGATATCAACTATTTTTCCACAAATGTTTTCATATGATTTAGTAACCTTACCTGTTCGATCTAAATAATATAAAGAAGCATTTTTATCGGAATTAGAGCTATCATAAATTCCAACTTCAAGCCTTTCCCCTTCAGAATCAAATCCATGCTTAAAGTATGATATATGTGATCCTGCCGGATATTCGTAAAACTTAACAGGCTTAGATGTTACGTCATCGTAATTGTATCTGTAAATAACATTATCTTTTGTGAAAAACAGATATTTCTCTGTTTCAGAAGCTGAAAACAAGGTATTTTCATCAATCAATTCCGGAGCTACAAATTCATTTTCAGAATCAAGATCATATACAAACATATATTTAGAAAGATCAAAGCCACAATTGCAAGCATATTCAGTCACGGATGCTCCTTTGCGAACATAAAATCTAGATTTAGCATTTGACCACATGCTTCCTCCCGGTTCCAACATCATGCATAACATTTTTCCCGGCATTTTTAATTCATGTCCTCCAGAGAAAAAACTTACACCGAATCCATAAGCACCAGAAGAGTACAATTGTCCTGTTTCTGCTCCATGCACAATATTTAAACCTGCCTTTCCAGTAAAAACCACATCTTCCTCAAAATCGGGTAAACTATAGTCAAAATAAGGTCTGTATTTATCACCCAACAGTAAATTCAGATAAAAATACTTGTTGTTAACCAGGGAATGGAAGCCTGAGCCATACGATTCCATGTATTGAAAATCGGCATTTTTCGGAATCTCACCAAAAAAACACACCGATGCCGGAAACAAATATTCAAACGTACTGAAATCAAATATTGCTCCGTAATCGGGATATTGATCGGTGTAAATGTTTAAAAGCTCATCCCGATTGGCATAAAAATGGCACATTTGTTTTGGCTTTCCTGACAAATTTTTGCCTCCTGTTACAATTCCAAAAACATCTTCTACAATTTCCTCATTTTCTTTTATCAAACAAAGTTCAGAGTTATTTCCTTTTTGATGTAAAATAAAAGTACCATAGCTATAGCTGTTTTTCACAGTCAAGAATGTTGATTCCTTAAAGACAATTCCGGTTCCTTTTGATGTAACCTCAAATACACACATCATCTTTTTAATAGGTATATTGGTATCTGCTGTGAATTTTAAATCCTTATCCGTAGAGATATAAATCGTGTCATGCTTAATAACACTTACGTTTTTATCCAGATAGTAATCGACCAAATACCACTTGTAATCGTAGTCGTCTTTATTGAAATCGGAATTCCCTATAGTTATCTCAGGGGTAACCACAAGCTCCTCTTCAAATTGATAAATGCTATAGGCTTCCTCAATCCCTTTTATTTCCTGTACATAAGCTAAATTTTCATACTCATAATTTCCTTCATCCTTTAAGCAAGAAACCATAAAGAACGAAGCAATAATTATAACGATATATATTTTATTCTTCATTTGTTTATTTTTTAGTATCAAGTAATTCTTTACTCCTACAATAGTTTTATACTCACTATTGAAAGTTCCAACTCCAAAATATTGCAGATATTCCGAAACTAGTTTGCTTCAAACAATATCCTGTTTCCATTCTCGTCATAGGTAGGATTTTCTTCAAACCAAATCCTGGTTCTTTTAGCATAAATCTGAAGTTCTGCACTACTTTCCGGAGCCCATTCTTCATTAGTTAATCCTGAGATTTCGATAAATTTCTTGCATTTTAACGGATGATAAACACCAGCATAAAGAGTCAAATTTTGCTTCGTCCAGAAATAAGGAGGTTCATTAAGATTATTCAAAATTTTAATCTTAAACTCCTGAACACCTTCTAACCCTTCTTTAAAATCTTCAGACTCTTTAAGTTTAAGCGCTAATTCTGCAACCCTATCTTTAAGAGCATCTGTTTTTAGGACATTTACAACTAAATACGATGTAAATGTATTTTTATCAAACACATATTCCGGTTGCAATTTCTCAAAATCCACACCTTCTATAGCAGTGGTATTTGCTGTATCTATCTCTACTTGATAATGCCTATCGTAATCAGCACTTTGTCCTGTTAGAGTTAATCTAATCTCAACAGGATGGACCAATACATCATCCTTAAAAAACATAAAGTTTACTGTAGTACTATCCCAGCTAGGCATATTTAATGCACTATATTCTGTATCGTATAATAATTTATCGTTCTTTTCACATCCAATAAGCTGAAGTAAAACAATTAAAAAGAACAAGTATTGTAATCTATATTTATTCATGTCATGCGTGTTTAATTATTACTTTCTTCCTCCAAATTGAATTTCATCTTTGGGAAGTGGAAAAATGTATTTTGCTTCATCCATTTCTTCTGTTAGCCCTGAAAAATTGGTCATCCTATCTAGGGCTAAACGTTTGTACATGAAAAATGTCTGTCCTTCACTCAAAAATTCACGATGGTACTCTGTTCTTATCATTTCTAATAATTCAGCACTATTCGCTACATTTTCCACAACCGGAGAAACGCGTTCAGATTTTAATTTATTCAGGTATGTTAACGCTTCAGCGGTATTTGTTTCGGACAAACACTCTGCTGCAATTAGGTACATTTCTGATATTTTAATAAGGGGAACATTAGGCTCTGAGTATTTTTCAGCTTCTTCAACTTTTTCAGGACGCTCAAACTTTCTTACAAAGTATCGATCAATCTCATAAACATCTTTCTTTTGGATTAACCAGTATTTGAACCTAATATCATCTGTCGCAAACATTTTTTCTACAGGTGAACTAATAAATAGTTGGTCAGTTCCTTTAGGAGCAAGATAATAATCCGAATTGTCTTTCAACTTATAAGTGTACAATGAAAAAATATGCTCGTTGTTAAAAGCGTAATCTTTGTTGTTAATAATGTTTCCAGGATTGATAAAAGAATAGTGTTCTAATCAATTACCTCCTTTGCATAGCTTAATGCCTTTTCTTTATCACCTACATACAATGCAACCCTTGCCATCAATGCTTTTATGGCATACAAATTCATTCGGTTATGTCTGTCGATTAAAAATGGATTTGAAGAATTATTTTCTTCATCATCCAATAAAATTGGATCAATTCCCTCCAATAAAGCCATCGCCTTTGATAAATCCTCATTGATGTGTGCAATTGTTTCCTTTGAAGTCAGCTGTCTGGACACCTCTTTAGAAAATGTAGTCACATAAGGAATCCCTACATAATCGGGATTTGAAACATATGGCGCATTAAACATTCGAAGTAGGTCGAAATGAAGATAGGCTCTTAAACCCAATGATTCAGCATAAATCAAATTGTAATTATCATCTGTAAATGATTCTTTCGACATTTGTTCAATATGCCCGATTAAACTATTACAATTTGCGATCACGTTATACATACTTCCCCAGATTTGGTTAATACGTCCCTCTGGCAATTCTTTTGTATAATCAAATTTAGCGAGATTGGTAAGTGAAGGATTAAACCTCACATTATAGTTTTGAGCCAAAACATCAAGAGTTCCCATAGTTAAATTACCCCCATAAACTCCTCTTGCCGACATCAGACTATACACTCCTACAAGTGCATCTTTATAGCCAGCTTCTGATTCAAACATATCCTCTTCAATAACCTCTGATTCAGGCTTAACATCTAACCAGTCGGAACAAGAAGTAAAAAGAAATAAAAAGCAGATTACTATATAAAATTTACTCATCATGCTATAAATTAAAAGTTAACTTTAAGTGAGAAACTGTATTTTCTTGCGAAAGGATAATAGATCCCTCGTTCTGTTTCAACAGATGACCATCGAAACACATCAGTAAGGTGTACGCCCAATTTTACTCTGGACAGAGACAAGCTATTTGCAAAATGATCAGGCAACTGGTAGGATAAATTCACGTTGGTAAGGGTAAGCGAATTATCATCCTCAACAAATCGAGAACTTGCTCTAGTCACCTTCTTATTTGTAATGTTTTTATAAGGTGTATGATCTCCTGATCGAGCCCATCTTTGTTCAAGGGCACGTTTATCGGCATTCTCATAAAATTTTGCATTTTCAACCCGATCGATAACTGTTTGGTTTAAAATTTGGCCTCCCAATCGGTAGTTAAAATTATAGTTCAAGCTAAATCCTTTGTAGTCGAAAGCTCCACCAAAAAAACCTTCAAATTTAGGTGCAGCTTCTCCAACCACCACCAAATCTTCCGGACTCCATACATTTGTTAAGCTCCCGTCTTTTTTTATGAAAATTTCTTCTCCTGTAGTAGGATCAATCCCCATTGACTTTACAGCATATATAGCATTCAACGACTGTCCTTCTTTAAACTGTAAAATGCTTTCTGTGGTTGTTCTATCATCAAGCGCTACATCATTGGTTCTATCATTATCATTATCCAATTCAATCTCTTTTCGCATATTCTCAATTACTTTATCGTTATATGCCTTTAGTGAGTTAGAGATTTTTTTAATGGTATTTTTGTTATGACGAAGATTTGCAAAAAAGCTCAACATCATTCCATTCTCTTTGTTTCGAATAGGGAATGCTTGCACGCGCAGCTCATATCCTTCATTATCCACATCGCCCATGTTTGCATTAAAACTTCTAAATCCTAATGATGGGGCAATGGAAATATTTGTTAACAAATCATGAGTGGTATTCAAATAATAATTTCCAACAACTTTAATCCGTTCATCCAATAATCCAAGCTCAACGCCCAGATTTCGACTTAATGTACTTTGCCATTTCAAATCCTCATTTCCTAAAGATTTTAATACAGCCCCTGTTAACAAACCATACCTTACTTCACTTAAATACTTGTATGTTGTAATAGCCTGATAAGCATTAAAATTCTGATTTCCTGAGGTTCCCAAATTGGCTGTTAACTTCAACGACGATAAGAAGAACTTATCTTTCAAGAATTCCTCATTGTGTAAATTCCAACCAGTACCAAGCGACCAAAAAGGAGCTGTTTGCTGTAATTTTCCAAACTTTGAAGAGCCGTCAATACGACTTGAAGCATCAAACAAATATCTGTTGTCGTAACTGTAGTTAAACGAAAGGAAAGAACCAGCCAATCTACTTTCCGACTCATAACCTGTAGGTTTAGAATTGGGACGAAATTGATTTGCAAAATTGATATGATTCAATTTATCATTCAAAAATCCAACGGCTGTATATCCCTCGTTAAAATCGTGATTACTTTGAATTTCACCACCAAGAACAGCATTGACTACATGATTGTTAAAATTCTTAAAATAGGAAAGAACCACATTTGCATCCAGATTCGTTGTTTTAGTATCTGAAATGGTATAGGAACCTCTTTGGAAAAAATCCTTTTCCTCAAAACCAATAAACTGAACAGATCCTGGCGAAACAAAAGATTCTGCATTCGCAAACTTTTTTGATATGGAAGCATTCCCTTTCAAACGCAACTCCGAAGTAATTTTCCAATCTACAGATAAATTGTTTCTTACATCGATGTATTCGTTGCGATCAAAATTATCAAATTTTTCTGCTTCGTAAAGAGGGTTATATTGCTGAATGTGACTTCCTATTTCACCTTCACCAAGCTTAAATACCATGTTTCCCTCATCATCAGTTGGTCTATAATATGGATTTAAACGAACGTATTGATTAAAACTGCCATACGGACTATTTTTAGCCTTTACATAAGTAATATCAAGCTTGTTTTTGAATACAATGTTCTTTGTGTTGTATTGCAAATAAATTCCGGTATTGTAACGATCTCTACCAGAACCCTTCATTACTCCAACGTTTTTGTTGTAACTCATTTCGAGTCCATATCGCATAAACTCATCCCCTCCTTCAAGGAAAAGTGAATGCATTTGTCCTACTGATGTTTGCAAGGGTTTTGCTAACCAATATGTATCTACACCCGATTTTACAGCCAACAATCTCTTGTTGTAAAGAGCATCCAACTCCATTTGGTTCGCCATTCCATTAAAATCACCATTCCATGTATCGTATACGCCTGCCAATTTTTCTGCTTCAAGCTTCTCCTTTGCATTTAAAAGGTTGTAATCCGATAAGTCGGGCAAAGAAATGTCTATGCTTGAATTGTAAGTAACCTGCATTTTCCCGGCTAAAGGTTTCTTTGTTTCGATCACAACAACTCCATTTGCCGCTCTCGATCCGTATATCGCTGTTGCCGAAGCATCTTTCAAGATTGTAATGCTCGCGATACGATTTTTGTCGATATCAAAAACTTTTTGGGCGCTTACCTCGAATCCATCTAAAATAAACGTAGGCATATTGGTATTTCCTTTTAGCTCTGTTTCTGATATTCCCGGAAAATTTGCCTGTCCCCTGATTTGAATGTTTGGCATGGAGTTAGGGTCGGACCCCATTAAATCATTCTCTACAATTTTAAAAGAGGCATCAAAACTTTGAATTGCAGTAAATACATCAACATTTCCAAGTTTTTCCAATTCTTCAGAACTTACAGCAACTGTTGTTCCCGTGAAACTTTCTTTGGCTTTATTAAAATAACCGGTAACAACCACTTCAGACATTACCTCCGTATCTGGCTCTAATTTTACTTTAAAATCAAGCTTGTCACCAACTTTAATCTCCTTTGTCTTGTAGCCAATAGAGGAGATAAGAATGATCACTTTACCATTGTTTGGAATTTTGAGTTTAAATTCCCCGTCCAGGTTCGTACTCACGCCTATTGTTGTCTCTTTAACAACAACTGAAGCTCCTGGCAAAGGTTCCCCCTTTTCATCAGTTACCTTTCCTCTTAATTCTTTTTTCTCTTCTTGCTTTTGTTCTATTACTCGAGGTCTTTTGGTAATCAGAACGTAATCGTCAATAATCTCATATTTTAAAGAAGTCTGTTTGCACATTTCATCTAGTGCTTCTTTTAAACTTACTTGTGAAAAGTTAGCATTCACAGTTAATGACTCATCTACCTCCTTTTCACTAAACATGAAATAGGTGCCTGTTTGTGCTTTTAATTCTTTAAAAACTTCTCTCACAGACATCTCTCCCGATTGAAGATTTACTTGCTGTCCAAGCATAACACTTGCTGAGAGTTGTAATGTACAGACCAGAACTAAGAATACACTTATTTTCATCACACGTACAATTTTTCGAATGGAAGGTGGTAAAACCCTCCAATTTCCAATGATTTTCATAAATTTGTATTGAGGTTATTAAATTTCCATTGCGCCAACAATGGAGTTAATTATCACTGAACGGGGAATACGCCAATATTTCCCGTTTTTTCTTTATCCGCCAAAGCGATATATCTTATATTTATTCTCTTCCTACAACAACAAGCTTCCCTTTGATTGCAAAATCCACATCGGCCACACGCTCAATTAAATTCAAAGCATATTCAAAAGAATTTTCCTTCTCAAATGCGCCTGTAAATCTGATGTGCTTAAACTTTTCCTCTGTGAAGAAAAATTTCACATCGTACCATCTACCCAATTGAGTCATAATGTACTCCAATTCCATATTTTCAAACTCATACACTCCATTCACCCATGAGGTATACAAGTGGGTATCCACTCCTTGAATCTCAATTTCATCTCTACCTCTATAGATTGTAGACTGGTAACCTGGTTGTAATAACTTCTTATTTCCTAGATTATTAACCTGAACAGATCCTTCCACCAAAGTCGTAGCAATAAACTCCTGGTCATCATAGGCCGAAACATTAAAACTGGTTCCTAACACCTTCACCTTGGCATCGTGAGAGTTAACTACAAAAGGCGCTTGCTTGTTATGAGCCACTTCAAAATAAGCTTCTCCAGTGAGATAAACCTCTCTCCTACTACTTGAAAATTTTACTGGATATCGAAATTTTGTATCAGCATTTAACCACACCTTTGTTCCGTCTGAAAGCGTTAAAGAAAACTCGCCCCCTCTTGGCACATCAATTGCATTAAAAAGTAGCTTTTCACTCGAAGTTGTATTAGGGGTATAACTAATATTATTCAATGAATCTTTGGCAATCTGCGTTCCATCTTTTTCAGAAATCAACTGCTTCTCATTTTCTACAAGCTTTATTCGAGAACCATCAGCCAAAGTTATTGTTGCACTTATATCACCTTGTTGAGCTAACTGTTCGAAATTATAATCTTTACTAAAGTCAATTTTACTGCTATGCTGTTTGATTAAAATGGTGCTCACAATCGCAATAATGGCAACAGCAGCAGCATACGGAAGCCATATGTGCAGTTTTCTTGTTTTTATTTTGGATTTGCTTAAGCTGGATTGAATCTGTTTCCATGCTTTTTCTTCATTCAATTGATTCAAAAAACCAATTGAACGACCATTTGCATACAAACGACGATAGTGATTAAAAAGTGCTTTATTTTCTCTGCTTTCATTCAGGAAACTTTCTAACGCTTTCTTAGAATTCTCACACAACTCTCCTCGGGAATAATCACGAACCCAATTGATAATATTTTCTTCCTTACTTTCCATTTCTTTTTGAACCGATCGATTTAATAACAAAATTGGTGTGCACTTTCATTAATGAGATTCAGGATTTCTAAAATGGGTGACAAATTTTTTCTTTTTTTTTACTCCCTTGTATATTATATCGGCAAGCATTTGTAAAACCAATAGAAGTAGACATAGAAAGACCATCCGTTAAAAGTTAACAGTGATACAAAGCAATGATCTCATGATCATCGCAAACAAAAAAATTGCCTGAATTAAGATAACATGATGAGAATAATGATATCGAGGGAAGACCTCAACTGCTTTAAGGCTCTGGAAAAATGTGTTTTGATCGTGTTTAGGGAAACATCCAATTCTTCTGCCACTTCCTTGTATTTCATATTATCGAACACAATGGCTTCAAAAACTTTACGACTCTGTTCCGACAATTGATCCAATTCCATGAAGAGCTTGGCTTTTTTCTCTTCCAAAACATCAGTATCTAGCTCTTCCATTAAAATATCGAATTCGTCGTCTAATTCTTCAATTCGATACCTATTGTTCTTACGAATGTAATTCAATGCATTATTCTTTACTGCTGTAAAGAGATAAGATTTAAGAGAGGAATTTAAAGAATGAATTCGCTTGTTTTCCCAAAAATTTATGAAGACCTCCTGAACTAAATCTTCTGCCACATCGAAAGCATCTAGATATCTCATTGCCAAAATGCATAGTGGAGAATAATAGATATCAAACATATGGCGCAATCCAGATTCGTCGCCATTCTTCATTTTTTCAATAATGATTTGTTCCTGATGTTTCATAATGGGCTCCCAAAAATAGAAAATATATTTTATTGAAATAGCAATGCATCCATTAAAAAAGTCCCTACTCTTTTTAAGATTAGTTCTAGCTACCCAAAACGAATCCGACAATTTGGCGAGTCATGTACAATAATGTATATAAAAGAATAAATATTTTAAGAGTACCTAGTACTTAAATTTGTTAAAATTCCAACTATAGTACTTATCCTATTTATGATAATTATTTTCATTTAATCTAAATACAGTTTACAATCATTATACCCTCTTATTAAATAATTTAAATACAATAAAAATGCAAGCCAGACGGCTTGCATTTTTATTAATTATATTCTTGATTTATTCCACATAATTCATTCAAACTTTTATTTCTCATAAAATCCTTATTGCAGATCTCTTGAATCTATTTTTTTATGGGTTTATGGTTATATATAATAATCACCAATCCATTGCTTTATACAAATTTTCTTCTATATTTTCGAAACATTTGTGTCTCTGATTGATTATTAGTCATTCAAACATCTATCTATGATTTCACTCAGTCTATTATCTGAGGGACGTGGTGCAAAAACATCTACAATTAATCCATCTTTATCAATTACCATAAAGCGAGGTATCCCATGAATTCTATATGCACTAAATTCTGTACGATTGGTAATGTACTGCTTCGTTTTTTTAGGGTGTTTTTCCAAATATTTTTCCCATCCAACTTTATTGGAATCTATACTTATGGCGATAAATTCTATATTCTGATTTTTGTATTTATCCGCCAACTTCTCGAAGTAAGGAGATTCTTGTACACAAGGTCCACACCATGTTGCCCAAATATCTATAACAAGGTTTTTTCCTTTAAAATCTGATAATTTAAATTCTTTTCCATCTTTGTTTCTAAACCCAAGTTGAGGTGCTGGTTGCCCTGCGAGCAATGGTTTATATTTTTCAAAAGCTTTATGCACTATTTCTTTATATGCCTCACTTTTTAACTCACCAAGTAATTTGCTTTTTCTTTCTTTCACCTCCTCTACAGGACCTTTACTTGCCAGATAATAAATCAGTCCATTTGTTTTAATGTATTCGAGTACTTCTTCATCAACATTCTCTGTTCCTATGAATTCAATAGCCGAGGAACAAATGTCCCTGTAAACATCCAGATTTAAATAGCAGGCATCACCACCACCTGTTAAATATTCGTGGATATCCTTTTGAAAGTAAATTTTAGCCTCCTTATCCAGTTTAACTGCCTCTTCTTCCGTCAGTTTTTTTATCCATGAGGCATAACCAGCATAAGAAAACAAAGTATTTACAGCTCCAAACTTAATTCTCCCTTTTTCAAGCTTCTTAAAATTTTTACTAAGATTAGGTGTTTCTTCCAATTCATTGAGGCGCTTCTCTATTTTATCTTTTAAGCGTTTTTGTACTGTTTGCAAATCTGGATCATCTTTAATCATTTCACCTGCATTAAGAAACGAGCCCCCTTTCGGAAATGGTTTAGCACAAAGATAAAAGCATGCATCAGCGCCTTTACCAGCAAATTTTGCAGCCTTTGGATCATTATAATCACACTCCAAATGTATATCATCACCAGGTGATAAATAAAGAGTATTTCTACCTAATCGAAAATAACTTGGTTTATCTAATTCAAAAGTGATTTCAAAAAGATTATTGGCTTCCGGCCTTATGGTAATGCCATCCTTCAAGAGAACCCCTTCAGGTGTACCTTTAGACATAAATATTTCTGTACCAAAATTTCTAAGTTCTCCTCGTAATCGAACCGTTTTTTGCTCTAAATTACAAGACCATATCGTTATGGTTAAGAACAATGCGATTATTATTTTTGACATTCTAAAATACATACAACTTGTTAAAATTTACAGATTAGTTCTTTCTTCTACTTGATCAATTAGATTAAATACAGCCTGAATTGGAATAATATCTTTCATCACCATTTGAATGTGTTTATCGCTTGAATATATTGATATGGTGGATTCTACCACACCAATTACATTCCCATTTTGATCAAATACCGGTCCTCCACTTGAACCTTGTGCATAATCTGCTGAAATACTGTAACGTGGAGAGTTGATACCTGCAGCAAGATGTTTTCTTGTTAGAATACCCTCGGAGTAGGCATAAAATTTTCGTTTTGGGTGAGATATAACCTTTACTTTGTCGCCTACAGAAACCTTTCGATTCAATGGTAAAGGAATTAATTTATCACCTTGTGTATCAATTTTAAAAATGAGCACGTCATCTTTTTTATTGGCTGCTAAAATTTCCTGGATTTTATATACTTTTCCTTCGAAATTACTTACACCCAAGCCCATTACCATTGCTTTTTGCTCAGATAAAACATCGAAAACATGATAATTTGAAACACATAAA
The DNA here is from genome assembly GCF_030851345.1 of Marinifilum sp. D714. Lineage (GTDB taxonomy): Bacteria > Bacteroidota > Bacteroidia > Bacteroidales > Marinifilaceae > Marinifilum. The sequence continues at coordinate 91,091 of NZ_JALPNU010000005.1, forward strand.
CCATCTTCGGAGATAACAAAAGCTGAAGCCGATGAGATATGTCCAGCCGGACAGTTTTTGCATTTGTACAATTCTCCAATGGCAAGCACACTATGCTTTAAATCATTATAACTAAATGAACTAGTAGATTTTTCAGTTTCAAGCTGAATCTTGCATTTCGCTCTTTTTAATTGACTTACAATGGTTTCTACAGACACAGTACTACTATCAGAAGCAAATTCTGCAATCTTTAGCTTTAAACTGTTAATGTAAAAATTGTCATTAATGAATTCTTTTTCAATTGCATTTCTTTTGGTAGTGTGCTCATGCAAATTGTCAGCTATGCAGATGCCATTACATACTATTAATAGTATTATTACGGTTATATGTTTCATATGATATTATAAAAAAGCAGTAGCCTAATGACTACTGCTATAAAAATTAGTCACTTTAAAATTTGTGTTCTTGACTTGCACCAACCCTTATTTTCTCACCAATACACAAGTTCGAATGTATTAGTGGTCGTCAACTTTATTATTTTGGTCTTTAATGGAATTTAATCCTTCTATAATTTTGTCCAACTTCCTGCCAATTGCATGTGTATTATGAATAAGGGCAAGCAATATTACGATAACGATTATTATCATATTTGTATACTATTTATGAAGCCTATTTATAGAAGTAGTAAATAAAATTAATATCTCTTTTAATTTGCTACTCCAAGCACTCTACAATTTTATCTTCCAATTCTTTCCCATGCATGTTTTTGGCTACAATAATTCCATCTTTATTAATCAAAATTGTCGTTGGTACGCCATTCACTGCATAATCGGTTTTTGCTTGTGTATCCCAACCTTTTAAATCAGAAACATGAATCCACGATAGCTCGTGTTTGTTTATGGCTTTCAACCAATTTTCTTTTTTGCTATCAATGGAAACGGCATAAATTTCAAAACCTTGGTCCTTATATTTTGCATATACTTCTTTCATTTCAGGCAGGGATGCAATACATGGACTGCACCATGATGCCCAAAAATCGATTAGTACACATTTGTTTTTTGCCACTACTTCTTTCAGTGATACCACCTTTCCCTCTGGAGAATTTTGTGCAATATTAATATATGGCTGTCCTTCGGCAGATTTTCTATGAGCCTCGATTTCAACAATCAATTGCTTGGTAATTTTGTTGCTTTTTGCTTCCACCGACATTGTTTGTACAATGGAATCCAGTTGCTCATGAGAAAAATAATTCTTTAAATAATTGGCTAATATTGCTGACGCATATGGCTTTTCTTTATTGCTCTCGAATGTTTGTTTGGCTAATTCGATTTGTCCTTTCCCATAATTTTGAAGAATTGTCAACAAGGAATCACGACGCCCCTGCTCTTTTTCGGCATAATACTTCTTCCTTTCTTCCGACTGCTTTTTTACCAATTCGTTCATCTTATTTGTAAACCCCTGGTATTCTATATTCAATGGCGACTTTGTGATCTTGCTAAAGTATGGATGCTCATCAGAAATATTTATTGCTATTTTCTCATTTGATAGAAAAAATCCAAAAGCACCCTTTTTCTTCTCAAAAGTTAAAAAGTACTGTTCACAATTTTCAGCACTACCTGTAAAAACAAATTCTCCCATTTCTATATTAACAGAATCAATGGGAATTAGTTGGTAGCCTTTGGTTTCGTTCAAGTAAACTTTACCCAAATAATTTGTTTTTCCACTTATCTTAAACCCATCTGTTTTAACTTGGGAGCAAGAAAGTAATAAAATGCAGCATACTGCTGTAAAGATTTTAATAAGACTCATAGTTTTATATGTTTCTGATATTTTTAGCAAAAAAGAAAAAAGTCTGCCTCCTAGAACATTAACGCGTTTAAAAGGCAGACTTAATGGTTTTTATTTAAAATTTACTAATTATTACGATACAATTTATTCAACTCTTCATACTTGTTACCAGTAGCCTGAATATCCCAGCCCAAATCATTAAAGTACTTTATAACCGCTTTATACTTTTTAGCTTTTGCTTCAGACTTATCCAAATGCCGACTCTTAATGGTTTCATATGAATTGAGAGCAATTAATTTCATCCATCCACCTATATCACTCTTAAAAGACAAACTTCCTGACCAATAAGTAAAGCCCCCCTCATTTTCAATTTTTGCACGTAAAGGTGCTCTTTCTCTCCAAGGCAATGCCAGTAATTCTTCTCTATATATTTTAGAATAAGACCAGCCAGCATCCTCAACCTCCTTAGAATATTCAAGAAGCTGACCACTAATATCTACAAGTTTACTCCAAACATCGGAAGCAAGTCCCTTATCTTTATAATAATGGTTATCATAGTCGTTCAAATCGATCTCCTCTCTTTCTATCCACCACACACTAGGATGCGAATTGGGCCACATGGTTAAAAATCGACTTCTTCCAATGTTTGTATTAAGTTCAGGTCCATATCCTCCTGAAGCCTCTTTCACGATAAATATTTCTGAGGGTAAGTATAATTTACAAAAAGATGGGGGGAAATTCTCCAGTAAAGTCGAATAATACTTGTAAGCACTCTCTAGGTATTCATCATCTACCTTTAAAATAGTTCTAATTGAAATATTCTTATAAAGTGGAGAGTTAGTAACGTCTGTTTCCTTTTCAAAACTAGTCCGCACCCACACATTGAACTTATTGTATAATGAGTCTTCCATATAATGTGCATCAGCAGAAGGTTTAAAAAGTTGTTCTATAGCTATATCTTCAGTTGGAACGATTTCGTCTTCTTTTTCACAAGAAATGAAACATAAGCTAAAAAGTGCTAATATCAATAAATAACTAAAATTTTGTTTCATAATATTTTTTTTTCTAAAACAAGTAATTTTTAAATTTATTATCTCGGATTCAATTCCATATTTGGACTAAACTTTTGCTCTGAACGTGGAATTTGCAAAACGTAACGTGGATCGTCGACTTTTAATATATATTCATTCTGTTCTTTGTCGGTATGAATTATTTCAGTTCTTCTATCAACTAATCTTCTAATATCCATCCATCTTAAACCTCCATCAAAAGCTGTTTCTTTTCTTCTTTCCAGCAGTACTCTACCTAATACATCTTCCTCTGCATCAATAAAAGCCTCATAAATTGGGTAATCAGCACTTAGAATTCGTTTTTTCATTAACAATTTCACATCATCAAGAGCTTCAGTGTTTAAATTTTTTCGTGCATAAGCTTCAGCTCTATTCAAAATTACCTCACCTAATTTTAAACCAATATAAGCTGTAACATTATCGCCCTGGCTTGGATACATTTTATACGATTTTGTTCCATATTCTTTCCACTTAGGATCTGATTTATCCACATTTCGAAGAAAAATATATTTCCTATAATCCAGAATCGTATCACTTACGGGATTAGATACATCTTTCAACATATAGTATGAATCGATTAATTCATCAGAAGGTTTTTCAATACCTTGTGAATAATAAAATATATTTCTTCTTGCACCGGTAGCACCTCCATTAGAACACCAATAAAATAGAATTTCTTTATTGTAATCAGTGTTAATGAATCCATACTCATAATTAATCATAGATTCTATCGATTCTTCTTGCTGTTGGGCAAGCTCAGGCATTTCATTCATATCCCAAAGCTTATACTTATTTATTACGACATCTGCGGAACTAATGGCTTTATCGTAATCTCCCATAAACAAATGCACTCTAGATTTCAAAGCTTCCACTGAATAGTAATTGAAACGGAATTTTGAATCAAATGATTTCCCTTTCAACAATTTAGAGGCTAATTCCAAATCGGAAACAATGAGCTTCCATATTACACCAATGCTTTCACGTGTATTATTCTGTATCCTGTCGGTAAGACCATTAGCTGTTGTAATTAATGGCACACAAACCATGTTTTCTTTCTCCTTAGAATAGGGTTCAGCATAAAAATTTGCCAAATAAAAGTAGGCTAGTGCACGAACTGCATGAGCTTCTCCTTTTACAATATCAAATAATTCCTTTTCCTCAGGTAAAATTTCCAATAAATCAAGCTCATCTATTACCGAATTTGCATTATATATAGATCGGTATAGTTCTCCCCAAATTGGGTCTTGTATTACACCTTCAGCCTGATGAGATTCAGCCCATGTAAACCATAAAGAATTGACATCACTTAATTCCAAGGTTGATGCAAAATTCAACTCAACATTATCAGTAGACAGTTCAGTTGTCATAAAGAATTCACGGTCAGGGTATCCACTCAGAAGTACCTGCTCAAAATCGCTGACAGTTGTGGGTACCATACTGTTTACTGGGTCTATTTCCAACAAATGTTCGCATGAAGTAAGTGATAAATACAGTACACATACCAATAATATATTTCTTATATATTTCATATCAAATGATTTATGTATTCAAATTAAAAACTAACATTAACCGAGAAAGAATAAGTTCTTGGAACAGGTAAGTAGGTATTTCCAAAAGTGATTTTCCCTCTTTCAGGTCTGCCATAATTCGACAGCCCCATGTTAGCTTCTGGGTCCTGCCCTTTCAATTTTGAATTCTTCCATACATGAAGATTATTCCCAATCAAACTAAACTGTATATTTTGAATGCCCATTTCTCTTAACCTATCGGTAAATAAATTATATGAAAGAGATAAACTTTGTAAACGAACAAAATCACCTTTTACAGTTCTTAAATCAGAATTATTATACATGTATGTGTTAGAGGGGTGGCCATTCAAATGCTCGTTAGTTCTTAAATGTTGAAATTTTGGGATGTTAGTAAAATTCTCATCACCAGGTTTTCTCCAACGATTCACCCATTCTCTAGGTAAGTTTCTTTCAGGATTAGGGAACGTAAACCCATTGAGGCTACTTCCTTGAAGCTCTCTCATTCTTACAACATTACCGAAGCTACCAATTAACAAACAAGATAGGCTAAGGTTCTTATAAGAAACTGTTGTATTAAATCCACCTTGAATTGTGGGAGCCATTGGTCCTTCATATTTTAATGCATCAGTATCAACAATACTTTTTAAAGCAGTTAATTCATTTCCTTCATCATCAAATTTTCCGGTGTAAAAGGTAGGGTTACCTTCTTCATTTAAACCAGCAAAACGAAACGAATAAAGACCAGAGATAGGTTTCCCAATAACTGCCGAATTACCATATGAACCTCTTGATGCATTTGTGATATTTGCATAATCTGGGTTTGAATAAACATCTAGAACTTTATTCTTATTCCAGCCTGCATTAACATTTATCGACCAGTCAAAATCTTTTTTATCTATTAATTTCACATACAAACTTCCTTCCAAACCTCTATTTTCCATTGAAGCCCAATTCACTGTCATGTTTGAAAAGCCAATAATTTGAGAAACTTGCTTATTTCCTAATAGATCTTCACCTCTCTTATAATAATACTCGAAAGTCCCCCTTATTCTTCTATCGAACAAACCAAATTCCAGAGCCAAATTACTGGAATAATTCTGCTCCCACTTTAAGTTCTGATTCTTAGGTGCATTAATTCGCAATTGAGTTTGTTCTTTTAGTCTATTATATGGAGATATACTTGTAATTATTTTAGAGTATGCACTTGATGAAACATTACCCTGAACTCCGTACGACCCTCTTAATGTTAGATAGGATAACCAATCTACATCTTCAAGAAAATATTCCTTTTTCATTTGATAGTTAAAACCAGCTGACCATAAGGGTTTAAATATATCATTGCTTTTAACTCCAAACTTATTAGACCCGTCTCTCCTTGCATTAAAGTTTAAGGTGTACTTTTCTTTATAAGTATAGCCAAAAACTCCATAATAAGAAATGCTGGCTGATTTGCTAGAAGATTTATACCAATAAGGCCTTCCCATATCCTTAATAAAATCCCACTGTGGTGTCATTTGTTGCCCACGTTCATGAGTATAACCATGTATGCTATTTGTATTACCTAGATAATCATTGGTATTTATTTCAGTACCCAACATAACATTTATCTCGTGATCATCATCAATTACAGGATTGTAAGAAATTTGATTTCTTACGGTTTTAGAATGTCTGTTTGTATTCTTTCCCTGAAAAAAGCCTCCATCAATCCACAAGGGTTCAAATTCAGGATTAAGGAAATTTTTCTTTGAAGTTCTAACATAAATACTGTTTTCTTTAGCAACATCTTCTTCTGTTGTGCTTTCCTTAGAAAAACTAAATGTAGATGTCCAACGGAAATCTTTAAACATCTCCCATTCTGTACTTACCTGACCTTTAAGCATAAACGAGTTTGAGTTTCTCCAAGAAGCAGCTCTATTCTCTAAGTAGTTAAACTTAAGATCATTAATATACATGTAATTATAATCCCCATTTTCATCATAAAGTCTCTGCGTTCTAGTCGTATTAACAGCGGCTTCATATGGATTCTCTCTAGAGTTTGCTGAAAAGAAACTGGTATTATCTCTTGAAGTAATATCCAACTGGGCATTTAATCTAATATTCTTTCTTACTCTCGTTCTTACCTTAATTTTTCCGGTATACGATTTTAAGCCAACTCCTTTTGCAGTAGCTTGCTGATCTCTATAACTACCTGAAACATAAAAAGTTGTTCTTTTGTTACCTCCCGAAATACTTAGACTATGGCTCTGAGTGATCGAGTTTCTAAATAAATGTTTAAACCAATCCGTGTTAGCAGTTTCCAACGTTTTCATCTTTAAAGCGAACTCCTCATTGGTAATCGTTTTATCCTGAAGATCAATTACATACTTTTCAAAATCGGATGCATCCCCATATTCACCTTTATCATTTGAGTTAATGTAGGAATATCCAGCATCTGTCATTTCTTGATTAACTTCCATACGTTGTTGAGAGTTCATCATATAGGCATCTTCAATTCTTGGCCGCATCGATAATGTTGTACTCCCAGAATATTTAATTTGTGTTTTTCCAGCTTTACCACTTTTCGATGTAATAACAATAACACCATTAGCAGCACGAGTACCATACAAAGCTGTTGCAGATGCATCTTTCAAAACATTAATAGAAGCAATATCAGAAACATTGATACCACCAATACCCGATGCAATCAAATTCCTATTCCCAAGAATGTCACTAACATCAACATTAATCGGGTCATCTAAAATTATCCCATCCACAACCCATAGAGGCTGAGTGTTACCCGAAATTGTAGATGTACCACGTATTTTAACTTGGGGGACTGCACCAGGAGCTCCAGAAGAATTCATAATAGTCATACCAGCCACTTGACCTTGTAAAAGTTGATCAACAGATGGTTCAACGCGTTTTCTTATTTCACTCATATCAACACTAGCAATCGAAGCGGTTTTCTTTCTTCCATCTAAGTTTTGATAACCGGTAATAACAACCTCGCCCAATTGTCCCTGATCAGCACTTAATTTCACATCCAGAACATTACTTTTCTTCAGTTTATATTCTTGTGTTTCCATACCTACGAAAGAGAAAACCAAGGTTACATTTCTATTGTCCACCTTGATATTATACTCCCCATCGATATTGGTTGCAACTCCAACATGGGTTCCTTTCACAACAACGGAAACACCTGGTAATCCCACTCCCTCTTCATCGGTCACCTTACCTTTTATAGAAATCTTTTTCTGTTGCACTACAGGCCTGAGAGTCGGTTCTTTATAGGAAACAATTACCAAATCATCCTCTGTTTTATACTGGAAAGGATGACCACATAGTACTTCGTCAAGGCACTTTTCCAAGGAAATATCCTCAAGGTCAACTGTTACCTCATATCCCTTTACATCATTGTAATTGAATACAAAATCGTATTGACTTAACTTTTCAACTTCTTCTAGAGCTTCTGATAAATCAGCACTATTAAGCTTTAAGCTCGAAATCATCATTTGTGAGTTCACTCTACCATAGGCAGTGGCTAAACTCATCAGTAACACTAATTTTAATACAGCTAAACGCATAAATAACTGCCGATTTTTTCTTTTCTTCCACCCAGAAGAAAAGCAGGTTAGATTTTTTTTCATAAATTTGTAAATGAAATTAAACAATGGTTCATCGCTCCAACGATGAACATTATTGAGGGATAGCTCCAACTATCCCTTTTTTTATACTTATTTATATATATCTTAGCGATTTACATCAGAAACGATAACTGCATTACCACTTATCTGTATTGAGATACGACCCGTTTTCTCCAACCTTTTTGCAATATCTTGAAATTCTGCATCACGATCGGCTCTCATTCTAAACTCATAGTCTTTCACGCCAGGATTTTGGTAGAAAACTTTAAAATCATACCACCTTTCTAGTTTTATGAAAATATCTTCCAATCGCTCTTTCTCGAAATAGAAATAACCATCACGCCAAGCTGTGAATTTTCGAACATCAACGCTTGAAACTTGCATTTTGCTCCCCCCCGTTTGTAGTAGAGCATTCTCTCCTGGCTGCAGTACAATCTTGTTTAATTTTTTCTTCGAATATAACTCTACCTTTCCTTCTACAAGTGTGACATCCATATCTTCAGCTGGATAGGCATTTACATTAAACTTTGTACCTAACACACGCGTGTCAACTCTATTGGTTCTTACAACGAAAGGTATTTCAGCATTTGATGTAACATCGAAATACGCTTCACCAATAAGCTCTACAATACGCTCTTCACCACTAAATTTCACAGGATATTTTAGCTCTGATTCTGAATTTAAATGCACTTTAGAACCATCCGAAAGTACCAGCTCATATTCGCCTAAACGGGGTACTTTTAAAGTATTATAAATGGGCTCCTCACTTTCCAGTTCTTTAGTTTTCTGATCTTCGCAATATTGAATTAAATTATCCGAGTCAGTAATAATCTGTATTCCTTGCTTTTCACTGATAACTAAATCTTTAAGTTTTTCCAACTCATACTCATTCCCATTGGAAGTAATCAATACTGCTTTACTCCCTCCTTTTACGATACGATTCGAACGCACGATATATTCTTCTTGTTCCCAACTTGTTTTTTCGAAAAACAATGCAAATGCACAGGCAATCAGCACTGCAATACTTGCTGCAATTGTCAGGTTGATTCTATACTTTTTTTTGTTTTGAAGTTTATTTTTCAGCTTTTGCCATTCTAAACCTACGTTCGGTTCATCTGTCTGCTCCAATAGAAATCCAGCTTCTTTATATTTTCTTAATTCTTCGTACAATTCAATCATTTGTGGATTATCCTTATACTTCATTAAAAAATCCACCTGCATTTCTTTGGGATTTCTTAGAATCTGAAAAACTTCTTCTATTCTTTTATGATCGTGTTTCATCCTTGTTATCTACAATCTTATCACTCTTTCTATGACTTGTTTTATACACTATCACAATAAAAATTAAAATAGGGTGAGTTATTTTCATTTTTTTTGAAAAAAGAAGAATAACATTAACATTTCTCTATTTAATTCTCTTCTTAAACGCTTTAATGAATTTGTAACGTGTGTTTTTATGGTATTAACAGAAACATTTAATTCATCGGCAGCTTCTTTGTAAGTTAAATTTTCGATAAAACACTTTTTAAACACATTTCTACTTTGCCTTGGGAGTTGTTCAACGGCTTTCATGATTTCCAATAAAGCAGAGTCATAATCTTTATACTCCTCTTCCTCATCTATGTCGTGTTTTTTTCTGTTGATGTATTTTTTTTCTACTTCCTGTTTTCTTAGATAATTAATACATTTATTTCTAACTGTATTGTAGAGAAAAGACTTTAGCGAATAAGATATATCTAATTTATTTCTCCGTATCCAGATCTCTTCAAAGGCATCATTCACCAAGTCTCTTGATTGCTCGGTGTCGTTTAATATGCTGTATGCATGATAGTATAAACTTCGATAATGCTCTTTGAACAATTCTTCAAAAATTGGTTGAGTTATAAGTGATCGTGCCAAGTCGGTTTAGGTTTAGGTTGTATTTATAATCATTTGAGGACTAACACAAGCAAAATTAGAAATGGGTGAAAAAAAAAAGAGTAAATTTTCTTGAAAGTAGGCAGCAAATTCAAGCATTATCCAAATAAAACGATTAGGATGTCAGCTGATTGCTTTAATTGAAATTTTACTCTAGTACATTTCTGAAATTACCCATAGTAAATTTTTAGAATGTATTCTTAAATCAGCTCTCAGTAGAAATCAATACTGATTTTATAGCACAAAAAAAGCCCGGACATTTTGTCCGGGCTCCTTTATTTCATATAACGATTTTTCTTATTCCCAATCCAGGATTACTTTTCCGCAATCTCCTTTTTCCATGATTTCGAAACCTTTCTGGAATTCATCAGCTTTAAAACGGTGTGTGATCATAGGTGATAGATCCAAACCACTCATAAGCATTTGTTCCATTTGATACCATGTTTCGTACATTTCACGACCATAGATCCCTTTCAACTGAAGACTCTTAAAAATAATATCAGTCCAGTTTACAGTGGTTTGTGATGGTAAAATTCCTAATAATGAAATCTTACCTGAGTTGTACATGTGTCCAACCATATCGTTGAAAGCAGCTGGAGCACCAGAACATTCCAAACCTATATCGAAACCAATCATACCTAGTTCCTTGATAACATCATCCAAACTTTCTTCCATTGGATTGATAACGCGATCGGCACCCATTTTCTTAGCCAACTCAATTCTGAAAGGATTAGTTTCTGTAGCAACAACATATCTTGCACCTGCAAATTTTGCTACAGCAACACACATGCTACCAATTAATCCAGCACCAGTTACCAATACATCTTCTCCAATCAAAGGGAATGAAAGAGCTGTGTGAGTAGCATTTCCGAATGGATCCATAATGGCCAACATCTCATCAGGAATCTTATCGCTCATTTTCATCAAATTCGATGCTGGAATAGAAGCATACTCTGCAAAAATACCATCGATGTTCACACCAATACCTACTGTATTTTCACAAACATGCTTACGACCTCTTCTACAGTTACGACAGTGTCCACAAGCAATGTGACCTTCACCTGTTACACGATCGCCAATTTCGAAACCAGTAACACCAGCTCCAACTTGCGCAACTTCACCAACATATTCGTGACCAATAATCATTCCTGGTTTAATGGTATTTTGCGACCATTCATCCCACTTATAAATATGTAAATCGGTACCACAAATTGCAGTTTTTTTAATTTTTACAAGAACGTCGTTTACTCCTACTTCAGGAATATCAACTTCTTCCATCCAAAGACCTTTTTCCGGCTTGGATTTTACAAGAGCTTTCATTTTAGCCATGATGATGTATGTGTTTGTTGTTTTTGTTAATAATCTAAATTGTTCTTTTCTACAGATTTAATTAATCGATATCTGTAAAAAAGCCTCACACAAAGTAAAAAAACTTGACCTTAAATTCAAGCCTTGCATTATCTATTAAGTAAATAAAACTGAATGTTCTGAATTGCAGCTTAAGATTTAGTTGAAATCGCGGAGAAAGTTTAAATATTACAGTAATATTTACTTTGAATATTCAATTTTAAAATAATTTACACCAGAATTATTCACAGACTGCAATTTTCCTGCTCTTCCAATTCTGTCGATTGCAATATCACTAATCGAAGAAAATCCCAATTTGTAGCCTGCAGAATTCACCGCAAGCTTTTCATGCTTTTGAATACAGATGAACTTTCGATTTGAATCCTGAGCCTGGTTGATTTTATAAACAGCATGAGCCGTGGTTGCCGAACCCGCAAAAATATCCAATACAGTATCTTCCTTACCCGATAACTGATCGAAAAGTAATTTTAATAAGTCAGTAGGTTTTGGATGTTTAAATGGAATGCCTTCTGGATACAATTCTTTCAACTCCTTTGTTCCCTTTAAACCTGGAATATCTGTAATGATTGATGAGAGTGGCTTTTGCTCACTTTTTAATTCACTTCGATATTTCTTGAGTAAAAATCGCTTCCCTCTTTCCTTTGGGAATACCATTTTCCCTATTTTGATCCACTCTTCAACTCTTGCCTTTGAAAAAGCCCAATACCTGCCATTGGGTGGCAAATATTCTTCCTTTGTAATGGGATTCACAATCGGAAATCTTGAATTTTCATTGCCACTTGCAGCGCTTGGGTTATCAGGAATCCATTCTCCATTTGCATCACAATCGGGATTGGAGTAATTCGAAAAATCCTTTTCTTCTCCCTTAAACTTTAGCTTTGATTTATCCTTGGCATAAACAAGAATGTACTCATGAATTGTTGAGAACAAATTGGCCGAATCATTGCTAATACTTCGGTTTTCCCAAATAAAGCAACCCACAAAATTCTCTTCCCCATATACCTCATTACAAATCAACTGTAAATTGTTTTTCTCCGACTCATCAATCGAGATTACCACAGCTCCATCCTCAGTCAAAAGATCTTTGGTAAGTATCAAACGAGGAAAAATCATATTCAACCATTGGGTGTGAATTTCACCACTTTCAATTCTGTGTCGGGTAAGTTTATCAACCCTACCAATATTAAATTGATTTAAATATTCAAGATAATCATCTGCTGCCAAGTGGTAATTATCGCTAAAAGCAAAGTTTTTACCGGTATTGTAAGGAGGATCAATATAAATCAATTTTATTTTTTCTTGATAATCCTCTTTAAGGAGTTTGAGAGCATCCAGGTTATCCCCTTCAATAAATAGGTTTTTGGATTTATTCGGTAAAATCGACTTTTCTTCTATGAAAACAAGCTTTGCATTGCAATTTGCTTTGGCAGAGTCCAGTGCTAATTTCTTATCGTACCATGAAAGTTCATAGTTTGCGTGATCAATAAAACCATCTTCACCAACAAAAGCTTTCAACTTTTGAATATCCAATACACCTCCTTCAAAAACCTCTGGCAAAATTCCTTTCAATTCCCTCAGTTGTTTTTGCTTTTTATATGAACTTAAAAGTGATGTTTTATTGGTCATGGTTTTTAGGTAAGCGATAATCTGTAACGCAAACCTAATACATTTCCCATTGGTAAAAAAATTTGATTATATCGTATTTTAACAGTCCTCGGCTACCGTTAGCTTCTCATACAAATAATCATCATTACCAGTAATTCTTATCGTATAAGCATCTTCCGGTAAATTTCCCGGCAAAGATTCTTCACAAAATCGATTCAAAGAGTCAAGACTCAAGTAAACAACATCACCTTCAAGATTAATTACCTCAATTCTGTACATTCCTTCTTTATACACTTCCATGATTTTACATTGTATTTTCGTTAATACTAATCTACGAAAGGCATTCCTAGGAGATGTTTCACAGAGGTTAATTAATATTGATTTAATTGTTACATACAAAGTCGAACAGTCAAAGAGTCTTGAAGAGTGAGAAGGTCTAATGTTTTTTGTAATTCATTGTTTACTGATAACTGTTAATTGATAACTGCCAATTGTTATTACCTTTGCGCCATGCAAATAAAAACTGAAGATATTTTAAAGAGACTGGGCATTCAGAAATTGAATGAGATGCAAAATGTTTGTGCCAAATCGTGGGTAAAATCAAATGATTTAATCCTATTATCCCCTACGGGTTCAGGGAAAACATTGGCATTTCTTTTGCCGATGTTGAAAGATTTAGATGCCGATCAAGAAGGGGTTCAAGCACTTATTCTTTCTCCTGCCCGGGAATTGTCTTTGCAGATTGAATCAGTTTTCAAGGATATGGGAACTTCCTACAAGGTGAATTGCTGCTATGGTGGTCACTCCATGCGAATTGAAAAAAACAATTTGCAAAATCCACCCTCTGTATTAATTGGAACTCCTGGTAGAGTTGCCGATCACATTCGCAGAGAGAACTTTGATACCTCAGGAATTAAATTTCTGATTCTTGATGAATTCGATAAGGCTCTCGAATTGGGATTCCAAAAAGAAATGACTGAGGTAATTAAATCATTGCCTCGAAATGTGAAGAAGGTTCTTACATCGGCTACACAGGGAATTGAAATTCCTGAATTTGCACGAATGAACTCTCCTAAGGAAATTAATTTTCTGCCAAAGCAAAAAGCCATTGCCTTAACACAACGTAAGGTCATGGCTGATGACAAAGACAAATTGGATGCTTTGTACAGATTAATCTGTACTATTGGAGATCAACCTGGCTTGGTTTTCTGCAATCATAGAGATGCGGTTGAACGGATTGCTGATTTGTTAAAGGAACAAAATATCAGTTGCGATATTTTTCATGGAGGGCTTGAGCAAGCTGACAGGGAGCGTGCTTTAATCAAATTCAGAAATGGTAGCAACCACTTGTTAATTACCACCGATTTGGCATCAAGAGGTTTGGACATCCCTGAAATTCAAAATGTAATTCATTACCAACTGCCAAAAGTAGAGGAAGCATTTATTCACAGAAATGGTAGAACTGCCCGAATGCATGCAAAAGGAAATTCTTTTATAGTATTGGCCGAAGAAGAAAAAGTTCCTGAATTTATTTCTGATGATATTCCGGTTTTTTCTATTAAAAGTGAAGTTCAAATCCCCAACGCTCCCATTTGGGAAACCCTTTATATTGGCTTAGGAAAGAAAGAGAAAATCAATAAAGTAGATTTGGTTGGCTTTTTCTTTAAAAAAGGAAACTTACAAAAAAACGAACTTGGAAAAATTGATGTACTGGATCATACTTCTTTCGTCGCTGTAAAGAGAGGCCTAGGAAAAAAGCTAGTGAACAAATTGAAGAATGAAAGAGTAAAGAAAAAGAAGATTAAAATTCAAGTTTCAAGATAAATTATAGCCTTCAGCAGACAGCTTACAGCCATCAGCAAAAACATTTGTCATTTGAAAACTATCGAGATAAGTCGGGGATCTACGATTTCACTTTTTTACCTTTTGACTATTTGACCTTTTATTCTCCAAATAAATTATCAAGAAATCGGGTAAACGAACTACCTGATTTTTTCTCTGGTGGGTATTCCTCCTCTTTTGTTGAAATCATCTTATAGATATTTCCCCAATCAGGAATGCCCCCAATATTTCTATCGTCAATATACAAATCGGCATAAATTTTACGACTTACACTTTCATCAAATTCCTCTTCAGGATAGTTCTTATTAACAGCATAAAATTCTAAGCCTTTGCTTTCGCAATAATCCACAGCTTCATACAGTAAAGCTCCTGTTCGGTAAGTCCAAAGAATTAGCTGATGTCCTTCTTTTTGCAATTCAAGTAAACTTTCTATTGCAAAAGGAATTTCAGCTCCAATTTGAGGGTATTTATGTTGCACTATGGTTCCATCAAAATCAACAGCAATAATCATAAATTTCTTAATTAGGGAATAATACTCCTCTAAATTTATAGAATTAATCTTAGCTTTCTAAGAGTAATTACAAGAAAAAATTTTTACAGGAGTTTTAAGTAATGAAGATTCTACGATACACTTACAAAGTTTTGGGTATAAAATATAATTGCAGTTAATTTCGATCGGGAGCCGTCAATCGGACGCGATTCGAAAAATAAAGCTCATTTAGAAAGGCGAGCAACACCCTATTAACTTGATTCTTTTGTCTACTTTTCTCTTCTAATGAGAAAAGTAAAAAACCTTCCAGCTAGAGGACTAAACAAGATAATCAAACTATAGGATTGAATACACAGTTACTCTCAATTCTTATAACTAAAAAAAGGTCCGATGAATATCGAACCTTAGTTTATTTTTAATTATTACTTACCTTTTCCCAAAGCTTGCGAACAATTCCTGGCGACGGTTCCTCATAATAATATCCTTCTCCATTGATATAGTTCCCATAAGCTCCATTTGATGTTACATCATTTAGAATCAAAGATACATTATCCAAAGTTCCTCTTTCTGCAATTTGATTCACAAAATTGATTTGCTCTTTATGACTGAATCCTTGTCGTAATACAAACAGGTTGGCATCTGCCAACTTTCCTGTAATGAACCCATCAGTAACCATTGATATTGGCGCATTGTCAATAAACACATAATCAAACTTACCTTTTACCGCATTCAAAAACATCTCCAAACGTCCATTTTCAAGCAATTCTGCAGGATTTGGAGGAACAGGACCCGAAGTCACGCAATACAAATTCTTAATGTGTGTATTTTGCACCACTTCTTGCCACTTATTGTATCGAATCAAATAAGTACTTAAGCCAACTTTATTCTCTAAATCAAACATTTTCTCCACCTTAGGCTTTCTCATATCTGCTCCTATCAAAAGAACTTTCTTGTTGTTCATAGCAACAATACTGGCAAGATTAACCGTAGCAAATGATTTACCCTCCGAAGGAATGGTTGAATGAACTCCAATTATTTTTGTTGGCTGATCGGGAAGAACATAGTTTAAATTGGTTCGAAGTGACCTGAAGGACTCCGAAATTGCCGATCGTGGTTGGTGGAAAACAGGCAAATTGTTAGGATAACGATTATGAGCAATAGTTCCCAAAACAGGCAAATGTGTTTTCTTGACCAACTCTTCCTTACTTTGGATATTATCGTTAAAAAACTCTTGTAGGATAATAATCAGAAAAGGAAATCCTAAACCCAAAATCATCCCGATTAACAGGTTTATGGCAAGTTTTGGTTTAATCTTGATAATTGTGGCCAATCGCGCAGGATCAATAATTTGAGCATCAGAAACATTTGAAGCTTTTGCAATAGCAGCTTCAGCTCTCTTCTTGAGCAAGAATGTATACAACTCATTGTTCAAATCGAAGTTGCGCTTCATATTGATAAACTTTTGCTCATTTTTAGGCATACGCGCCAACTGATCTCTCACCTTCGACATTCGTTCGCTAAGGCTGGTAACCTCAATTTGAGAATTGGCTACCAAAGATTTTAGGTTTTCATCCAAACTTTGACGAATCACATCTATCTCCTTGTTTAGAATAACCAAACTTGGATTTTTTGCCTGAACACTATAGGAAAGCACTTCACGCTTTCCATAAAGATCCGTCAATTTAGTAACCAAAGCATCCAATGTTGGATCGGTTATTCCTGCAACCGAAGGAGCTACAACTTGCTTCATCTGGTTGGCATCGCCCAAGTTTCGAAGTAAATTTTTATAATACTCCAATGAGATCTGTGCTTGAGAAAGTTGGGTTTCCAACTCTTCCATCTTAGCCACTACCACTCCTGCTTCTTGTCCCAGGTCTACAATCCTGTTTCTGGAACGGAAATTGGTAAAACTCTGACCTGCCAATTGCAATGAATCCACAATCCCTTCTAATCGTGAATCGATAAATCGAACTGTATTTTCTGATTTTTTGTTTTTCTCAATTAGCCTAAACTGCAGGTAAACCCAATTCAGTTCGTTCAGGAAATCCACACCACGGGCTGGTTCTGAATCATCTATTCTCAGGTGAATCAATTCGGCTTTCTTCTCGGCAACTGTAATTACCATGCTCTCCATGTATTTCAACGTAAGCTTATCCAAATCATTAAACACAAAGTAATGATTTGCTTCCTGGTCTACTTTCCTTTTCTTAGGCTTGATCGTGAAATGAAAGAACTTGTTCTTAAAAGCTTGATTAAAAAACCCTTCCTTTTCAAACTTCACCTTTACCACATCACCATTGTATTCAGCTTCGCCATCAACTCTTATTTTATAGGTATGTCCATCAACCTGTTCAATAAATATAGGAATATCAGTAAGGTTTGTACCTTCGTGTTGAATAACCTCAAAAGGCTCATCTCGATACAATCCTTTGTTCATAAACCATGTTTTTTTGTACCAGGATTGTGTCCACCCCAGGTTCTCCATTGCTTTTCGGTTTATGGTAAAGGACTTTAGAATTTCCACATGATTTTGAATATTTGCTTTATCTCGCAGTTGATACCCTTCGAACATTTGCTTTGCACTCGTTTCATCAGGATCTACATGCACCAATAAGCTACTTCGCATCATATAAACAGGGGTTGAATATTTGCTTACCAAATAGGCAATACAAATTCCCATTACTCCACAGATTAAAAATATCTTCCACTTAGATAAAATTCTGTAGAGGAAATCTTTTACGTCAGGACCGTCCTTCTTGTCGAAATAGTCCATTACTTCATCTACGTATTTCATATGTCTTGAATTTACATTTCAATTGCCATCCCGATAACTATCGGGAGGAACTCGCCAATTTTGTCATTCCTCTGTGCGAGAAATATTTCTTATGGCTCGTTTCATAACAATTTTATCTTAATTGGAAATTATTAAACTGGTAATCAGTACAGCGGTTGATACTGTTGAAAGCAACAAGCTGTATACATTAGAGTTCATGTTAGTATTTTTAATCTTATGAGGCTCAACGTAAATCACATCGTTGGGCTGAATAAAGAAAGCTTCCGATTTTAGAAAATTCTTACTCGATAAATCCAATCGGTAAGTTTTACTTTCCTCATTATTGCTTCTAATTACCAATACCCTGTTTATTCTGGCGTGATCAGTAATTCCATTGGCCATACTTAGTGCTTCCAGAATACTTAAGCTGCTGTTATAATTGTAATAAACTCCGGGAGTGGTTACTTCTCCCATAACAGTCACTCTAAAATTCAGAAGCTTCACCTTTACACTTGCATCTTTCAAATACTCATCGGCATGTTCTTGCACTTTTGCCTGAGCTTCTTTTTGTGTTAATCCTGCAACACCAATGCTTCCAATTATGGGCAATGATATATTCCCATTGGAATCTACCTGATATCCATTCAAATACTGATCGGGCAATTGGCTATAAAGATTTTGAGTTCCTTGTTGACTTCCTATGGCCTGCGCAGGATTGTAAAGCTGACTAATCTCTGGATTCATCGACTTTATACTAACAAACAAATTGTCGTTGGTTTTAATTTTGTATTCAGGCACCTTCATTACAAATTCAGGAGCCAAAACTTCAGCATCAACATCTTGCAAATACACAAGATCTTTATTCGATCGACAGGAAATGAGACTCATTACTATAACAAGGCTCATAAGGGTTATTAATTTTCTATTCATGGTCTTGGTTTTTTATTTATTCATTTCGGTCCCGATAACTATCGGGAATAAATTATGAATCAGGAAATACCTGCTCATACTTGTAAGAAAGAATGCCTTACAAAAAGATTGGAGAGAGTAAATTACAGGAGATCTTATTTAATTCTCTCTGCGTGCTGAAAGACTACCCTAAAAAGAAAACTTGGGTAGCTTACTATTAATAAAGTAACTAATAACTGTTCGCTATTTACTGCCCATCCCCTGTTAGAACCACTTTAATGGTGCTAAGGAAAAGCATTAAGTCAAGCTTTAACGACCAAGTATCTATGTACATCATGTCTAATCGCATCCATTCGTCGAATGGAATGTTGTTTCTTCCTGAAACTTGCCAGATACATGTAATTCCTGGCTTCATGCTCAATCGGCGTCTTTGCCAGCGTTGATACTGCTTTACCTCAGAAGGAATTGGTGGACGAGGCCCTACAATTGACATCTCACCCTTTAACACATTAAAGAATTGTGGGAGTTCATCCAATGAAGTTTTACGCAGAAACCTTCCGACACGGGTAACCCTAGGGTCGTTTTTAATCTTAAAAACAGGTCCCGATTGTTCATTCATATTTTCCAGTTTCACTCGAAGAGCTTCTGCATTCTCGACCATTGTTCTAAACTTTAAACACTTGAACAATCGTCCGTTTAAGCCAACTCTTTCCTGTTTGAAAAAGATGGAACCGCCATCCTCAATTTTAATTGCAATGGCTATGCCCATTAAAACAGGAGAAATTAAAACAACAATGAAGAATGAGAATACAAAATCGAGAATCTCCTTCACTTTTAAAGCAAAGTAGTTTTTGGTATTGTTAGCAAATGTCAAAAACGGAAGTTCTTTAAAGTAAGTCAAATGAGAACGCATACTAACCACACTTAAAAGCTCGGAATATACCCTAAAGGTTACTCCAACTTCCGAACAGGCATAGATTAATGCTCGCACTTCGTCGTTATTAAACTTTCCCTTACAGTAAATTACCTCATCCACTACATTGGCATCAATAATCTCATTCAATTGAAAATGTTCATGCAATACTCTTACGTGAGAATCGTATTTGTTTTTAATGTGCTTCCCATCCGACATGATTGCCCATACACGATATCCCCAATCGCGAATAAAAAGCATTCTATCAATAAAGTGCAGGTATGATTCATCATCAGCTACAATTAATACATTGCGTGTATTGTATCCTTTTCCTCTAATTTTCTTGAAAATGGTATAACTCATCATCCTGAAGCTGAACAAGACTACCATATTCAAACAGGCAAACAATGCAAGAATTAATACAGGAACGGTATCGGTTAGAAACAAACTTCCCAAATACAACAAGCCTGAACTGATGAACACCATGGCAAAATACTCGGCAAACAATTCGGAGTAGGTTTTTACCCTAAGCATTTTTCCCAAATTGAATTCCTTAATAAGAGTGTACCATATTGCAATAATCATTAAATAAACAATATTGGTATCGTGAGTAGCAATTTCAACTGGCCGCAAATAATTGTTTGTTGCCCAAGCAACAAACCAATAGCAGCCTAAGGATAAAGCAACCTGAACTATGGTGCTTATCCTTGCCAGTGTTTTTTCTCTTCCTTTAATCATTCTTGGTTTATTTAAGGTTTTAAAGTGAATTTATTTATGGTTGTTTTATATTGTTTTACGCTTAACAAAAGGATAGCTTGACTCCATTTCAATTTAAGCTTCTGCGTTTCTAGATGAGTGTTTCCCTTTTAGGGAAACTGTCGACAGACTAAAGGGTGTAACGATAAGTTATCGCATAAAAACACATCCCTCTGGCTATCGCCATCTCCCCTAGAAGGGGTGAATTTGAAAATTAATGGTTTGTATATCTATTTAATCGCACAACTGATAACTGTTCACTGTTTACTGATCACTGAAAATTGTTCTCACCCTCTCCCTCAGCACATAGTAAATAAATAACGAATTGGTTACCAGATATCGTTTCCACATTCTACCGGGTTCTTGCAAAAACCTGTAGAACCATTCCAAACCTGTTTTTTGCATCCAAACAGGTGCTCTTTTTACTTTACCTGCAACTACATCAAACGATCCACCTACACCCATAATGAAAGGTACTTTCAATCTTTCTTTATAGGTGTTTAAAAAAATCTCTTTGGTTGGAGAGCTAATGGCTACAAACAAAATATCAGCTTTCGATTCTGCAATTTGTGCTGCGATATTGGCTTCCTGATCTTTTTTAAAATATCCATTGCGATATCCTGCAATAATTTCCTTTCCAAATACCGTAGTATATTTCCTAACTACCTCGGAAACTACTTCTTCCCTTCCGCCAAAAAAGAAAATCTTATACTTTTTCTCGGAAGCAAGAATTACCAATTCTTGCATTAAATCAACTCCTGCCACACGCTCGGGCAATGGTTTACCCAACAAACTCGCAGCCCATACCACTGCCATTCCATCAGCATTAATAATATCACTATCAACTACCGACTGATACAATTCCTTATCTTCTTGCATATTAACCAGCTTGGCTGCATTAACTACAATGTGTTGAATTGATTTTCTTTCACGAATGGAATCATCGATAAGATCAATGGTTTCGCGCATTGTTAAAACATCAACCGGCGAATTCATTATTGTAACTCGTTTTCTCATATTCCGGTGTTTTTAAAGTTGATAACATATAAGTTGATAAAGCCAAAAACATCCAGGCTTGAGCCCAGCGGATGTATGGTATTTTGGTTTTAAAGTTTTTTCCTGCTCTGAAATAGAAATATCCTTCAGGACTTTGCAGGTTTGATATGGTCCAATTCAATACCCGATCAATCAATTCCTTCTGTGATTGAAAAGCACCAATCTTGCTTAAGGTAATTGGCAACTGTGCCGGGCAATGTATATCTACAGGGTAAGTTGAATTGTTAAAGTATTTAGGAATCCCCTCTTCCGTAAAGAAATGATTCAGGTAATATTCCAATCCTTTTTCTATATTCTTATGGAATGATTCATCCTTGGTATACTTCTGATAATCGGCTAAGGCCTCCAGGTTAAATCCAGTATGGAAATTATCAACCCACTGATGATACGGTAAGGTTCCGTATGCCCACGATCCATCTGCATGTTGATAATTAATACTAAACTGAACCGACTTTTTAGCTTCTTCAGCCAACAACTCATCGTTTGTAATAGAATAAATTCGAGCTAAAGTTTTACTTCCCAGTAATGAAGCATTAAACACCTTTGTATCATCCAGAGGTGAATAGGAAAAACAGAAATCCCCATTCCCATCGTAAGTACGATGCAAATCGTTCAGAATAAAATCTTTTGCGCTAATGGCTGTTTCCAACAACTCTTTATCGCCCAATATTTCGTAGGCATCCAGCAAAGCGTTGGTAACATATGAAGTAACTACAACCGAAGGTGTTCCTTTGGGCTGAAAAAAAGCCCTGGCCTGCCAATCGAAGTTGTATCCCCAACACGCCCCCGACCATCCTGTCGATTGCAATTCCAATACCTTCTTACTTAATAAAAGGATCCGGGATCTTACCTCCTGTGTGCGATCAAGCTGATAAAGCTTACAATAACCACTAAGAAATAAACCAAGACCTTTAGGATTATAAGCTTTCTTAATCCCTGCAAGATCCCGGAAATTCACTGGATTTCTTTTAAAGGCCTGGATCCATATCAACCTCATTAGTCTACTCTTGTTCAAAAAAGGAATCGACTGAAAAAGTTTGGAGTTTAATCCATCGTAAGGATCCCAACCTTTGTATTCTTGGTCTTCTATATATGCTCGTAGTTTTTCGAGACTTTCTGCTATCATTTCTGCGTGTGTGTTTCTTTGATTTGAGCAATGGCTTCACCAATGGTGAAAAACTTTAACTTACCCCCTGATGCTTTCTTTGCCAAAAAATCAATAGCATCGGAGTAGTAGAAATCTTTCGGATGTCCCACCAATACAAAAGGATGAAACACTGAACTGGAGCTTTTCTTGATCTTGAAGGCTGCATTAAGGAACTTCCGCATTTTCGATTTCGAAAACAGGCAAAAGTCCCATGTAACGGCTTCTTTATCCATTAAAAATTGTATGGTTTCCCATTTCGTTTTTTTTGTGCTGTTGTTCTTAAACTTTTCAATAGAATTCGCCTTGTTCTTTAAAGCAGAACAAATCCTCACCAAATCATACTTTGAAATTCTTCTGATTTTTTTTGCAAAAACAGGCAACTCCATAAACTCCTTTTCATTCTTGCTGGCAGTTAGCAAAGAGCCATTGGTAAACCAATAAGGAATTTCCTTCTTTACACGGGTATAGTCGTATTTCGACAGCTCACTCTCGGCTTTGCCACCATAATAAACCGAGCTATCGGCTATAAATTCATTCTCTTTTAATGCTTTCAACAATCGTTCCGATGGATCGATATTGTAACCTCCTGCCCGCAACACATTGCACCTGTATGATGGATTAATGGGGTGCAGCATATTTTCCAACTCCTCTTTGCCTTTTCGGATTAAGTCGTCCAATCCCATGCTAATCTCCTCATTAGCATGATCGGGAACCTCTGGCAAACGCCAAAACTTCATATTTAATTTCCACTCTCTGTTTTCGTATTTGGCATCAACCCATTGCGGATGAATGTGCAGTTGAATATCATGCCCTAACTGATATGCTTTCTTAATCTGATTGGCCATGGCTTCGGCAGGATTTCTTTCGTATCCCATCGACTCACCGCTCTCATATACTTCCTTCAGTTTCCAATACTCTACCACCTCGAAGAATATGGTGAGTTTCATTCCATACTTAGAACAAATGGCCAACAAGCGGTTGGTAGGCTCTATTATATGCGTAAACACATCACCTCTTCCCGATCCAAACAGTTCATAATCCAACGTAAGGCATAATGATATCATTCTCTGAAGTTTTTTTCTGGTTTTACATGTTCTCTAAAGCATTTATTGTTCTGCTTTATGAAACATTCTTGCGGTTTTACTCAATTACATTCATGTTTTGCTTAATGATATCCCTGTTTTATGAAACGACATGCTTGTTTTATACAAAGACATTGCTGTTTTGTAAAGTAACACGCTTGTTTTACGCAAAAACATTGTTGATTTGTACTAAGACATTCGTGATTTGCCTAATGACATTGCTGTTTTATTAAGAGACACTACTACTTTGTTATCGTGCATGCGCTACAAATATACTTCATCTGCCAACAAGTCCTGTTAATGCTACTACAGATACACTTACATTCACTCCAAATGCATTTACATGCATGTTTTGCCCATTTACACAGTCATTTTTTACATTAAACTCCTACAACACAACAACTCTAAAGCCTTATCTTAGTGTACATTAATCATCGTTTCATCTGATAAAAGAATGGCAATGGATCGTATATGTCCCAAACATCAAAGGTTCTCTTGTTAAAGTCGAACAGAACTTTTAGCATGTGAACTGCCTCACTCGGATTCTTAAATATCAATACCAAATCACGAAGCACATTAATCCATTTTACGGGTTTCGGATTTTTATAAGCTACCAGCTTATTTCCCATCACATAAGGAATCAGCTCGGGATATTTCTTCTTCATGATTTTAATGAAACCAAAAGGTCGAGGATTCACTTCGAGTAAATACAATTGTCCATCTCTAATTTTAAACTCGACATCTAAAAATCCTGTAAACTTTGTTTGGTTCAGAACCTCCTCAGCTTGTTTTTTTATTTCCTTGGCATAGCCTCCAACATATTCCTCAACCACCGATGAAACTCCCGATCGGAAATGACGAACCTCGTTTACACAGATGTCCAGCTTCACCTTACCCTTGTCTACATAAGCGCCATAGGAAAAATTGTTTTTTAAATCCGCACCTAAAAAGTCCTGCGTAATAAGCGATGCCTTTTCCTGTTCTGTTAATATTTTAAGCAAATCAATCATTTCAGCTACATTCTCAATCAATTGAGTTTTAAACCTTGGCTTTGTATACAGAAAAATATCTTTGTTCCATTTCACAATCTGAGGATAATTTAGCTGATTCACCAATTTATGATTTTCTACATCCATCAATATTTGGGTATGGGGAAACAGCACCTCAACATTTTTTGCCAGTTCGTAAGTTTTGCTCTTTGTCATTAATTGTTCTATTGATACTTTATGTCCTGGCATCACCTGATACAACTGAAAGAAGCGTGGAAAGTGATTCATTAGAAAAGCCAAATAAAATCCACTAGCGACATAAGCTTTTAACTTGGGGTAAGTATTTGCCAAAGAATTCAATTCCAACATCAAATGTTCCTCGCTGTGAATCACTTTTTTCTCAGCATATTTTGAATGCATGGCAATTTCGTTTTTTCTGCCAACCAAAATTACATGGTAATTCAGGCGACTAAACTCACGCACCAAAAATAAGGCCTGAGGTCCTGCACCTACAACTAGTATTTTCTCTAAATAATTTTTCATTGGTATCGATGGCGGAATATAACGGTACGCTGTACCTATCTCTTCTAAAAAATCTGCTTCCTATAAATATTACGGTGCTCTGCACCTATAACAATTCAGTTGGCCTTTTATAATGCGTTAAGCAGCAGCGCTACGCAATATTTATAGCTTAATTTATATAGCATCTTAAAGGTGCAGAGCACCGTAACTAAAATTATATAAGTTGAGAAACCACAAGATTAAATTTCCCTTTCGCTGTTCTAATCAACTGATCTGTTTCTATCTTGTCAAAGCGAATCATGCATTCATCCCCAAGCAAATCACGCAAGTTCGATTCTATAACGTCCAAATCACTTTTATCAAATCTCTTATCCGGAATCAGGTTTACCCGAATAACACCAGGTTCATCTTGCACAATTTGAGCAGCTAACAAATTCTTAGCTTTTT
Source organism: Marinifilum sp. D714 (assembly GCF_030851345.1). Classification (GTDB taxonomy): domain Bacteria; phylum Bacteroidota; class Bacteroidia; order Bacteroidales; family Marinifilaceae; genus Marinifilum. The sequence goes on from NZ_JALPNU010000005.1 coordinate 116,896, forward strand.
TAAAGGCCAAATCAAGCCTACCAATTCGTTGTCCATCCTTTAAAACAATGTAATCATCATCTCTGCCTTCAATCTTTTTGATAACACATATTCCATTGCTGCATTCAGCCAATTGTACCACATCATCAACACGATAACGAATCAAAGGAAAAGCTGAGTTGATAAAACTTGTGGTTATTAAATGATCATCTTTGAACTCGGTATAAGAATACAAGGGAAACTCACGATACAATTCATCTTCGAACTGCCCCAGTGCAACTGTTTGCTCTGCATTGCCATACCAATCGTATATTTTTGTATTCAGGGTTTTCTCAACAATTTCTTTCTGAAATCCATGCAACACCTCCGATGATGTAAATGCAATCGGAATATCTAAACTCAAATCTTTCTTGTGTAATTCTGTCGCCAGAATGTGCATGGAACTCGGATAGGCTTTAATTACCTTGGGATTAAAATCCTTTATCAGCTTGTAGTATTCATCAATTCTTTCCGACTTTAAATGATAGGATGACAAATACAATACATTATTGCTCTTATCGTAATAAGAAAATGTATTTCGGTTTAAAGTTCCCCTCAAGGATACAACCGGATCACCCAAATGATAGCCATGCATTTGCTGAAAAAAATGACCGTAGGCATACTCTTTTATTGTAGAGGAAAAATCTCTGTAAACCTGCAATGGTGTACCTGTTGTTCCACTCGAATAAGCTTTAAACACGCACAATCCTGGTTTAGCCAACATTGCCTTGGCATGATTACGGACATCCGTTTTCGAAATAATTGGCAGTTTGTTCTTATCAGACAAATCCTTTACCGAATGAAGGTGCAATCCATGCTTTTTGTAGAATTGTTTGTAAAACTCGGTATTGGTAAAAGCATTTTGATATTGCTTGACGAACTGCCGGCTTTTCAATTCTAAAATCTCAGCTTTAGACATTTGATCCAGCTCAATAATCCGTCGCAATTCACGCTCGAATGCTCTGCCATATTTTATTTTATAGGCAATCAAATCCTTAATTAACTGTACTGGCATATCCTCTATAAACTAACCACGAATTTCACCAATTTTCACAAACAATAAATCATCAAACAATTCACATAAACCAAAATATGAATCCATTCGTGTAACCTGTGAAATTCGTGGTTTATAAATCTTTTAAGCTGTATCGATCTCCTTCAAAATTTCCTTTGCCGTAGCATCCTTATCCTTGGTATCCAAATAGGAAACCATCAAATTAAACTTTCCAGCCTTTGTTTTTATGATCTGATCTTCGGTTATCTCGTTGTAATGAATCTTACATTCTTCTGTTACCAACTGCGTAAGATTCTTTAGCAATTCTGCTTTATCTTGCTCTGTAAAATTGTAATCAGGTATGATGTTCAAATCGATTTCACCAGGTACTTTCTGTACAATTTGGGCAGCCAGAATATTTTTAATGTTATTGAAATTAAATGCATGATCCAACAAGCCAATCTGCTGTCCATTCTTTAATCTTACATATTGGTTGTCGCGACCTATGATTCTTTCAGTACAACAACGAATACAACTTGCATCACACTTTAACTTGATGATATCATCAACCTGGTAACGAATCAATGGGAATGATTTGTTGATGAACCCCGTTGTGATGATGTGATTCTCTTTTACCTCAATATGTCCATACAATGGAACATCCTGATACAATTTTTCTTTTACCTGTCCCAAAGCAATGGTTTGCTCCGAATTTCCATACCAATCAATCACTTTAGAATGTAGTATCCTTTCAATGATTCGTCTTTGCCAATCGTGCAATACTTCTGATGAAGTAAAAGCAATCGGAATGTGCAAATCCAATCCTTTTTTGTACAATTCTGTCGATAAGATCTGCAACGAACTTGGATAAGCCTTAACCACTTTGGGTTCAAACTCCTTAATCAATTCATAATACTTTAAAATATTCTTCTCGTTCAGATTATAACTTGATAAATGTAATGTATTCAAAGACTTGTCAAACCTTGAAATTTCATCCTTATCCAAATCTCCCTTAATTGAAATCACCTTATCGCCAAGATTGTATCCATGAATATTCTGAAAATAGTATCCGTAAGAATATTCCTTGCAAACGGACTGATAATCGCGATACAATTTTAATGGAGAACCGGTAGTTCCACTTGTGAAGGCCTTGTAAACAAACAAACGGTTTGTCGTCAACAAATCATCAACACGATGCCTAATATCATCTTTTGTAATGATTGGTATTTTCTCTGCATCATCAATCGATTTTACCGAATTAACTCCTAATCCGTGTTTTCGATACAACTCATTGTAAAACCTGGAGTTTAGGTAAGCGTTTCGATATTGCTTTACAAATTCTTTGTTTTTTAATTCTGACAGTTGGGATTCACTAATTGAGTACAGCTTATTTATTCGTTTCAATTCCTTCTCAAACCCGATACCGAATTTAATTTTGCTCAAAAAGTAATCCCTTATTCCCCTGTAATTCATGGTAGATTGAGAATAATGTTTTTAATACACGATCTGGATAAAAATCAACAACTGCTCTTGTTGAATTTTGTGAGTAATTTTTGCAAAGACCTTGGTTTGTCATCAACTTGACGATTGCATTTTTTATAGCTCTTTGATTTCCGGGAACTACAAGTATTCCATTTTTCCCTTTGTGAATTAGATCTGGAATGCCTCCAACTTTAGTGGAGATAATAGGCAAACCATAACTCATGGCCTCCAGAATTGACAATGGCAAACCTTCTTTATAGGATGGTAGAATAAATGCATCCGATGACCGAAACAACTCTTCTTTCATTTCTTCGTTGGCCCAACCATTAAAATGAACGATTTTCTGCACCTTCCATTTCGAAATGGTATTGGTTAATCGATCCACTTCACCATTTCCGGCAATCACAAGCTCCAGTTTACCTTCAAATTGTCTCCTGCTTTTGGCGATTATTTTAATCAAGTCAAAAACGCCTTTGTTGTCGCCTATCAACCCCAGGAATAACAATCTAAATTTATCATTGGATGGCTTTCTTTCCGTGTTAAGCGGCGGAAGAATCATATTATTTAAGATTCTGATCTGTTTCGGATTAAAGGCACTGGTATAAAAGTGCTTCCATTTTTCCGACAAGCATATTACCAAATCGGCAGAGTTGATCACATATCGAATTCTACGCTGAATAAACTTTGATGATCCCAGATAGAAGTCCCGAAACCCTCCTCCATGTATGTGGTAAATGATTTTCTTATTGGACAAGGCTCTCGCAAATGCGTACAAAATATACTTTCTATAAAAACTGCCTTTCGAAGCTCCATGAATGTGAAGAATTTTAATGTCCCGATCTTTAATCAGGATCCACAACAACTCCACAATACAAATTGGGAACCATAAAGTGTTCATGAATTTGGATGTAAACCGATGTGTAACCAAAACTTTGAAATCGGACATGTGCTTCGAATAATTGTTGACACACAGTCCAATGCCTCCTTTTGAATTCTGATTCCCAGGTGCTATGTAAAGAACCTCTTTCATCCACTTAAATGATTTTAACTTCCTGATAATTTTGGATTGAATAGCATTGATTGCTTTTGCTGCAACGGCTGAACAAATTTGTGCCAAACCCGAAGCATACGTGCAATGTTCTCATATTTTCCTCCATTCGAATTGATGGATACTCTTGGTATCTGGAACTCAGAAATGAAGTTCGAATTCAATTCAGGATTCACAGTAAAAGCCATCTTGTAATTGTACTTCTTTAGTAAAGCCAAATCTCTTTGGTTATAGTCGCCATTAGGAAAGGAAAACGAATTAATTTCTACCGACAACCACTCTTCCAATGTTTTTTTAGATTCTCGATACTCGAAATCCAATTCCTCATCCGAACATTTTATGGTAATCGGATGATGATAGGTATGAGACCCAATTGTAATTAATGGATTCTCGTTTAAGCGTTTTAATTCTGACAGTTCGATGCAAGATCGCTTTAAATCATATCTTACAGCCGCACCTCGGATTAACTGCATCCTTCTAGCGTTTGGCAATTTCTTCAGTTCTTCAACAGATTTTAATTCCTTATTTTCCTCTACTACTTTAGCTACATACTCCCACCAAAAGTTTCCTGTCATTACAGGTCGAACGGGAATAAAGAAAGTGGCTGGTATCTGATATTTTTCAAGAATCGGTATCAATTTTAAATTGCCCTTCCAACCGTCATCAAAAGAAACAAAGGCAGTTCTTCCTTCTACATCTTTCTCTCCATTTATGATCTGGAAATATTCTTCCTCCGAAATAAACCTAAAGCCTTTCGAAAGCAAAAAACCGATGATTCCTTTAAAAAGGAAAAGAGAAGGGTCGTGAAAATAGATAGATAACACTTGCTTATCGAACTGCTTTAAAGCTGACTTTCCAAATATCAATAGCAATAGGTATCCGAGTATGTTGGCAATTAGTTTCTTCATACGTATTCTTCTACTCCTTCAAATTCTTGCTTGGATTTTTGATCTGATTGCCTTGCTTTATACAAAACAAAAGGCTTAGCTAAAAATGACTTCAGTCGATTCTGTAGTCCGAAACACATGTAAAAAGGCATTGCAGTCTTTGTGAACTGAAATTTATAAACATCCATGCCAACTCCGAAAGAGTATTTCTCCTTGTTCAGCGAAAATGACTTTCGAATGTTACAATCCATGCACTGAACGCCTACTCCATAAATTCTATAATCGCGATCGAAAGCACAATCAATGGCAATCCTGGCATTATCACAATCTATATTTGCCACATAGGCAACCGGATAATCATTAAACTTGGCAAACATAACATGCGATGGAAACTTACTGTACAGACTTTTATGAAACTTTTCCTTGTTTACATCATCGTATACAAAGCTCTTCCCATCCAGCATTTTGGTTTTCGAAATTCTCTTAATGGTCTCAAAATTAGATGGGGTGATTTCCTCATAGGAAAGGCTCAAATGAAATCCATCCTTTTCCATTTTGCGTAAGGTTCTATCTAACTTCTTCCTAAACTTCTTGGCATAAACCTTTTGGGCAAACTCATTGTAATCCTTATAATCCGATATACAAATCATGGGAGCTCCAGAGTATCTATACATTTTAAATACTTTTGTCAAGATTGAAGCTTTCGGAACATACTTGAAAAAGATGAAATGATAACGAATATTCTTTTTGATCCAGCCCAAAAGTTGCTCAATAAAACTAGAATCTAACTCCTTTAGTACAATTAAATCATGTCCAATACAAGACCATTGCTGTCCAAGGAACTCAACAAATTCAAGCTTTATGCATTTACAAAACTTACGAATTAGCTTAACAAGAGGAATGATGGCAACCAGTTGATTATTCTCATAAGCAGTAACAATATAGGCCTGTTTCTGGAAGCCTATTACATTGTTCTCCACTTTCTCAAAAACCTCATACCAGCTATAAATCCATTCAAATCGATTGCTAGGAAAATTTGCTTTGTATTCTAGGTTCTCAAGCTCTTCAATTGAAATAGTTTTGAAACAATACATTAGATCTTAAGGGTTTAAACTTCTTTGTTTGATAAAAACCTACATTTTAATACTTTGAACAAAATTTAGATTGTTATTAGAGGTTTTATTTTTCTCGTCCTCAATTTTTATTAGCTGCTTTTTATTCTGCATAACTGAAGAAACATCCTGATGCATTTTTTTTATTCGATAATGGAAATAAGGCAATACCAATAACGATTTCAGTCTGATTTTAAAGTCATAACACATGAAAAACTCTTCTACACAATTGGTAAACTGAAATTTATAAGTATCCATTCCCAATCCGAATGATAATTTTTGAACATTGTTCTCAAAACCACTACGAATCACTTGGTCAACACAATGAATCCCTACCCTATATTTTCTGTATTGTCTATCAAAAGCAGCATCAACTCCAATCCTTTGTCCATTAACATCTATCAATGTGCCATATGCTACGGCTTTACCATTAAATTTTATAAAAACAACTTTGGATGGATTTTGCCTGTAGATCTTTAAATGAAAATCTTCTTTGAGTTTGTTCTCGTACATGTCGATTTTTCCATCGGTTGTTTTACTTGCCGATATATTCCTTATCGCGGCTAAACTGTATTCATCAATTTCATGTTGTTCTACCTCCATTTTAAGGCCATCCCTTTTAATTCTTCTGTTGGTTCTGCGAAGATCTTCTCTGAATTTTCTTGAGTACACATTCAATCGAAACGTTTCGTAATCAGAGAAAGAAGAAACATGAATAAACGGAGCTCCAGCATATCGATAAAAACGAAACTTTGATTTTAACCTACTGCTCGCTGGAAGATATTTAAGGAATAAAAAATGATAGGAAATATTTTCTTTGATCCATTTGTACAACTCATCAACAAAACTATCATCAAGCTTCCTGATTGCAATAATATCATGCCCCATTCCTGACCATTGCTGTCCAAGAAATTCAAGAAACTGCAATTTAAAATATTTTAAATAGGTTCGCGTTAACCTCATTAAGGGTACAATGGCAACCAACTTATTTCCCACATAAGCAGTAACGATGTAAGCTTTTTTATCAGCTCCAAAATGGTTATCGTTGTGCTTTTCGAATGTATGATACCAATCTGCTATCCAAGATGTCTGAGTTCCAGGAAACTTACTGATGTACTCAATCTTCTGAAGGTCTTCTAATGTAATTAAACTAAAGCTATACATTTATGTGATCTTATCTTTTATAAAAAGGATATGAGGGCTTCATGTTTTTGAAAATGTCAGATTTCCTTTTAAAATCGATATAACGATTTACTCTTGATTCAATCAAAACAATTCCAATGTAGATGGAAAGAAATACATCCACCAGAAAATAATTGGCTTGTTGAGTAGCCAAACAAGATAGAAACATAAAAAACATCGCCATGGTTAATTGATTGTGACTACTTTCTGCCCCTGCAATGGCCCTGTAGAGTGTTATTAAAAATAACATATACAAAACGAAACCAATAATTCCATTATCAACTAAGGTTTGAATAAATCCATTGTGAGCAAACAAAGGCATGCCATCCTTCTTTTCGTATCGCCGCTGCGACTCTTCCATTCCCATACCAAATAAATAGGTCACAAAATTACTCTGATACAGATTGGTAAGGTAAATCTCAGCAATTTGCAATCGCCCTGATCCAACTGTTTCATAGGCCGACTTGTCCTCCTGTCCTGCTCTATCGTCCATGATCCTTCTTCGGAATCCTTCATTGGTTTGAAACAATACCGACAAGCCGATTGCCATCAGCACTCCAAAAGCTGCAATTTTCCCTAAATTTTTAAAAGATACTTTTCTGGCAAACAATACGATAACACCAACCAAAAACATCATCCAACCTGTTCTTGTATAGGTTTTAAAAAGAAAAAATACACCTATAATCAGTATGGGAATCACAACAAGGTTCACTCTAAAATTCCCTCTTTTGTTAGCCACAAAGTCAAGAAGAACAACACTTGCAACTGCCAATACTGCAGACGAATAATGTGGTGCTCCCAGCATTCCAATCAATCCGTCAATTTGTGTGTCTTCCATCCACAACATAGTGGTTACTGGCGCTGCAAACACACCAAAATAATATGGTATATTGCACACTATAAAAAAGGCTGCCATGTAAACTGGAACCAACCTTAACTTTTTTAAAGCAGTTGCGCTATTAATGTTTAGGTAAATCCAATGAATAAATACTGGAATGGTTAGGTACTTTATAAAATTGATAATTGAGTCTACTGGAAACTTAAAGAATGATACATTCACCAAATTCTTAGCTGCAAACAAATAAGCCAAAATCAAGAATGCATATCCTGTTTTTTGACCCACTACTCTTGATATCAAGAACAATAGTAAAGGTAGTTTCCATAAATAAACCAACTCCTGTCCACCTACTGTATATCCTTTTAGGTAAAAAGCTACAAAAAAGATGAGAAACCAGAATGCGATTTCGATATACTTCATTGTTTCAACAATTGTATGATCAGTTTACAAATCCTATCCATATCTAATAATCCATAGCGCTGATCAACAGGAAGTGGAATCAGATATTTGGCTAATTTGTATTCCAGCTTATCTGATTTTATATTTTGGATTACACTTGGCCAACAACTTGCAGTATATATTTCCTGTAGCATCAACTCTTTTCGCAAATCATCATGTTCCAGATAAAAAGGATAAACCATTGGTCCATCAATATCCGTATCATTAATGCTTAATCCATTATAAGCTTTCAACTTTAAGTGTAGATATTGAAAATTACGATTCCTTCTACTTTTAACTGCAGCATAGTCAATGCTGGAAAGAATTCTGTAGGTCAAATCCGACATCAACTTTATCTCTTGTCCACACAAATATTCTTCATTTCTCTTAAATGCCGGATATCCATCATTAGGACCATTCTCCAGTCTTCGTAGCAAGTGCTCACTTCTTTTCCAGGATACTTCTTGCTTAAAATCCATGTATGGTGCACTATCGGTACTCAAATAAGCTCCATCACTTACACCAAAAAACTTTCTTGCCGAATAAAAGGTATCAAAACCTTGCACTGGGGCTTCAAAAAAAGCCTGAGAATTGTCCACTATTAAATTGTGCATGCCCCTTGTCAAAAAGTTAACATATCTCCCTTTTAACCCAAAGTAATTGATTACCAAAAAGGCTTCATCCTTATCAGGATAAATGCGTTGATCGGATTCTAACTGCATATTAATTGGATACTTCTCATATTCCAACCCCAATTTTAAAATGGGTTCCATAATTGCATCACAAGAATATTCCGGCAAATAGATTTTTTTATAGGAACGAGCTCTTAAGATGTATTCCAAGCAGTTTCGTCCGGTATTCAAACGAATTAAATTCGGATAGTACTCCGATTCGAATCGGTTCTCCAACTCGAAATATCCACCAATCGCCCTAACCATAACTTATTCGAGTTCAACTGATATAAATTCTTCAATCTTATCCATCATCTTGTTGCGTATCTCAAGGTTCGGAAATTCGAGCAGACCAATTCCTACTGTACAGTTCGAACCCTTGAATTTGAAGACATCTTCTCCCTTTTTAACCATCAACCTGATGTCAAGAACATAGTCGCTTATATTTTCATGAACTTTAATCGATTTAAATTTTCCATCCTTATTGGAATGAATCACATATGTCGTGTAAAACTTATCAATATCCTTACGGTTGTGTATTTTTGGTTCTTCTCCCATACAAGCATCCACACTCATTTTAATCATATCTACATTACTGGCACACTTGATGATGTCCGGTATGCAATTGCCACCGTTTCTTGCGCCAATCTCAATTAAATACACCTCATCACTTTCATCAACAATTACCTCAATATTAAAGCCGCCAAACTTTATTTTCAGCAAATCAATAGCTCGCTGCAACTCCGATTGAATTTTAGCATGAATGTGTTCTGGTAACAAGGATGGATAATTTATACTGGAAGGAACAAATGGGTTTACCTCAACATCATTCCTCTGATCTCCCAGGTAATAGGCAATAATTTTACCATCATACACAAAAACATCTCCATCCAATTGCGGATATTTCTTCTCTATAAACTCTTCTACAATAAACCTTTTACATCGGGAAAATTTCATGGCATAATCAATTGCCTTATCCATTTGCCAAAAATCTTTTACTGCACTTATGCCTTTACTCCCACTAGAATCAACTGGCTTTACAATTATAGGATATTTGAACTCATCGCTGGAACCTGCAAAATCTTTCAAGCTTCCATATGCTCCATACGATGGAGTATTAAAATTCTTTAATCTTAAAAAACTTTTATACAAATCCTTTTCCGATAGCGTTTTAACCGATTTGTAAGAATTTCCTGGCAAACCCATTTTCTCTGCTACAAAAGCTGCGGTAGGTGCTGCCGGATCTGATGCATAAGCCAAAATCCCATCTATTTCTAACTTTCGTCCCAATTTTAAAACTGCCTTCAGATCCGTGGTGCTAACATTATAAAACTCATCGGAATATTTGTGTCCAGGATTATCTGGATTATAATCACAAGTAATCACATGATACCCCTTTGACTTTGCATATTTTATGCACGGAATTTGAAAGGATGTTCCTCCAAGAATTAGTATTTTCTTTTTTTGATTTTGCATGATGTCATCAGAAATTTATTCATCCGATATCGAAATTATTCAACAATTCAATTACCGAAGATTTATCATTAAACATCAACACATCAATAATTGAAAGGTATGGAACAAAATCATTTTCAAATTGCTTATAATTCACTATTCCCGATTCTATAAACCCCAATTCGATCCCATGTTTTGCAAAGTAATCTTTGTGGTAAAGAGATTTTCCTCCAACCGGATTGATATAAGTATCACATTCTAGCATTTTACTTATACAAATCAATCTATCAGCTTTTGCCTGACCTTTTGTTTGGCAAAACTCTTCGGATGATTTCACCCAGTTCAAATCCAAATTTATATACCTGAAAATAGCAAGAATACTTGCAATGGCAAGGTCTCCTATGCTTGAATACTCATCTACAAAAACAGATTCAATTACATCTTTAACCTCTGCATAATAAGGTGCTTTTTTGTAGGCTGCTTCTAATTGCTGACGAAATTTTTGAATAAACAATTGCTTTTCTACCAGCCTAATTTCATTGATTAATTTGTTTTGACTTGCTTTTTGTAATGGAATGGTAAACATGAATTCCTTTCCATTCAAGAGTATTTTGTTTCTGTTGATCCAACCTCTCTTAATATAACTTACATCATCATAAAAAACTACATTCTCAACAGAGTAGAGCAATTGAAAATATCCCAAATAAGGAAATACATATGGTTGTATGATTGCAACACTACCAGGAATGGGAAATTCACAGTTTCTTACCTGCTTCTCCAATCTTTGATACGAACTTGGTCTCATAAGGAATCAAACTACCATTTTAAGTTTTCTACGGGTATTATATACAAAGCAGTACAGTGAATCAAATATTGGATATTGCGAAAGCATAAGGTATGGAAAGTTTTCACCAATCGATGAATCCTTAAAATACTGAAAACATTTTTCTCTTAAATCTCCATCCTTCAAAAATATTGCAAACTTTAGCAATTCACGATGATACATCTTGTTGATAAATGGTTCTAAATCCTTACATCCAAATTTCTTAATGTAATGCCTCTTAATATCATATCGATCACTAAAGAATCTGAAATCTCCCATTACATCTAATCCATGAGTAGCAGAAGTTCCATGAATACGATAGGTAATGGTATCATCCTCTAAATAGTGAACTTTCATTCTTGCTGCAGATTCTATCCACAAAGGGTAATCCCCCATTCTCCAGTTGTGTTTCCTGATTGGTTCTCCTATTCGAATGGACTGTAACAAATCATTTCGCATACAAACCGATGCTGTAGCAATATGATTCCCTCTTATCAAATCTAAAAGAATATTTCCACTTGGCAGAATCTGACCATCCCTAATGCCTTTTAAGAATTTATCTCCTTTTTGACACGAAAAATTGGTGTGAACCAATCCATAATCCGGATTTGCTTCCAGAAAATCAACCTGTTTTTGAAGTTTGTAAGGGTCAGTCCAATAATCATCACCTTCGCAAAAAGCAACATATTTCCCACGGCATGCATCATCGGTTCTTTGATCGTTAACTGTTGCTCCTACATTTTCTTCACTCGTTATTACTCGAATAATATTTGGATATTTTGCAGCATATTCCTGGATTACCTCCATAGTTTTATCCGTACTGCAATCTTCGCCAATAATATATTCGAAATCAAAATCTGTTTTCTGATTCAAGATTCCTTCAATACACTGAGCAATGTATTTCTCATGATTGTAGGTTATGGTTTTTACACTTACCAAGGGCTTATCCATAGGACTCGTTTATTTTTCTTTAGGGAATTTTCTCTTCTCCTTATGGTTTTTCAGAACTTTTACTGATAGTTTATCCGTATCAACTTGTACCATTTCGGAAATAATGGAAATGATCAAATCAACGATCTCGTCTGCCAAATCAGGATACAAAGGCAAGCAAATAATCTGTCTTGATACTTCATAAGCAATATCTAAACCTTTGGCCGAAGGCAATCCTCTATAGGTTGGAAACTCACTTATTAATGGGTAAAAATATCTACGCCCATAAATTCCATGTTTCTTTAATTCTTCAAACAAATCATCTCTACTCCTACCAAACTCCGACTCATCTATGAATATTGGAAAATAGGAATAATTGTAATCCACATCCTGTGGTTCATCCAAATATCTTACTCCAGGAATATTCTCCAATCCTTGCTTGTATTTTTCTGTAATATGCTTACGCCCATCAATTACCGTATCAAAATATTTCAATTGTAACAATCCGTAAGCCGCCTGTAATTCGTTCATTTTTGCGTTAATTCCTGGAGCAACTACGGTGGTTTCGTTTGCAATTCCAAAATTCTTAAGGTAATCCAATCGCTTTTTGGTCTTGATATCATGACAGATTATCGCTCCACCTTCAATGGTATTGAATACCTTGGTAGCATGGAAACTAACAATTGATAAGTCACCATAATTGAGAACACTGGATCCCTTTAATCGAACACCAAAAGCATGAGCTGCATCATAAATCACCTTTAAACCATAGTAATCTGCTAAATCCTGGATCTTGTCTACCTCACAAGGATTACCATATACATGAACCGGAAGAATGGCTGTAGTTGCCGGTGTTATAGCAGCCTCAATTCTCTCTGGGTCCAAATTGCAGTAATCAGGCTCAATATCTACAAAAACAGGTTTGATATCGTTCCACCATAAGGAATGCGTTGTGGCCACAAAGCTATAAGGCGTGGTAATTACCTCTCCCTTTATTCTTAAACACTGAAGCGCAGCCATTAAAGCCAAAGTGCCATTTGCAAACAATACAACATAAGGAACGCCCAGATAGTTTGCCAATGCCTTTTCAAATTCCTGATGATACTTTCCATTATTGGTAAGCCACCTGCTATCCCAAATATCTGCTAATAAAGGAATAAACTCGTTAAGAGGTGGCAATTGTGGTCTTGTTACTAATATTTTACGTTTTTCCATCTTCGTGTCGGTATAATTTCTTTAAGAATTAAAATACCATCGCTAACTGCTTCTTGTTTTGTAGCACAAGCCAATAGTAGGTATGTTCCGATACCTGCTAGTATCTGAAAAGAGAGTGAAAGAATCTGATTTTGTATCAACCAACCAATGCTCATAACTGCAGCAGTCACAAGTGTGATTAAAAAGGTTTGACTTACGTCTTTAATTTGGTCTATGGTTGAGTAGGAAATTAATTTCCCGGTATAATACGCATTGATAAAAAAGCTTATGAAAGAGGTTACAATTTGTCCAACAACTAATCCCATAATACCCCATTGCAAACCAATAACAATTGCCAATACGACAAATACTTTTTTAATGATTTCCAGGTAGAGAAATAAATCTGATCGTCCTTTTACCTTAAGAATGTTCAAGTTTGAAGAATGCAATGTGTACATCATTCCAGCTATACACAAGAGTTGAAAATAAGGAACAGAAGGCATCCATTTTGCACCCAAAACAATTGAGAATAGCGGTTCGGCCATTACAGCCAGTCCAATCATCAAAGGAAAATTGATAAAGACCAAAAGCTTAATGAGTTTTCTGAATCCCATTCGAAGGCGTTCATTCTCATCCTGAATTTTAGAAAAAGCAGGAAATGTGACGTTGCCAACAACCTGCGCTAAAGTAGCAACGGGTACTTGCTGAAACTTTTTGGCTTGATGGTAAAAGCCTAATGCTGTTGCTGAAAACATTCTACCAATTACCAACAAATAAATGTTTTCAAATGTCTGACTAATCAATCCAGACAGTAACAATTTCGATCCAAAATTGAATAAACCTTTAAATGATTTGATTGAAAAAACCATACTTGGTCGCCAGGAACTCCTGATCCAAAACAATAGGGTTCTAAATACATATATACCCATTACCTGTGCAGCCAAAGCCCATACTCCAAAATTCAATAATGCCAAACTAATTCCCAATACTGCAGACAGAATATTTGCTGCTACAACCACTTGTGCAATGGCTTTAAAATTCATTTCGATCTTGAATTTCACAAACTGAATCAAGCCAAAAGAGTTGATCACCAAAATCAAACAAACTACTCTTGTAAGATCTACTAGTTCCGGAGTTCTAAAAAAATCAGCAATTAGTGGAGCTGCAAAAAACAATATCAGATACAAAACAATTCCAATGCTGATATTAAAGAAGAACACAGTAGAAAAATCTGTCTGATCTGCATTCTTTTTCTGAATCAAAGCATTGTCAAAACCACTATCAATAAAAGCCTGCGATACCGCGATAAAAATGGCAAGCATCCCAAGTAAACCAAAATCCCGGGGCTCTAACAATCTGGCCAAAATAATTTGCGATATCAAAAGGATAAATTGACTCCCAAACTTTTCCAAAAAGCTCCAGAAAACACCTTTTATGGTCTTGCTCTTTAAATCAGACATGCTTTTGTAAAGCTAGGCAACAATACGTTCCCGAATGGATGATGCTTTTTTCAATTCCTGTACAATCCGGATGCAAGCTTTCCCATCACCATATGGATTGATGGCCTGAGCCATTTTTCGATAAGTTGCATCTTCAAGAAACAACAAGTCAACCGATTCTATGATTTTCTGAGAGTCAGTGCCAACCAACTTTACTGTGCCAGCGGTTAAAGCTTCTGGTCTTTCGGTTGTATCTCTCATTACAAGAACTGGTTTGCCCAAGAAAGGAGCTTCTTCTTGTATGCCTCCCGAATCTGTAAGTATCAAGTATGATAAATCCATCAGGTAAACAAATGGCAGATAATCAATCGGATCAATCAAGAAAATATTGTTATTTGTCTTGCCTTCCGAATCTGCTCCTTGTCCTAAAATATCATAAACTGGTTTTTGAACATTTGGATTCAAATGAACCGGATACACAAAATCCACTTCAGGATGTTTCTCAGCCAAAAACTTAATTGACTCACATATATTTAGAAATCCTCTTCCAAAATTTTCTCTTCTATGTCCAGTTATCAGTACCATTTTACGGGTTCTATATACCCACTCTGCAACTCGACCTGTAGAAATTCCTTTGGCTTGCAAAACATTCACAATATCCATAACCACTTTCGAAGAGCGATGTATTTTTGTTAGCGTAAGCTGAAGCGCATCAATCACAGTATTGCCAGTAACTACAATTCTGCTTTTTGAAATTCCTTCATCCATTAAATTCTTTTGTGCCATTATGGTTGGTGCAAAGTGCCATTGAGCCAAACGACCCGTAATTTGTCGATTTGCTTCTTCGGGCCAAGGAGAATATAAATTATTGGTACGCAAACCTGCCTCGATATGAGCCACAGGAATTTGCTGATAATAGGCCGCCAAGGCCGTTGTGGAGGATGTGGTAGTATCGCCGTGAACCAGAACCAAATCAGGATCAGCCACTTTTAATACATCTCTCATACCAATTAATACACGACTGGTAACATCATATAAATCCTGGCCTGATTTCATGATTTGTAAATCATATTCAGGTACGATTTCGAAAAGATTCAAGACCTGATCCAACATCTCGCGGTGTTGACCCGTAACGCAAACTATGGTTTCGAACTGCTCCGGATATTTCTGAAACTCCTTCACCAGGGGAGCCATTTTAATGGCTTCTGGCCGAGTTCCAAAAACCAACAGTACTCTATATTTATTATTCTCACTCATATGCTTAATCATTAGATGGTAGAAAAGTTAAAGTTGTATAATCTTACTTATTCCGTTTTTTCTCCTTTGGCTTAAGAATCTCTATCGGAATTTCATTAAAGGTTTTCTCCTGATGATTGGTAACTCCACAGAAATCAAGAATTACTTTCTCATCGGAAAAAGGAAGGTTTTTGAACTCATTGTGTGCCACCAAATAAACAATCATATCAGCCATATCGAAAGCAATCTGGTAATCACAAATCTGGAAACTTGAATGTTCTTCAATATTTGGTTCAACAATTAAATAATCATCCTGATGCGATTGCGTAATTTTATTGGCGATATACATTGCAGGCGATTCTCTTAAATCATCAATATTGGGTTTAAAAGCCAATCCCATTATTGCTATTTTTGGCTCATATCCGCGATCCAATTGGAATTGCAATCGTACATTTTTAATTTTCTCTACACACCAAAATGCCTTGTAATTATTTATTTCTCGTGCTTTTCCAATGATTTGACTCTCCAAAGGATACTCAGAAACAATAAAGTAAGGATCAACAGCAATGCAATGACCACCTACTCCGCACCCCGGACTTAAAATATTCACCCTCGGATGCTTGTTGGCCAATTCAATTAATTCCCAAACATTGATCCCCGCTTTATCACAAATCACTGAGAGTTCGTTGGCAAATGCGATTTGAACGTCTCGAGAAGAATTCTCAACCAACTTACACATTTCGGCGGTTCGAGAGTTTGTTTTGTGAAGTTCACCTACCACAAAGTTTCGGAAGAATTCGCATGCCATTTCTGTTGACATTTCATCAATCCCACCAATTACCCTATCGTTATGCTCCAACTCATAAATGATATTCCCTGGAAGTACACGCTCCGGACAATAGGCGATAAATAATCTATCTTTCAAATCAGGGCGCTTGACATATATTAGATCTCGCACCTTCTCGGTAGTTCCAACCGGTGAAGTGGATTCTATAATGAATAAATCTCCTTCTTTAAGCAATGGAATTGCCGCATTGGTAGCATCCAACACATAGGAAATATCTGGTTCGTGGTTGCCTTTAAAAGGAGTTGGAACCGCAATGGTATAAACATCTGCCTCCTGAACTTCTGTATGAGCGGAAAGTAAATTATCTTCTACAACCTGATGCACCAACTCATCTAAATCGGGTTCTACAATAATAATTTCACCCAAATTTACTGCCTCTACTACTTTTGGATTTACATCTACTCCTTGAACACGAATCCCACTTCTAGCAATAAGTGAGGCCGTAGGAAGCCCGATATACCCCAATCCAATTGTGGTAACTACTTTAAACTTACTCATAAATTTTCTGATTTATGCGATACTGTAACCAGTATCAAGCGACGGGTTGAACTTGTTTAATCTTGTCTAACGAAATATCAGTATAAACACAAGTTCCCAAAGAATCGAATCGAATAACAATACGATCCTTGCCTTTTATTTGTATGATCTCGCCCTTAATTCCTTTGAAAGGACCACCCATTATCTCTACCAATTCTCCTTTTTCCAGATTCTCATGACTTAAATCTACTTTGCGATTTTCATCATCCAGAAAAATTCGAAGGGCCTGAATCTGATGTTCAGGTATGGGCACAGCTTTGCCACCAAAAGTTACATATCCAACAGCGTAAACAGAATTGATTACGTTGTAATACTCCCTTTCACTGACTTTCACAAACAAATAAGATCGAATCAATGGCTCTTCAACCCACTTGGTTCGATCGCTCCACTGACGAAGCTCTTTTTTTAAAGGAAGGTAGCACTCAATATTCTTTGAGCACAATTCTTTGTACAGCCTCTTTTCTGCACGCGATTTGGTATAAATCGCGTGCCAAAGATAAGGCCTTTTTAAAGCTTGCATGGTTGATTGAGTTTAAGGTTTATACTCGTGAATTAAAAGATCTTGCCTCTAATATGATTCTGGTTGAAGGGTGGTTGAAGCCCTAAAATCATTTTATCAGCGTATAGCGCTCTGGTTTATATCATATGATGTCTCGGCACAGCTTCGCTTCCTCGGTCACAGAAACATTTATGCCGATTCATTTTTTAAGCATTAAAATTCGAAAAAGCTCAAAGCTTTTTCTGGGCGGATGATAGTTATTTGGGTAGTAATTCATTTTATTACATAAAGCTGGGTCGTATCTTCATGTAAACCGCAAAAACACCAGACTTTTCCTTCTCACATTTTCGAAACGGTAAATAAAATTTCGTAAGATTTTCTGAGTTGAACAAATATACTCCTCTATTACTTAGATTGAGTCTAAGTAATTTTGGTAAGAGTACATTCTCGCATGATCAACCTACACTTTCACCTGACTATCAATAGATAAGAAAAATTAAACACACTATGTTGTTTTATTTTTTCTTAAACTATATGTGTATTAACAATTCTTAAACCCACTATTTATCACGACTTTAGACCGTTTATCCATAATATTTTTCAAATAAGATTCAAACGGTTTGAAAATAAAAACCTGTTAGAAATGGATATTCCAACAGGTTTAAATAATATTAATGGGCCAAATCACTTTACTGTGCATCTACCACCGCAATGGTTACCATATTTACAATCTCGCGAACCGAACTTTCCAATGGTACAATATGAATGGATTTATTCATGCCCAAAAGAATTGGACCAATGGCCTCGGCACCACCGATTTCCTGCATCATCTTATAGGCAATATTACCAGAACTCAGATTTGGAAAAATAACCGTATTCACCCTACGCAATCCCAATTTTGAGAAAGGAAACATTTTGGTTCTTAACTCAGAATTTAAAGCAAAATTCATTTGAATATCACCATCTACAATCAACTCTGGATGTTCGTGATGCAGCATCTCAACTGCTTTTTGCACTCGAACGGGACTGCCATCACGAATTGAACCAAAATTGGAATAAGAAACCATTGCAATTACTGGCTCAATATTAAACTTACGGACTGCCTCTGCGGTAAGCAATGTGGTATCCACCAAAGTTTTAGCATCAGGACGTGGATTTACCGTTGTATCCGAGAAGAATATTGGACCTTGCCTGGTCATCAATAAATACATACCAGCAATATGATTGATATCAGCCTTAATACCAACCGTTTGAATTGCAGGTTTTATGGTATCGGCATATTTGGATGTTGAGCCACTAATAAAGGCATCGGCCTCACCAGTTTCTACCATCATGGCACCAAAATAATTACGATTGGTCATTTTATCAACCGCCTCGTTGTAAGTAAGTCCTTTTCGGTTGCGCTTTCGGAACAATATTTTAGCATACTCTTCTCTTCTTGATCGCTCTTCCGCCCCTCTCCAATTGATAATTGGTACACCATCCAGATCCAAATCATTCTCTCGAATTACTTTGTGGATGTGCTCAGGATTACCCAAAAGTATTGGCACTGCAATACCCTCTTGAAGCACTGTTTGTGCAGCTTTTAGCACTTTAAAATTAGCCCCTTCGGCAAATACAACACGTTTCGGATTTCGTTTGGCTTTATCAGTTAAAGCTCGCAGCAACTTGTTGTCCCTACCCAATCTTTGTTCCAGCAGAGTTTTGTACTCCTCCCAATTGTGAATTGGAGATTTTGCAATACCAGAATCCATAGCAGCCTTGGCCACAGCAGGAGCAACCACAGTCAGCAATCGTGGATCCAGAGGTTTTGGAATAATGTAATCCTTACCATAGCTAAGATTCATTTCGTGATAAGCCGTGTTTACAATATCAGGAACATCCTCTTTGGCCAGTTTTGCCAATGCTTTAACGGCAGCAATCTTCATTTCCTCATTGATACCCGTTGCTTTAACATCTAATGCGCCACGGAAAATGAATGGGAATCCCAGCACATTGTTTACCTGGTTTGGATGATCCGATCGACCGGTTGCCATTACCAAATCCTTGCGTGTTTTCATTGCCAGTTCGTAGGCGATTTCAGGATTAGGATTGGCCAGTGCAAATACAATGGGTCTATCAGCCATTTTTTGCACCATACTTGGTTTAAGCACATTGGCTACCGATAATCCCAAAAACATATCGGCTCCATCCATGGCATCTTCCAGGGTTTTCACATTAACCGATGTAGCAAATTCCTTTTTGATATCACTTAAATCAGTGCGCGATTTGTGAATTACCCCTTTGCTATCGAGCATGATGATGTTCTTTTTTTTCACACCCAATGCAATATAAAGGCGAGTGCAGGCAACAGCCGATGCTCCTGCTCCATTCACTACAATTTTTATATCACTTAGCTTTTTCTTTTGTATCTCAACCGCATTCAACAATCCGGCTGCCGATATGATAGCCGTACCATGCTGATCGTCGTGCATGATCGGAATATCCAACTCCTTTTTCAACCTATCCTCAATGGCGAAACATTCTGGTGCTTTAATATCTTCCAGGTTAATTCCTCCAAAAGTAGGAGCAATTCCTTTTACAATTTTCACGAACTCATCTACATCCTTGCTGTCAACCTCAATATCGAATACATCAATATCTGCAAAAATTTTAAACAGCAAGCCCTTCCCTTCCATCACTGGCTTGCCGGCTTCGGCACCAATATCACCCAAGCCCAAAACGGCTGTACCATTCGATATTACAGCTACCAGGTTACCTTTTGCAGTGTACTTGTAAACATCGTTTGGATTTGCCTCGATTTCCAAACAAGGCTCTGCCACCCCTGGAGAGTAAGCAAGCGATAAATCCAATTGTGTGGAATGTGGTTTGGTTGGGATCACCTCGATTTTCCCGGGACGTTTGCCTTCGTGATAACGAAGCGCATCCTCTTTGGTAAATTTTGCCATGATAAGTGTTAGTTAGGGGCAATTGATCGTAGACCAATTGTTGTTTGTTAGTTGTTTTTTGCTTTTGGGTGGAATACCCTTTTAGAGGACTAATAGACGAAGCTATGAGGTACACTCGTAAAACGACTCAACTTCACGGTCCTTTCTTAGGTGGGTTTTACTCTATTAAAATTCCGACATTCTGCCATCAATGGAAAGATGTAAATTCATGTTGTTCAACATGGTTTATAAAACCAGTTAATCATTATACTTTCTTCTGTAATACCGCTCAAGCCACATGGGCTCTTACTTTCTCCATTGATGAGAAAGTAAGCAAAGAATCTACGGCGCACCTACTCGGTGACCCATAACGGCTCAAAAGCGAATAGAAATAGATAGTCTCACTCCTTCCTCGCTCGACAGCATTTCTATTTTACGCTTTCTTCACCTATGGGACCTCACCTGCGTAGCTGATGCCGAAAACTACTAAAATTAAGGGTGCATTTAAAAATTTAGACAGAGGCAATAGATATTAAAAAGAAGAGCTAGAACTGCCACGTTTTTGCAGTATACTCCCCTTCTCCTGCAGGAGAAGGAGGTAGGGAATAAGGTGAGTGCAAACAAAAAAAACCGCCAAAGCATCAAATCTTGTGGCGGTTTCTTAGAGCAATATCATAAAAACATGCCTAGCATCTTTGAGAAGCTTGGCATGTCCCTATACTAAAGGATATCTTTATACGCAAAATCTTGAATCAATACATCAGGCTCAACTCCCTGGTTCAGGTTTGTACCACCATATTGTATAAATTCTTTTGGAGAAACATAGAAAGTGATTTTGGTGTTGGGCAGTTTGTACATCAGAAAATCACCATAGTAGCGTATGTTTTCACCTGTAGCTTTGTTGCCTACAATGGTTCCCAAATGATTCTCTTTAACCACTCCTGCAAAGGTTGCTGCAGCACTATTCGACCGCTCATTAATTAGAACATATACCTCCCCGGTAAAGGCTGATTCCTTGTAGTTGGGTTTGTATGTGTAGGCAGTGCTATCCATGTAAAATAAAGTATCATTAGGCAGTTTATCGATACGAGCATATAATTCAGGGCGCTTTTGCTTGTAGTTTGCTTTCAGTTCCTCGCTTACCCTAATTCCTATGCTTTTGTATTGGGAGTAAGATTTATCCGTTAAATAATTCAGCAAACTATCTACTGCACGACTTCTTCCCCCCGGATTATTTCTAACATCAATAATCAACTGCTTGCTGCCTTTGCTTTTGATCTCTTGGAAAGCATCTTTCAAAAATTGATTGTATTGCTCATCCCCATAAAAAGAGGCAATGCTCATTTTTGCCAGTTGTTGATCATCAGAAAAAGCCAAGCGATACTTCTCTGGATTTTGCCGAGAGCCGTATTTTTTCTTCAATTCGAAGTATTTGGCATTGCTAACTCCATTTATGACAAGCGGCGTATCCTCTCCCATTAACTTTAAGCGATAAACATTGGTTTCGCCATACAAAGCCCAAAAAGACATGGCAAATAACATCTCCACAGATCGATCTCCACATTCCCGATTTTTTATTCCAACCACATTTCTCATGTCCTGCAGGATTTGATCAGAATCAATGTTATTAATGGCCAATATTTGCTTGCCTGCAATGTCATGCGAACGATCTTCAGCAAAATATTCGTTTACATACAACCTATGATCCTTGACTGTTATGGAAAAAGGCATGCCTACACCTCCTCCATCAATCATGTACTTTTTTCTTTCGCTGTATGGGAATGAGATGCCAGTATGAGTATCCTCCAATTCGCCCAACAACTTTGCCATGTGCACATAGAATTGGTTAATCGACATACTATCGGGCATTTGTTTTTCCACAATATTGCCATACAAACTCCATTGTAAAGCGAAAGCCTCATCCAATAACATGGGATGCATTGTTTCCACTTTCTCCTGCATAAAATACAGATCTTCTATCAGTTCTGCCATTTGAAAGTAAGTGGGTTTGTATTTTTGGGCTATTGCGGATTGAAATAGCAGTATAGATATAAGAATTGTTAGGGTTGTTGATTTCATTAAAAAATTATAGTAATTGAACCTTTATTGATTGATGATTAGGTTTAAGTTGATACATAAATTAAATGCTTATTAATGTCAATTGACACTAAATAAAGTCTTCTCACAAATATCTTCACGCCATTTTATATACAACTCATCATCGAAACCAAATTGTTCCAAAGCTAACTTCATCCTACCTATTTTATTTTCATTACTAAGATTTGTTTCAACAAAATAAGTATCATTCAATTCAATGCCTCGTCTCATACCTTCATTTGATTTTGACAATTGGAGTTTCTGGTGTAAATCTGAACTAAAGAAAGTTTCAGGTTGTAATTCTAATAATGTTTTTAACAAGTGAAGATATAAGTCACTAATAGTATGGAAAACTAATTTTTGATCAAAAAGGATAGCGTAATCTAACTTTTTCCCT
Source organism: Marinifilum sp. D714 (assembly GCF_030851345.1). Lineage (GTDB taxonomy): Bacteria > Bacteroidota > Bacteroidia > Bacteroidales > Marinifilaceae > Marinifilum. The sequence continues at coordinate 139,947 of NZ_JALPNU010000005.1, forward strand.
GTAGAATCCTGAACTTCAAAAATATTAATTTCATCCTCTTTATTTTTAACAGTTGGTAATTCTGGGTATCTCCAAATTTCAATAAATCTTTTAGACAATATTTTATGACGTTCCATTAGTTTATCCACATTCCAAACATCTATTTCAGAAAGATATCGATTCAACCAAAGTCTACTGTATCTATATCCCTGTTCACCTCCATCCTTATTCATATTCTTCTTATTAAGAAACCTTTGATTACCTAATGATCCATTATTTCCAGAAAGAGTAAGGTTTGCCATTGTATTCAAATAATTCTCTTTTAATTCTTGCATCTCTTCTGCTGTCAAGTCATTAAACCAAGAATCATCGGGATTTTGGGGAAATATATGCTCAATAGTAATATTAGAATTACCATCAACCTGAACATACTCCTTATTATTATGATTTTCTAACTTTTCAAGAAAATATAGTCTATTCTTCGATTTTATACTGTAAATATCTTTTTCTTTCAACGTATTAAGAACTTCATTATTTGAAGGGAATCTTTGACTTCCTCTTTTCTTCAATAATGCAAACTCAAGAGATTTAATATAATCTGTTGTATCAATATCTGAGTACAATGTCATAAAAATTTTATTCAAAGCATTAGTTCCAAGCCCAATTATAAACCTTCTCCACGCAAATGACTGAATAATTTCTAAGACTTCTATAAATTCCTCCTTAGTTACAATATCATTTTCATAATCATCATAGACTTGCATTAAAAAAGGATATGAAACATTTACTTCAAGCCTATTTATATATTCAAGATGTTTTCTTATTAGTTTATTAGGTTCATTAATCGGATTCAGAATTTTATTATAATGCTTAACTAACTTTTTTAGTTTTGCTAAATTCTCTTCTAAGGATAAAAGTGTGGAGGTAGGATATTTTAACTTAAACTCCTGATAAACTTTACTTTTATTTGGTATCTTTTTGTTTTCCAAGGTCAAAAAATCTCGAACAAAGCTGGATACTTCACTTGTATTTGTAGAAATAATTTTAGCATTATTCTCTATTACTTCCCAATATTTTTCATATATCTTGATTTGATTAACTCTACTTAAACTCATTAATATATAATTACGAATTAAGTCAGCCTGAGATAATTCTAATCCTGTTGAATTTAAACTTTCAAAAATTCGTTGTGGATCATCTTTATCTCGATCCAAAGATATTTCAACAAACATTAGTTTACTTAAACCTTTAAGAATAACATCCAAATTTTCTGAATCAATTCTTTTTTTAAAAAAATCGTAATTTTCAATTAATCTTGAATAGCTTTTAAACTCCTCATTCTTATCATTCCTTAATAAAAATTTAAGTGCTAAATCATTGTTTTCTGTAGGCCTAAGCTTTAACTTCTCCTCATTTTGAGCAAATTTATTTATTAAATACGTTTCGTTTATTCTATTCTTTAACGCTTCATTTCCTAACTCCTCAGCAAATGCAAATAATGCCACATATAATAAAGTAACAGTTGTTAATCTTTGCTGTCCATCAATTATGGATAACTCCCTTATACCTGATGCATGATATACATCATCATGTACATATACAATACTACCGATAAAGTGAGCGTTCATTTCATTCTTTGTCCCCACTTCAATAATATCCTCAAATAACTGAAGACATTGAGCTGAAGTCCAATCATAATTTCTTTGATACACTGGTATAATGAACTGTGTATCACTTTGAGATAAAAATCGATTTAAATTTATTTCGTTAGCTTTCATATTCTAATATTTACGCTTTTAATAAACCATCCCTAAGTTAACCATATAAACAAAAACACCCAATACCATTTATCAATCCATCCTCATTCCAAATAAGTCCATTCTGAAAGCAACCCACCAATTCGCACTTTACAGATAAATCCATAAAATACAAACACTACAAAACACTTTAATCAGGAATTATAAATTATTTATCATTTATTAAGAATCATTTACTCCACTTCAATACATATTAACTCCAATCATGAACTTTACCATATCAATAACATTTTTTTCAAAGAAATTCAAATTCTCTCTACGCCTTTAAATTCGCAGGAAGAGGTGGAATTCAATACGCAGTATAAACTTAATTCCTTATCAATTAATCATCATATTGTTTTTAATTTTCGATATTGTTTCATAAATTCATTATCGATTTGTCAACCATGAAAGCAAAATAATCAGAGCAGAAATTAATGTAGAAGGATTAGTGCGGAGGAAATTATTAACCTTTAAACATTATTAAAATGTCTGAACAACAAAACTATGACGACAGCTTGGTAGAAATTAAAGCTGTGAAAAACGAAAATGTAAAACATTGCAGTATGCCTGTTGGAATATACATTCAAGAGATTAAAGCAATGATTCATGTGGCAAAAGAAGACTTGCCTTTGTTGACCCCTGTTGGTTATACAGCAGAAAACCTTACCAAACTTGAAGTTCTAACAGGAGCACTTTCTATTGCTCAGGCCATTTGGGATACCCAATTAACGGCGCAGAAAGATGCTCAGAAAAAATGGCAAAAGGATGCACCTGCCATGTTTGAACTAATTCGTGATTTAAATGATAATATGCGTTTTGCATATCGCAAGAACGATGAATTACAAGAAATTCTTGATGAAATAAACGAAGGTGACTCCAACGCAGATGCTGTAATGGACCTATTAAGGCTAGGGACACTAGGAAATAATAATCAAGAACCATTAACAGGTATTGGATTCGATATCGAAAAATGTAATACTGCAATTAGCGAATCGGAACGCATGGGAGCTCTCTTGGCTGAAGTAAACGGCTCGTTGTATGTTGACGATGACAGAAAGGTAATCCGCGACAAAGCATACTCTTTGGTGAAGCAATATGCCGATGATTTGAAGGAATACGGACAATTTGTATTTAGAGACGAAGAGGAACATGCAATGCTTTATTCTAGTAAGTACCTGAGAAACAAGAAAGCTGAATACCGCCGTAAGAAAAAAGAAGAAGAAAATACACAAGAAGAAACAGTAAGTTAATATTCATAAATACGGGTTTTGAGTTTTACACTTGAGAGGGAATCTGCGGATTCCCTCTTTTTTATGGCGGCAAGACAGGAAATAAGATGAAAAAGACAAAAGTAGTTTCCAGTCTTCGGTCTTGGAAAGTGTCAAACCTGTCTTGGAGGCTTCACCCACCTGTCTTTTTGCACCTGCCTCCTGTCTTGGAGAAGGTTCTTCTATGTCTTGGAGCGCCTTACGGCAGTCTTGGAGCTCTTTTTTTGTGTCTTGGAGCAACTGACTGCCTGTCTTGTTGATGTAGGCTTTTGTCTTGCTAAAGCTTTCTATCTATAAAACAATCACTTCAGTTTCAAAATCAAATTGGGATCAGGACAGGTGTTAAGGTAATTTTCGCGATCGGCCTGGTTGGATACGCCTGGAAAATCTCCCTCTCGTCCATTCATATCGGCCATGATTTGAAAATGCAGATGCGTTGGCCAATTGCCATTCTCCTGATCGTTGCCCAGTTCGGCAAACTTCTCACCTTGCTTTATCTCTTGCCCTACACTTTTCCCTTTTAAGGAATCTACAGATAGATGTCCGAAAAGAGTATAGAATGTAGTATTCTCAATACAATGTTCGAGTATGATGGTTGGGCCGTAATCGCCAAAAGCATCGTTGTTTTTAAAGCTATGGATTTTACCATCCAAAGGTGCAGAAAGGCTGGTATTGGCTGCCAACCAAACGTCGGTTCCCAAGTGAATGCTTCGTGCATCTTCTCCCTCGCCAAAGTGTTTGCTCTTGCGATAAATCAGCCTGTCCTCGTTGTATCCGCCAATGGCATATTTGGCGCCAGTCTGCCTTAAGCAATCCGAAATGTATTGCTGCAAAGCCTCCACCGAACTTAAATCGATGGAATACAGGGCTTGATTATCGATGGAAAGATCGAGCTTGTGATGCTTCTCTTGATTTAAGTTGAATGGGAAAATATCGGTAAAGAAGTGTTGATTGTTTTTAAGTAGTTGTGATAACATTATTGTGTTGGTTTAGTTATTTATAGTCCTCTAGCCGGACAGGCTCTGACTTTTTTCATTGATAAAAAAGTCAGCAAAAAATCTAGGGCGTGTAAGCCCAAACTTCTTCTACTTGAAAACCTTAAGTGCGGCGGGGTGATCATCTCTCCCGATTATGAATTTTGTTGCATTTGGCTCCCAAATGCTTACAAATTCTATTTCGGGACGAAGCTTCCTCTTCTTTCTAAAGGTTTTCTGCGGATAAGCAGCTTGTCCTTCCAATGCCCCATTGATCTGATATCATTTTCCATTTATTTTTTGGTACAGACCTGTAAAGATCGTGAGTCCTGTTTCGATAATTTCGTCGGGAAAATCGTAATCGGGATGGTGCAGGGCTGCCTGATCGAGGCCAGCTCCTAGGCCAAAAAATCCGCAAGTGTATTTCTGAGAGAAATAGCCAAAATCTTCGGACCACTTGAAGGGTTTATCCAGGTATTGATACGATAGATTGTGCTCTTCGGCCAAAGTTTGTAGCATGTCCACACATTCATCTTGATTTACCGTTGCCGGAAATTCTTCGTGGTAGGCAATGCCGCATTCCAGATTTTCTTCGGCAGCAATTCGATTTACAATCTCCTCCGATTTTTGAGTTAGAACCTTCATATCGGCATTCTCGAAAGAACGCAGGGTAATGCCCATTTCGCCACTCCCTGCCGAGGTTCCAAAGGACTGCTCCCCCATACGGATGTAGATAAAAGTAAGTAGGGTAAGATCGGAAAACAGGGCTTTGTTGTTAAGCAAATCGTTTAACTCACGACTGATTTTTGAGATGGCTATGGCCGGGTTTCTTCCCTTCTCAGGCTCTGCAGCATGCGATGTTTTTCCTTTCAATCGAATGGTCATTCCTTTCGATGCCGCAGAAAAACTTCCGCGTCGCAACAATATGGTATTGGTTTCCTGCCCAGGTACGTTGTGCAGGGCAAACATGTAATCGGGATTCAGATCGGCAAATTTAGGATGAAACAGTACATCTTTTGCTCCCTGTTCTACCTCCTCGGCAGGTTGAAAGAGCAGAATTACCTTGCCCTTTTGTGGTGGATTTTCTGCCAGCTGCTGTGCCAATCCAGCCAGTATGGCCATATGTCCATCATGTCCGCAGGCATGTGCCACTCCGTTGTAAATTGAGGCATACTTTACCCTCGTTTTTTCCTCTATTGGCAATGCATCCAATTCTGCACGAAAAACGGTAGTCTTGCCCGCCTTGGCTCCTTTAAATACAAATGCTCTTCCCGTATCTCCCAAATGGATGACTTCATGAGGTTGATATTCGTCCATAAAATCGACAATGGTTTGAGCAGTTTTGTATTCTTTGTTCGATAATTCGGGTTGTGAATGCAATTGGTGCCTTAAAGCAACAAGTTTTGTCTTCATTTTATGAGGTTTGTGTTAAGGTAGGTGAAAGATAGTGATAAATTGGGTTAAGTCCTCACATCTAAACCTCACCCTACCCCTCTTCTTGAGCTATTCTTTATATACAAATTGTGAATAAATATTTTGATTAGGTAATGATGAATCATTTATAGCATTTGCATGTTGAATGTTTCCCTTTTAGGGAACCGTAGCGGAGCGAAGCTCGTGAACACAATTGAAAATTGAGTTTAATGTGAACAAACTGTCGACGGACTAAAGGGTGAGAAAAGAATAATTTTATCCAAAATGCACCCCTCTGGCTGTCGCCATCTCCCCTAAAAGGGGAGAGCATGGTAATTAGGTGATTGTATATCTCATTCTTTGTCAAGTTATATTCACGAAAATAAATGTGTATAAAGAGTAGCTTCTCAAGGAGACGGCTGGAGGATGAGGTATAAGCACAAAAAAGCCCCACATAAAATGCGGGGCTGTATATAGAATCTAATGATCTTATTTTTTAGGAGGCTTGTAACCTCTTTGCTTTGCAGCTTCTTCCAAACGCTGTTGGAATTTCGATTTCTTAACTGGCTTCTTCTTGTTTGCCTCGATAGTTGCCAATACTTTGTCTTCGTCAACCATGTACTTACGGATTGCCCAAGTTTGAGCTACAGTAAATAATGTTGCAATAAAGTAGTAATACGAAAGACCTGATGCATAACCGTTAAACCAGAATAGGAACATTAGCGGCATTAAGTACATCATGGTTTGCATACCCGGCATTTGCTGCGATGACTGCATTTGGCTGTTCATACGAGTGTATACCAAGTTGGTAATTGCCATCAGCAAACAGAATAAACTGATGTGATCTCCATAGAATGGAATGTTGAATGGTAAATCAAGAATTGAATCGTATGATGATAAATCCTCAGCCCATAAGAAGCTCTTCTGGCGAAGCTCGATAGACGATGGGAAGAATCGGAACAGTGCAATCAGGATTGGAAACTGTACCAACATTGGCAAACATCCACCCATTGGGTTTACTCCTGCCTTTTTGTACAATGCCATGGTTGCCTGCTGGCGCTCCATTGCTTTATCCTTAGGGATTCTTTCGTTGATTTCATCGATTTGTGGTTTTAATACCTTCATCTTAGCAGTCGACATGTACGACTTGTAAGTTAATGGTGCTAAAATCAGCTTGATAATGATTGTTAAAATCAGAATGATGATACCATAGTTTGCAATGTGATTTTCCAAGAAGTTGAAAATTGGAATTACAAACCACTTGTTTACCCAAGCAAACATTTTCCATCCCAAATCAACCAATGCGTGCAATTCAATGTCTTTACCATACTTTCTCATGGTCTTGTACTTGTTCGGACCAAAGTAGAATTCCATTGGGTAGTTCTCTAATTGAGATCCCTGGTATGGTAATGAAATTGCAGCATCAAAATTCTTCAAGATAGGATCATCTTCTCCCATGTCAACAGATTTTAATTCAATCCCTTTGAATGAATCATCAGCAATCAGCACAGATGAGAAGAATTGTTGCTTAAAGCCAACCCACTTTACTTTTGTAGATAAGCTTTCCTCATCTTCTCCTGAAGGAGACATGTTATCTACATCATCTTCGAAAAACTTATAGTAGATATTGGTATACTGATTTTCGAACTTGCGACCCTTTTCCTGGCTAGGAATATCAGCTGCCCAGTTGAAAGTCAAATCTCTTTGATTCAAAGAAATTACATCCTGCATACCTACTACATTGATATCGAATGATACCATGTAAGAATCTGGCTCTAATGTATACTTGTACTCGATATACTTTCCTTCGCCTGCCATTAAACGCATGCTAACCATCTGCTGAGCAGTTGAAGCATCAACAGTTTTTACCGAGTTTACCGGAGTAAAAAACAAGTCCTGAGTATTCATTGGCTTGTTTTCAGCATAGAAAGTCAATCCGAATTTGGAATTTTTCTCACCCCAAAGCATCAACTTCTCTGCATCGTGAGTTTTGTAATCTTTCAACTCAACATTAGCGATCTTACCCCCTAAAGTATTGATGCTTAATTTCACCAATTTGTTTTCCAGGGTAATAATTTCCTCTTTTTGCTGAACTGCTCCGGCAAATGCTCCATATTCACTTTGAAGTGCTGCAGTATCTTGTTTCTTTTCTGCGTACTGCTTTTTCAAGGCCTCGACTCTTTCTGCTTCCAATTGCTCATTACGCAATCTTTCAACACGGGCAATCGAATCTCTGGTCTTCATGGCTTTGATTTCTTCATCTGATGGTTTTGTCAGGTATGTATACCCGATCAAAATCGCACCGATGATCACCAAGCCCCAAATCGAATTTCTATCCATATTCTATTATTTAATCTTTTCTAAGTAATGTATTGTAGTCTAAAGATTACTTTTCTATTGCTACTTTTACAAACTCAACAAACAATGGTTGAGGTTTGATAACCGTACTCTTGTATTCTGGGTGGAACTGTACACCAACAAACCATTTGTGGCCTTCCAGCTCTACCGCTTCAACCAAACCAGTATCTGGGTTCATACCTACAGCTTTCATACCTGCAGCTTCGAATTGCTCCAAATATTCGTTGTTGAACTCATAACGGTGACGGTGACGTTCCGAAATTTCTTTCTGCTTGTATGCAGTGAATGCTTTCGAATCTTCTTTTAAGATACAATCGTAAGCTCCCAAACGCATGGTACCACCTTTTTCGGTTACATTCTTCTGCTCCTCCATTAGGTTGATAACCGGATGTGGAGTTTTTGGATTCATTTCCAAAGAATCTGCACCTTCTAGTTTTAGAACGTTACGTGCAAACTCGATTACTGCAACCTGCATACCTAAACAAATACCCATGAATGGGATGTTGTTTTCGCGAGCATATTTTACAGCTAAAATCTTTCCTTCTAATCCGCGGTGACCAAATCCCGGTGCAACCAAAATACCTTTCAAGTCTTTCAACTCTTCCTGGTAATTTGCATCGTTCAATTTTTCAGAGTGAATCCACTCAATTTTCACTTTACACTCGTTAACCGAACCTGCATGAACAAATGATTCTGCAATTGATTTGTATGCATCGTGTAACTCAACATACTTACCAACCAAACCAATTTTCACTTCCGATTTAGGATTCTGAAGACGAGTTAAGAATTTAGTCCATTCTTTTAATTTTGGCTCTTTCTTCAAATCCAGCCCAAGCTTTTCACAAACGGTTTGGTCAAGCTTTTCTTCGCGCATTTTCAATGGCACTTCGTAAATGGTTGATACATCAATAGACTGAACTACAGCTTTTGGATCAACATTACAAAACAATGCTACTTTTCTACGAACATCAGTAGGCAATTCATGCTCTGTTCTTAACACCAATACCTCTGGTTGAACTCCTGTTTCCAACAAAGACTTTACGGAGTGCTGGGTTGGTTTGGTTTTCAACTCACCTGAAGCAGCAAGATATGGCACCAAAGTCAAATGAATTACCAAGGCATCGCGTCCAAGCTCCCACTTTAATTGACGAACTGCCTCGATATATGGTAATGATTCAATATCCCCCACAGTACCACCAATCTCTGTAATTACAACATCATACTTGTGTTTGGTTCCCAGCAGTTTGATGTTTCTTTTAATTTCATCAGTAATATGAGGAATAATCTGAACCGTTTTTCCTAAGAAATCCCCTTTTCTCTCTTTATTGATTACGTTACGATAAATTCTACCTGTAGTAACGTTGTTCGCCTGAGATGTAGGAGCATTTGTAAAACGTTCGTAGTGTCCCAAATCCAAATCAGTTTCTGCACCATCATCGGTAACGAAACACTCACCATGCTCATATGGATTTAATGTTCCTGGATCTACATTCAAATATGGATCTAACTTTTGGTTAGTTACAGAGTATCCTCTAGCCTGCAATAATTTAGCTAACGACGATGCTATAATTCCCTTTCCCAATGATGAGGTTACCCCACCTGTAACGAAGATGTATTTGGTTGTTGACACTTTATAAACTTTTTTAGTTGATTTATTAAAGCTGCAAAAGTAGTCAAATTATAGGTTTTTAGGAAACAAATTCAATGTTTCAAACTATCATTTGTTGATTTCTTTGCGTAAATAATAAATTCTCAAACATGAAAAAAGCATTCCCGCTTCGAGAAATGCTTTTAAACGTACATATGTAATACAAATTTAAGAAACCAAACCGTCAATAACTTTTAGCTTTTCATTCAGGATAGCAAGGTTTTGTTTTCCTCTCTCAATCTTCTCTTCAATTTCGTTTACAACACTCGAATTCTTTGATGAAGAGAAAAATCCAACATTGTTTTCCCAAAGGGCAATATCACTCTCCAATTGCCTAATTTTATTTACAATCTTATTTCTCTCGATAATGATCTTATCCTCGGAATTACTCATAGTCAAGAAAGTATCAATCTTCGATTTAAATTTCTGAACCTCCTTGTTGTCACTATCCATATTCATTCTATCATACAAACCATTAATGGCTTTTCTGAAAGCTTCTTGCACCTTATCCTTCTTCTTGTATGGCACATGACCAATTTTCGACCATTCTTTTTGGAACTGACGCAAAGCATTTAAATTGCTATCGTTATCCTCTCCAAGTTCGAAAGCTTTTACTTTTTCGATTAATGCTTCTTTCAGTTTCAAGTTCTCTACTTGCCCGGCATCTGCATTATCGAAATGTTCCGATTTGTTATTAAAAAACTTATCGCAAGCAGCACGGAAACGAACCCAAAGATCCTCGGAAACTTTTCTTGGCACAGGACCAATATGTTTCCATTCTTTCTGTATGGCAATCAATTTATTTGTAGTCTCTTTCCAATCCTGACTATCCTGTAAATTTTCCGCAATGGCACAAAGCTCCTTCTTTTTCACCAAATTCGCATTTAACTTCTCTTTCAAAACCATGTAAAAGTCGCGCTTCCTGTCGAAATATAGATCACAGGCCGCTCTAAATCTTTGATAAATTCTGTTGTTATCTTTCTTAGGAGCGAAACCAATGGTTCTCCATTCTTTTTGGAGATCAATAATTTCTTTCGAACTGGAATTCCACTCTTTATGAGAACCAATCGCTCGATTGGCTATTTCTTCCGCTTTTTCGCAAAGAACTGTCTTTTTGGCCAAATTATTTTTCTGCTCAGATTTTAAGCCTTCGTAATACTCTTGATGCTTACGATTGATAACTGTTGTGGCTTCTTTAAACCTTGCCCATAATTTTTCTTTCTCTTCACGTGGCACCGGCCCAATCTCCCTCCACTGTCCATGGTACTTTTGAAGTGTGTTAAATGCCTTCACCGCTGAGGATTCATTCAATAACTTCTCCGCTTCTTCGCAAAGTTTAATTTTGGAAGCCATGTTCTTTTTGAGATCCAAGTCACGAAGTTCTTTGTTGATTTTAATGTAATCGTAGAAGTTCTCTACATGATGGTGGTAATTATCCCACAAGTTTTTTAATGCTTGTTGTGGTACCATTCCAATTTCATGCCATTTCTTTTGTAAAGCCCTAAATTCATGGAAAGTTTTATCGAATGATTCTTTTCTGTTTACCAGCTCTTTTATATCCTCAATTATCTGGTATTTCTTTTTTAGGTTATCTTCCTTTTCCTGTTCTATATTGCGGTTTAATTCTGACTTTTTCTCTTTAAACTTTTGCAACATTTCACGAACCTGAACTTCTAACTCATCCGTGCCAAAATCAAATTCCTCTTCAACACCGCCATCTGCAATAAACTTTTGCTTTGCAGCTTCAACCTCTTCTTTGTGCTTTTTATAAAAGTTTCGTTTTATTGCCTCTACTTTTTCTTTTATTGCTGATAGGGATTCATTTTCGAGAAGTAATGTCAAGCGATTCTTCAATTCACCTTTCTCCATTAATGTGTAGTCAGGTTCTTTTTGAAGTTCAGAACCCTTTTTTGAAGCAGATTCAGAATTATCATCTGTATCGCTGTCTAGTTTCGATTGCGAAGATTCTCCACTAACATTATCTTCTTTTAAATTTTCGGTTTCATGAGAATCTGCAACATTATCTTTCGCTTCTAAATTTTCATTCAATTCATTCTCATGTGAGGGATTTGACAGGTCTGGTGCTTTCATGTAAATTGAGTTAGATTAAGTTTCGCACAAGGCAAAACTCGCGTTAACAATACCACCTAAAAGAAAACTTTTAAGCCTACTCTTACGAATTTAACTAATTAAGTGCTAATCCTCAAAGATTTTAAATATTTTCTTATCCTTTTAAAATAAAGAGGTTCATGCAATACATGAACCTCTCAACCAAAACAAACTAATTAACCGAGCTAAATTTCTCCTCTTATTCGGAAAAATTCTTCTTCTTTAAACCTTACTATTTATTATGAATATTACCTACTCTAGCCATTTATCACTTCCTCTATTTGATCTCGATATTATGAACTTCAGGCTTATTTTCTTCAATTTTTGGAAGCACAATATTTAACATCCCATTTACTACTTCAGCAGAAATATTCTGTTGATTGATTGTATCAGCCAACTTGAAACTACGCTCGAATTTGTATACTCCAAATTCTCTTCTTAAGTACTTTTTATCTTCTTTTGTCTCTTTCTTTTCTGCCGAGATTTTAATTGAACCATTTTCTACCTTAATACTCACATCTTCTTTTGCAAAACCCGGAATAGCAACCTCTATCAGATAGTAATCTTCCTCTTCGATAACGTTAGTTGCCGGACGAAAACCACTTTCTCTTTCAACAGCAGATTTAAAACTATCCTGAGTTTCTTTAAACAATTGATTCATTAATTGATTTGTAAAAAAATCATTTTGTCTTTTTCCATATCTTAATAATGTCATAACTCTAATCTCCTATACTTTTTATTAATTCTTCGGTTCCGGATTCCGATTCCTTACTTTTTCAAATTCGATGACTAATCTTCAAACGGCATACCATCACTAAAAACAATTCAAATCGTCAGCTTTCCTCTTATTATCTCATGTCACATTGTCTTTATTTACACAAAACCACCTGTCATATTGTCCACATTGAATGATTTATCATCTTCATTTTCTATTTTCTTGCATCACTTGCAAGTGATATATACTTTTACACAAAATTTAGAATTAATGAGAATCGATATATTAACTGTTGTTCCAGAATTATTGGAAAGTCCTTTGAATCATTCAATAATTCAACGAGCAAAAGATAAAGGCGTAGTTGAAATACACATTCATAACATCCGTGATTTTTCGGAAGACAAACACAATAAAGTTGATGATTACGCATTTAGTGGCGGAGCTGGCATGGTAATGCGATTAGAGCCAGTTGTTAAGGCAATTGAACATTTAACCGATCAAAGAGAGTATGATGAAATCATTTTCACAACTCCAGATGGTGAACAGTTCGAACAAAAAACTGCAAATACGCTATCGCTAAAGGAAAATATTATAATACTTTGTGGTCACTACAAAGGAATTGATCAAAGAATCAGAGATCATTTTATTACCAAAGAAATTTCGATAGGAGACTTTGTTCTTACCGGAGGTGAACTTGCAGCTGCAGTAATTACGGACAGTGTTGTTCGTTTGATTCCCGGAGCAATGAACGATGAAACGTCTGCTCTTACCGACTCTTTCCAGGATAATTTGTTGTCACCACCAATCTATACCAGACCTGCTGAGTTTAGAGGATGGAAAGTACCGGAAATTTTACTTTCGGGAGACCATAAAAAAATTGAGCAATGGCAAGAAGAACAAGCCTATTTAAGAACTAAAAAATTACGTCCTGATTTATTGGATGAATAAGAAAGGCTCCTTAAAGGAGCCTTTTCTTTTTATTAATAGTTTTTCGCTTTTTTCTCGAAATATGCTTGAGGATGTTCACAAGCAGGACACATATTTGGAGCTTTAGTACCTTCATGAACATAACCACAGTTACGACAATACCATTCTTCCTTTTCTTCTGATTCAAATACTTTTTCAGCTTCAAGATTACTTAAAAGCTTTAAGTATCTTTCTTCATGCATTTTTTCAACCTTTGAAATCAATTTAAAAGCAGTAGCAACTTTTTTAAAACCTTCTTCTTCAGCGATTCGTGCGAACTCTGGATACAATTCAGTATACTCTTCATTTTCTCCGCTAGCAGCTGCTTTTAAGTTTTCGGCAGTGGTTCCAATAACTCCCGCTGGAAATGCTGCAGTAATTTCAACTTCTCCCCCTTCTAAAAATTTGAAGAATCTTTTTGCATGCTGCATTTCTTGCTCAGCTGTTTCCATAAAGATTGCAGAAATTTGCTCATAACCTTCTTTTTTAGCTTGCTTTGCAAAGTAAGTATATCTGCTTCTTGCCTGAGATTCTCCAGCAAACGCTTTCAATAAATTCTTCTCGGTTTGTGTTCCTTTTATGCTCATAATTATTATTTATTGATTTTGATTTTTGATATACAAATATCTTGATTTTTTACCACAACATAAAAGCAATCTAATACTAATCAAACAATTTATACTGATTACAAAATAGGTTAACATTCAAATCAAGCTTAATTTGAAGCAAAGTTAGCACGGAAACACGCAAGATATTATTATTAAGTCTTTCAAAAATAAAGACACTTTCCACAAAAAAAATCACTTTTACCCAAACACCCCCTAAATTTAAAACCTTTACGCAGTTTTTTTTAGTGTTTTTATTAAAAACACCCCTGTTTTTATTTGTCATTTTGAATATTTTTTGATTATTTTTGATTCGCACCCCCAGTTCGTTAGGGTTAGAATTAGAAATTAGTTGATTTGCACCAGCACTTACCCCTTTACAAAAGGGGTAAGTGTTATTTTTTTAGTAAAAACCACAATTTATTTAATCGAGATATTACTATTTACCTTAATTATTAATCTAAAACCCATTATTATGATGAGAACTAAAAAGTTAATTACATTACTTATTGGAGTTACTATAAGCACAAGCTCCTTATTCGCTCAAAATAAAAAAGGTGAAATTTCCTTGGGGGCTGACCTTATGAGCAGATACATTTGGAGAGGTACTCAATTTTCAACTGGTCCTGTAATTCAACCAGGAATTGAATACAGTAAGGGAGCATTTGCAATTGGCGCATGGGGGTCGTATTCCTTCAACGGTGATAATGACGGAGCAGAAGCAGACATGTACATTTCGTATCGTTTTGCAGACAATTTATTTACTGTAAGCCTTACCGATTATTTCTTCCCAAATGATCAAATTGCAGCAAACAACTCTTATTTCGATTTCAAAAAAGAATCAACAGGTCATATTCTTGAAGGAAGTATTGTCTTTAATGGCACCAAAAGCTTTCCCATTAGCATTATGGCAGCAATGAACTTTTGGGGAGCAGATCAAGATGTAAATGGTGATCAGCAATATTCCTTATACATTGAACTAGGACATAGCTTTATCTATAAAGATGTTAATATTGACTTATTTGCGGGTCTCACTACTTTCGATGCAGATGAGGACGAAGGAGAATCCGGTTTTTACGGGGATACAGCTGGCTTTGTAAACTTAGGATTTACAGCATCAAAGGAAGTAGCAATTACAGAAAAGTTTTCACTTCCACTTTCAGCTTCCGTTATTGCTAACCCAATGGCCGAAAATCTATTTTTAGTGTTTGGAGTATCATTTTAATCGCAATATTCTTCCAATTATTTAATTGATTAGCTTAGGACAAAGAAGGGCATTCAAAATTTTGAATGCCCTTCTTTCTTGTTCTTCTATATATCCTTTATGGTATTCTCATAAACTTATGAGACTGTAAAGAAATATTCCATCTCGGATTATTCTTCACGTACTCAACTATTGGTTTCACATTGTGAACATACTGACTCCATTCGGACTGTAGATACAATAAGCAATCATCACCTACATTTTTAGCCAACTCTTCTGCCCATTCGAAATCTTTTTCCAAATCGTAAATAATGACTTTAAGCTCATTAGCCTTTTGATAAGACGATGGTACCGGCAATTTATTTCTCTTTGGCGATAAACAAATCCAATCCCATTCTCCACTAATTTCGTATGCCCCTGAAGTTTCAAGGAAATTCTCAATATTGTGTTTCTTCAGTTCCGTGCATAAAGGCTCCAAGTTATATAAAGATGGTTCTCCACCAGTTACAACTACCGATTTAGCAGGAGATTCAACGGCTTTTCTTACCACCTCTTCAACTGAAATTAGTCTATGCTCGGCAGGATTCCATGAGATTTTACTATCACACCAACGACATCCAATATCACAACCACCAATTCGAATAAAATATGCAGGCTTACCAGTATGATACCCCTCACCTTGGATGGTATAGAAATCCTCAACCAGAGGCAAATCTGTTCCTTTGTCGAATATTTCTTTGTATTTATCTTTCAAAACCTTCTTCCTTTCTTATAAAACAATCTTAAAACTGTGGTTGTTTAGCAAATTGGGCTACAAAATTAGAAGCTTTTTAAGGAATTCAAAATCAAAGCAAGAGATTATTTGATACATCAACCCAAAGGTTAGTTCTTAATCCATTTCTTCCATTCAATTTTATATACAGCTTGTGCCTGCTTGGTTGCTTCTGTATTAATAAGCAATTCATTGGTATCAGTAAAAACAACACCTTCTGTTTGAGCTCCTCCCAACGAACTCAAATCCAATCGAACATGTTCTCCTCCAAAGAAGTCAGAATCGATAAAGTTGAAATAAAGAATCATGTAGGTCCTATAGTTTTTATAGCCTATCAAAGCTACAATCTTACCATCCTGACTAATATCCGCTCCCGTAACCATAAAATCGGTATCAAATTCAGCTTTTGGACTCAAATCGTGATGCTTTACAGATTTTTCCATCACATACATTCTGGTTTTCTGATTTTTCCAATTTTTAGTAAAGAAATACAGAGAATCTCCATAGGATAAGAAAGCTTCACAATCAAAATTATGATTGTGCTTTTTACGCTTGAACTCCCTTTGGTCAGCCCATGCAAAACTAATCACATCAGCTGAAACACTTACCTCTGCTCTATCATCAATTTCAGATTTGTCTACCCTGAAAAGTTTTAGATCCTTGCGAGTTCCATTGTTATTTCCAAATTCACCAATGTAAAAATACTTCTGGTCTTCAGCCAATGCCTCCCAATCCTGATTCGAAATCCCCTCGATATTCAGTTGCTGTTTTAACTCTCCATTTTTATTGTAAGCATATAAAGTGGCAGCTCCTCCACTATCATTATTTACCCAAATCAAATCGTTGTGCCAAATCATTCCCGATTGTTCATCCACCTGATTTGGCAATTGGTCCGAAATTAAAATTGGATCGTATTTTACCAAGTTGTAATTTTCTCGTTCACTACTGATGAATTCCTCCTTATTTACTTGAGAAGAGTGACGACAAGAGATTAGTAGAATAACTAACAGGCTTAATGTGTAGGTATAGTGTTTCACAATATATTGTTTTTAGTGAGAAACAAATCTGTGAAATTTAAATGAATATTAAAAATATTTAGAATAAGTCCACTAATTATCGGCTATATGGCTTTGCAACAACTCAAACAACTTAATTCTATCGATAGGCTTTGTAATATATGCAACACAACCTGAATCTATAGCTTTCTGCCTATCTCCTTTTAATGCATATGCCGTTTGTGCAATAATTGGCAAGCTTGGTTTTTGTTCCAATATCTTTTTAGTAGCATGATAGCCATCCAAATGAGGTATTTTAACATCCATTAAGACCAAATCAATTTCTGGATGTGATTGCACCATGTCCACAGCAGAAACACCATTCTTTGCCCAGAATACATTTGCATTAGTAGGCATTAAAATCTCTTCCAGTAAATCGTAATTTATCTCAACATCCTCAACTATCAAAATACTTTTCCCCTTCAAATTCGGTGTTTGTATAGAGCTTAGCATTTCACATTCCTTAGAATCAGGTATAGTTACTACATCATTTAATTTGAAATAGAAACACGATCCCTTGCCTTTTTCAGATTCCAGCCAAAGTTCGCCATCCAGCAAATTTGCTATCTCTTTACAAATTGCCAAACCAAGACCAACACCAGACTGCAATCCCCAATACGGCTCTTCCACCTGGCGGAAAATATCAAATATCACTTCTTTATGCTCGTTAGAAATACCAATCCCAGTATCCGAAACAAAGAATACAATATTATTATCATGAATTTTGCATCCGTAATCAATTTGTCCTGCATCTGTGTACTTGATGGCATTATTTAAAAGATTAGTTATCAACTGCATTACTTTGGTCCTGTCTGAAGTGATGAAAATATCGCATTCGCTGCAGGATTTAAAGTTGGTTTCTACTTCTTTTTTATTATACTTTTTTACCTCAGCTTTTACATACTGCTGGATAGTATTAAACATTTCGAGCAACGAGAACTGATTAACATTTAATTTCACCTCCTTGGCTTGCAGTAACGAAACTTCGAAAATGGATTCAATAATTCTTAACAGATGCTTTCCACTTGCTTTCACAATACCATTCCACTTTTCTATTTTACCGGGTGGTGATTCTGGCTTTAACAATGTACTAAAGCCAATTATTGCATTTAAAGGTGTTCTTAACTCATGAGACATGGACGCCAAAAATGTTGATTTTAGCTGATCACTCTCTTCCGCCTTTTCTTTTGCAAAAATCAGTTCCTGTTCATATCGCTTTCGGCTGAGAACACCAGCCAACATATCTGTAAAAGTTTTGATGTGAATCACATCGGTCTTATTCCATTTTTTAAAATTAGTTACGGCATCAAAAACAACACAACCAAGTATATTTTCTTGGGTAATTAATGGAAATACCAAAAGGGATTTCACCACTTTCCTTGGATCATATTCGAAATTGCCAAAAGCATGAGCTGGTAGTTTTTTAATATCATCCACTACAACGCTTTTATGCTTCTTAAACCTTTCAATCCACCAAGAAAACCCTTCACTTAGCATTAGTTTTGGATTATCAAATCGAGCGACTTTCTCATTAGCAAACCACTCATGAGTCCTTTCAAGGTATTTTTGATTATTGCTTACCAAAAACATATAGGCCCTATCGGCCTTTGTATGTCTGGCAATTTTCTCTAATGCGGAATCAATCGCACTATCAATATCCTCAACTGGAGCACTCACCAAATCGGCAGATATTTTACTGAGTAGTTTCTCAATCCTCGCTTTTCGGGCCAATTCAGTTTCTGCTTTTTTCTGTTTGCTAATGTCTCGAACCACGGTTTGAATGTATTTTTCTCCTTTGAGGTTGATTAAGTTCGCCGTCAACTCAACAGGAAACTCTACACCTTCCTTCGTACGATGCCATGTGCGCATAAAGAAACTACCCAACTCTTCGATAATTTCTTTTATCTCGTCAACTTTCTCTTTGTTTAGTACACCTTTGCGAGCAATATCCTTTGGATTAAGATTTCTGAACTCCTCTTTTGTATATCCATACCGATCAACAGCAGTATCATTCACCTCAATAAAGTTCTGTAAATCCTCACCTTTCCAAGGATACACAAAAACCGCTTCGTTTAGAGAATTGAATAGCAATCGAAACTTACTTTCACTTAATGCAAGCTTCTGTTCCGCATGCTTTCTTTCAGTAATGTCTGTGATGTAACCTTCAATAAAAAGTGGTTTATCCATCCTGTCTTTTATGGTAAGACCTTGCTCAAACACCCACCTCTGCTTGCCTGATTTGGTGACAATTCTGTATTCTATAGAAAATCTTTCATCCTTATCACTTGCTGTAAAAACCTCCTGGGCTACATAATCTCTATCATCGGGATGAATAATATCATTAAAAGCCAAACTGGCATTGTAATTTAGTTCTTCTGCAGTATAGCCAGTAAGCTCATTTACCCCCTCACTAACAAATAGCATTGTCCAGTATTCATCAGCCAGGCAGCGGTAGGCCATACCTTTGAGGTTTCCAATTAAAGTAGTTAATCTTCTTGTAGCTTCAATTACTTTTCGCTGCGAACGCTTTTGCTCTGTTACATCACGAATAATTACAGTAACTTCTTTTTCTCCAATCGAACTTAGGCGAAATTCGTAGAAACAAACACCTTTATTCTCTACATTTTTTCGATAATCAAATATTTGAACTTGCCTTGAATCAAAAGCCTCTTCCATTGCATCCGAAAATTTTTCTCGCAATTCCTGGTCAAACAAATTCCTAATATTAACATTATCCATGCCTTGAGGATATACAAATAGTCCATTGGGTTTTTCGTGTAGGTCAATGATCTTACCATCACGTGTAACTCGAATGATTAAATCAGGTATGGTTTCAAGTAGTGCTTTGGCTTTTGCTTCTCCATTTTTTATCTGTTGATCCGCTTCAATTTTAGCCGTAATGTCTTCAAAAATGGTAAAAACCTTTGTGGGTTTGTCGGTCTGTTTGTCCAACATTGGCGTTGCAGTTACACTTAGCCAAATGTAATCCTGCTTTTCAAGGTTAAACACTCCTAAAGTAGAATTTGAAACTTCCTTTCTTGTATCTAATGCTACTTTTGCAGGATGGGTATTTACATCCATTAATGTACCATCGGGCAAAATATTCTTCATTCTGGGTTCAAAGCTGTCTATCCCAAGTAAATCTTTAATAGGTTGACCCAATATTTTCGATGCTGCTGGATTTGCATAGCTTATTTTCCCATCCGCATCTCTAATAATTATACCCTGTCCTGTAGATTTAAAAAGCAGATTGTATTCGTCGCTGGTTCTGGTATTTTTAAGCTCATTTGCCAAATAAGTATTTTCAGAATCTAGAGCAGATATCTGCTTTTGCAATTGCTCTATCTGTTCCTGATACTCAAACAGTCGCTTTTCAAATTCATCCGGCGATATATTCTCAAAACTTTCCGTCATTCCTGATCTTACATTAAATACCAAATTCGCAATCCATACTAAGTTAATAAAAATCACATCAAGTATTTAATCTAATCGGCAAAAGAATTCTGAAATTAAATTAAATTAAATGTAATATTCAGAAGTATGCTTTATCTCTTTAATTACAAATGTACTATTCAGTACACCAATATTCTTTATTTTAGACAGTTTATAACGAACAAATTCGTGATATTCTTCAAGACTCTTTACGTGAATTTTTAAAATAAAATCGACTTGACCTGCCATGTGGTAACACTCCTGAACTTCCTTTAAATCCTGAATTTGCTCCTCAAATTCATCAATAAAAGTCTCATCATGATAGCGCATGGAAACCTGACAAATGGCTGTTACACTTCGTTCAATTCTTTTCTTATCGAGAATGGCCACGTACTTTTTAATGAATCCCTGA
Organism: Marinifilum sp. D714; assembly: GCF_030851345.1. Taxonomy (GTDB): domain Bacteria; phylum Bacteroidota; class Bacteroidia; order Bacteroidales; family Marinifilaceae; genus Marinifilum. Next base: position 160,656 of record NZ_JALPNU010000005.1, read on the forward strand.
TTCTCCAACCTTCTGATTCTTTCATACACTGGCGAAGGAGTTAGATTCAACATACTAGCAATCTCTTTTGCTGTTTTCTTTGAGTCGGTTTGCAATATTCTAAGAATGGTTTTATCAGTCTGATCAAGCTTATCCATAAAAGAAATTTTTACTCTGATTTATAACGTTTGCGGAAACGTAAAAGTAGTTTTATCTATAAAGTGTCACAATATCGGTAAATTTTACTCATTTGAACAAAAACACTATGTTTTTTATCGGAAAGACCTTTACTTTGTCAGTATATAACACTGGAAACAACAACAAATACTCATATAATGTCAGCTATTTAATAGCTAAACAAACACAACACACTTAACTAACAATTAGGGTTAATATAAACACCTTTATTCTCTCAGGATAAAGGTGTTTTTTTATGCACTTCCAATTTGGGAAAGGCTATATTTTTCCATTTTAAACTTCCCCAGTCTGGGGAAGGACTCTTTTTTTTCATTTTGCATTTCCCCAAGCTGGGGAAGGCTTTTTATTTTCAATTGGAGCTTCCCCAAGCTGGGAAGGGCTCTCTTTTTTCGTTTTCTCCTTTTCCCAAACTGGGGAAGCCTTTCTTTTTTCAGTTCGAGTTTCCCCAAGCTGGGGAAGGTCTCTTTTTTTTAAACGGGCTTTCCCCAACTTGGGGAAGGCGTTTTTTTTCAAAATTGACTTCCCCAAAATCCAAAACTTGTCTTTTTTTCCAAAAAAAATCACTGCATAAAAAAATGCGCCTCAAAACTGTGACGCATCCTTCTATATTAATTTCAGGTTCTATTTCTTTAATTCATAACCATCCATTTTTCCTTTTTTAACTGCAGGAATCCCATCAGTCATCCAAACCGGAGCAGGTTTTCCCTTCAAATAATAATCGAAGAATTGCATGGTTCTAATCGATAAGTCCATTCGGTTAGGACGTTTTCTTAAGTTATGCTCCTCGTTGTTATAGGTTAGCATCCAACATGGTTTTTGCAAACGGCGCATTGCTACAAACAACTCGATTCCCTGATACCATGGTACCGCACCATCGTTATCGTTGTGCATAATTAAAAGCGGAGTTTTAATTTTTGGCGCGAAGAAAACCGGCGAATTTTCGATGTACTGCAAAGTACTGTTCCAAAGCGTTCCTCCAATTCTACTTTGAGTACGTTCGTACTGGAACATACGGCTCATACCGCTCCCCCAACGGATTCCACCATATGCTGATGTCATATTACTTACAGGAGCTCCCGCCATTGCACATTTGTACAAATCGGTTCTGGTTACCAGGTAAGCAATTTGATATCCACCCCAGCTTTGTCCTTGCAAGGCAACATTTTCTTTATCGATAAAATCATAACGATCCATCATTGCCAATGTTCCTGTAACAATTGAGCTATAAGCCGATTCTCCAGGATATCCAACCTTGTGATAAGTGATATCTGGCATGAAAATAAGATAGCCATTGCTTACACAATAACTTGGATTAATGATAGACCAATTTGGCTGTGGCACATGATAATTGTGTAATCGATCAGATGTTCTTTCGTAGAAATACACTAACATCGGGTATTTTTTGTTGGGATCGAAATCTTCTGGCTTGTACAATAAACCTTGTAATTTCTCCCCATCTCCTGATGTCCAATCAACCAATTCAACATTACCCCAGTTGATATTCTTTTGCTGTGGATTCGCATCAGACACTTTAGTTTGATTCGAAAAATTCAATTTACTGGTCCAAAGGTTTGGATAATCAACGAAAGTTGATCGTTTGAACATGATTTGTTCAGCAGTTTTTGCCTTTTCCACACCATATAACTTGGCATCTTCGAACACAATTTGTTTCGGATCATCCTCTCTTTTCAGTTGATAATAGCCCGATTTTTTATTGAACTCATGAAATGCACTTAAAAGAACTGGCTTTTTCAAATCAATAAACAATTCCTCATCATCCAATTTCACGTAATCAAAACAGATATTGTTTCTGCGACCAAAACCATTAGTCAAATTCACTGCCGGTTTCATCCCCGCCGGATCAATCATCCAAAAATCGTAACGGTCTTGAATGATTACATTCTTATCGCCTTTGGTCCACCCTACTATTCCATATGGATTTGGATCGTTTGGAGTATCGTGAGTTTCGCTGTAGAAATTCGCATTGATTTTTTTGGTTAAAGCAACTGTTTTTTTGCTTTCAATCTGGTAAGAATACCAGATGCTATCTTGAGTTTCGTACCACAATAAATATTTCTGAGCTGGAGAAATACGAACATCTGAATTTTTCTTTTCCAGAATCAATTCTCTCTTACCCGTACTGGTATTTACAAGATAATAATCGGAATACCAATCGTCCCACGAAGTTAATTGCTGATATGGAAGAGGTGAATTACCCAATGCCAATTCAGAGTTTCCATGATCATACAATTCAACACTACGCATATCTTTATCTGCCAGCTGAACCAGTTTATTGTTTTTAGTGTGATATACAGCCATCCAAGTTCGCTTTTTCTCTTTCTCGGCCTGCACTTTTTGTTGTGGCTGCAACAATGGATCTTTCCAGTTCCATACATCAACATGGTATTTTTCCTCATCCAACAAGCTATCTTTCACCTCTTTTTCTGGCTTTGGAGCAACGCCAAAGTACAGTTTCTCGCCATCTCTCGAGAAAGAAATTCTTCCATTTTTGCTTACTGTCCAATTCTCCTGAATTTCACGAGACAAAGTATCAACAATACGTTTGCTATTGCTAGCTAGATTGCCATAATACAATTCGTAACATTTGTTTTTAGTTGTATCGGCAGTAAAAATAAAAGAAATCTGATCTCCGTTCGCCGAAATGGTCGCTTTATCTGCCTCTCCCACTTTCTCGAAAACCTGGTTTATTTCCTCTGCTTTTCCATCAAAGGTTTTAACCATTGCAGTTTGTGTGCTATCTCCAACCGACTGAATAAAATTTACAGCATTTCCATTTATGGATAGTGCATAATCGGTTACATCTTCAAAGTTAAATTCCTTACCATTTACAAAGTTCTTGACAACAAGCTTACCCTTTTTAATCTTGTCTTTCCCATTCTTTTTCTTAGGCTTTTTAACTTCTACCGAATCCTTTGCCAAACTATCTTTTTCTTCCTTTGGCATTTCCAAATAGTAAGCCATCCATTCCCCTTTTTCCTCTGGCATTTGGAAAGATTTTAACTCCGGTAATTTCACCAATTCCTTATTGCTTAAATTCCAAATCCCAATAGAATCTTTTGGCATATCCTTCTTATCAACTTTATCTAATTTGGCCTGACGAACTGTGTCATATTGAGCTTTAATTTTAAAAGTTAAGATTTCTGATTTTGGTGAAAATTCAGCCTGAAATCCTCTGGCTATTGAGTCCAATTTTTTCGTTTTTACCTGGTACAGATAAAGAAATCCATCCCCCTTTTGTGGATTTACTTCATAGGTTATCCATTCTCCATTGGCAGAAATCTTCTGATTCTTTAAATTTTTCCATCCATCATAATCAGTATGCTTCAATGGTACTTTTTGCGCATAGGCTGTTACTTGAATCATAAGCAAACAGACCAATACGGCTTTTAATAAATTTCTCATTTCTTCTTAGTTGTAGGTTGATTTATAGGTTAATTTCCAATGAATCTAGCGAGTGCAAATAAAACTCGGATTCATCAAGTCCTTTTTGTTATATTTTAATTCTAAATTGGTATTGTACTGCAATACTTTACCTCCCGAAGCTTTAACGATAGCATGACCAGCAGCTGTATCCCATTCCATTATCGGACCAAACCTAGGATAAACATCTGCTTTATTTTCAGCAATCATGCAAAGTTTCAGCGAACTTCCTTTCGAAATCAGCTTCACCTCGTTTTTATCTTGCTTCCATTTCTCGATAAACTGTTTGGTTTCTTCGTTCATATGCGATCGGGAACCAACAATAAGCGTTTCATTGCGTTCATTCTTCAAAGGTAGTCTATCGGCTTTGTGAACCAACGCATCTAAATCTTTATCCCATTCACTTATTTTATCTATTCGATAAGCTCCTAATTCCACATCGGCAAAATACAGCTGCTCATATACGGGAACGTAAATCACACCTGAAACTGGTGTTTCTTTATCTACCAGTGCAATATTTACCGTGAACTCATCATTTCGTTTTATGAATTCTTTGGTTCCATCAAGCGGATCAACAATCCAGCATTGTTCCCATTTCTGCCTCTCTTCATAATTCAAATGTTCACCTTCCTCGCTTAAAATAGGAATTCCCAAATTATCGATAACAGAAACAATGGCATTATGAGCCCTCTGATCAGCTATGGTTAAAGGTGTATTATCCGATTTTAATTGTACCTGAAAATCTTCGGATTCGTACACATCCAGAATTTCTTTTCCTGCCAATAAAGATGCCGAAATTGCATCAACCAAAAGCTTTTTTCTTCTACTAAAATTCATGAATAGATTGTCGAAATATTACTTTATTCTATGCGCTTATCTATTAATAAAAATAAATGTATGATAGAATCAAAACTGTAAAAATCATGTAAATGATTGTTAGGGGGAACCCTATTTTGAAGAAATCTTTAAACGAATACCCACCTGGGCCGTAGACCATAATATTCGTTTGATATCCAATAGGTGTCATAAAATTAGCTGCAGCCGCAAAAGCCACAATTAGTACAAATGGTTCGGGATCCAAATGCAAGCTTAAGGCCATTGTTAACGAAATAGGGAAAACAATTGCCACAGCTGCTTTATTGGTAATGTAAGCAGCCAAAACAGAAGTAATCAAGTAAATTCCAAATAGAACACCCACCTTACCCAATGGAAGAAATACGGATATCAATAAATCCGCAATAATCTCCGCCAATCCTGATTTTATCATGGCAGTGCCAAAAGCCAGTGAGAGGGAAATGATAAGTGCCAAATTAAAATCTACCATTCTGGCAATATCCTTAGGATTGGATATCTTCAAGCCCAAAATTACAATGATCATTACAATCAGTGTCATAAAGAGTGGTACAATATTTAAAGCGGATAATATTACTGCCACTACTGTACCTCCCAGCAATAAGCCAATTTTATATCCTTCTTGCTTTCTGAATTCTTTTACTTTCGAGATAAAGTAAAAATCTTGAATGCGATGCGTTCTTTCCACAAAATCATCACCTCCAAGCAATAACAATACGTCACCAGCACGTAGCTTCACTTCTCCTATTTTTCCACTTACCCTGCCTCCATTTCTGTGGATTCCAATAACCGCAGCATCAAATTGACCTCTAAAGTTAGCCTCTTTCACCGTTTTTGAAATCAGGGTTGAATTGTGAGAGATTACAATTTCAACAACCTCGATATGCTTTTTATGGGTAAGCATGCCTACCGTTGGAAGCGTTAATCCAGAATTTGGCAGCACCAAATCTGCAATGGTTTCCGTATCGCCAGCAAATAATAGTCTATCTCCTTCTTCCAATCTAAATTCATGCGAAACCGCTGCAACTCTTACTCCACCTCTATTAATTTGGAAGAGATAAAGCCCTTTTAAGTTTCTAAGATCGGCTTCTTCAATTGATTTCCCAATTAAATCGGAATTGGGTTTAACGTGTGCCTCTACAATATATTTCCTGGTATTTTCCGAAAAATCTCCTAAAATATCCTCCTTATCAGGAAGTAATTTTTTACTTACAAACAATAAATAAGCTGACCCAATAAACATCATTGGCACACCCACATAAGCAAAACTAAACATGCTTAAGGATTCCAAACCGGTAACAATGGTTTGGTCTTTCACCATACCGTTTACAATTAGATTTGTTGATGTTCCGATAAGAGTTATACAACCACCCAAAATGGCTGCATACGAAAGAGGAATTAGTAATTTTGATGGAGAAATATTGTTTCGCTTGCTCCAGGAATGCACATATGGCATCATTACAGCAACCAAAGGTGTATTGTTTAAAAATGCCGAAAATCCACCAACCAAAAGCATCATTCGGGCCATAAATGCTTTGTAGCCATTCGCCCGTTGAAACACTTTATCAAAGAGAGTTTCAACAATCCCCAAATCTCTAATAATGTCACCAATAAGTAATAACATTAGAATTACAACAACCTGATCGTTGGCAAAACCACTAAGAATTTCTGATGGTGTTAAAATCCCACTTATCCCTAAAATCACCACACCTATTAAGAATGTAAAGGCAGGACCAATCCATTCTTTATAGAAGGAGATAAGAATAAAAACCAATACGATTAATACAATGATCGCATCAAGTGAGAGCATAGATAAATTTTTGGGTACAATTCAAGATACGAATATACAAAAATACCTTCAGGTACGGATGTCTTTCTCACACCTTTGCATAAATGTTATACAAGCTATTTTTATGAAAGCAATTATTATACTTTTGTGATAAATTGAATATTACAATGATAGAGGTAAAGACAGATACAATTGTTAAGCATTTTAAAAATCGGAAAATCCAAATTGAAAGAAAGGTATTGGAAATTCAAAAATCTGAAATATTACATTTCCTGAACAAAGAAGAGTTCAATTCGCATTGTAGAAGTTCTTGCCCAAACCATAATGGCAAATGGACTTGTCCGCCCAATTGTCCAAATTTTGATGATTACTCCAAACCTTATTCAAAAGTCCAATTGCTTTTATTCGTTACTTCAACAAAACAATTTGATTTTCTGCCTCAAGAAGAATGCTCACTTGAAACGTATAATTTTACCAAAGAAGAGCTACAAAATTATTTACGCATAAATGAACCCATTGATGGTAAAATGATAGCAGCCAACAGTTGTGAAATTTGTGCTACCTGTTCAATAATCAAGGGAAAACCATGCTATTTCCCTGAACAAATGCGCTATAATTTGGTTGCTTTCGGATTTAACGTAGGAAAAATATTAGCTGAATTGTTTCAACATGAATTAAAATGGTCAGCAGAAAATGTCATTCCCGAATATGTAAGTAGTGTTGGAGCAATCTTAAAAAAATAATCTGATAGAAATAAAAAAAGCTCCCAATTGAGGAGCTTATTATTACAATTTTTCTATTGTGGATTCCGAACCGAAATTGGCACGCTTACCGATAATACTCTTTTGTTTTTATAGGATGTAGATTCTATGGCAATAAGATTCACGTCCTTTATCAGCTGAGTTCCTTTACCAATTTTAAATTTGCATTCTGCTATGCCATTTTTAGACGGCAGCTCCATAAACCCCTTTCCATCTGCAGGAAAATATTTTCCCTCTATTAGTTCTCCAACATAGTAAACTACTCTTTTTCTGCCGTTACTTAATCTAAATTTTAAAATATACTCACTGGTTGTTCTTACTCTATCAACCTTATCAACAAGGATTTTTGGCGTTGATTTAACCTTATTGGAATTGTTGATTTCTTTTAATCCTGTCGAAAGCATATTATCCTTATATACCATCTCGGATTTTAAGTTTCCAGATTCCCAATATTTCCTTTGATATCCATCCTTCTTACCAAATTTATAATCTGTTTCTCTATAAACTTTTCCACTTTTGTAATACCAAATCACCTTACCATGCTTTTTTCCTTCCTGATAAGGGATATCGTATTGTTTTTCTCCACTCTTGTAAAACGTATTACTTACCCCCACTTTTTTACCATCCTTAAAAGTGACAATGGATTTGATATTTCCATTATCGTACTTGTATTTCTTGACACCATTTTTAGGTTGCTTGTAAATAACTTCGTTTTCCTTTTTTACTTCTTCTTGCTTTTTTGTTTCCCGATTAATGGTCTTAATTGAATCTACTGCCGAAACAATTAGATCACATGAGCTAAACATGATGACCACAAGGGACAAAAGAATTATTTTTCTCATTTAAATGTTAGTTGGTTAGTTGGCTTCACAAGTTAACTAAAATTATCATAAATAAAACTAAACACTTACTATTTCAGATAATTTTCCATACAATACATATCCTTCAACCTGATTGAAACCTAAGGATTCAACCAGTTTTTTATATACCGCAACTTGCTTTACGTGAGATTTTAATTTCTTTTTTCCAAACTTGTAATCAATCACAATGGCATTTTTTCCTTTTCGGATCACCCTATCAGGACGGTAGACTTCACCATTCCCTTTTAGAATATCTCTTTCATTCACAACTTCCCAATCTTTGGAAAACCATTTTGAAACCTGATCATCAGCCAACAATGTTTTTGCAAATGCCAAGACCTCTTCAGCCTGTTTTTCATCTAACTTTCCTTCAAATTGAAGTTGTGAAACTGCTTGGTCCAAATCTTCGGCATACTCTATTAATTGGAAAAGCTGATGCAAAATATTACCCCTACTTACCGGAGAAAAAGACTCCACTGATTCAGCTTCGGAAAAATCAAAATAATCGGCAGAATGAGATCTCAATTTTAACCTATCATCCAATAGCGAAGCAGGATATTCCATCGACTTTTCTTTTGGAGTAGGAATACTTTTATTCTCCAGACTTGGCAAATTCCCCATCCCAAAACATTGATCCTCTTCGTTCCAAAACTCAGCAAGAGATACTATTTTTTCGCCATAAAAATCAGTTGAAAACTCATTTGCTTCCTTAAAAACAAAATGTAACAAATCTGCTACTGTTTTTAGCTCTTTGTTTTTATTTATTGGCGAGTAGCTAATAAATACCTCTTCTGCCCTGGTTTGAGCCACATACAATAAATTCAGATTATCAATGTATGACTGCAGCTTCTCCTCGAAGTATTCCTGATAATATATCGTTTCGCGTAACGAACTGCTGTAGCGAACTGGCAATACATCTAAAATATCAAAACCTTCAACTTTAGGCTGACACCATAAAATATTTGTATGTCGGGTATTATCTAAATCCCAATTTGCAAAAGGCAATATTACAGCTTTAAATTCCAAACCTTTAGACTTATGAATCGTCATGATTCGGATGGCATCTTGTTCATCGGACACCGAAATTACTTCTTTGTCTTTTCTCTCCTCCCAATATTGTACAAAGGAATTCAAATCCGGAGAATCACTTTTTGTAAAGCCTAAAACCAAATCTTGAAATGCTTCCAGGAAAGGGTAATCATCCGAGTTTTGATTCAAGCCAAATATCTTAATCAACTTCTCAGTTAAATCGTATAATGGTTGGCGTTTTAACTCTCTAATATGATCTTGAAATTCCTGTGGGAAAATAGAATTAAACTGATCCTCATCGGTAATAACATACAAATCATCAGTACTTGTTTTCTCAGATTCCTGAACATACAAACTATACTCTTGCTTTAAGAAACCAATGTTAATTTTGTCATCAGGATAAACCAAATAATGAAGCAGATGAACTAGAAAATTAACCACTGATGAGTTCTTTAGATAAAGGGAGTCGTTGGAAATAACATCGTAATTGACATTTTCCTTTGCATTTTCGCTTGCACGATAAGCCATTAAGGTATCGGCTACCAAACCTCCTTCTTTTCCATTTCTTACCAAAATTGAAATGTCTCTTGCTTTGTAACCACTAGATTGTAATTCTTCTATTTTAAGGGGCAAATCTTCCAACACTTGCTCAATCCAATCCAATTCATTTTCCTTTTCAAGAAAATGTGCTTTAACATATCCCGAGGCTCCTTCCCCCTTATCAGGGATATGCTGATATACATCGCGGTAGGCACTCACAATTTTTTGCTTCTCATCCTCCATTCGATCAGAAATCTCGGCAGGAATCGATTCATTGTAGTGATTTTGAATGATTTGAGCTCCCAATGCGAAAGTGGCATTGTTAAAATCAATCACATTCTTGCTACTTCTCCAATTGTAATTTAAACTTAGGCCATTTACTCCATAACCGCTAAAGTCTGTATCCAACTGATTTGCCAGCAATTTCCAATCTCCATTTCTCCATCGGTAAATCGACTGCTTTACATCACCTACTACAAGTGAATGTTGATCTTCAGCCAAAGAATTTCCAACCAATGGTCTGAAATTATCCCACTGCATAGACGATGTATCCTGAAACTCATCAATCATGAAGTGCTTGTAGACATTACCAATTTTCTCGTAAATAAAAGGAGAATCATTGTTTCCGATAATATCTCTTAACAACCTACTTGCATCTGATAAGAGAAAAATATTCTCCTCTTCGGAGTACTCACGAACTTTCTTCGAAAGGTCTGTAAGAATTCCCAAAGTATAGATGTAACTTAGTGTCTTTTCTGTTGAATTGTACAACATCGATTGCTCATCGTAATAACTTACTACAGCTTTAAGAATATCATTTAGGCCTGCTGAAACAGCTGTTTCAACAGCCATCTTGATTTCTCTTCCAGCTTTACCAGCAACCCATTTATTAGGTGTATCAATGGCTGCTCTGGCTCTTGCGCCAGGTTCATACTTTCCTCCTTTTCCCAATCGTTCCAAATAGCCAGCTACTCCTGTTTTGCCATATGAAAAATCGGCAACACTTAAAGTATGACTCTCCATAATTCTTGCTGCCTCTTCACCTTTTGAAGCAAAAAATTGTTCAAACTCCTCCTTAATCTCATTCAGGATTTTTCGGTAAGAGCTTAAAAACTTTTTATCTGATAATTTATCAATCAAGTTGCCCGAGAAATTTTGAAAATCCTCCTTGAATACTTCACTTCCTAGCGTTAAAATATCCTGCTTAAAATTCCAGGTTTTTCCATCTCTGATTTTCGATTCCGCAAAGGACGATAGCCAGTTTCTCAACTGTGAATCCTTATCAACATCTTGCAACAAAAGATCCACAACATCACTCAAAACAGAGTTTTGATCCAGCTCGATATTGTACCCCATTTGTAAACCAATCTCGCGGGTAAATGAACGCACAACCTTTTGAAAAAAACTATCAATTGTAGTTATTGAAAATCTTGAATAATCATGAAGCATTCGATTCAAAATCTCATTTGCTCTCCTCTTCAACTCTTCAGAATTAAGTTGATTTGCCTCACACAGTTGCTGCTCGTATGGCGATTTTTTTCCTGATGAAATGATATGAATCTCTTTTAAGATCCGTGATTTCATTTCATCGGTGGCCTTATTGGTAAAAGTAACCGCTAAAATATTCTTATAACTTAAAGGATCGCTGAATACGATGCTTAAAAACTCACCAGTAAGAGTATACGTTTTTCCCGAGCCTGCTGAAGCTCTATATATATTAAGTTGTGACATTCAAAATTGCTTTATGCCGAAAATACAAATAATCTTTTCAGTAAAATAATCAGGTATTGTAAATTCTCATGGCAACTACATTTTATTATTCGTAACTTTTTGCTTTTCACAACGTTTCTACAATACAGTCTCTGTCAATATTGATTCAATCAATACTATAGATGTTCTTTTAACATTAAAACGAATGAATTATGAAACATTTATTATTTATTCTAGTTGCTTTCTTTACATTAGCGGCTTGCAGTTCATACACTTCATTCAATCAACCTGAAATTGTAAATGACGATACAACTGAGCTTACAACAAAAGAATCTACAGATAGTACAGAATACGAGTTATTAATTTTAGATATTGGTTTCGAGAACTGGTTTGCAACACGAAATATGCCTGCTACAGCGCATTCCAATAGCTATTATAAAAATTGGAATCAAAGGTATGTTATAGAATGGAATATAAAACATTCACAAGGACATCCATATTTCGAGAATCACATTTACTACGATCCTTTTGAGGATTATGGTTTTGATATCAATTACAAGTTGTATCACTATTTTCAGTTTGTTGAAGAAAAAACTGGCGTTATTTTAGTTCAAAGGGGCAAATAAGTGTACAAAAAAGCGGAAGACTGATCGTCTCCCGCTTGTATTTTGTATCAATTCGGTGATTAAAACTTGTAAGCTAAACCTACTCCGATAATCTCTTTAAATTGAATTCTAGGACCTCTATTGTTTCCTCCTACATCGTAATAATCAATATCATCATCGTAAACTAGCGAAGTGTTTACCGTTGCAGTAAGGAAACTATTAACTTTCATATTCAACAATACTTCCCAAGTCACATCAATATTCCCAAAACTATCCGAATAGCTGGTGAATAAATCCAGAGTACTTTTTAAATTTACATTTTCCATGATGTCTTTATTCAATGACAATTTGGAAAACGCACCAAACTCACTTCTAAATTTATCACCAGGGTCAACACCAAAAGCACCTTTGTCTGAAAGATCATCATCATTTACCACAGTCATTTTTCCAGTAACTGGTGAAATGTATGCAGAAAATACATCACTTGGTTTGTAATCCATACCAATTGATAAGTTCATGTAGGCAGGAGCAAGAAAATTCGAAATTTTCACATCATCCACTCCTTCCTCACTACTGTAATTGTAACCTTTGGCAAACTGAGTCTTAAAATCAAAAAGAGCTGTATAATACCAATGTCCGCCATTTTTATAACCGTACTTGGTGAAGTATTCCAGTTTATCTATACTCTTACGAACTCCTTCGTCGCCTTGCTTTACCAAACCATATTCCAGGTTCAATTTGTTCTCCCAACTGTTTTTCCCTTTGTTATAATTGGCGAATAAATTTAACTGCGAGTTTGTTGAAATCGCATTATCACCACCACCAGACCAATTGGTTAAAGATGTTTGCGAAAATGATATCGAAATCATCCCACCTTTTTTCCAGTAAGACGTATCTTGTTTTTCCTGAGATATTGCAACAAAACAAATCATTGCAACAATAAGTGTTAAACCTAGTTTCTTCATGTATTAAATTTTAGCTTTGTTTATTAGTTAGTCAATAGAGAGTTATTTTAATTTATAAACGAATTTAACGCAATTTGTGGATCAAAAAAAATTCATAAGAAATTTTATCATCGAAATTTACAATTGCTTATTAAAGAATATCTATGATCGATTTAAAACTAGTTATTGCATATTAACAACTCCTTAAAATTTGATTGTTTGCCACATCTGTAAAAAATGAATACTTTTGCTCCTTGAAAAAACAAGGAGATTTTATTTAATGAAGAAAAAAGTTGTAATCGGACTGTCGGGAGGAGTAGATTCAAGTGTTGCTGCTTATTTGCTTAAAGAGCAAGGTTATGAAGTGGAAGCACTTTTTATGCAAAACTGGAATGATACAGTCGGATTAAAATCAGAAGAATGCCCTTTTGAAGAGGATGTTTTGTTTGCTCAAATGGTAGCAAAAAAACTGGATATTCCTTTCCACTTTGTGGATTTGAGTACCGAATATCGCGCACAAGTAATTGATTACATGTTTGCCGAATACGAAAAAGGGAAAACTCCTAATCCTGATGTATTGTGTAATCGTGAAATTAAATTCGATGTTTTCTTAAAGAAGGCATTGGAATTGGGTGCCGATTACGTTGCAACGGGACATTATTGCCAGAAAGAAACCATTGTTAAAGATGGCAAAGAAGTTTATCGTTTAATTGCTGGTGAAGACAACAACAAAGATCAGTCTTACTTCTTGTGTCAACTATCGCAAGAACAATTGTCGAAGGCGATGTTTCCAATCGGACATATCGAAAAACCTGAGGTAAGAGAAATTGCCCGAAGAGAGAAATTGGCATCGGCCGAGAAGAAAGATTCACAGGGAATCTGCTTTGTGGGTAAGGTTGATTTGCCGGTATTTCTTCAGCAAAAACTAAAGGCGAAAAAAGGAAGAATTATCGAAATATCTGCCGACAAGGCAAAAGATATCATTCCTCAGTCAGAGGATTTAAAAGACATTGCTCAACCCTATCAATTTTCTCCTGAAATGGGAGAAGAAGTGGGAACTCACAATGGAGCTCACTTTTTTACCGTAGGTCAGCGTAAAGGACTAAATGTTGGTGGAAAAGCAGAACCTCTATTTGTAATTGGTACCGATGTAAAGGAAAACATTGTTTACGTGGGAATGGGACACGAACATCCACTACTTATGCGCAAGGCTTTGTTTATTCCGAACGAAGACATTCACTTTATTCGCGAAGATTTGCGTCCGACCGAAAACTGTGAAAGAAGATACAATATCAGAATTCGTTATCGCCAACCTTTACAAGGTGGGACTATTCATTTTAAAGAAGAAGGATTGTACATCCATTTCGATGAGCCACAACGTGCCGTTGTTTCAGGGCAGTTTGCTGCCTGGTACGATAAAGGCGAATTGATTGGTTCGGGTGTGATTGATTAAATTCTACTACAATATTTTAAAGCCATTCATTTTTTGAGTGGCTTTTTTTATGGAAATAATCTGCTGAATCAATTCAGGAGCTTATTTTTTGAGAAAATAAACCTCTCACAATCATTCATGCACAAACTAATATCAAAAGTACTAAATCAAAATCTATATCATAAAAAAAGCACACCATAAAGTGCACTTTAAATTATATTCTTTAGTGATTTTAACCACGAATTACACAAATTTCTCAAATGGTAAATTGCTTTGCAATTCACAATAATTTATATAAATCAATCTGTGTTAATTCGTGTAATTTGTGGTTAAAATTTATTCTTTCAGCTTTTTCGAAACATACACAAAAAACTCAATTGCTGCAATAAAAAGCAAGGTATATCCAAACAACTCACTTCCCTCTTCAACTGCATTTTTTACCCAACGTTGCACTGGTTCTAATTTCTCAACGTCGAACAAGGCGCGCCATACTTTCTTGGTTCCAAACAAACGCGAGAAAACAAATACACTTAAAAAACCAGCAATGAAAGTTCCGAAAGCTGGTGTTGTAAAAAACTCCTCAAGGTTTTCCCAAATTTGCTGACGTTTGCGATATACCAAAAAGATGGAAAGCAACAATACAAACATTGCAAATGGGAACCACGCTCCATGATATATTTTATCGAAATAAACATCGAACTCGCGAATTAAGGCTACCAAAGCACCACCACCAAATAGATAGGAAATGGCTTGATGTCCTCTGGAACGAATCCCTGCCAAAATAAACACGAGACTGGTTAGCAACAAGTACAATTGCTGCATCCATTCGGTTTGGGAACCTTCACCAAATTTTCCCCCATCGATAAGAATACCTGCATCGCTTTTAATTATTAATGCCGATGCTACTACAGGAATGGCATATAGAATCACCCTAACTGCAGCAAAAATAATTGGTTTTAAATTCATCTGTCTATATTTTTTAAGTCTTAAAGTCTAATAGTCGAACCGTTAGAAAGTTCAATTTTTATTGTTCGTTATTCTTAATTAATGTCTCTGCTTTTTGCAGTTGCTCCGGTTTTCCCAAATCGAACCACAAATCTGATTGATCTTTGTAGGCCAACATTTTTTCAGTTTTTGCCAATCGCAGATACAAATCGATAATGGAGAATTTTCCATCCTCCTCTATCAAATCAAAAAGTTTGGGATCAACTAAATGGATACCACTAAACGCCAATGGCTCTGATTCATTCATATCAGCTCTAGCTTGCTTTACCTCTCCGGTCTTACAATTCTTCCACCCTGTTAGCTGCTTCTCTTTGTTAAAAAACAAATACCGACTGCTTTCACGCTTTCGCATCACCATGCTAACCAAAGCTTTTGCTGATTCGTGTTGTTGAATCAATTCATTCAAATCAATTGAAGAAAGAATATCCACATTATAAATTAACACAGGAACATCAGGGATAAATAAACCTTTTGCCTTCTTTAATCCTCCACCTGTGTCTAAAAGCTCTTCTCTTTCATCTGAAATGCGAATGTCTGCTCCAAAATAATTCTTCTCCTTCAGGAAATTCTCAATCAAATCTGCAAAATGATGTACGTTTATCACAATACGATCAACGCCTAAATCTATTAATTTTATAATCGCTCTTTCAAGCAGAGGTTTGCCTGCAAGTTTAACCAAAGCCTTTGGTTTGGTATTGGTATAAGGCTTTAACCTTGTGCCCAATCCTGCGGCAAATATCATTGCATTCAACATTCTTTTCAGTTAACAGTGATCAGTAAACAATTATCAGTGAACAGTTACTTGTAAAATATTCTGTCTTTATCTACTTCTATCTTTTTCGCCTTGCAAAGTTTCTTGGCACTTTTCGCTACTCTATTGCATTTCGGACAAACAAATTGTTCCGTTTTACAAACCTTCTCCGCATACTCCTCTGGTGACAATTTACAACGCTTCTTACTCATTTTAATTCCCCTCTATTTCTCTTTCAATATGTCGCAAACTAATATTCACATCAAATTTTTCACGTAAATGCTTAGCTAAACTTTCTGCTGAAAACACAGAACGATGTCGACCTCCTGTACAACCAAAACTCACCTGCAAATTGGTAAATTTTCGTTTGATGTACTTGTCAACACTCATATCTACAATAGCGCAAACCGATGTAAGGAATTCATCCATTTCACTTTTTTTCTTGAAAAAGTCAATTACCGGCTGATCTTTTCCTGTCATTTCCACATATTCCTGATACCTTCCCGGATTATGAATGGCACGACAATCAAATACGAATCCTCCCCCATTGGTTGACTTATCCAAGGGGATTCCCCTGCGATAGGAGAAACTGTTGATTTCTACATGTAGTTTTACCTCTTCTTCCTGGCCTACTTGCTGTAAAAATTCAGAATCTACCACTTCATTTAACGCTTTGGTTAACTCTGGTAGTTCCACAGGCATATCCAATCGACCTAATATGGTTTTCAGGTTCTTTAGTGCATATGGAATCGATTTTAGGAAATGTTCCTTTCTCTCGTAAAATCCACGAAAACCATAAGCTCCCATGGCCTGCATAATGCGAATCAACACGTATCCCTGGAAGAATGATTCGAATGCTTTCAAATCGACTTCTTGTACTTTCTTAATCTCCTGAAGGTAATGATCAAACAATTCATCTCTTACTTCTTGCGGCAAATCGGCCTTTGCATCATAAAGCAATGATGCCAAATCGTATTGCAAAGCTCCTCTTCTACCTCCCTGATAATCGATAAACCATGGCTCACCATTCACCAACATGATATTTCTTGACTGAAAATCGCGATACAAAAAATAATCTCTTGGCGCATCCAGAAGATAATCTGAGAACTTTTGAAAATCATTTTCCAGTAATTGTTCATCAAAAGGAATCTTAGCCAATTTTAGGAAGTAGTATTTAAAATAATGTAAATCCCAAATCATCGACTGTTTATCGAAGCTATCACGTGGATAACATGCCGAGAAATCCAATCCTTCTCCACCTTCAACTTGAAAACGCACCAATTGACTAATGATTTTCTTGTAAATCAAAACCAAATCGGTAGCGAATCCTTCACCAACACGAAGGTTCAATATGTAATCAAACAAGGTTGTTTTTCCTAAATCCTGTAATAGGTACAATCCATTTTCATCATCTTGATGATAGATTTCAGGAACTGGTAAATTTTTAGATAAAAAATGCTTGCTAAAACTTATGAAAGCATGATTTTCTTTTAAGTCGGCATTATAGGCTCCAAGTACTGTTCTCTTTTCACCAATGATTCGTATATATTCTCTGTACGAACCAGACTGTGGGAGAAGCTCTGTTTCAATTACTTTATCCTGAGCCCATTTTTCAAACAATCTGATTAACGCGTTTTTAATTTCTTGTTTCAATTCTATATTTTTTAGAGGTTACCCTGACATGCGGATTTACAAATTTATAAAAAGATATAACACAGAAGTATTTCAATTAGAATTGCTGGTAACATATTCAAAACTTTAATTTTTTTAAGTTCCAAAATGCTTATCCCTAAAGCAATTATCAAAACTCCACCAATTCCAGTTATTTCATGGATTACAACTTGGGGAATAATATCGCCAAACAATGCTGCCAAAAGGGTTAATCCACCTTGATAAATTAAAAGAGGAATAACTGAAAATAGAACTCCAATTCCCATTACTGCAGCCAAGGCAACAGAGGATATGCCATCCATTAAAGATTTGGTTAGCAACAAGGTTGGTTCTTTGCCCATTCCTTCCTCTAAACTCCCAACAATGGTCATTGCACCCATACAAAAAAGCATAAAAGCAGTAAGCAAACCAGTTGAAAAGTTTGCATCTCCGCTGCCTACTCTTCTCTTCAAGCGTTCACTTAACTTCTCTACTCGTTCCTCCAACCGAAGCAATTCTCCCAGCAAAGACCCCAAAACCAAGCTAAATACCATAATAAGCAATTCGTTTGCTTTTAGCGCCATACTAATTCCCAGGTAAAGGGTAAATACACCAATTGCATGGAATACAATTTTAAACAAACGTTCAGGAATTTTTGCTCGAAATAAAAGTCCGATGCTTCCTCCAAGAATTATAGCACCTACGTTGATCAGCGTTCCTATCATAAATCTTCATTTTGATATCAAAACAACTAATTTAAATAAATTAATGAAAGCCAGGTATAGAATTACAAAAAGCTTTGCCAATGACAAAGCTTTTGTGCCCAAGGCGGGAACATTCCACCTTTATATTATTAGCTCATTTCCAGCCAATTAAAACAAATACTATTTCAACGGTCTCGATTTTGTCCCTCTAAATTAACAAGGCACTTTTACCACCCATTTCATCTTTGTTCAAATTTACAAAAGCTCAATCTTTTTTTCAAATTAAAAGCTAGAAATTCAATGGTATTATGATCCTGGATTTACAATTCATGTTATAAACATTATTAGAGTGAGAATCCAAACTCATTACCTAATGCGAAAATCAAATCTACTTGACAAACAAATACTCCCGGTTGACAACACCGATATACATCCTGACAAACAGTAAATCTATGTTAATAAATGAAAGCTTAACTATCATTGTATCTATTGTAAAACAAGCTAACTTCGATTTGAATAACAAATAAGTTAAATAAACATTCTATGAAGAAACATTTGACCCAAGGCTTCCTCAACTTAATCCTACTATTACTATTTTCTCAAGCTTATGGAGAAACCATAAATAAAGGCGAAACTATAAGTCATGAAGGTTACTATACATACAACAGCAAAGAGGATTTAATTGTAAATGGCACTCTGATTATTAATGGTACATTTGAGATGAAAAGTCAATCCAAATTGATTTTAGGATCAACAGGAGTGATCATTGTGTCAGGAGATTTTAAAGCAGCCAACCAGGTAAACATCACCTCAGGGGGTATTTTTATTGTCCAAGGAAATTTCACAATAAGTGGTGAAGCGGGGAAAGGATCATTAATATACAGTGGAGATGAAGATAAGGCCCAAGTATTTATAGGAGGGGATGTAAATGCTCCAAATACCGATACCAATTATCCTGTGTTGGATGAGGATACAGGTTCTCATGAATCATCCAACCACAATTACGGAAACATTACCGATTTAAGCAATGAACAACCCGATGTTTGGGAGGAATACAAAGAGATTATTTGCGGTTCAGGAATTGATCCCGGAAAGATCATTAGCCAATCCAACTCTTTTTGTGATTCGGGTAATCCGCTGGTTATCCTAGAAGATCCAAACTTCCCTTCGAGTGATCCTGTAAGCTATCAATGGTATTATTCTACAAATAGCACAGATCCCAATGTTCCAACATGGACAGCAATTTCGGGTGCCAACAACAATACTTTTGATCCCAATATCATAACAAAAACTACTACTTACTATCGAGAAGCCAAAAAGGGAAATGGATGCATTGCCAACTCTAATCCTGTACGCATCCAAATTAATCCCAAACCCAAACCTATTGGAATTTTCTTCTAGTAATTAGGAGTATTCCTTACAAAAAAACAAGGGTGTCCAAAAAGTAAGTTCAATCAAATATTTTGTCATGATGACCGAAGTAAAAACATCTGTACATCAAATGAACAGATTCTTCGATAAACTCAGAATGACAATAATAATTGAACTTTTTGGACACTCTCGCTTTTCATGGTTCAACAGAACCTATATCAGTTGTGTATGTTATCCAAATAGCCTGAAGCCTTTTTTTTTCTTCGACTTACTATTTTTGCTTCTTCCCTGTATTCCTTCATAGATTTCACCCCAATCGGGTAAACCGCCATAGTTCATGTCATCGATGTACATATCGGCCTTGATTTTACGGCTGATGGATTCGTCGAAAACCTCTTCAGGATAGTTCTTGTTGATGGCATAGAATTCCAAACCCTTAGAACGGCAAAACTCTACGGCATCCTCCAGTTCTTTACCTGCACGATAGGTCCACAGAATCAATCGATGCCCATCTTCCTGTAACATTTTTAGGGTTGATGTGGCAAATGGAATCTCCTGCCCTAGTTTGGGGTATTTCTGTTCTACGATGGTTCCGTCGAAATCTACTGCTATAATCATGATATAAAGTCTAAAAAGTCGAAGAGTCAAATAGTCGAAGAGTCAAATAATCGAAGAGTCAAATAGTCAAATAGTCGAAGAGTCAAATAGTCGAAGAGTCGAATTGTCGAAGGTCGAAAATCTGAGATCCAACTACATGATTCAAGGATAAAGGATGAAGTAAAAAGTTTCAAATCCCAAACTACAAATCCAAAATTAAATTAGTTTTTGGAGAATTTTGATAGTAATCTTTTGCGCCAGTTGTGGTTTGCATGATCTTCGTCGTAATAACCATTGCCATAGCCATAGCTACCATAGTTATTGCCGTATCCATAACCATTGTAAACCGCATCGTTCAATACAATACCGATTTGTGAGATGCTTTCTTTCTCGGCCACCTGGTTGATGAACTTGATTTGACTCTTATTGGAATAGCCCTGGCGCAATACAAACAGGTTGGCATCGGCATGCTTACCGGTTAATATCCCATCGGTTACCAAGGTCACCGGAGCATTGTCCAATACGATATAATCGAAATCATTTTTGGCTTCCTCAATAAATTTGGCAAACTCCTCTGTTCCCAACAATTCAGCAGGATTTGGTGGAATCGGACCTGAATTTACAAAAGAAAGATTTTTGATATCTGTAGGATGTACAATCTCTTTTATGGAATGAGAACCAATTAAGTAAGTAGACAAACCCGATTTGTTGTTCACATTAAAAATTTTGTGCAAACGAGGCTTACGAAGGTCACAGCCCACCAACAATACTTTTTTACTGTCCATGGCAATAATGGTTGCCAGGTTTACAGAATTGAATGTCTTTCCTTCTCCAGGAATCATGGAATGAAGTGCCAGCACTTTACAATCCTCCTGTTGTTTAAACATATACTGCAAATTGGTACGCAAACCACGGAATGATTCTGCAATACCTGATCTTGGATGCGCCACAATAGCAAGTTCCGATTTGTAATTGTTGTGAGCAATTTCCCCCATGATCGGCAATTTGCTCTCCTTTTCGATGTCTTCTTTGGATTTTATCGAATCATTAAAGTAATCTCCGATCACAATAATTAGAAAAGGAAGTGCTAAACCTAAAATCAAACCAACCATTAAATTCAAAGCCGTCTTAGGTCCTACCTTCTTTGCAGTTCTCACACGTGCAGGATCCAAAACTCTTGCATCCGATACATTTGATGCCGTAGTAATGGCCGCTTCTGCTCTCTTCTTCAACAAAAAGGTGTACAATTCATTGTTCAAATCAAAACTACGTTTAATGTTCACCATCTGCTGCTGAGTTTCTGGCAATGCCGCCAACTGCATGCTCACTTCATCAATCTTTCTCTTTAAGGCCTTGAATTCAATTTGCGTATTGTGAAGCAAGTTATTCACATTCTCTTCCAATACTGAAATCGCATTTTTAATTTCCTCATTCAACAAAATCAAACTCGGATTCTTTTCTTTGGCAATATGCGAAAGTGTTGATTTACGAGCGTACAATTCTCCCAGCTTTACAATCTGAGCATTCAATGCCGCATCAGCAATTCCCATAAAGGAAGGAGCAGCAATCTTATTCATGTTCTCCGCATCTTTCATGTAGGTCAGCAAGTTCTTGTAATATTCCAATCTCAGCTTCAAAGCAGTCTCCTGTGCATCCAGCTCACCAATCTTCTCCGAAACCATCTCAGCTTCCTTGCTCAAATCAATGGTCTTGTTCTTGGTACGGAAATCTGTAAAGTTTTTCCCTGCAGTTTTCAAGGAATCAACAATTCCATCCAATTGCTCGTCAATAAAACGTACTGTATTTAAAGATGTCTGGTTCTTTTGTTGCAAACCAAACTGCATGTATACCTTGGTCAACTCATTCAAATAATCTACCTGACGTGCCGGTGTATTTCCCTGTATTTTCAGTTGGATCAATTCCGACTTTTTATCCACAAGACCTACATTCAAACGTCTTACATAGTCCAAAGCCATACCCTCTGCATCATTAAAAACAAAGTAATACTTCCCCGATGCATTTTGCTTCTTCTTATTGATGGTAAAAGAGAAATATTCATTCTCAAACAATTTTCCGAATTGTCCACTACCCGAGAACTCAATCTCTTTTAGCACTCCTTTCGAATACGCTTCTCCCTTGGCACTAATTGCATAAGTACTTTCATTCTCTGGAGTAACATAAATGTGTAATCCTGTTGGATTCATAATCCCAACCGGGCTTTCAATTTCAAAAGGAGCATCTTTGTACAAATCAGTATCCACTAATGTTCCTTCCTTATACCAGGTAGTATTCCAATCCAGGTTTTTTAAAGTTTGTAGATTAATGGTATAAGATTTCAAGATTCCAACATGATTTTGAATGTTGGTCTTGCTTCCCAAATCCATTCCTTCAAATAGGTTCTCCACCCCCATTCCCTTGGATTCTTCTTCCACCAACACCACCGATTGCACATCATAAACCGCTTTCGAATATTTACTAATGGTAAAACCCAGTGCAACTCCCAAAAATCCACACAACACAAACCAGTGCCACTTGGATAATAATCGGAATAAAAATTCTTTTATATTGGTTCCTTCTTCCATTTCGAAGAATTCCATCATTTCGTTCATGTTGTTATTCATAGAGATAACTTGTATAATATTTTTACCTCATTGAGAGGTAGATTGTAATTGAAAAAGAAAAGTCAAAAGTCGAAGATCAAAGATCTAAGATCCTGGACCTATGACTGATTTAGATATTTGATAAAGCCTGCAATTCTGGATGAAAGTGATGTATATCTTGTGATCAATTCGTCACATACATTTTTATTGATATATTCCAATTCAAGCGCAAGTCTTAACATACTTCTCACTTCTCCTGACGATCCCTTAGCTATTTTCAAGAATCTTTGAAATTCCTTATCTAAGTTTCTTTCAAAGCCCTCTGCGATATTATTCATTACAGAAACAGCAGCTCGACAAATTTGATCCCGAAAGCCATAGTCACTCAAAGCTCTGAAATTTTTGTAGACAAGAACTGATAAACCTTTACTCTCATTCCAAATGTCCAAATCCTCAAATTGCTTAATTGTCCCCATAACTTCAAATGTTTTAAAGTTTGAACTAAAGGTCATCGACCTTTGAACTTAATTCTACAATACGTTTAAGAGTAATATTAGGGTTGATAATGTTGATAGAAATAGCGAATACATAGGTGAGTTCAATTTCACATTTTTGTATTTGTCTGGTTCCACATATACCACATCATTGGGTTGTAAGAAAAAAGCTCCCGACGATAAAAATTTCTTATTGGTCAAATCCAGTCTGTAGGTTTTAGCTCCTTTATCGGTTGTGCGCATTACCAATACTTTTTGAATTCTACCATAGTCGGTAATTCCATTGGCCATGGATATTCCATCCAGAACCGTCATGTTGTTGTTGTAATTGTAATATACTCCCGGAGATTTTACCTCTCCCAGTACAGTCACTTTAAAGCTCAGCAATTTCACTTTTACTGTTGCATCCTTAAGGTATTCGGCTGCTTTTTCTTCAATGGCAGTTTGTGCCTGATGTAAAGTTTTTCCTGCTACTCCTACTTTACCAATAATTGGCAAACTGATATCTCCCGATAAATCAACAAGGAAACCGTTTAAATACTGTGAAGAAGGCTGTCCGAAATTCTGCTGAGTGCCGCCAGTGCTTCCTGCTGATTTTGTGGGATTAAACATGGCATCCACTTCGGGACTCATCGACTGGATATCCACATACAAATTGTCGTTGGTTTTGATCACATATTCTGCAATTGCGCCAGGAATTCCTTCCAACAATTCTTCATCACTGGTATTGTTCAAATAAACCAGGTCTTTGCTGGTTTTGCAGGAAGAGAAAAATAATCCCACCACAAGTAGAATTAAAAGTAAATGTTTGTTCATAAATTATAGGATATAATTTGAATGCAAAAATATAAAAAGTAGAAAAACAATTATTAATAAATAGTCGAAATGTCAAAAAGTCCAATGTCTAAGATCAATTCTCCTTCGTATAAAGATATGGCGGACAAGGAAAGTTGAAGAGTTAATTTAGAGTACTTGTTTTTCCATTTGATTTTGGTCCAGCTTTTCGTAATCTGAATTTTTTGAAATAAATTCGGGTACCAAATCTTTCATGCGAGCCACTATTTCCAAATTGCTCTCGTGGTTCAAGTTTGACAACAAATCAGAGATTTTATGGTTTACCTCCATATAATCATGTTTCCGCACCTTTCCAATCATGATTTTCTTGTTGTGTGTTGGCTTGGTATTTTCCTTGGTAGCCAGCAATTCTTCATAGAGTTTTTCTCCAGCCCTAAGGCCTGTATATTTAATGTCGATGTCTTCTCCTACTGTTAAACCAGATAGTCTTATCATTCGTTTGGCCAAATCAGCAATCTTAACAGGATCTCCCATGTCAAATACATAAATTTCTCCACCTTTACCCATGAATCCAGCTTCCAAAACCAATTGACAAGCTTCGGGTATGGTCATAAAATAACGAGTGATTTCTGGATGGGTTACGGTTACCGGACCACCTTTTTCAATCTGTCGTTTAAACAATGGTACAACCGATCCATTCGAGCCCAATACATTTCCAAAACGTGTAGTTACAAATGAAGTATTGGTCGCCATATTTTGCGATAAAGCCTGAATGTAAATCTCACACAATCGCTTCGAAGCTCCCATTACATTGGTTGGGTTAACAGCTTTATCGGTAGAGACCATTATAAACTTTTCCACCCCAAACCTTACTGATAAATCTGCCAGGATTTTTGTTCCCTTTACATTCACATTGAGAGCCTCATAAGGGTTTTCTTCCATCAAAGGAACATGCTTGTAGGCAGCAGCATTATATACTATTTTTGGATGAAAGTGTTCAAAAACCTTCTGCATGCGTTGCTTATTGGAAATGTCAGCAATCACCAACTCATAATCACAATTGATGCCTCGGGCGATTAATTCCTGCTGCAAATCGTATAATGCAGATTCAGCCTGATCAAGCAGTACCAGTTTTCGCAAAGGATATCTTACCAATTGACGAACCATTTCGGAACCAATGGATCCGGCTGCTCCCGATACCAAAACCACTTTATCAGTTAATCCTTTGCTAATGCGTTCCATGTCCAGCAAAATTTCATCTCGTCCCAGCAAATCCTCAATTTTTAATCGCCTGATTTTTTTTGCAGGTATTTTTTCATGAATCCAATTATTGAAGGCAGGAAGGATTTTAATTTCCAAACCATTCTCTAAGCACAGCTCCGTAATGATTCTTGTCTTTTCCTTTGGCAAATCGGCAATGGCCAGGATTAAAGTTTCCACTCCTAGCTCTTCCTTCCTTTCCATGGCTTTCGGAAAACTAAATATTGGAACATCCCTCAACTTGGTTTTCCATTTGCGAGCATCATCATCAATAAAACCAACTACCTGGTAGTTCTCTTTTCGTTCCTTTTTAATGGCCTCTAAAGCCAAAACGCCCAAATCGCCAGCTCCATAAATAAATACTCTTTTCTCATTTTTTTGTTGGGTTAAAAAAGCATAGGTTTCACGTACCAACATTCTAAATCCACCAAGAAAAAAGAAAGACAGGATAAAATGCAATACCACAACCAGGTGAGGCACATGTACCAGACTACCTCCTATCCAATGGTTTATTTGATCGAAAATAAAAAGAATCAGCATGCCCGATGCTGTAGAATACAACAGCTTGATCAACTCTCCAAAATCGGTATGGCGAATTACCCCACGATAAGACTTAAATATCGTGTAAGAAATAATGTAAGCCAATAAACTTGCTCCTCCAATTTTCATAAATTGCACAACAGAAATGTCAGGCAAACTAAAATTCATCCGAACTACATAGGCTATACTGAATGCCAATGAGGTTAATAACAGGTCGATGAAGAAGATCCACCAAGGGGATAATATTCTTCTTTGCACAGCTTTTAGGGCGCGTTTTTTCATGATTAAAACAGGTTGAAAGTAAAAAAAGTTATAAGGTATTTCCAGCAGGACTGGAGTGAAAGATATAAAGTCGAAGATCGAAGGTCAAAGATCGAAGGTCAAAGATCGAAGGTCAAAGATCGAAGGTCAAAGATCGAAGGTCAAAGATCGAAGTCAAAGATCGAAGTCAAAGATCGAAGGTCAAAGATCGAAGGTCAAAGATCGAAGTCAAAGATCGAAGGTCAAAGATCGAAGTCAAAGATCGAAAAGCCTAAGGTCTAAAGTGTAATTCTGAAATGTCGAGGTAAGTTACAAAAGAGACTTTTACTACAAATCACCCCTAAATCCCCTAAAGGGGACTTTGTAAACAGCACTGCACCTTTAAGCCCTAGGGGTTTGGGGTAAATTAATTTTTAATTAAAATGTCTTTAAGGGCTTTTTCAATACGATCCAAATCTTCTTGGTTCATGTTACTGCCAGATGGCAAACAAAGACCTTGCTTGAATAGTTTTTCAGAAACTCCCGTGCTGTAGAATGGACAATCGGCAAAAACCGGTTGCATGTGCATGGGTTTCCAAAGGGGACGGCACTCAATGTTCTCTTTTTCCAGGGCCAAACGGAGGTCCTCGCGGGTGATTCCTCCTGTTTGTTCCGGATCAACCAAAACGGAGGTCAGCCAATAGTTTGAATAGTAGTTGGAGTTGGGTTCGGTTTGGAAAGTGATTCCAGGTACATCTTTTAATAAATCCACATACCAGGCATTGATCTCTCTGCGACGATTCACTCTATCCTCCAATACTTCCATTTGTCCACGCCCAATGCCTGCCACAATATTACTCATGCGGTAATTGTAGCCTACATGAGAATGCTGATAGTGAGGGGCAACATCTCTTGCCTGGGTAGCCAAAAATCTTGACTTTTCAATCAGTTCTCCATCATTCGACAACAAGGCACCTCCGCCAGATGTGGTAATAATTTTGTTCCCATTAAAAGACAACACTCCAAAATCACCCCAGGTGCCCAGCTTTTTGCCTGACAAATGACTTCCCAAAGCTTCCGCTGCATCTTCCACTACAGGAATATCATAAAACCTAGCAATCTCATTGATCTCTTTCATCTTGGCTGGCATGCCATAGAGGTGAACGGGTAAAATGGCTTTTGGCTTTTTCCCGGTCTGCTCTATCCTATCTTCAATGGCTTGCTTCAAAGCCTTCGGACAGATGTTCCAGGTATCTTTCTCAGAGTCCACCAAAATAGGCTTGGCGCCCAGATAGGTAATTGGGTTTACAGTTGCCGAAAAGGTAAAGCTTTGTGCAATTACCTCATCTCCTGCTTCTACGCCCAATAGGATCAAAGCCAGATGGATGGCTGCTGTTCCTGCACTCAAAGCCGAAGCATGCTCTGCTCCCGTATATTTTTGTAAATCCTGCTCAAAGCCGTTTACATTGGGTCCCAAAGGCGCTACCCAGTTGGTATCATAGGCTTCTTGCACATAGTTCATCTCTGTACCGCCCATATGCGGGGAGGAAAGCCAAATTTTATTTAGATTACTCACAGTATGATGTATTTGTTATTTTTAATTCAATATGAGATAAAGTTGCTGTAAGAGGTAGTATGGAATTGAATGGCCAATCCAATCTAAACAGCAAACTATTATTTTGTAATTATAATTTTCTGAGTATGCGTGCTGGATTTCCAACAACCAACACATTATCAGGAACATTTTTACGGATTACAGAACCAGCTCCCACCATCACATTTTTTCCTATTGTAACTCCTTGTATAATGGTGCTCCCTGCTCCTACCCAGGTTCCTTCTCCAACTGTTACATTTCCACAAAGAATTGATCCGGGAGAGATATGAACGTAATCTCCAATTTCACAATCATGATCAATGGACGCTCTTGTGTTAATGATGCAGTGTTTCCCAATTTTGGATCCTGACTGAATTACGGCGTTGTGGAAAACAACGGTTCCCTCTTCCACTTCTGCTCTTGAAGAAATTGCTGACGAAGAGTGACATACTACAGGAGATTTAAACAGGAATTTCTCCACCAACATCTTACGGATAGCATTGTTGCCAATACCCATTACAACCTGTTCAGCACTACCATTTAATTCATTCGAGCGAACAACCGAAAAACCGAGAAATTCCTCTTTATCAGGATCATCATCCACAAAGGCTTTCACTTCTATTCCATTAGCTTCCAGACAATCCAAAATCACCTTTCCGTGACCACTAGCACCGTATATATACATTTGCTTATTCATTTGTTGTTTATTTGACTGCAGACGATTGACTATTAAAAAGGGAATTTCCGAAAAAACACCCCTAAATCCCCTAAAGGGGACTTTTCAAACTGCACCAATTATGCCCCTTTAGGGGATTGGGGTAAGATTCGTCACAGACTATCGACCAGTAAATTTCTCCATCGTCACACTTTCTGCAGAATTGATCCCTTCACTTTTAAAAACCTTCTTCACAGTCAACATTAGAATCTTCAAATCCATGGCAAAAGAAATGTTATCCACATATTCCACATCCAATCGAAATTTCTCCTCCCAGCTAATGGCATTACGGCCATTTACCTGTGCCCAGCCTGTAATGCCGGGTTTTACTTCGTGGCGACGGGCTTGTTCTTCGTTGTATAATGGTAAATATTCCACTAATAGCGGACGAGGCCCCACCAGGGAGATATCTCCTTTCAAAACATTGATCAGCTGTGGCAATTCATCTAAGGATGTTTTTCTTACAAAAGCACCAACTGGAGTCAATCGATCAGCATCGGGCAATAAGTTTCCTGCTGCATCCTGTCTATCGTTCATGGTTTTGAACTTGATGATGCGGAAAGGCTTGCCATTTTTTCCGGGACGAGTTTGGAAGAAGAAAGGATGACCGTTGTTGGCAATGGTTAAAAAAAGAATGACAAAAAGCAATAAAGGGCTTGCCAAGAGTAAGCCTCCTAATGCTAATAACATATCTATAAGGGGCTTTAAAAAAAACTTATACATTCCAGTGCTTACTGCTGATTTACAATTTTATTAACAATAGAACGAACATCCTTTTTATTTTCACTATATAATGCATCATTCCACAATTTTATTTCATCTATTGCTTTTCTAATTTTCTGAATTTCTTCTTTTAATGGCAAATTACTTGCTGCATTTTTAAAGGCACGTGAAAGGATAACAGACTCAGAACCCAATCGAACATGTTCACCCAATATTTTTTCAGCTGGTAACATGCCATCACCAATTCTTGCTATACCACCAAAGCCAAATTGCATGTTATTCTTTTTACATTTCTCTGCCATGTACTCCACTAATCCACCACTCAACACTTCGAACAAGAAAGATAAACCAAGTCCAATGTGTAAATCATTTAATCCGAAGAAAAGCTCATCAATTCCTTCTACTTCTAGAATATCATCAATTCGAGACATGGCTTGAGCAGTTTCAATCATCACACAAGTTTTCGCTCTCCCTCCAACAAACTCAACAAAAGTTTTTGCATCTGCTTCATCAAAAACCATTGGTAACATGATTACATCTGCACCATATTGAATCACTTTCTCTATTTCATCCTTTGTATACTGATGAATTGGATTGATACGAACCAACAATTGAGAATCAGTTAATACCTTCCTAACTTTGGGAATATCATCAATATTATTATCAGACAAAACAGTATCTCTTCCTTTCTGACGCTCTGCTTTATTAATGTATTCCAAATCAAAAAATATACGGTCAATACCAGCATCTTGTGCTTCTTTTGCAAAGCCTGGCTCTGCCGTTAAAATCATTAATTTCATCTGTTTATAATTTTATGTTTTAAGTCAGATGGAACTTACCATGAGACAATTATCATCACCTAGTGTGTGAGTTAATAATTATTTACTCATGGACGTTTCATGTCTATATATTTTAAGTGTAGGTAGGTTTAAATTACAATTCACAAATTTGTTGACGATCTTCAACAATTAATTGTGACATTCTTTCCTGGGTAAATAGCATTTTCACACGCTCTAATCCATTTTCTGCGAAAAGTTTTTGTTTCTCCTTATCTAAAGAAAGATTCTTCATTGCTAAATACAATGCTTTTGAATTCTTAGCTGGAACCAACATACCTGAAACTCCATCTACTATAACTTCTGATGGACCTGGTATATCCGTCGTAATCACAGGTACCCCCATAGACATGGCCTGCTGAATCACCAAACTAAAACCTTCCCGATATGAAGGGTGAACATGAATAGTAAATGCACTGATGTATTTTTTTACTTCATTTGAAAAACCTGTAAACAAAATATCTTGACAAGCTTCACATTGCTTTACCAATTCAGCTTCCAACTCTCCATTATCTTCTTTAGGACCTACTATTACCAAAGCCGAATTTGAGTCTTCCGAATAATATTTCAGGAAAGCACGAATCAATTCATTTACTCCCTTATCGCGAGCCAACCTGCCCACAAAACCAAAAACGGTTTTGTCTTTTAGTTCTGGATGTCTTTCAAAAATTTCCTTTCTGTATTCTTCTTTTTCTAGAATATCAAATACACCTAAATCGATACCGACAGCTCCTCCTGCTCCAACAACACTTGCCTTTGACTGTTGATACAGTCCTTCTGAAATAGCAAATTTCATGTTCTTATAACTTGCCGGACGAATTTGAGTTGATAATGAACAGGTGATTTTTTCAATTCTTCTGAATAATTTCCTTGCAAATCCATCGAAACCAACATAGCGAATTCCCCATTGGCAATACAAGCGATTACATACACCTGCCAATTTACCTGCTATAGATGCATAAAAAGCTGCATTGGGTGTTGCATATTGAATTAAATCGTACTTGTTCTTTCTGAACAATTTATACAACTGAATAATCCCTTTCAACATTCCCAAAGGTTTTGCTCCCCGTTCAAATGGAATATTAATCAGGGTAAACTCATTGGAAAACTCCCCTACAAATTCTTTGCTCATAGAAGAAACAAAAGTAACTGCAAAACCATTCTTTTGCATTTCTCTTGCCGAAGGAATAACAAATTGCTTTAATGTAATATCAACTGTGGTGATAATGCAAATGTTTTTTGTTACCATAGAACGTTTAACCATTTGTATTTTTTAGAAAATTGCTCAATCAAAAGAGCAAAAGTGATAGTTACTCCAACAAAAATAAATAAGCCAACATAGTTATTCTTTGTAATCACATCCATATAAGAAATAGGCAATACCGAAGGAATCGCAGTAATAAATAATCTTTGACCTAAAAATATTAGCATACTTAAATTCCTTAATCTAATGTAAATAGGATTGGTTGGTAAATTAAACTGGATCAGCCAACTCATTAAAAAATAGATACTGGGAACTAGGAAAAATCCCATATCTACATTTGTATTCATTTTATTTTTTATAAATACCGCTTCCAAAATGAATAAGGAGCCAAATAGTAGTGTCATTACTAAATTAAACGTACTCTTCTTTTTTACTCCTTTAAAAGCCAACAATGCTCCAATTGCTACAAATGGAAAACCAGCAAATATTCCATTTCTACTCGTTACAAAAATATCATTATAAACCTGGTAAATTTTACCTGCAAATGTTCCTTCACTTAATGGAAGATATGAAAATCCAAACGAGCCAATGATATAAAAAACTACAGCAATTAGAACAATTTTTGCAACCTTAATGTTTCGATACAAAAGAAAAAATGTAATAGAAACACCTATCCACAAAGAAGGTAAAAACCAGATTGTTCCATAAGTGGTGAAAACTATAGCTTTATGAAAATAGCGCAATACATCTTCTACGGAAGCACCATCCTGAATCCAATTTGTAAGCACAAAACAGAAATATATACAGCTCCAAACCAAATACATCAGAAGTATTCTCTTGGTAAATTTTTTATAAACACTGGTATAATCTTTTACATCGGTATTTTTCAATTTTAAAAAGAACAAATACCCACTACATGCAAAGAAAAAAGGCACCCCAAAATTATAAACCGAAGTTAACAATTTTAAAATAGGATGTACCGTTACATTTTCAGAACAAATATGAGCAAACATAATGGCTAAGGCCATTACGAATTTCATAAGATCTAATGTAGTGTAGGTTTTTCGTTGAACTATAGAACTACTCATTACAAAGCAAATTTTGGAGTTTCACCAATTAAAACCAATTCTATATTCTCTCTTACCAACTTTAATCTCTTACTATTTATCTCTTTAGAAATAGCAGTAACTCCTGGTAATATTTTTACATTGGATAATCTTCGGAAAGGATTGGTAAAAGGATTTGGAATCAACTCGAACATATCTAATATTGCAGTCATTTCTTTATTTCCTTTTAATGCCTTTAAAAAGTCATTTTGATTAAAAAGGTCTTTTCTCCCAACATTTACTATGGTTACATTAGGCTTTAATTTTTCGAATACAGATTGATCTAATGTTCCCTTGGTTTTATCGTTTAAAGGAATACTTACTACCAAATAATCACATTGAGGTAAAAACTCATTTTTTTCTTCTATAGCATATACTTTTTCAAAGTTTGGAACATTCGTTGAAGTAAGATCATAACCAATCACATTCATATCGAAGCCTTGCAATCGCTTAGCTACTTCTTTGCCTATGGCACCAACGCCCATTATGCCAACCGTTTTACCCCCTAATTCTGTAATGTATTTATAGCCTCGTTGATATCTAATAAAGCTATTGCGTATGCCTTTATTATATCTTTTAGCTCCCATCAACAAGGAATAAACTATAAATTCTGCCATTCCAACATTGTAAACATTAGCTGCATTGCTTACAATCACTCCTTTTTGCTTAAATTTTTCAATATCTATCCCTTCGAAACCTACACTTAGTAGCTGAATAAACTTTAGGTTAGGAAATGAAATATTTTGACACTGCCCAATTAAAGCTCTGCTACCAACAATAATTTGAATTTTATTATTGTCTTTAAATCTATTTATGTTTTGGGGAGAAATAAATAAAGTATCCGCAATATTATTTAGAATTTGCTTGCTATCTGTTAGAATCATTTTATAAACGATTAATTATTTCATTACAAAATTCTCTTCTTCTTTTCATTAGAATCTCATTGCTATATTCTTTGGCTTCATTGTAATTCCTGATTCCTTGTGTATTCATCAGCTCCTTACTTCCAAGAAATTCATGAATCTTATTTACCAAAACATCTACATTATCAGATGGAATTAAAGCTTTTTCTTCTAATAATTCAGGTATTCCTCCAACTTTAGAGCCAATACATGGCAAGCCAACCGACATGGCTTCTACCATTGCACGAGGCAAACCTTCTGTCCTTGAAACATGAATAAAAAGATCAGATCGTTTTAGAGCTTCTCTAACAGGTTCTCCTGTAGGAATATTCCCGAGAAAACTCACACAATCCTGTACATTTAATTCTTCTGAAAGACGAATCATTTGCTCCTTATATATTCCATCCCCAAGCCATGTTAAATGAAAATTCACTCCATTTTGTTTCAATTTGCTTAATGCTTTTAAAACCACATCAGGAGCTTTATACATTTGAGCCAAAGAACCAATTGCAATCATCTCAATTTTATCGTTCTTATTTTTATCGAACTTTTTTACTTCTTCTTTAAAAGCAGAATCCGAAATAAAAACATTTGAGGCATTAGTTGTGAATGCTTCTTTTGAAACCGGATAGCGCTTTTGTAGTTGGATTTTTGTTACATATAAAGCAGCAGCCGCATTAGAAACAACTTTTTTTAAATTTAAATATCCTGTAACCCTAAACAATGGAGATAATATATGTTTTACCGAACCTGGTGCAAACACATCCCACGGATCACCAACAACTTCAACTGCATAAGGTATATTTCTCTTTTTTAATTCTCTCCCATACAATGTTCCTATTTTACCTGGAACTCTAAGAATATATGCTACACTTTCTTTCGTTATACTATTTCGTATAACCGCTTGCAAGCTTCTTATTCTTTTTAGATATTGAACAGGACCAACAAAGTATGGCAGTTCAATAAAAGATATGTTTTCAGATTGAGCCAAATATTCTTTGGGAAATTCGTTTTGGGTTTGTTCTACCCTCGCTACTACTGTAATTTTGTCAAAAACACTCAAATACCTTTCCCACAAAGATAAACCATAAGAACCATTCTGAGAGTAAATTAAACCGTCAGATCCCCTGTGGAATCTTGCTTCAGTAACAAAAACTAAATTCATTCATTTTTATCTTAATATTCGACGACTACTTTTCTTTGTAATAAGCATTATTATAAAATATAACGGAATCACTCTCTTAATCAATGAAAAAACAAAGTTATTAAAATCCGCATTTATAAGTATTGAAATAAAAATAGGTAAAAGAGCTACTAAAATGAACATAGGGTCACTAATCCATACTGAATTTACTACACTTTCAATATATTTTAAAAGAACAAGTAGAATCAAAAATGCAAACACAAATGATAAAGAACCAAAATTGAGCATGAATTCCCCTACAAATCCAAATATTCTTG
Organism: Marinifilum sp. D714; assembly: GCF_030851345.1. GTDB lineage: Bacteria > Bacteroidota > Bacteroidia > Bacteroidales > Marinifilaceae > Marinifilum. The sequence continues at coordinate 195,344 of NZ_JALPNU010000005.1, forward strand.
TATTTTTTCTGTGTGCACTTCTAATTTGCCCATCAAAATCAAATTGTAAATTTCCTGCCGCCTCAGATCTTCCAGTCAAATTTAAATATTCTCTAATATTCTTTCCTCCGGGAATAAATGTAAAAATACTATATAAATAAGTTGATCCGTATTTTTTTTTGTAGGTTGAATTATTCTTCAACATAAATAGTTCGTAACACATAATATTGAATCTAGCCAAATCTCCTGTGACTATTTTCTCCATTGATGTCATATCTTCAGAAATACTCAAACTCTGATATTCACCTATATTATTAACTAAATTTATACCATCATTTTTATATAAACGTCCTATTGCCATAAATAGAAAAAAACCAGCCAAAAATCCCATAAAGTGAATTTTGGAGAATCGATATATTGTAAAATTAATTACAATAACAGCCTGCAACATTGTAAAAATAGTATTACTTCTACTCCCCCTTAAACCTCCAAAATATATGCAGGATATTAACATTAATGCAAGAAATAACAAAATATAAATGAAAGAAACCTGTTTGCCTCTATTTTTTATGAAAAAATAGAGCATCAATAAATACGGAAATATCTCAGATATAATAAAAAATGCTCCCATTCCAGCAAAACCACCAGATTCCTCATTTTTTTCTGTAAAAATTAACATATACTGACTTATCCCGCCAACTCTTATATACAAGTATGTTTGTAGAATAAAAGAAACCGACATTAAAAACAACACAATGTAACTTGCACTTGCTTTAAACTGTCGAATGTAAGTTAATTGTTTTGCTTTAAAAAGATTTACATTATCTAAGACAGCAAAAACAATTATTCCAAATAAATAAATTGAGCTAACCTTAAATGCCAACCCATTCCATTCTGTAGGTAAATAATAAACATTTTCAATCCAATAGTTTCTTGAAAAATGTATGAGTGGTGCTACAAATGAAGATAAGAACAACACACACCAGACATAAAAAAAAGTTTCCCTTAAAACACTGTTTTTTTCAAGTTTCTCTCCAATTTTTATTAGCGTAATAAGTCCACATAGAGTCATTGGTAACAAGTAAATATCGAATGGTATTAGCCCTGTTACCAGTAACAATATTAAGAATAATATTAAAAATGAACTTAAAAGTATTCTCTTTTTCATTTCATCATTGTTTAAATACCAATAATAGACCTAAAGGTGTTCACAAGCTTAGCAAAAATAGCATGCTTATAACGATACCCATCAATTACAACTGTTTTGTCAAGGATGTTAAATGTATGTATTCCCTCGTTATAGAATTCTGATTTATTTGGATATATTCTATTAAGCTCTTCTAACTTGAACCTATTGTTTTCTATTGACAATCTAGAAAAAACAATTCCTTTACCATATCCTCCATTGCAATCTTGCGAAGGTCTAATCCACTCATTATTCAAACAAAAAATATCGCCAGCTCCTCTTGCTACTTTAGGTTCAACTCTAATTTCTTCAATCTTTTCATACTTTCCATTCCATGTTAACGATTCGTAAACCGACACAATATCTTCGCTTTGCTTAGGCTTGCATGTAGCAAAAAGAAAATTTCTATTATTGATTGTAATTAAACTTGAATCAACTACTCTATCTTCATTTACTAAAGTAGTAGCTATTTCCACTGAGTCATCATCAGGATTATACTTATACAAAAGCAATTCTCCACTTTGTGAATTTTCCGGATATATGTATATTTCATTGTCTTTTCTATAAATAGCAGGAAAGGACAGGTGAGTATTTAATTCAAGAATAGTGGTTAAACTTTTCACTTTATTGTTTTTAGCATCAATTATCATTTTTGATATCTTTCCCTTCCTCTTACTTTCCTCAAATTCCTCTACCAACAAAATAATTTCATTAGTTGAAGTAGAAACAATAAATGGGTCTGCAAACCATCTATTCTTGTAATTGTGCTTTACCCATTTAATATCATGGATATTTCTAGTATTTAACAAATCTATCGAATCGAAATCTAAAACTCCTATATTCCACTCAACAGCATTATATTTAAATAATCTATTAATTACTCTTAAAAAACTTTTTAACATTTATTATTTTATTCAAAATTGGATTTATAATCTCTAAAAGTTCAAAAAAATAAATATTTCTAAATAGATAACTACTAAGTATTACATATGAAATACCCATAATTACACACTGTAATATAAAATCGAAGCAATAATTATTTCCAAGTAAATTAACTGAGATAACATATACAATCAGAGTAGATACTATTGAGTTTAGTAGAGTCTTCCTCAAATCATATAACATTTCCCATAAATTATAAGCTATCAATTTACCACCAAAATAACAGTAAATTATCGTACTAATAAAAGCTACAGTAATTATTCCAATAAGCATAGGCGTAATGCCAATACTTACAAGTGATATTATTACAACTATCCGTAAAAATTGTTTAATGGTAGATAATTTCAGAAGTAACTTACTTTTCCCTTTAACTAGAAAAATATTTGAACAAATAGAACTAATTGGATATAACATGCCCCATATAGCCCAAAGTTTCAAATATAAAGCAGAACTCAACCATTTCTCTCCAAAAACAAATACAATTAAATTTTCAGACGAAACAATTGTAAATAAAGCAATAGGAACTATGCAAAACATTGTTGTACCAATAACCCTAGTATAAGCCTTCTTTAAACGTTCAGTCTCATTTTCTATTTTTGCCAGTGAAGGGTAAGTTACTTTCTTTATAACATTTGTTGTTGTTTGATTTATATATGCGTTAAATTTTCTTGCTTGAGAAAAATAACCTAGAGCTTGTTTTGTATGTACTCTACCAATTACAATCGACTCAAGATTAGATATCACCTTATCAAGTAATCCCTGTAATAAAAGATTAACACTAAACTTCCAGTATTTTCTAACTGATAACAAATCAATTACTAACGATGGCTTCCATTGTACTTGAAACCATAACAAACAACTTCTTACAAAAGAAATAAAAACTACATTAAAAGCTAAAGCCCATATTCCACCTCCTTTATATGCAATTATAATAGAACAAATACCCGATAAAACAATTGCAACTATTGAAGCAATTGCATATGGTTTAAATATCAACTGTCTATTTAAATTAGCATTCTGAACTAGTGAAAAGGAGTCAAAAATTATTATTAGAAATACAAATCTAGCAAGAGAGATGAGCTCTTTAGAGTTAAAAAAATCTGCTATTAAAGGTGCACTTATGAAAAGAATAAAATATATCAATGCGGCAATCAATATGTTTACATAAAAAACACTTGATAAATCTGTTTGAGTCGGTTGTTTATCTCTAATTATAGCTTGAGAAAAACCACTATCCACAAATACAGTAGAAATAGATGTAAAAACCAACAATATTTCGAGCAAACCAAATTCGTAAGCACCTAGTATTCTTGCTAATATTATTGTAATAATAAAATTAATAGCTCCACTTCCGATCGAACCAGTAAACGACCAAATAAAACCATTAATGGATTTTTCCTTCAATCCCACTTAATTTCTCTTTTTGATTACTCGACAAGGATTTCCAACTGCAATACTGTATGGTGGTATATCTTTTGTAACAACTGAGGAAGCTCCAATTACACTACCCATTCCAATCGTAACTCCATCTACAATTACAACATTTGCTCCTAGCCAAACATCATCTTCTATTTCTATTCCTTTACTAGAAATTCCTTGCTTTTTGATAAATTCTTTTCTATCCGAAAAGTTATGATTAGATCCTATTATTTTACAATTGGGTGCAATCAAACAATAATTTCCAACAACAACATTTCCCATAATCATACTATTTCTATTTATAGTACAATTGTTCCCAATTGTTATTCTATTTTTTTTATTACATCTAATCTCTACATTGTCCCCAATATTAACATTATTCCCAACCGTAACATTTCTAAATATGCTCACATTAGTCGCAATTTTAACATTGCTTCCAAAAATTAGTTTTTCTCCATACAATTGAGCATTTCTTCCAATTCTAAGCCTTCCTCCTTTAAAATTCAACAATAATAGATTAAATATTGCCCCCCTTAAATAGCGAAAAAGCAACTTAGTATAATATAATAAATTCAAAAAAAACATAAGTCTATTTTATTTCTTTTACAACTTTAGCTGGATTACCTACTGCTATTGACCATGCAGGAACATCTTTTACAACTATTGAGCCTGCTCCAACAATGGCTCCCTCTCCGATAGTAACACCAGGCATTACAATAGATCCCATTCCAACGCAACACCCCTTTTTAAGTATTACTTGATTTTTATTAGTTGGTAACTTATTGTAATCGTCTCCTATATGGTAATTGCTTAAATCTCTTTTATGACATAATAATAATGTTCTACTTGCAATCCAAACACCTTCTTCTACAATAATTTTAGTTGCATTTCCAACATCATAATATACATCATAGCCTATAGATATTTTACCTTTTACTTGTACACCTGTTAGTTTCCAAAGAAATGGTCTAATTCTTTTGCTAATAAAATTTAAAATCACCCAATTCTTAGCTATTTTGAACAAATACCAATTTAAAATTGCCTTAAATCTTCCAATTATTTTAGATATAACTTTCATCTATATTCTGTATTTACAACAACTTTATAAACTCTCCCAATACCACTCCGTAGCCTCTTCCAAACCTCTTTTTATTGAATACTCCGGCTCATACCCCAACAACATTTTCCCTTTTTCAATAGAAGCCAAAGAATGAGGAATATCCCCGGCTCGATTTGGACCGTTAAGAATTTCCACTTTGACAATTTCAGGATCAAATTTCGAAAGATTTACTTTTAATGTTTGAGTCAATTCATTTAAGTCTGTTCTTTGACCATAAGCCACATTAAAAACGTCACTCAACACTCCACTATTTTCTGTCCACGAATTACACAAATCACACGAATGTTTTTTGTTGTAAAGCTTCGCTTTTTCACGAATAAAGTCTGTTGGGGTAATGGCAGCCAATTGGTTGGCCTGAATTACATTTTCTATATAGGTAAAGTCGCGGGAGTAGGTGCCGTCACCATTAATCACAGGAGATTCGTGAGCCATTAATTTCTTTACGAATAAAGGAATTACGGCTGCATAAGCTCCGTTTGGATCCTGGCGGCGGCCAAATACGTTGAAGTAGCGCAAACCGATGGTTTCAATGCCGTATAAATCGCTAAAGTTTTTAGCGTACAACTCATCCACATACTTGGTAATGGCGTAAGGCGACAATGCATTACCTATCTTGTGTTCTACCTTAGGCAAAGCTTTCGAATCGCCATAAGTAGATGAAGAAGCTGCATACACAAATCGTTTCACCTTTGCCTCGGCTGCTGCATGCAACATTTTCACAAAGCCACCAATGTTCACATCGGTAGAGGTCATTGGGTCCTTAATGGAACGAGGCACAGAACCCAAAGCTGCCTGGTGAAGAACATAATCGCATCCTACCACTGCCTTCTGGCAATCTTCGTAATTGCGAATGTCGCCTTCCACCAATGTAAAGTTTGGGTTGCTTAAAAAAGGCTCAATATTGTGTCGGTGGCCTGTCATAAAATTGTCGAGACATACCACCTGGTTGTTTTGTTGTAAAAGTGCTTCGCATAGATTGGAGCCTATGAATCCAGCTCCGCCTGTTACCAGCACCTTGGAATCTTTAATCTTTCTTTCCATTTTCTTTCCTCAAATTATAAAGGATTGCCTGCGGCAATTTAGATTATCCACGAATACACACAGATGAACACGAATTACTTTGCTTTTTAATTCATGTATGTGTAATTGAATGACCTTTCTCCTCTAATGTATTTTTCTTGCCTAAGGCAATTGTATTACAGGCTTTCATTATTGCTGTCATTGCAATCCCGTTTTTTTTGGGGAGAAGCAATCTGTTAAAATTAGTAGAAAGCTTCTTTTATTCTGGCATGCGTATTCGAACAGATTGCTCCCGAATAAGTCGGGACAGGCTACGTCGGCTACCGCCTCCTCGCAATGACACCCTTGAATGAAATTCGTGTTCATTTGTATGCCCCCGATAGCTATCGGGGTGTGGACAAATCTTTTTGTGTCTATTTGTGGACCCAATTTTACAAGCGTCCGTCTACCATTTCTCTATCCCAGATGCCCTTGATATCGTAAATCACAGCATTGTGGCCATTGCGAAGCGTTGATAAATCAATTTCTTTGAATTCGTTATGAGCTACAGCCAATACAACACCATCGTATTTTTCATTTGTATAGCTATCAACCAAATTCAAACCATATTCTTCCTTCACTTCTTCATGATCGGCCCAAGGATCATATACATCCACCTGTGAACCATATTCCTTTAACTCATTGATGACATCAATGGCTTTGGTGTTGCGAATATCAGGACAATTTTCTTTAAAAGTGATGCCCAACACCAATAATTTGGCATTTTTAACCGCATGTCCTTTTTTAATCATCAACTTCACCACCTGAGATGCCACCCATTCTCCCATACCATCGTTCAAACGACGACCAGATAGGATGATCTCAGGATTGTAACCTGTTTCCTGAGCCTTTTGAGCCAAATAGTAAGGATCAACACCAATACAGTGTCCACCCACCAAGCCTGGTGTAAAAGGAAGGAAGTTCCACTTGGTTCCTGCAGCTTCCAATACCGCACGGGTATCGATGTTCATGTTGGAGAAAATTTTCGCCAATTCGTTTACGAAGGCAATGTTGATATCACGTTGAGAATTCTCAATTACTTTAGCGGCTTCGGCTACCTTAATGCTTGGAGCCAGGTGAGTACCCGCCACAATTACCGATTGGTACAATTCATCAACTTTCTTCCCGATTTCAGGAGTAGAACCCGAAGTTACCTTTTTGATTTTGGTTACGGTATGCTCCTTATCGCCCGGGTTAATTCTTTCAGGAGAATAGCCAACAAAGAAATCTTTATTGAAAGTCATTCCTGATACTTGCTCCAAAACAGGCACACAATCCTCCTCTGTAGCTCCAGGATAAACCGTTGACTCATAAATAACAATATCTTCCTTCTTCAACACAGCACCAACCGTTTCTGATGCTTTCACCAATGGAGTCAATACCGGACGGTTGTTTTTATCCGTTGGTGTTGGAACGGTAACAATGTAATAGTTGCAATCCGCCAGATCTTCTTTTTGGGTAGTCAGGAATAAACCATTGACGTTCTCTTTTTTCTGAACCAAAACAGATTGCAGATTATTGTCATCAACTTCCAAAGTAGAGTCAGTACCAGCATTCAATTCATCCACTCTATCCTGTTTAATATCAAAACCAACAACAGAGAATTTCTTTGCAAATTCAACTGCCAATGGTAGGCCTACATAACCAAGGCCGATTACTGCAATTTTAGTATTGCTCATTTTATTTTTTTGTAGCTTGAGATTGTGTATTATTTTTCTTTTCCGGATTTTCTTCTTTTTCGAAAAGTTCTCCTATCAATTGAGCTGCAGCCTGTACATTTCCTTTCTCCAGTTCTTTGGCGGCTTTGTTTACTAGTAGTTGAGGCATGATTTTCAATTGGCAATTACTATCGAAAAAATGATATAAAAGAACACTATTCTTTCTAGTGGTACAGGAGTCATCAATGAAGTTGCTCTCCCTACTTAAGAATAGTGTTTTTAAATGGCATTTAATTTTAAAAGCGATTTATCGTAAATTTAATGCCAAACCAATGCTAGCATTTCTGCTTCCTGCTTCGGCAAATACAATCCAACGGTGATTCATTTTGTAGCGCAAGCCCATGTGTACTCCGGCAAATTCGTTGAATTCTTTAATTTTTTTACCAGAACCTTCCAAATCACCACCCAAATCGATACCAACATACCAATCCCAATAGTTTGGATCTGTTTTGTGCTGCTTTAACAAGTGGTAGTTTGCTCTTGCATTTACGGCCAACTGTCTAAACTCATCTAGCCTTGATTCCAAAAAATATAGGTTTCCTTGAACACCTACTGAGAATCTTTCAGCAAGTCGATAATCGAACATGCCTTGCAGACCAAAACCACCATCGTATTCCGGGCCTGTACTTACCCCCCCTGACAAGATGCTTTTACTAAACATATGGTCCTTTAAAATGTAGCGAGATTTTATTACCGTTTGTGCATTTGCATTAACATCTATAAGTGTACAAAGTACTACCATTAATAGAGAAAGATTAAAAAATTTCATTTTTGTGTGTTTTAGGTATTTATTAATAATATAGTCTAACGATTTAACAGTCGAATAGTCGAACAGTCAAACAGTCGAACAGTCAAACAGTCGAACAGTCAAACAGTCGAAGAGTCAAAGAGTCGAACAGTCAAAGAGTCTGTTATAAGATCATTAGTTCGGAGACTGTTGATCTACTTAGTTCGGAATTCCAAAAGAATAAAAATAGTCCAATGTATTTTTGATATTGGAAGTGTCCTGAAAAGAACTCGTCTTGTCGAGTAGCAGAACACTGGATTTCTTCAACATGTAAGTTGTCATCAATTCCAAAAATTTTCAATTGGTTTTGCTCCAAACCAGCTTCTCCTTTTGCATTGTTTTTCCAGGAGAGTTTTATGTTGCTTTCTTCTTGTTCTATGTGTAAACTCTCTATGCCTTTTAGATCACCTACTGCCAATTGCAGCTTTTCAAAATCTGGCTTTCCTTCCGCATCAAAAGCTTGTGTGTTGATTTTGCAAAAGAGATTCTGACCTGTCATTCCCCTGCGTTTGGCTTCGGGATTCCAGTAGGGACGAATTAACTCATCCAGATTTCTGCTTACAAAAGCAGATGCCGCACGAAACTTTCCTCGTTGATTGGTCTGCTGTTCCGTTTGGGGATTGTGAACTTTCTTAGGTCTTCTTTTAAGGTATGGTTTTCCATTCCTGTGCGAGATGATGTGCTCATCCATCATTTCTCTCAACAGGATTTTGTTTAGTTTTGTCATATCCTATTAGAATTTCTTTGTCAGTGTCCAATTGCTTCCACAGTATCACCAATTTTGATCGAGGATTGATCCAGTGTTGATCGTTTTTCAGAGCATAAAAAAAATGTTTATCCACAAATGAACACAAATAAACACGAATTTATGCTGATACCTTGAACAGTGATCAGCTAGCAATGAACAATGATCAGTGAGTAATTACATCAATGAGTAATTAATAATTAGTAATGAATAATAAAAGGTGCGATTTCTGACCTTTGTCCTTCTAGCTTTGCTGTTCCCTCCCGTCATTCGGGACTCGGGATTCAAGAATTTTTCACTCTCTCACTTTCCCCCCACGTTCACCCTTAAATTATTCCTTTTAGTCATGAGACGCTTCGCTTTGTACTCTAAAAGGAATAACGCACAAAATAAGCCCCTTTAGGGGTTTGGGGTAATATCAACCTTCTATCTTAACAGCAAGACTCAGCCAATTTGACTTCATCAGTTTGTATTTCGGTATGAACACAAGCTCCGAGGGATTCAAATCGAAGTACCAATCTGTGTTTCCCACGTATTTCGTGGATTTCTCCCTGCACTCCCTTTAATGGACCTGCCAGCACTTCCACTCGTTTCCCTGGTTTTAAATCGGCATTGGTAACCTCCAAACTTCTTGCCTCATCTTCCAAGAAGCTTTTTAAGGCATTGATTTGGCATTCATGCACCGGCACTGCTCTTCCTCTTATACTTACATAGCAAACGGCATATTTGGAACCAATGGCCTGATGGTATTCTTTCTTTGATACTTTTACAAAAACATAAGAGGAAAACAAGGGAGTTTCTATCCATTTTTTTCGATCACTCCAAACACGAAGCTCTTTTTTTAGCGGCAAATAGCTTTCAATTCCTTTTTCCTGTAATTCTACGTATAGTTTTTTTTCTGAACGAGACTTGGTATATATGGCATACCAAAAATACTCATGCTTGATTTTCTTCAATAATTGGTCGTTAGTCATTCATCTTTCATCTCCAGTATCCGTTCCCTTCCAGATAACAATTTTCAATATAATTAACAGTAGGCAATCATCAAGTTTGTCTCAAGTATTCATTCTCAATTTACATGAAAATCTGAGCTCCTGATACAGCTTCGCCCCTTCAGTCCCATTTTCACTTGGGCTGTTTAAGTAAGTTTAAAGTCTTTTGCACAAAATCCACTTGCTCATAAATCACAAGTAAATGATTTCCTAAAAAACATGTGCTTACTTTTCAGGTATCACAAATATATCTAAAGCAAGATTAAATGGGATAAATTGATTTTTACGATTGATTAATAAGGAAATTTACACGATCAACAACTTTTATAAAGCTGTCAAGTATTTGATATGCCTGATAAAGAGATTCGGACCAAAGCAGAGCTTGAAAAGCAAAAAATCATTGTATCAATAATCATATTTAATGTTTATTTTAAAATAGCATAAAACGATATAAATCAAAACTTATCTAGATTTATCAATACATTAACTTATTGTAAATTCTTAACAATTTTTAACATATAACGGCAAAATCCTATATATCAGATTAAACGATCTGTTATTCATATTATTCAATAAAACGTCAGATTTGAGTCATTGAACGAAAATTTTTCATGCATTTTAAGATTGTAAAAAGAGAATTTTGAATCCCAGAAAACAAATCCTATCCTTACTGCAGGTAAGTCCATTCAATATTAACAGACGAGATAAGGCAAAGAGGCCATAAAAAAGAAAGCTCTTCAATAGAAGAGCTCTTGATTGATTAACTATAGTTCTAATGCATTACAAACTTCTTGACAATCCATTTGGTAAAAATAAAATCAAGACCCTAGATTACGATTATATTTAGATTACATATCATCCTATAACAGGAGAAGCCATCCCTTTCGGAATGACTCCTGCCCAAAAACTACTACTTGTGTAATATTTAAAATTACGATTCAAAGATAAGCAAATCTATTTCTTTTGAAAACCATAAATGACAAGTTTTCAGATTTTCAATTATCTACTTAATTTTTATAAAAATTTACTTTACTTCTAACAAGACTTTCTTGCATTTCGTTTTTTAAGTGAAGTTGAGAAGGGATAGCGTGCTTACCATCCCTTTTCGAGATGAACCATTCCATCTCAATCTTTCTCTGAATCCGTATCAAGAAAAATTGTCAGTTAAAAATTGAAAAATCAAGGAACAACCTCATCGTTCAGAACCAAACACTCTATATCGCTACCTTATCACACCTGAATGAAGTTATTCCTTGGAAGACTAACCCTAAATTTAAAAACACGACCATAGTCTTCATGCAATGATGATAGAAGTTACAAAATTCCAATCAATTAATTAGCCTCCAGCACTAAATTGTTTCATCAAATTATCTTTCAAAACCATATATCCAGCTATAATTTGGATAAGTTTTATCAATAATTTGGACTATTAAAATTTATTTTGATTATTTTTAGTTTATCTATTTACTAATCCAAGTTCTATGAAATTACAGTATCCCCTCACAGCATTGATACTGAGCCTATTTATTTTTGCACAGTCCAATGCACAAAACCTACTACAGGTTAAGAAAAATGAATTCGTAAATCAAAGCGAAAAATCCATTCAAGCCTATGACAAAATTAAAGAAGCATTGAGCTTGTATGAGAAGGATTTTCAAAATGCAAGCGCTTGTCTTGCATTGCTTTCGGAAGCCTATGCCATCAACAAAGAGAATGCTGAACTCAATTACAATATGGGCCTTTGCCATCTGATGTCAGATAGCAAGGATATGGCCAGAGATTATTTGATTAAGGCTTATCAATTGAATGCCAATGTAAGTGAAGATTTGTTTTTCTTGATTGGATTGGCACATCAATACGAAGGCAATTTTCTAAAGGCAATCAAAATGTTCAAGCAGAACATAGAAATCGCCATCGCCGCCAAAGGAAACAAAAAAAGAGAGTTCATTGCATTGTGCGAAAAACACATTAGCGAGTGTAAGAATGCTATGCTGCTAACCAGTCAGCCTGTAAAACAAAAACTACAAGCATTGGGTGGTGAGATTAACTCAAACTGCAATGACCTGAACCCAATCGAAAGTGATGACATGCTCTATTTCAGCTCACAAAGAGTTGGCAACAAGAAAGTGGAAAAGGCATATTACTCGCCTATGAATACCCAAAAAGTAAAGCAACTTTCCCTTTCCTTTGGTAAGGAGATGAACCAAGCCATTGTTTCCATCCCCGAAAGAAAAAGTTATATTTTTTATTCCGGACTGGATGGTGATGGTGATGTGATTTTGGTTCACAAAAAAGCTGGCAAGTATTTGCCAACGGAAAGTCTTGGTTTTATCAACGAGCCCTCTTCCAGAGAGGCTTCAGCTTGCATTGCTGGCAAGGAATTGTATTTTGTAAGTAACCGCAAAGGTGGATATGGCGAATGCGACATTTATTACTGTACCAAAAAGCAGGATGGAACATGGACAGAAGCCAGAAATATGGGACGCGACATCAACACCCAATATGATGAAGCTGATGTTTTTGTGAGTCCGGATGGTAAGGAGCTTTATTTTTCCTCCAAAGGACACAACAGCATGGGAGGATATGACATTTTCAAATGTACTCGATTGGGAAATGGTTCCTGGAGTATTCCGGAGAATTTAGGTGCAGGAGTAAACAGTGCATATCATGAAATCCAGTATTTCAAATCAAAGACCGGAAAAGAATATTTGGCTTCTGATCGCAAGGGAGGTATGGGAGGATTTGACATCTACCAGATTGAGGAAATCATGGAAACTCCAATTGTCGAAAACAAAACTTCAGAGCCTGAAAATGCAATGCCGCAAAAAATACATGGAAAGGAAATCCATACATACACCCAGGAACTGATCGATGAGATTGTTCCTGAACAGGTTTACCGTGTACAGATTTTGGCTTGTAAAAAAGAAGCCAGTGCTGAGCAATTGTATCAAGTCTATCAAGGAAAAAGTTTGATTGAGCATCATGAAATCAATGGCTGGCACAAGTATGCCATTGGAAAATTCAACAATTACCATGATGCAGCAAACTTTAGAGACATATGTGGTGTTGAAGGTGCTTTTGTAGTACTATTTAGGGACGGTTCGCAATTAAAACTAAGTGATTTGTAGATCCTGTAAAACCAGAAAGGTAAGAAAAGCAATCGTACAAACTTTTCAAAGCCTTGCATTTCTAATAGACAACTACTTCCACCCTTTATCCTCAGAGAAGTTCTATTGATTTCTTTGGGATAAGGGGTTTCTTATAGGATTCCGATGGTATTTTCATTTTTCCCTTAACTCCTGTCATTTTACTCTTTAAAGGAGCAAAACTTGAATTTGGTCAAGTTTAATTTTGATTAATCCCTTCAGGGCATAATTTTTCTTATCTTATTGTATCAAATCCTTTGTTTTCAGGAAGACTAGATCCATGAACATTCATTTGAAGCATATGAAAAATATATTCTTACTATTGATTTTAAGCTGTGCCATTGGTTTTGCACAAGGACAGGAGTTGTTCAAAGGCAAAGCTGAGAAAGCCTATGTTCTGAAATTTAAGAATGAAGACAAAATGAGAGCTGGAAAACAAAGTGCTGTAAAGTGGCTTAAAGATACACAGATTGAGATTCGAGATGGGGGAAAAACCATTGTTGCCAACCACAAAAGCTTTCAAAAAAAGGAGTTGCACTATTTATCCGATGTTGATAAAATCTATGGCTTGGATCAACATGCTGATTATTCCTGGAGCAATGAACAAAACTGGCAATTCAATTATGAGGTTGTGGGTGCCGACTTTTATGTTGTGATCACTCAAAAATTTGGAAAACAATTTCACATGACCGTATATCATTTGGGGAATCGCCAGCATTATTTTGAGCTGATCAAAAAAAACTGTATTTTACATTAGAAAACAAGACTCAAAAGCTTTGGTATTCAACAAAACATTAACTACTTTTAATATTGGTAAATAATTAATATTAACCGTAGTTGATAGTTGTAAGGACCTCCCTGTATATGACGGGGAGGTCTTCTTATGGGTCAATGCTATTGAGATCCCAGTAAATCATCCATTTATTTACAATTCCATCTGTTTGTATTTTGCTTCCAAAACTTCCTGATCAGCCAGTTTCATTTCTTCAGATAAAAATGATTGTTTGATTAATTTTAAAGCTTTGGATTTGTTTTTTACCATTGATTCAAAAACATCTTCAACCTGTTATTTCGTCAGTCCCATACCTCCTCCAAACTGCTCAAAACACCCCCTTTTTAACTTTCTTTTCCTTCCACCAAGGGTTAAAGCCAGCTCTTCCTTATCATCTGGCAACACAATCCTTACATTCAGTAGATCATAAGCGGGGGAAAATACCCAAGCTGATTTACTTTCAATCATTGAAAAATTTTTCATTCTTCGCTTCTTTACAAATTCTGACAATTGTTTCATTATATGCTTTTACATACAATTAAGGTCTCAGCCTGTATTTCTTTTTACCAGCTTTCTTTTTCAGTTTATTCATTCTGCCTTTTTGATGGCCCTGTTTCTGATGTCTTAATTTCCGGTTCAGTTCTTTGATGAAATCCTCCAATAAGCCATGATGCCTTGATCCGGCTTTACTCTTTTTGACAGACTGTTTCCCGATTTCCTTTTTCTCCTCTGTCCAGAAACGAGGTTTTTCCTGAAACCTGGACAAACGAATGGGATATCGTATGGCTTCTCCCTGATCATCCGTTACCAGCACAATGTGTCCCCTTCCTGATTTCCTAACCTCTACATTAAATAGCTTTAGGGTCTTTTCGTACATTTCTTTGCTTTGAATTTCCTTAGTATGATTCAAATGGTAAAACAGATTTTCCAGGCTTTGTTTGATATTTCTGCTGTGGGGTGAAAAGTGAAAGTCTATTTTCTCCCCTTGACTGTTCTGATTCAATTGGTATTTCTCATGGAGTTTTTTGACAAATTGTTGTACCCTGTGTCTCTCATTGCTGTCATTGATCTTTTTTCCACTTTTTCTATCAATTCTACTGGACACAACATGAAAATGCAGCCTGTCCAAATCCTGGTGTTTGTAGACAAAGTAGGGCTGTGCACCATAGCCCATTTCCTCCATAAAATTTTGAATCTCCTTTCTGAAGATCTCATCGTTAAGCATTACACAATCTGTTTGTGAGGGATTAACTGAAATGTGCAGGCACTTGTTTTTAATTCTGGAGTTCAACTTTTCAACTTTCAAAAATTCTTTCAAGCGTTCTGACTTGCTGTATAGAAATGGATTTTGAAAGCGTGTATTTCCAGCCTGAAAGAAAGAAGCCTCTCCTTTTTCCACCTTCTTTTCATTGTACAAAAAGGCCTCTTCCACAGACTGAGATTGATGAATCTTGATAATCATTTTTTTTTGGTTTTTAGCCCCCTTATTCCATCAGGTGAACCAAGCCCTCAAAGGTCTTGAAGCAGTCCTTTAATTTGCTTAAAATCTGCCCCAGAAGTTTTCTGTCATGTTCATCGAATCCATAAACCGCATTGGTATTGATGGCCTTGGCCAACTGGTTGAGATTGGCTCCAATCTTACAGAGGTCATGGTCCAGTTTTTTGACTGCCTCCAGGAATTCATCCGAGACTTCCACCTTGCGAACCTCTCTTTTTTTGACCAGTTTGGCCCGAGAAAACTCGCTTAAATTTCGGTATCCTTCCTCACGGCATCTCATAATCAGGATTCTTTTTTCTGCATCAGTCAGTCGAACCCGAACTCCATGATTTAGCTTTTCATGTTCATCTGTTTTGGGTCTCATATCTATTTGAATTTTGTCCTTGGACAATCCAGCTTTTCATCCCGGATGAAAAGTTCCTGCTGAAAGGCACAAGGTTTTTGTTCCACAAAAACACAACTTGCATCCCCCTCTTAAGATTCATTTTCACCTCAATTCATCGGGCTCATTTTTTTCAAGAAAAAGGGAAGATCTTCCACCTAAATGGATAGATCTTCCCTCCACCTTAAAATCAAGCATGAACTATCCAACTTTTTGTTTTGACACTCTTTTCTTTTCGGTTTTCTCTTCCAGATCTTTTTGATTTTTAAAACCGGAGAAACTAATATTTCGGTTGGCGGCATCCACCTGAAGGGTGGCGGAAAATTTCTTGCCATTCTTCCCGGTCATCCCATCCAAGCTGATTTTCTTTCCAGCTGCCAGTTTTTGTCTTTGCTCCTCCGAGAGGATGGCTCCCTTGATCTTTTCCGGTACCCGGATGTGTTTGCTTCGAAGTGGGATCAATTCGTTGGTCTTTGGATCAATGCCTAAAAAGTACTTGTCCTTCTCTCCCCTTTGGTTGGTCAGCTCCACCAGCTTGTCCAGTTTCTTGTGCTCCATCAAGGCAGCTTTCTCATCCTTGCTGAATTTGTGTCCCAGGTATTCATCCGGAATATGAAGTCTTTGAATCGGATGAATCTTCACATTGACCTTTCCATCCTCTGCCAATTGCAATCGGATTTTGGCAGGAATCCTGTGCTCTTCTCCATTGATTTTAGCAGTAATGGTATAGAGCTTCGCAGATCTGAATCCATTCAAAAAATCCTTCATCTCCTGGCTATCCATTCTGTCCGCAAATTCTTTTTTGATTCCTATTTTTTCCAATTGGGAAAATGGAATCTGTTCCTTACTTAACCTTGTGCTACTTTGTTCCATAATTTTTCTGTTTTTAATGGTTTACAATCTTATTCTGAACTACTCTTTGTAAAAATTTCTTTCACCATTTGTTGTATATCATTGCAAATTCTATTTCGATTGTTTTCCAAGACCTGTTCCTTATCATCAAATTCATAGACTTTGGGAATGTCCTGATACTTTCTTTCTTCCCTTTCCAATTGCTGGATATCTACTTTGATCAGGGCATTAAAATTCTTCTGGTAGATGCTCTCTCCAAAATTGTCCGTTACCTGTCCCACCATATGTCCTTGCGGAAGGGTGGCAATCTTACCTTCGGGAACCAAAAAATCCATTTGCGTGGAGATGGAGGTGGACTGTGTATTTCTGTTGATGTTTATGGATTGTCTTTCCTGCAGAATTTTTCCCATTCGTGCTTGAACGAATTTGGCGGTATCTCCCACCGACTGACCTGCAAACAAATTTCCGATATTGGTCAGGATGGCATTGGCCTGTTCTTTTCCATAGTCACGGATGAGCTGATCTATGGTTTGCATGCCAAGAAGGGTTGAGATCTTATTGCTTCTTGCTGTAGCAATCAAAGCGTCCAGTCCCCTGAAGTAGATGGTTGGCAGCTCATCGAAAATAAGTGATGTTTTGTGCTGTCCCTTTCGGTTGATGATTTTGAGCATGCGGGTGATAAAAAGGGAAAGAACGGCTCCATACATTTCGATTCGAAGGGGATTGTTGGCCAGGCAAAGGATTTTTGGATGAGCAGGATCATTGATGTCCAGTGAAAAATCATCTCCCGAGCAGATCCAATAGATCTCCCTGCTAATGATTTTGGAGATGGCAATTTTCAAGGATCCCAATTGTCCTTCCAACTGTTCAGAGGCACCTCTTTGGTGGGCATTGACAAAGGGATTGATGATCCCGCGTACATCTTTTTCCTGTGACAGTACTTCAAACAGTTCCTCATAATCCAGTTGCAAAAGCTCAATGGCATGAGGCAGGGTGCAATACTTCCCCTTTTGGTATCGTTTCAAAAACCAGATGATGGCTGCAAAGAAGGAAACGGAGGATTCTGAGAAAAACTCTCCCTGTTTTCGGATCCATTCCCGGTTCAAATTGTAGAGTATGGTTCTGGAAGCTTCAAAGGCATCAATGGGAGACTCCATGTACTCAGGAGCCAAAGGATTGCACCTGTAGGATCTTGTAATGTCATCCAGGTTGATGCAATAAAATTGGGCGGATTTCGGCAAATTCCCACTTCTTTTGGCCTTTAAAAAATGATGATGCACCACCTTTGTCAGGTCTGGAAATTTGAAATCATAAACACACATGGCAAATCCTTTTTCCAGATGCTGCTTGATAAAGGGAAGCACCAGGGAGAAAGATTTTCCCGATCCCGGTGTTCCAATGACCATGCTTGCCCGAAAGGGATTGACAATATTGATCCAGCCCTCTCTTTCTCTTCCCTTGTGCTGGTAAAGGGAAGGCAGGTTCACGGAATATTCATTTTCCATGAAATTCTCCTCCTGGGAAAAGCTTTCATTTTCCAGATTGAATCTGTCCTTCATCAGGTTTACATTGATCAGTTTGGAAATATTGTCAAAGGCGATGTTTAAAATCACAAAGCCCGTAAAAGAAAAAACCAGGTAGAGCAGTTCCAGTTTTTGATTCAGAAAAAGTGCTCCCCAGAAGACAAAGAGTCCCACCCCCAGCTGAACGACAAGGGCAGATACTTTCAGCTCCCTGTCTTTTTTAGCCCTGGTGCCTATGCAGGTGATGATCAAAAATCCCATACAAGTGGCCTTTGAACATACAGGGTCTACCAGGTAAATCAGCTGTAAAAGCTTTTCAAACAATCCTTCAAACTCTGGAATCCAGATTCCTTTTGCCCTGAAATAGTTCAGCTCTCCCAAATACAAACTCAGGATAAGTAGCAGATAGGAAAAGAATCGAAATCCTTCATGCATTTTGCTCAATTCTTTGGATTCAGCGCTCATTTTTGCTCTTTTGGTTTAGAGTTGAATTGGATTTTTTAGATCGGATGCTTTTAGCTCCAGGCTAATTCTTCTTCCCGTATTGCCCATTGCCTTTTCCAGCATTTGGATTTGCAGGATTTTCTGCTCCGGTATTCGAAAGCGTGGAAAGACAAAAATTTCTTTTCTGCTGCTCTTTCCCGGAATGGATTTCAGCTCAAAATAGCGGTATTGGGGATGGATTTGGTACTCCTGATGATTGGATGCCTTCAACTGTTTTTTGTCTTTGATCCACCACCTATATCCCTCCAGCTCTATTTCCATTTGGTTTGCATTTTTCAGTTCCAGGAGCACAAAAATGAGATCCTCTTTGAAGGCGATATTTTTAAAATGAAGCTGAAGTCCCTGTTTGGATATTCTAGCTCCTGCTCCTGTTTTTTTCTGTCCCAGTAGTTTCATGCAGGCCATTTCCATTTCTGACTTGCGAAGCGATTGGCTAAGCAGCAGATCTGCTGGCTGGAATGTGAATTCCTCCAACAGATAGGAATTCTTCCCCTCCACTCCATAGCTTAGGGAAAGGCTGTACAGCTTCCCTTCCGCTACCAATGAGAGGGTGGATTCCCCTTCAAATTCTTTCAGGGCTTTTACTCGAAGAAGATTGGGATGCTCTTTTACAATTTCTGCCATAATCAGCTCATGAGATCCCACCTGCAGGTAGGAGATCTTCTGCTTGGAGATGATGTGTGTGACTTTGTTCTCATGCACCTGCAATGTCTTTTGTGCCCTGATGTATTGGGCAAAAAGAAGGAATATAATGATCAAGGAGTATTTCATGATTTTTAGTTTTGATTGATGATGTATACAATGCTGTTTTTCCTGAGCCTGACCTTTTTGAGTCTTACCCTTCGAATCAGAGTCTGTGCAGTACGGTCTGCCGTAGTGATGCCAATATGGGTCAGAGCATCCTGAGAACTTCCCCAGAGTGGAGAGATACTGGTCTGTGCTCCCACCTCCCTTGTAACTTTTCTTGCTGCCCTGTCGGGTATGTACAAACCAGGCAGACCATCCGTATCATGTACTTGAAGATCCACGGGCAGGAATTCTCCTCTTACCGGAAATTGGCTGATCTGTATGAACAGTCTCTCCTTGTTGAGCTTGCAGATGCCGTAAACAAATGTGTTTTGTTCCACTTTCTTGCCTGCAATCCGGTACTCCTGCAGGAGTCTCAGTTTGACACGATTTCCATCCAGCACCACGGCATCCTCATAGATTTCAGCTTTGATCAGGGATGATCCTGTCTGTTCTCCATTAAAAGACCTTTCTGACCTGGATTCCAATTGAAAAACATTTCTCTTGCTTTTTTGGATCTTTTGAAGTTCATCCTGAGCATGAGATAGGAAGTATTGCAGGGAATCATTCCTTCTTTCCAGCTCTGCATGGCTCTCAAAGATCCCTTCCAAGTCTTCCAGGCTTTCCAGATTCTGAGTTTTGGCCTTTACTGGCTGATGAGTCGAAATTGCCATGCTCTCCTTTTTTGGAGGAGCTGCTCTTCGAATGACAGCCTTTGATTGAGGCTTTCTCCCTTCTTTCATTTCTTCCTGTACCTTTAACTCTTTTTTACGGATATGGGCCAGGAGTTTTGCAGGAACCTGCTCGGGTTCTTCCTTTAGAATCTCAGGCAAACTGTCTGTTTCCATTTCCAGAAGGAGGCCCTCATTTTCCATAAGCTCTCTTCTTTGGGCTGCCGGGATTCCAGCTTCACCCGGGATCTCTTCCCTTTTCTCATAGGCTTCCATTTTGTCATAGATCTCTATGGACTTTTCAGCCTGAGGAAGCTGGTAGTTCATCCCATTTTCTACCCCTCTGTTTTTCTGTTCTCCCCCTGCTTCAGCCAGGGCATGTTCTCCTCCTCCCAATATGTAAAAGATGAGCACCACAAAGGGCAGTAGCATGAGGGGTAGAATCAGAAGGGCTTTGTGTTTAATCACTTGTTCTTTCATGAATATTTTGTTTTAGTTGCATTTCAAATGAGTCCACCGGCATCTCGTAGTTTCTGTAAGGTGCTTTATAGGTGGACTGATCTTCTTGAATTGGAATTGGCATACTGATTTTCCTGTTGTGAAAATCCAGAATGGGTGTCCACAAAAAAGAGCTCAGAAAAATGATTAGTAAGAAAAACAGGATGATCCCCCATTTTCTTTTTCGAATCTCAGGATCCAGCTTTCCATCTTCCTCCTCCCTTTTTTGGATCCAATTTTGGAAGCTCTCTTTCCAACTCACTTTTGCATTTGATTGATTCTGCTTCATGATTTTAGAATTTTTAGAAAGTTTTGCGGCGTATGGTTTCCAGGTCTTTGTTCTCCTCTATTCTCCAGTTCTCCATCAAAAATCCATGGGGATTGTTATCTGTTCTGGAGGTATTTCTAAGGCTGCCCCTGCAGCTCAAACTCCGGATGGTGATATTGGATTTCCTGACAATCTTCTGTTTCCCGTAGTAGGAAAATCCATATGGATAGGAAGAAAAATCCAATGCAATGGAATCTGTCTGCAGGGTCATGCTGATATTGGAAGCAATGACCTGATTGTAGAGGTTGTTCTCCTTGAAGGCCTGATACTGACTCATGGCTGAAGCATCCGAAAGATGCAAGGCTTCACGGATGTTCTTTTCAATATACTCCCGATCAGGTTCCAGGGTAAAAAAGAGCTCATGGAATCTTTTCACATGATCCCTGGCCTCTGCATTTCTATTCTCTGAAATGTCTTCCCGCAGTGCCATAAGCAGGGATTTGCCATTGTCCAGCACATAGATCTTCTGCCTGGACCTTTCCACCAGTTCCATGGAGAGCGTAAAGACATAGGAGCTCAGCCCCATCATCACCAAACTGACTGTTAAAAGCACGTAAACCGTGAAGCGAAATTTTCTTTGGATGTCGAAGATTTTTTTCATGATTTCTCCTTTCTGACTTTACTTCAACATGCCTTTGGTTATGGCCATGGTAGCTGCCGTTCTGAACAGCCTTCCTCCCCCTGAATTGGTTCCCGTTGCCTGAACAATCCATGATGATATTTTAGGCACCAAGCCCATACCGACAATCCCACATACAGGGACAATGAGTCCCGAAACATAGAACATCTGAGGCTGGTAAATCAAACTGGAATTGATCATCTGTATCTCCCACTCCAGGGTAAAGATGAGTACTTCCTGAATCAATGAGAGAATGAGCAATGCGATGGGCAAATACAAATTCACATTGATAAACCTTGCAATCCACTGCAAATAATTGTCCTGAAATCCATCAAATATGGAAAGGGCAAAGACCAGTGGTCCAAAGATCACCAACAAGACACAAAAGATGGTTCTTAAAAAGGCAATCAGATAGACAATGGCCTCAAACAAGGCTTCGAAGACCTGACGCAGGGCATCCATGATGTAAAAATTGATCTGGTTTTGAATGGCCCTTCCTGTCATGATGTTGTAGGTTGTTAATAGCAAGTTGATGCCCTTGTCCCAGAGATCAGCTTCCTTCTCCTCATTCTCATAGAAAATGGGCAGGTCTGCTGCCAGCATGGCATCCTGTTTCTCTTCCAGTTTTTGAGCGACAATGTGCTTTTTATCTGCATAGATCTGATCTGAGAGATTGGCCAGTCCCTTGGTGGGAACCATCAAAAGGTTGACAAAGACACCCCAGAAGGATAAAACCAAAACAAAGGCAAAGGGACGGAGCAAGGGCAAAATGGAAATGGGACTATCAGCAATCAGCTCCTCATAGATTCTTTTGGAGATGTAAAAGAAAGCTGCTATCCCTCCTATGGCTCTTGCCATATCCACCAGCAAGGCGGCATTATCCACTCCACTGTTTACCAGTGCATCGGTAAAAGCAAAAAAATCATTAGTTGACAATACTTGTAGGATCATGGCTTATTGGCTTAAAAAGGCAAGATTTCTATTTGTAGCATCTCCAAAAGACTGGAAGTAGAATAACTTGTTGTAGGTATAATCTACTTCTCCTTTGAGATGAGTGAGAGATTTTTGAAGCTCACTAAAGGCCCTGAACTTTTCTCCATGATCGGTTTCCAATAAATTGATCATCAAAAATCGGGAGAGCAGTTGATCGGCTTCTTTCTTTAGGATTTTTCGAATGCGATTCCCTTCTTTCAAAGCTTTGAAATTATCAAGCTCATGATAAAGTGTGTAAAGGCTTGCTGCAGTATTGTAAAGATCTGCCAGCTCATCCTTTTGGGCATTGTAAATCAAATTGGAGATAGAGTTTTGCATCTCATTCATGCCTTTGGTTTGATTGGTTTCCTTATAACGTCCTTCGAACTGGGATTTTTCCAATGTTTTTGCCAACAATCTAAGGGCTCCTGTTTTCAGCTTTCCGCTAATCTCCTTGGAGTCCGTTACCAGTCCTGATTTTACTTTCCAGTAATAATGAGTTCCTGGAGTTTTGATAAAAAGATGCGGAACTGGAGGCAACCAGCCTTTGAAACAGATAAAGGCCGCCGGGTAGTCATTGTTCATCCTTGGGTACCTGCCCTTCCATTTTTTTATGGCGATGGATTGTGCATCTGCAGAGATCACAAAACCAAGAAAAAACAGAAACAGTAGAAACAAGATTTTAATCAGTAGGTGTTTCATGGTTTTTAAAAATTTACTTGTACAAAGAGTAATACATGGCAAAGCCTTCCAGCTTGTCATTTTCATAACTTCTCAAATAGGAAGCATACAAAAGCTTGTTGTAGAGGTAGCAAATGGTTCCATAATGCTGCTTGACTGAGAGGTAGACCGCATTGATGCTGTCATACCTTTGTTTGTCATCCATCATCAGCAGATTGTCCTTGATGATGTTTTTTAGAATGCTGTTCACCAATTGTCGGCTGTCATCCAGAATCAGGTCAAAGGACTGCACAATGGCCACGGCTTGTTCATTGGTAAAGTTCTCATCCTGTATGAGCTTGGGCAGTTTCTGGGTATAGATCTCCATCACCTTGTCCAGCATCTGTTTGGTCTCCTTTACCCTCTTGTAGTCTTTGATCAGGGCAGAAACTTTCTCCAGGCTCTCCAACATTTTCTGGTCTATGCCCAGCATCTCACCGGTAAGTCCCTTGATGTCTCCATTCAAGGCTTTGATCAGCACATTGTACCAGTTGATTTTGGAAAGGATCTTCTTCTCCCTGTTCCAAAGGGCTTCTCTTTGTATGCCTGCCCCCACATCCGTAACCGGTGCCTGGGCCAATATTGGGCTGTAGCTGATCCAAAAAGCAATCAGGATCAGAAGGCCTGTTTTGATATATCTTTTCATTGGTCTATAATTTTATTTTTTGCCATCCCGATAACCGTCGGGAGGAAGCCACAAGATTAAAATAATCATTGCCGTGAATGGCTAATCATTATTTTAACCTTGCTCGTTTCATTGGCTTTCTTTTTGAGATTACATTTTCCGTAGTACATCCATCAGGGATTTTTCTGATGAAATCTGTGAGAGGATGAGTTCCTTTTCCTTTTGTTCCGTGGTGTAACAGAAGTACTCCTTTTGGCTCACCTCCAGGGCAAAGACCCGGGAGTACTGTCCCAGTGCGATGAAAACTTCCTTGAGTTTTCTGTCTCCGGGAAGCTTCTTGTTGATGGAAAGAATCTGCTCCTTTTGAAATTCCGTTAGCCCCAGAAACTGGGAGATCTGCGTAAATTTGTTTTTGAATTTGCTCATGTCCAGTAAAATCCTTGTATCTGCATTATTGATGATGGCATCCCGAATGATGGGTGATGAGATCACATCATCCACCTCCTGGGTGACCACCATGGCCTCTCCAAAGAATTTTCGAATGGTCTTGAAAAAGTATTTCATGTAGGCAGCCATTTGAGGTGTGGCAATGGCCTTCCAGGCTTCCTCTATGCAGATCAGCTTTCTCACGCCTGTGAGTCTTCTCATTTTCTGCAAAAAAATGTCCATGATGATAAGGGTTGCCACCGGAAAGATTACCGGATGATCCTTGATGTTGTCTAGCTCAAAGACCAGGAAGGGACAGTTGAAAAATTCATCCGTCTTCATGGGTTTGTTGAGCAGGTAGTCATACTCTCCCCCCTCATGGTATTTGCTTAGAATAAAGAAGTACTCGTGCGTATTGAATTCCAAGGATTGGTTTTCCACCAGTTCAGGAATGAAACTTTTACAGAACCTGTAATAGGCATTGAAAGATTTCTCCCTGGGATTGCTTTTCAGATAGCAAGTGACTGAATGGGCAATCACATCCTTTTCCATGTCCGTGAGCTTCTCCTTGTAGATGGTGTAGATGACTGAGAGTATGGTCTGCTTTCTCTCCACATTCAGCTCTCCTTCCATCACAAAGGGGTTAAAGGAGATGGGATTCTCTGCGGTGAACTCCACCATCATGGCTCCTCCCTGCTCCTTCAGGCTTTCATTCAGGTAGCGGGTCAGCATCTCATAGCTTCTTCCCACATCCAAAAGCACCACATGGCAATTGCCGGATTCTGCATATTGACGCAGCAGGTGATTGGTAAAAAAAGATTTCCCTGATCCTGATCCTCCAATGATCAATTTGTTTCGGTTGTGGATCAGATGCTCCTCCATAGGCTCATCGGAGATGTCAATTCTCACCGGACAGCCTTCCTGCCTGTTGGACAGTTGAATGTAAAAGTCTGAATCCGACTTTTGGATCTCCCCCTCAAAGTTTGTCAGGCAGCACGCCTGGGGAACCTGAGTAATAAAAAGTTCCGATTCCGGCAATTGGGTAGAAAAAGGTACAGAGGCAAAAAACAGAAAGGGCAGATCAAAACTGTGCTGATAGGGAAAACAGTTCAAAAGGGAAAATGCAGAGGAGCATTCACTCTTGTTTTGCTTCAGGCGTTTCAGGGAAGCATCCATCAGGACCAGGTTGAAATGTGTCTTGACAATCTTCTCTCCCGTTACCTGAACACGGTCCAGGAAGTTTTCTATCAATCCTGCATTCACCTTGTTCTCTGAAGAAAATTTGGAAAGGCTGTAGATTTTTTTGTAGTTGCTTTCCAACATGGCTTTGATCTCCTGCTGCTCGGGCAAATAAATGAACTGGTTGCAGATGTGGGAAAAAGGCAGGTGATGTCCCAATGGATAAACAAAGGAGACCGGCAGTCCATTTCCCGGGTGCTTGCCTGCAGGAGATAGCTGTCCCGGCAGATGGGAGTAATCACTCAGGCTTACAATCTCCACGAACTGATCCATGACTTTGAGTCTGTCCCTGAAATCTATCCCTCCAAGCATTGGGCTGCCCTTTTGAAAATTCAGGGTCAGGTAGGATTCTATCAGCCCCTTGTTTTCTTCTGTTCCCACAGCCTCCTCTCTTGTGATCAGTTTTGCGCCTATGCCTGCCTGCCCGAAAAGTGTCAGCAGGTTGGCTTGCAATTCCCTTGCCTTTTCCATTCCCTGGATCTGTTTGTGCTTCACATTTCTTGAAAAGATCAGCGAGGAAGAGAGATAGTTTTTCAAAAGCCCCTTGTTCAAAAGGGAGATGTAGAGGTAAGAGGATTGTTTCAGGTATTTTCTTCCCCTGAAGTGCTTCCTGTAGGATTGGTTCAATAAAGAATCCTTTTGATCTTCTTTTCCCTTGTAAACCGATAGAAAATAAAAATCCTGCTTGTGATACAGTGAATTTTCAGGCAATAGATTGATCATCCTTTGGAAGCACTCATGCAGTTCCAACAATCTCTCCTTTGAACAGGAAAGCAGCTCCGGCAATTCCAGCTTCAAGCCAAAGCTCAGGTCCAGGTTGTTGGAGATCAGAAAATCTCCCTGGAAGCCCAGCACGGACATTGTTTTTTCTATGGAATTTACTTTCATGGCTTTAGGATTGACAGATTCTTCTTTTGACCAGGATAAAGTCTGGCAATTTCCCGGCATGCTTTTTTTTCTCCCAGCCTTTGGGACCATATTTCTTTTGGATCTTGCTGATTCCATACAGGGATCCAAAAGAAAGAGGACAGCAGATCAGCAAAGCTGGAAATACACCCATCAGGATGTAGAGCAAAACAAAACACAGGAAAGAGCCCAGTATGCAGTAGAGTGCCAGATAGACCAGTCTGCCTGAAAATCCTTTCACGTACAAACTGGTATCTACCTTCCCAATGGGATAACTTTCCATCAGGAAAAGAAAGCCTTGATCACCACCCCCACCAAAATCAAAAAGAGACAGGCACCAAACCAGCCCATGATGGCTTTTTGGGTATCCTGGTCTCCGGATTGCCATTTGATGTAGACCCGCACCCCACCGATCAGTCCTACCACTGCTCCAATGGCAATGATCAGATTGGATACCGGATCCACATAGGAATTGATCTCCGTGGTGGCTTGATCAATCCCTGAGGCGGACTGGGCCAAAAGGGAAAAAGAATAGACAAGGCTCAGAAGCAGTAGTGCTCCTTTTTGAACGAAAGGTTTTAAAAGTAATTTCATAAGTCATTTTTTAATGGTTCAAGCAGTAGTCATGGGTCATATAGTCGGTATCAGAGGCATCTTTCCCTCCTCCAGCTCATGTAGGCTGTAACCTTCATCCAAACCCATATCCTCATAAAAAGAATGCGTCAATACTCTTTCTCCTGCCGGGTAGGCTGGGATAAATTCTGAAGGAAAATCACCAGCAGATACCCGAATGGGTTGAAGACTGTGGCTGAGGGGTGCATCATCTGCTTCCTGTTCAAAATGAAGCTGATTTTGCTTCTGCCTGCTTTTGAAAAACAGGATCAGCATCAGCCCCAGGTACCAGCAAAGAAGCAGAACAAGTATCAAACTGATAAAATCAGTCCAGGCAATTTGATCTAATCCAAACATGTGATCATTTCTAAAAGTTAAACATGGTTTTGATCTGAAAAATCAAAGCAGTGTACTTGCGATTTTCCATAAGGCAAATCTCCAACTTCACTTTTAGAAAAACACCCAAGTTGGGTTCTACTTGGGTGTTTTATATGATTCAATAAAAAACCATGAAATTAGCATGATTTGTACCTTTTTGCACTGAATTGACACCCATGTTTTCCGATTTCACCCAAGCTGGATGTTAGGATGTATCCCTTTGATTTCATTTGATCTGTTTTTTGATTCAAAAGAAGAGAAAAAAGGCTCAAAAAAAGAAAAGAAAGTGCTTCCCATTGCCATTCGTGGATCAAATCCAAGACTGGTTTTCCCATCTCAAAAGCTCCTTACTTCCTATCAATGGCTTCTCCACAAAGAAAAGCACAGCGGCTTGGTCTTGGATTTGAAAGAGTGAGAGCCTTGCGGGAAGAATGGCTAGATTGCCTTTCTTTTGTCTCTTATTTGCGCTTTTTTGTATTAACTGCAAACAAAGGGAGGCATAGCGCTGGCAGTGGGCAAGTTCAGGACTGCAACAAAGTGGAAGGATGATCTTGCTGTGGGTGGCAAAAAGGTATTCTGATTTCAGGACGTCGATTTAAGTTTTTGCAGGGCTATTTTTAAGCCCCATACAAAAGCGAATCAAGTCCTGTGAGCAGAAGTCCTTTTGCCTGGGAATCATCCACTACCAGCTCTTGTATCTATTAAAAAAATTAACAATCTAATGGATTACTATTATGCGATGGGAAAAAGTAAATCCAGGACTGAAAGAAAGTGGAAGGATGGTTTTGTAGTGGGTTGAAAAGGCTTGTTGGAAGAATGTAAACAGGCCGTTTCAAGTAGGAAATACCTATTTTCTTTTGTCTTTGGAATTGCTGTCAAAAGCAATCAGGTTAAAGAGTTCTCTCATCCTGCTTCTGACACGATTCCCATACCTGGATTCCAGCTCTGAGGCTGACAAATTGGTGGTAGCATGAGTCAATATTCTTTTTTGGGCATACAGTTCATAACGACTCAAAAGAATTTCAGCCATCACATTGCACTCATTCCCATAAAACTTCTGGCTTTGTTCTACCCCCAAATCATCGAAGCAATAAATCCCATTTCTATATTTTCCTGTGCTTGCATGCACCATTGGCTTCCCATATCTGCCAATGAGGTCATAGCCCTGCTTTTCAAACTCAAAACTGAGCTCTCTGGCCGACTTCATTTGAAATTGTTTCATCGGTGGAAAAAAAGAGTTGATCAGCAGCATCAGTGTGGTTTTTCCACATCCTACTGGTCCTGTGAGCAAGATCCCTTTATCCATCTGGATCCCATATTTCCTGCAGGCCACCTCATCTCCTATGGCATAAACAATCAGTCGATAAATCAGGGCTTGATCTTCCGAAAAAAGAGAAAATCCTTCTCCAAAATGATGTTTCCCGGAGGCCTTCAACCAGGACAGGCATTCCGAAAATGAAAAATGATAGACACCATCTTTCAGTTCCGCTGCCCACTCATAAGGGCTCGGCATAGTCTTTTTCTGTTGTAGCCTGCAATGGATTTTTTCCTTCTCCATTTTTGTTTCGGGATTTTTTAAAGGAGGAACTCCCCTTTTTAATGTTTAAAGAGTTTATTAAAAGTGTATCACTTGCCGTATCAGTTGTGGTATTGCTTGCCGTATCGAATCTGATACAGGCAAGATGACTCCCCTGATACATATTGGAAGAGGGGGAGTACTTCACATATCCCCACTCCTTTAGTTCTTTCATGCATTTGGCATAGGTATTCACCGATCCGATCCTGGAAAGTCGCATCATCTCCATGCGACTTACCGGAAAAGGATTTACAAATCGGTTCTGATTCCAAATCTGGAAACAGGTCAAATACAAGGAAATGTGATAAGCAGACATCCTCTCATCCTTCTCCAATATTTTGAAAAATCCATTCAGATGTCGGACATAGTTCATTCAGGAGTGATTGATACGAATGCCACTCTTCACCATGTTCTTTTCCAACATTTTCTTGATGTCTTCAATATCATAGAACATGACCCCTCCTATTTTGGTATAGACCAGTGTACCGTTGGACCTGAGGTTCTGAAGTGTACCCTGGGATATTCCCAAAAGTTCTCTTACTTCATAGGATTTTAACCATTTCTTGCTAGGGTGAGCTTGAAGTTCATTGAGCATCTTTTTCATTTCATCCAACAACTCAATTTTGAATTCCCTTAAATCGTCAGTGGTAACAATTTCTGTAGGCATAATATTCTGGTTTTAATTAGTGAATCCAAGTATAGTTTTGATCCAATTTCCAGATTTTCTTCAAAATAAACACCCAAGTATAACCCAAGTTGGGTGTTTATTTTTATCCATTTTTTTTATTTTTACAATTGACTTTCCCTCACATTTTTTCGTCCAATTCGTGGATTTTATTTTGAAGGGAACTTTTCATCTGGTCCAAAAACTTGATTTGAACCAATTTTCTATTTCTAATTTCCAAAAAAGTACGATACACATCATTTAAGTCCACCTTAAAAAGATTCCCCAGGGCCAAGGCCAAATCCTGTATGCTGATCCTATTTTTACGGACAGCTCCGGAATGATATATTCCATACACCAATTCAACCAAATCAGATTTGGTCGCTATCCATTGCAAATGTTCATGCATTGGGGTTTGAAGGTTCACTCCATTTTCCGGATCAAAAGAATCCATTTTCCCATGCTCAGCTTGCACCTCTCCTTTCAATATAAAATAAGCATCCTTTAAGCTTTCTATCCTGGCTTCAAAAAACTCATTCAGTGGTGTGTTGTAAATGTCTATCCCTTCCTTTCGGTAATTTTCCGCAAGGCTTTTCCGCTCTTGCTTCAGGTAGGACATTTGTTTGCGAATACTTGTGATCACGCTCAATTCACTTTTTATTCGAGAAATTACAGGGGCAAATTCTTGTCTTTCCTCCTGCCAGGATTTGGGATGTGAATTCCCCAAATAATGTTCCCGTTTGGCAGCATTGGAAAGTCCTTTCAAAAAATCCAGGGCATCCTTTACAATGGGCTTTTGTGCCATT
The DNA here is from genome assembly GCF_030851345.1 of Marinifilum sp. D714. Lineage (GTDB taxonomy): Bacteria > Bacteroidota > Bacteroidia > Bacteroidales > Marinifilaceae > Marinifilum. Next base: position 225,794 of record NZ_JALPNU010000005.1, read on the forward strand.
TTTAAGACCAGTATTACAAACTGCTCCTCCTCAAAATTGGCTTCTTTAGGGCTTGCTCCCCCATTCATGCAAGACTGCTTCTCTTTGTAAAGCATCCGCCCAAAACAGACCTGTTCATTCAAATGGGCAAATACCTTGGATAAGCTTTCCAGGTAGGTTTGCCTCTGCTTCTCCTCCTTAATTTGATTCAGATTGTCCCTTACCTCCTTGATAAAATCAAAAAAGAGTCCATTCAGAAATTTCTCATATTCTTCAGGACTCGAATAAGTGTACCCTGCTTTTAACTCCTTGTTTAACTCGCTAATGGTTTTTAGTAATTCATTTTTTAAGCAATTGAAATTTTCTTCAACAATCATTGATTTCCCCCTATTTTATATTTAATTCTGATTGACAAAAGGCAATCCATTATAAAATTAACCAAAATAACATAAATATTATTCTCTGTAATCTAAAATTATACAGAATAAAATAAATGATTGTTAAAATAGAATCTTGCTTAAAAGCAGAACTGATTTATTTATTACAACAAAAAAAGAGATTAAATATGCTTCCGAGCTCTGTATGATCTTCCAGTTTTAAGTAGGGAGAAAGATTCAACAATACATCTCTTTATGCGATTTCCTCAGCAGAACAGACATCTCTGATGAGTTGTACAAATAAATGTCTCATCAAATTTTGAAGTTTTATGGAATGTCAAATTTTTTGCGCAAAAAACTGACACTTCTCTTTATCGATAAACTTATTGGCATGATATTCCTTTGAAAAACAGATAGCATTCACCCACATCTCTTTTCTCTACCAATCCCTTAATGAAGAAAATAGTAATCCATGGCTCATTTCCCCCATATCAGAATCTCTTGAAATTGGATTTTGAGACATATACCTCCTAAGATCAAGAAGTATCCCATAAAGGGTGAAAATAAAGTTATTCTGATTTTTTTGGAGCCCAAGATTAGCTCAAAAAAAAATCGGAAATAACTTCTATTGAAAGTCTGGCTTTTAGATCACAAATTAAGAATGCAAAAGATTTTCAGTCCGGTGATTTTTCGAAGCAATCACCTAGCATGAGTTCCCCTATTTCCTCAGGCTTTTATGTAACTTATTAAAAGTATTTTCCATCTCCGAAACCAAATGTTTTGAAATCTCACAGTCTTTGGCAATACTTCTCCATTGAGAAATTGATTCACTTACCTGCTCCAGAATCCATTCAGGTCTTTTCATCCCAAAATGCCTGGCCAATTCGAGCAAGTGTTTTTCTCCTGGATTTCTGCTCTCACCTGCCACCATTGTACTATGTATTCCATAAGCTGAGCTTGAAAATGTAAGATCATAAGCAGGAGCCATTCTCCAACTCCCCTTTCCATCCATTAAAAAAGAAAAATTTTTACTGTGGTCATCTCTATTGTGAGAAAATACATTAAAAGCAGCCAAACGAAAAACTTTCTCATAGGCCTTTACATGTTTTTCCAAACGAAATGCACAATCCATCAAATGTCCGTAATCCATGGTACTCATTCTGAAATTATCGTGCATTAGCCCACAAGCTGTATGTACATGAAGCCTTCCCTTTTCTGTTCGGTCAAATCGTTTGGTTCCAAAATAAGCCTGACCGGACTCTCCAAGGAACAATCTGCACTCACTCATTTCAATTCCTGCCTTTAATGCCATTTGGTAATAGGCATATTCAATCTTCGCAATTTCTGAATTGTCCTGAGATGAAGGAAATTTAATCAACCAATCTTCAAATCCATCCGGCATTTGCTCGTATCCATGTATTAATTCATTGGTATCCCTATTGAATCCCAGCAAGATTTTCGGCCGTGCCCCACCAGAAGACCCTCCCAGTGCATAAAGCTCTTCTATCATCTCAGTGCTTTGTCCTTTTAAAACATGCTTCATTTCCCTGGCAATTACATCCAACTCCAGTTGTTTGTCGAAATCATGTTTCCCATCCAATTGAGGATGATAACAAAGTGCTCCCATTCCTGAACTTCCAACATAAGCCAATCTATCCATTGGTGTTATGCTGTAAATATCAATTCCTCTTCCACTCAAGTTACGATCCAAGAGCAATCTTCCCCATCCATCGGGCAGTGAGTCATTAAATACGCCATAAAGTCCTTCAAAAGGATCTTTTCCTGCCATGCTAATTTCATTTGTAAATGGAAGTTTTACTGGTGAAATGTTTAATCCCGATTGTAAGAATTCCTGGTGATATCGAAAATAGATTTCCCGATTGTTCATCACCAACTCTCCTACATTGTATGTTTTACCTTCCAGGGAAAGAGTCACCAAAATGTTTTTAACCTCATGCATGACCTATAAGTTTGAGGTAAATAAATTCTCTATATGGGATTGATCATCCTGGGCTTGAAACAGCTTATTAAAATCCTCCAGGTGGTTGAGTAGGTGAGCCAACTTTAATAGTGATTCCAAAGAAATTTTTCCTGTGGATTCAAAACGTTTCAAACTTCCCAGAGAAACTCCGGAGCGTTCTGCCATTTCTGACTGAGACAATTTTAATCTTTTACGCAAAGCTTTGTGACGTTCTGCCAAAGCTTTACTCATTTCGTATGGTGTTGTAGAAACCGAATACATTTAGCTAATATTTTAGCTAAATATACAAATTAATACTAATATTGGATAATATTTAAGCTATTTATTGAGATGAAAAAGATACAAGCCTCCTTATGTCTCACCACTCCATTTGCAATGCACCTCCAAGCTCCTCGCAGTAAAGACAACTGCATTCATAAATATTTCTTCAATGGCGTGAAACGGCATAAGTCACTCGAATTTGTGCCACTCATATTGGTACAAAGAGGTTCTTTGTCAATTTTATTAATGGGAGGACCTCAAAGATAACCATTTCAGTTTTCAGACTTTATAAACCAAAATCCATTGGCAAGAATTAATTTGTGCAGACAGGCAAAAACTTAAAAAAAATAAAATAATTATCTTAAATATTAAGTTGCATAATTATTTATTTTTTTTGAAATTACAGGGCTAATAAATTGAAAAACACCTGTCCATCTAATTAAGAACCTTTTTATGCACAACGAAATTTTAATCAGAATAGCTTGTGTAGCTATTCCTACCATTCTACTAATTATTGCGATACACTTTAATTTATACCGTAAGTTCTTTTTCATACCTAATCAGATTATTCTTTGGCTACAGGCTCGAATGTTACGCAAAGTAAAGGCTGTAAAACTCCTGGAAAAAGATACCGATTTTGCTCCTTCATCCATTAGTGACAGTGAGGAATTTTATCTGACAAATGGCAATTATGAACAGAATTACGAGAATCGAAATACTGAATTACCAGATGACATACTGGAAGAAAAGGTGAATTGTATAAGAACTTATTACAATGATATTCTCAATGCGAATGTAATCAATTCCATCCTATTGGAAAGTACCCAAAAAGGAATTGTAGAATCCTTAATTGAGGCCTACTCCTTCGAAGCCATAAAAAGAAATATCGAAAAACTGAACCGCAATTTATCATCGCAAAACAACTACCAGTTTAATGGTGACAAACTGGGGGTTTACAGCTATGAAAAAAAGAATGGGAAAGTTGAATTGGGTTTGTACAAAACAGATCATTTCACCTGGCTGGTTTTTAAAGAAATCTATAGGGAAAACAAGGCATTGTTCGATGAGCTGATCTTTCTGCTTGATCAATACAATAAAAAGTCGAAAAAATTCAGGTATATCTTTAAGTGTTTAAAGTATTTGTTTTCATCATTTGGACTGGATATCAGCATTCACGGATATGACAGCAACAAAAAACACCATTTTCTTTTGTGTGCCAGATCTGGAAAAGTAGAAGAGATGAAAAATGGCCTGATCCATGTACCTGTAAACGAAACTTTTTCCATAACCGACTATGAACCTGAGTCAGATCACAACCTATACTGTTTGCATTCCTGTGTTAAACGTGGAATTGAAGAAGAAATTGGGTATCGTGCCAAAAACATCTCAAATGCCAATATCGAATTCCACGATTTTGCCATCGAAACCTTTAATGGTGAAATAGGCGTTAGTGCTTTGTATACATTGCCCAAAAGCATCAGCATTGAACAGCTGCAAATTTATCCTGGTCAGGACAAATACCTTGAAATGGATGATTTACTTCTTGTTCCTTTCCCAACAACACGCAATCCGTTTAAACTAATAAAACTGGTTAGCGATGAAAATAAAATTAAAGAATACGTTTACCGTGCCGGCAAAATGGATATCGCCTCCCTCAAATGGTTAAATTTTGCCCATCTTGTGATTCAGCGTTCTATCCTAAGACGATTAAAGCTCTCGATATACGGAGAATACTTTATTGCGGCACTTGTAAATATTATCATTGTTGCCGTACTTCTTACCTGGCGTTATCAGGTAGCTGAAACAGCGGGAATAAATCCAAACAATTCTTTTTCTGTTTTGAATTGGGAATTAATCCAAATCAATGGCTCATACAGCCATAAAATCATATTAATACTTGAAGAGTTTATATGGTGGTTTGTTGCAGCCATTGGCCTTGAAATTGGTGTCACCATCATACTTCACAATTTAAAAGACAGAAAAAACGGGAAGAGACGTTTCAAAAGTTTCAAACCCATTTTACCTCAATGGCATGGCGATGTCAAAGTAATTCAATCAACCGGCTTTGTAAAAGCAAATAAGGATGCAAATGCCAATTTAGGCTTAAACTTTATCATTACCGATCCAACAAATCAGCCTGAACAAAGAATATCCAATTTTCACCTGATGCAGAAACCTTATTGCTCCATCAGAAAAGAGGATCACAATACGGAATATCCAGTAAGCTATTTCCCTATATCCAGTAAATTGGACCTTTATCATGATAAGCTATTCTTTTTATTGTACCAATTGGAAAAGTACGATATCTCAAAATTGAGAGTTAAATTTCAGGTTAGCTATGAGCTTTCCCAAGGTAAAATCAAAATAATCAATTGTTCCTTTGTTGAAAATCTTACCGATTTGAAAATCAAAATTGACTCTGATTTTAACAGCAACGATCCTTTCTTTAAAAAATGCTCTGAACAGCATCAAGATCAGTATCAAAATGCACAAGTTGGTAAATTGCTAATCGACGCCAAGTTTCAGCTTTATGATCTTTTGGAATATCACGGCGACTTCTATTGGACTGTTCTTAACAGACCTGGAATGGATCAAAATGCAGAAAAAATACAAATTAACCAGAAGCATAAACCGCTATATAATAAAATTATAGAAGCATTGCAAAAAGAACAGCACAACATGAAGAAGGGCAAAAATTGTAAAACCTTTATTCTGGAAGGGGACTCTATTGATGTGGAGAAAGCATTGAACCAATTTTTAGCTTACGATAGCAATTTTAACCGCATCCACCCCTATGAAATTATGGGGCTTCAACTGGCCCTTGTAAGAGAAGATGTTCTTATTGCAGACATTCAGTATTAACCAACAAGAACAAACCATACAGGATTTCAGCTTAAAGCTGATATCATAAATTAATGAATTCATGAAAAACATTAGTCCAAAAGCCATTATAGGAAAAAATGTAATTGTAGATGATTTTGTAGTTGTTGCAGACCATGCCCAAATAGGAGACAATTGCAAAATACACTATTTCTCATTTGTAGATGAAGGGGTTAGTATTGGTAAGAACACAAAAATTCAGAACAATGTGATGATTCCTCATGGAGTTAGGCTTGAAGAAGGAGTTTTTGTAGGACCCAATGCCGTTTTCACCAATGACAAATACCCTCGTTCCATCACTACCGATGAAAAACTGAAGTCCTCAACCGATTGGACCTTAAGTGAAACCCTGGTGAAGAAAGGAGCATCCATAGGCGCGGGAGCCATTATTGTTTGCGGAATAAATCTGGGTGAATGGTGTATGGTTGCTGCCGGTTCGGTTGTCACAAAAAACATACCCGATCATGCAATGGTAAAAGGAAATCCAGCCCGAATTTGTGGGTATGTAGACAAAACAGGTACTCCTATGAAACGAATCGAGGAAGAGGAAGATTATTGCCTGTACTACAGCGAAAAAGAGAATGCTGAGTATAAAATTGCCAAGCATGCGAATGATCGCAAAACTGATCTCTAAAAGAAATATTTCTATTCAAAAAAATCCTGTGAGTTTTAACTTGCAGGATTTTTTTGTGTCTCAATCTCAATACACCGTAGCGCTCAATATACCTCAAGATTAAAGAAAATGAAGTTTCACAGAAACATTTTTTAATTCAGCTAGTGCGTCCTTATCTCAATTAAAATCGATTTACCTCTTATCCATTAATACATAACATTTTCTTACTTAATATATTAATAATTTATTTTTTTTTTCTAATTTTAGTGAACATTAAAAAAAGTATAAAATCATTATCAAGATTTTACTCCTTAGTATAATATCAATTATAAAGCTTGGATTATCTATTAAAAAAATATCAACCAGAGATATGATGGAAACCAAAATATTCCTATTAGGTGGTTATGACCTCGAAATGATAACAATAAAAAAATTACTATTAGACAATGGATATAATGAAGGTACAGAGATATTTGACCAAAAACTAAACTGGGGCGCTAATCTAAGCTCCTATGTTCATGTACTTGAATTGAATCCTGAAGCAAAAATATATGGTATTGAATTAAATGAAGATATTGAAACACCAAACAACTATATTTCTATAGACCACCACAACGAAAAAACACACTACCCTACTTCATTGGAGCAAGTGGCAGAATTGTTGAATATTGAATTAAATAAATATCAAAAACTGGTTGCAGCCAATGATGCCAACTATATTCCAGGCATGCAGGAATTAGGTGCGACTAAAGAACAAATTGCTGACATTAGAAAAAATGACAGAGCTGCACAAGGAGTTAGTCCAGAAGACGAACTACTTGCAATAGAGGCAATAAAAAACAAAAGCATAAAAAATGATATTACAATAGTTAAATCTGAAACTTCGAAGTTTAGCACCATAAGCGATAGACTTTTTGGACAATATAAAGAACTGATTGTTTATACTGACGACCAATTGTGTTATTATGGAACTATTAAAACTAACATCCTTATCAAAAAATACTTCAATTTAATCCATAAAAAAACTGCCTATTACGGTGGCAACAAAAGTTTTTTCGGAATCACAAATAGTAAAACCCAAACTGAGCAAAATATTGAATACTATGTCGAAGAAATCTGTAATCTATAGCAAACACATCTTTCTATTTCCCTTTAGATGGGATTCAGTTACTGAAAATGAAACCAACCTAGAAAACCTTTCAATAAATAAGAGAATAAATATTAATCAGTTTGAAAAAGCACTGAATAAAGAAAATTGGGATTTTTATTCAGCCAAGGATCAATCTCTTAAAGGGTATTATATTGATGAATTTGTAAATTATAACGAGTATGTATACTTCTATGACTACGTTAGAGATGCCTTATATGATGAAATAGAAAATCGAGAAAATATTGTAAAGCATTTCACTTATAATCTCGGACAGGATGCCAGCTACCATATTCATATTAAAACTGATGAGAAGACTACAAGTGTATACCAACTAAATATGAAGAAAATTTTCCTTCATGTTTTTAGCAATGGCGTTGGTTTACTATCATATCATCTTGAGAATAACATTTACAAAGAAAAAGAATCTATTCTACAAATTAATGATTTTGGAAGAAGAATATATCCTCAATTTTTATCGAGTGACGGAAAGGATTCTACAAGCATTATCAAAAGAAGGTTTTTAGCAGATAAAATACAACTGAACATTAATGGGAAAAACATAATAGAAGATTTTAGCAGATATAATTTGCAACAGAATTGCCACGATGACATGTTAACCATTGCCAGCCATCCCATTCAATTGCCAAATTTTATATTAGAGCTTTTTAATACCAATGATCAGGTCATATTTCACAGCTCAACTCGTAATTTACAATATGGACAAATTTGCATTCGTCCTATTATTGATGATCGTATGTTTACGATTTGCTGGTTTAGAAATGATTGGATGATCAATGAATTGAAAGAACATAGACAAGCTGGATTTGATACGGAATACAATTATCACACCAATGAGTTTTGGTACAAGTATATTTTCATAGATGGGAAAAGTTTGACATGCGCCAATAAAAATATGCTTCGCCGTGAAAACATGAAGCATACATATGAACGATTTACTGAAGATGGCACCCTATGGGGAGTATCCAGATATTCACTGGTAGGATTAACCAATACAGAATATTTTGGAAGAGAAATCATATCAACACATGCAACTACAATATATTATCAAATGGTAGTGTTATGTCTGATGCAACGTGCATCTGTTTTAAAGTATTCAAACGAGGTTGCCCGAATTTCCAGAAACATAAAGGAAAAACATCCGGAAATTGAAGAAATCAACGAGTCATATTTAAAATTTATAAACAAGATGTATTTCCGCGAAATTACAGCACAAGATCAAGGAATAGAACTTTATGATATGCTTCAGGAGAACATGAGAATTGAAAGAGAAATTGCAGATCTTAAAAGAGAAATAGATGAAATTTACCAGTTTGCCTCTTTGGCTAACGATAAAATACAACAAGAAATCGATCGAGATCAAAATGAACTAATTACAAAAATTACCATAATAGGTGTTTTATTTCTTCCTCCTTCCCTATTGGCGGGAATTCTTGGAATCAATATAATGCCTAAATATGAAGAAATCCCATCCCTTCTTTTTAATGGAGAAATCTATATCCCATTTGTATTCGGAATAGGAACGATCGTAGTCATTTCTTTGTTATTAACCTGGTTATTAATTAACGTATTTAAACTCAAAATCTTCAAAAGAAACAACTCTGCCAAAATTGATAAACAATAAAACCATGCATAAACTAAGCTTTACACTAAAACAGCATACCCCTATTATTCACTTCCAGCCGACACAGGATGGAGCTACATTACGGGCTACAGAACTAAAACCCAAACTGGATAAATTCTTAATTGAGAAATTTAAACAAGAAGGCACCGATTATGAAGAATGGCTTATTCCTGGGCAACAGGGGGCTTTGGATTATAAAGTAAAAATAATTCCTCTGATTAATAAAAAAACACATAAAGTAATTGCTTATACTCCAAAAGACAAAGAAGATGCTATAAGCTCATACAACAATATCAATGATAATCGGATAATTATACAAACCTTCTTTTTCCCTCTTAAGGAAATGATCGAAAAGAAAATCCGTCAATTCTTTGTTTTACACAATTTTGGCAAAAGGCAAAGTAAAGGTTATGGTTGTTATTCTGTGGAAGATTCAAACATTACAGATATCCTAAAAAACTGCAAACTTGATGTATATGTCAAAAACTATAATAATAATGGTGATGAGTATAATCTAAAATCAGATACTCAATTAGACGATTATTTCTACAAAAATGTAATTAGTAGAGATTGGAGTTTAATAAAAAGTGGAAAGAACTTTCACGGATATGAAAAATCACAATTATTCTATCATTTTAACGACAAAGGACTTAAATGGGATAAACCATTTATTAAAAGAAAATTAATGGAACATTTGAGCAAACGAAATGAAAAGATTTTCCTAATGAGTAAATATGAGAACCGAAAATATCAAAATAAAGTATTGTATGATACCAATGATGAGATTTTTAGGTTTGGAAGAGCAATGTTAGGTCTTGCTGAGCATTATGAATTTAAGGCAACAAATAATCGATTATTTCATGTAGAAGTAAAGCATGAAAACATTGAAAGGTTTAAATCTCCTGTTACATTTAAAGTATATGATGGGAAAATATACCTCATTGTAAATAAACTTCCACAAGAGCTAATAAACGATACTGAGGGCTTCTCATTTAACGTAAAAGAATACCAAGGGAATGGATCAAATAAACAACTCTTAAGTGAATTTAAACTATCAGGAATCCTAAAGCTCCCATCTTTTCATGAATTCAATTTGGATGAATTCATGAACAAAGCGCTGGTTAACAACAAGCTAAACTACAAAAAACTAGTATGAAATACACAGCAATAACCATAGGCCCCACTTTAAAAACACTACAGTTAGCACGTAAAACCCGTGAGCTATGGGGCGCAAGCTATTTGCTTAGTTACATTTGCAAAGAACTCATTCAGCAAATTAGAATTAAGGACAATAAGTGTAGCTTTATTGTACCATATGTACCTAAAGATGAGATCACAGATTTCTACAAACCACAAATTGGTGCAGGTCTATTTCCTGATCGTATTATATTTGAAGATAATTTGCCCGAAGGAAGTTTGGAAGAAATTAAAACTGAATTATTAACGACCCTTGCTGAGCGAATTACTAATAAAATAAAAGAAGATGAAGACAAGGTTGCAAAGTATTTAAATCAATATTTTAGAATAGAACACATAACTAAAGAGTACAATGATATTCTACCTGTAATCTCTATTCAGAATTATTTAGATACAGCCGAACTACAGTGTAAGTTAGTTGAAAACGACTCGCAAAATTACATTTCTACTTTTTTAAACAAGATTACCAACTCATTTTTAACCGAAGAAGCATTTTCAAGAGAGGTAATAAAAGATGGCAATATAAGAGGAAAGTGCTTCCCTTCGATACCAGAATTGGCAAGTGCACAATTTCGAACCATAAATTCTGATGTTTGGGAAATTGCACAAAAGGATCTTTACGAAAAATTAAACCAAAAAAAAGAAGAGACAAGAGAAAATTTATTTTACGATATTTTTAAAGGGCACGACAATACCAAAAATGATTTTAGAACCTATCACAAATACGTGGCCATAGTGCAAGCTGATGGCGATAGCGTTGGTGAATTAATAAGATCATTTGAAAATGGTGAAGTTGAAAAATCAAAAATAGAAATAGCCGACTTATCGAAAAACCTCTTTGAGTTTGCCAAGCAATCGGTTGAAAAAATAAGCAAGTACGGTGGAGAATGTATTTATGCAGGCGGTGACGATTTGTTATTTATGGCTCCGGTAGTGGGTTCACAAAAAGAAAATAACAACTACCAGAATATTTTCGACCTAATCAATACTTTATCGACTGATTTTCAACAAAGATTACCAGAACAAAATATAATTAAAGAAGGAACAAGCATCAATGTAAAACCAACTTTATCATTTGGCGTTTCGATAAGCTATTATAAATTTCCTTTACAAGAGGCACTTTCAGAAGCTACATCCCAACTGTTTGAAAAAGCGAAAAAAACCGAGGGTAAAAATGCTGTTGCATTAAGAGTATTAAAACATAGCGGACAATATTTCGATACCATATTTAAGAAAAACACCGAAGCTTACAACATCTTCTGTTATTTAATGTCGATTTATACCCAACAAAACGATGATAATAATTTCTTAATGTCGGTAATTAAAAAAATTTACGACAATACCGATCGTATTATTGCCATTTACGAAAATGAGAACAAAGACTCTGAAAAATTCAGACAAAGGTTACAATTTACTTTTAATTCAGAGTTCAATAACGACATTCATACGATTTACGAAGATTTAACTACCGGCATTATCAACCTAACAGTAAGTGCATTCAAAATTCAAACTCCTGCCAATGCTATGAAAATGGTTTATGCAGCACTTCGATTTATTAAATTTTTAATCAGAAAGGATACCGATGAGTAAACTATATAAAATACAGCTCATTCCACAAGGATCTTTTTTCTTTGGGAATGAAAATACTTTTGGCGATAATAATCAGAACTACTTTGTTCGTTCTAACTATTTCCCTCAGCAAACTTCTTTGCTAGGTATGTTGCGCTACGAATTGTTAAAATCCTCTCCTGAAGTTTTTAAAAACAATAAAATAACAGATAAGGTAGGAGCAATTAACCTAATTGGAGCCCAAAGTTTTGTCAATGAAAAAAAACGAGGAGATTTTGGAATCATAAAAAACATTTATCCGGTTTTTATTGAAGATTATAAGCATGGAATTAATTGGTTTGTAAAACCTAACGACGAGTCGCAGTTAAACAACAAGGATGTTTTGATACCAAACACATTAAAGAAAAATGCAAATCACTTTTTACTCGAAAATTACGATCCCAAAATAGGCTTTACTCCCCTACTGGCTCGCAAAGTTCAAAATCCCAAAAAGGACGAAAAAAAAGACAACAACTTCATGAAATTTGATTTTGAACAGGATGAAAATGGAATAAGAACAAAAAAAAGCGGACCGTTCATTACTTGTGAACAAGTTGGTATTCGAAAATCTATTGGTAAATACAGAGCTGATAAAGAAGAGTCTGCCGACAACAAAAAAGGCTTTTACAAGCAAGTTACGTTCAAGTTGGATGATAATTACTGTTTTAGTTTTTTTGCCGAATTAAACGATACAATACTTGATACGCAAAAAGAGCGCTACATTCAGCTTGGAGGTGAAAAAAGTACCTTTAAAATGGATATTGTAGAAATTGATACAACTGACATTTCAAATTCAATCAAAAACACCTATTATATTACTGCAAAAGCCCCTGAAATCTACAAAAAAGTGATACTCCTATCCGATGCATTTTTAAATCTGAATCAAATAGAAAAGTCATGTTTTCACATTAGTAATACCGTCTCTTTTCGTTGCATAAGCACTACAGTTAAAGAAACCAGTGATTATGTGAACATGAGTAAAAGCAAAGGAAGTAGTCTTTACAAATCGAAAAATATAAACCTAATTTCTAAAGGCAGTGTTTTCTTTTTTGATGCAAAAACTGAAAATGAAACCATTTTGGAAATATTTAAAAATGAATGTTTTCAACAAATTGGTTACAACCATATTCAAATAATTAAGCCAGAAAAATAACATTTCAATACACTAATCATGAATAAAAAAAGATACACCATTGAATGTCTAACCAATTTACATGTTGGCAGCGGAGATATTAACTATGGAACCATTGACAGACTGGTACAACGCGATGCGGTTACCGATTTACCAACCATACATGCATCGGGCTTAAAAGGTGCATTGAAAGAATTCTTTGATGCCAACAACGAAATAAACAACGATTTTTTTAGCATAGTTTTTGGCAGTGTCCCAAACTCAAGAAAAACAAAGAGTAACAAGCAAAATATTGGTTCTTATATTTTTAACGATAGCCATCTGCTTGCCTTTCCATTGCGTGCTAACGACGCTCCATACTATATGGCTACTTGCCCCGAAGTATTCAACAAATTTACCAATGCCAATGTACCGGATATCAACAAAGCAGTTTTAATTGGCGGCGAGAGAAAAAATAGCCAGATTGAAGATTTGGAAGAAAATGATTTTGAAGAAAAAGATCCATTTACAGAAGAAACTACCAAATTATTAAAAGATCAGCTTGGCACAAAAATTATTGTACTTCCTTTTAAAGAATTTAAAAAATACTGCAATAACCTGCCTGCAATAGCAAGAAACTATCTTGAAAATGGAGAAAGTAAAAACCTATGGTACGAAGAAGTAGTTCCTTCGAAAAGCATATTCTGGACAGATATTATTGATGGAACAGAAACAAACGAAATTAATAAGAAAATTGAAGATACTTTTAGCAAAATAGAAGAATCTTCGGTTCAGATTGGTGCCAATGCTTCAATAGGTTACGGACAGTGTAAATTTAAATCTGTTTAAAAGAAAAGGAAAATGAAAAAATTAAGCAGTGATGATTACAAAAAAGCATTTGACATTGTCAAAAGAGTTTTAACAATAGAAAATGACGATAACAAAGTAGAAAAAAGCACTAAATCTTACATTTCTTCAATTGGTGCATCGGTTCGTTGTTCGGGTTTAACTGCAACAGTAGCGGCCTACATTGCAACCGAAGGAAAAGAGAAAGTAATAAAAGCCCTTGGACAATTTATTGACAGTTCTATTGACAAGCATGAAACTGTTTTGGAAAAAGTAATTGCCAAAGAAATTTCTACCGAACAATTCGAAAATGCGATCGTAGCTATTAAACTAGCCATTCGTACATTTGATGAAAAATAATCAACAGATGGGAAATACAAATTATCCAAATTATGGCTATCTGTTTTATTATGACTATTACAATAGTGAAAACAATAGTGTAAGTAAAAATAATAAAGCTCATGATGCAATTTTAAACGCAAAAGTTTCTAAGAAAGAATTCGAAGGACTACAATTAAAAACCATATATCCTGGCTTGGTCCTTGGTACTGGATACACACATAATTTAAAAGGAGCAGATGGTTTTAAAATTGGGTTTTATTTTGATCATACAAGTGGACTACCGGTAATTCCAGGAGCCTCGATAAAAGGAGCTTTGCGTAATGCCTTTCCTGGCAGACAAAGTAAAATTTATAAGAATCCGAAAAATAAATTGGTACAAAAAAGACGAGCAAAAAAAATTGAAGAAGCCAAATACAATTACATGGCTTCTATTTTACCTTCTGAAAAAATAAAAAACCTTAATCAGACAGAAATTGAAAATTTAATAGATGAAATTGAATTGGAAATATTCGAAGGAAAAGTAAAAGAAGAAGGCAAAGAGAAAAAGTTACCAACAGCAAAAAGAGACACTTTTTTTAATGCTGAAATTATTAAAGGAAACAAAAATGGTGAAATATTTGGTGATGACTACATTACACATCACAAAGACCCATTGAAGAATCCTACCCCCTTGATGTTTTTAAAAATATTACCCAATGTTACATGGGGTTTTAATTTTAAATTACACGATGGAAAGATATCAGCTAAGGAAAAAGAGATATTATTTGAAAAGATAATTCTTTATTTCGGCCTTGGTGCCAAAACCAATCTTGGTTATGGCCAATTTGAATAAAACCATATCAACTTACAAAAGAAAAGGGTTAGACTAAATTTAGTCTAACCCTTTTCTTTTATAAAGGTCTTGCTACACAATACGCCGTAGCGCTCAATATACCTCAAGGCACATGAAGAATATATTTTGGGTATTTTTAGGTCTAGTGTCTCAATACGCCGTAGCGATCAATATACCTCAAGGCACAAATGGAGTAAAATATATAAATCCATATGGATTTGTCTCAATACGCCGTAACGCTCAATATACCTCAAGGCATTCATTTTTATTAATATATAAAGTTTCATAGTTAGTCTCAATACGCCGTAACGCTCAATATACCTCAAGGCAATAAAAGTTTCGATGTAATGAAATTTTTCCAGTCTCAATACGCCGTAACGCTCAATATACCTCAAGGCAAGTATTAACTTAAAACAAATCATTATGGAACAAAAGTCTCAATACGCCGTAACGCTCAATATACCTCAAGGCAGTAATAATGGTAAATTCTACTTTGTTTTCATAATAGTCTCAATACGCCGTAACGCTCAATATACCTCAAGGCATTTTGTTGAATTATCTATACATTAATTATTTTGGTCTCAATACGCCGTAACGCTCAATATACCTCAAGGCATAAAATTTATGGATATTTTAAAAAAGTTTGAAGTCTCAATACGCCGTAACGCTCAATATACCTCAAGGCATAATTATAAAAGTAAATGAAAATGAGATTTCAAGTCTCAATACGCCGTAACGCTCAATATACCTCAAGGCTAATTCAAAATCAACCTGTTATATATTGTTTTTCATTTTGTTTTTTCAAAGATTCCTTTTACATGCCTTTGCCTGTAGGTATTATAGCAATTTGCAAAAAATCTTTGAATATGTATTTATTTTTCATGTGCAAAAATGAGTTTTTTCAAGCTTATTTTTACTACAATGCTTGTTATCAGTAAAATACAACTTAAAAAAAGTTTGAATGTAGAAAATGTAATCGAAAAAAAATCGCACATTCAAATATTAAATTTTCCACACATTCAAAAAACACTGATAATAAGACAATTGCAAACACACAAAAACGATCAAAAACAAAAATCTTTGAATGTGTTTTTCATATAAAACATAAAGCGAAGATATTCAAAAAATTTTTTTATCCTTTTTTATATGCAAAAACATACTTCACACACATAAACACCTAACCTTATGAACATTAAGTGCGTTTTAAAAAAGTTTGAATGTGTTTTCCTATTCAAATTACACATTTATAACCGTAGGTTTTATTCCAGGTAAGCCAATAAATGTTGCCTTTGGATAACATTCTCTACACACAGGGTAAATCAATAAGATATCCTTTTTATGGCTTACAATCCCTTCCAGATCGGTCTTCATTTTTTTATATTTACTTAAGGTTGTAAAACATTCAAACACACTTTTGTTTTTACGGGTGCCACCATAGCTAAGCAGCAATTTATTTATTCTTGACCTTCTACGATTACTTGGTGTATCGTAAGCAACTACATATATATTTTTATTTACCATGTTTTAATATAAGGTTTATAAGTTGGAATTTCGTCCATAAAAAAACGTCGGGTACAATAAACCTGATAATGTATAATCTCATTTACTCTTCTCTCTGTTTTCCTAAATTTTTCAACACTATTGAAGCGTTCCAACAACCTCTCGAGCAAACGATGTTTGGTTTCCTCACTCAATAAATTATCAGTCATTTCAATGTGTTCACCTTTACTTATCAAACTAATCACTACTCTATCTACAATTGCCGACCGAAACTCTTCCACCATATCGTATACAAATGCAGCATTGGTATTTTCCGAAGAGTGCAATATTCCAATACAAGGATTCATTCTTACATTTATAACTGCATGCCAAATTTTAGAATAAAGAATAGCATATCCATAATTCAACATGGAATTTACAGGATCAATAGCCCCTTTTTGCTCTCGTTTTTCAAATGAAATATAGTCATCAAGAATACGCCCTACTTGTTGCCAATACAAATGCGATGCACGTGCTTCTATGGTCATAATTTGGGTTTGTACATCAACGGCTTTCTCTGCTATAATTTTCTTCAACCTCACCTGACACTCTTTAATCCCTGCTAATGTTTTTGGTAAATGCTTGGTAAAATCCGGATCACTATCCTTTCGTTGTCTCGAAAAAAACTTAAGCGTATTGGCTTGATTCTTCATTTTACCAATTAATACTGCTTTTATCCAGTCGAGTCCAGATTCCGATTGCTGAGCATTTAATTGCACCAGTTCATTCCTGGCATGAGCAAATTTAGGAGTTGTTATTAAAGCATATGGCTTTCCATCAAAATTCAAAAAATTAAAAGCTATGTTTTTATCAGCACAAAACTTAATCAGATTTGATGAAAATCCTACTCCGGCAGAAGCAATTGTAATGGAGCGTAAATTAACTACATTAATTTCATTAATAGTTTCACCTTTTTTCTTAACAACTACCGAATTTTGCTTTTTACCCAGAACAACTCCTGGCGTAGAAACAACCAATTCCATAGCTGCCGATTCCATTTTTTGAAATTCTCGTTTGCGAGCTCGTACTGTTTTTGTAATTTTTTGTTCCTGGGAACTATTATTTACTCCTATAGTAGTACAAAACAATGCAATTTCATCAGCCAGTTGAGTTTTAGAAAGTTCATTTTCTGAAGTAAAGAAACGTATTGATCGTATAAAATTTCGAATACTGATTTTTGATGTTATTTCTCGTTTTGAAAATGCCTCGCTTAACTTATTCTTTAAGCAATTAATCAACATGTCATCTAACTTTCCTACCTCTTTATCAGCAAGAACCTGTGCATAATAAGATTTTATACCATTTAAGGTTTCTGTAAACTTTTTTGCCGGAAACTTTTCTAAAATTCCAAAATTTTCATTCAAACTTTTAATTAAAGCCTGCTCCTTTTCTTCTGATAAAACAGCTATTCCATTTCTAATTTCTACCCCAAGAAAAGTAAAACTCTTTTTTATATGTACAAGTTGCGATTTATCATTTAACTTCAACTTCAGTTTCTCTTCCAGGTATCTACTTACCATTTGTAACTTTTGCTGAACTGCTCTTTTAGAATGAGCACAAATAATAATATCGTCAGCATATCGTAAATAGGCTATATTGTCCTTTTTTGTGACAAACCTGTCGAGCCAGTTTAAATAAAAATTAGCCAACAAAGGTGAAAGTATCCCACCTTGTGGCAAACCTCCTTTTGTATCAAACCAACGATATTTATAATTCACTTTTCCCATTTGCAACCACAAGCGAATTAAGTGAGTCAATTTTCTATCCTTTACTTTAAGCTCGAGAAAACTAAGTAATTTTTCTGTTGGAATTTCATCAAAACAACTATCAATATCAGCAATTGCAAACCATGAATAATGTTCATATCTAATGTAATGAAGTAATCTTTTAATAGCTTTTGCTGTACTTTTATTGGCTCGATAAGCATAACTAACGTTTAAGAAATCTTTCTCAAAAACAGGCTCCAATAAGTTTTTAACAGCACGTTGCACAATTTTATCAGATACCGATAACAAACCTATTTCACGTTTACTGCCATCTTTCTTTTGTAAACTAATCTTTTGAAGAGGTAATGGTGTATAGCTCTCTGCCTTTAATTTGGCTGAAATTTCATTTAATCTTTGCTGAGCAATCAGTTCAAATTCTTTAACAGACACTGCATCTATTCCTCCGCTTGTATTTTTAGTTTTTACTTCAAGCCATGCCGCTTGTAAGGTTTCAACACTACATAATTGTTTATAATAATTAATCTCCATCTCCAAGAATCAATGAAATCAGAATAAAATCTACCAACTCAATTTTCCCAAGCCGTAAGAACTGTATTTACCAATGCCTAAATAGCGAATTAAAACCAACAGTTCGGTGTAAGACAATATATTTTCGCTTAAATTGGTAAACTCTCCTGCTATTGCATCAACTTTTATTTTTTTGCCATATCGCTTGTTTTTCCATACTTCCAAACGATGGATATGAACCTCATAGTTCATTTCAGGCAATGCCATATTTTCTATTTTCGAAAGAGGAGAACCACAATAAAATTGAGCCAGCAAATTATACTTTGTATGTGCCTGCTGCAACAGCTGTTCCACTAGCTTCTCTTCAATTAAATGTTTTCCCGACTGTAAATGAAGCGGTGTGTGGGTTCTTAATTTTGTAGTGTTTAAATCCGGTATAGCCGAAATGTTTTCCAGCGAAAAGCGATTGTCCATAGCTGTATCTTGCTTGTTGGGCAATACACTTTCAAAACTTTCCAACAAAAAGTTGCTTACAACCGAATGTTCTGCATATTTGTGCATCTGGCTAAAAGCCATAATAATATTGGGCAAGTGCTTGTTGGCCGATCCTATTAAGGCAAGATGAAACTCCATTTTTTCGGCCTTTGTGTATTCTGTTTTTTCATTTAATGCTGGCGATAGTACATATCCTATAGGTGGATTGGTGTATTTGCCTTTCCAAAAATGGCCATCGGGCAAAACAGGTTTAAAAAGCTGGCAATAGGAACAGTTTTCTTTATTGCAGCGAATGTGTTTTGTACCAGCATGTCCGTTGACATTGTAGAGCACCTGCCCAAACAAGCCATGAAAAAATGCAAATGGCGATGTTGGCAATTCAAAATGATCTGTTCTAAGCTTTAGTACGATTTTATATTGGTAAAAAAAGAGTTTATTGTATTCTTGATTCATAAAATTCTTCACTTATTGGATTATCGCTTGATGTAATACGAACTATCAATAAAAGGATGATCCACACTAGCTGCAATCACATCTTTTGGCTTGATTTCGAATCCATTCAACAAACGCTCAATATCATCCTGGTTAAATGTTAAAAGCTGTTCATCACCGGCTTCTACATTTTCTCTTACCATTCGGTTGGCATGAATCTGCTTTAATTTTTCAAACAGGTTTCTGCACACTCTACCGTTTCCAAAATTCATATCCTTTTCCTCTATCAGAGTCTGAAAATATTCCGAAACAATTGTCATACAATCTTCACTCATGCTAAAGGATTCTTTCTGCATAAAGTTGATGAAGATCTCCAGCAATTCGCCCGAAGAGTAATCCGGAAAGTTGATCATATGAGGGAAACGACTTGCCAGTCCCGGATTGGCCGTAAGGAATTCTTCCATATTGTTGGTATAACCAGCCAATATCACACAAGTTGTATCCTTAATCTGTTCCATTTCATCTACCAAAACATTAATGGCATCCGTACCAAAATCTCTCGGACTATCGGGCTTGTACAAACTGTAGGCTTCATCAATAAACAAAATTCCTCCTTTTGCTTGTCTGATTAAACGTCTCATATTTTGTTCGGTATCACCAATATATTGTCCCACTATACTTTGGCGACTTGCCGCTACCAAATGCCCTTTAGACAATACCCCAATCGTTTTGTATATTTCTCCTAAAATGGAAGCCAAGGTGGTTTTTCCCGTTCCCGGATTTCCCATAAAAATAGAATTCAAAGAAATGGCGTTGTTATTTCCTTTCAGGCGATTTACCTTTACCAGGTTAGTTAGAGAGGTAACACTTTCCTTAACGGATTGCAAACCTGTTAAATCATTTAGTTTTTTCATAATTTCAGGCAAAGACTTCTGATCGTCTTCCGTGTATTCATCCTTTATGCTTTCCTGTAGATCCTGTTTACTAATAAAATTGTCTCCATCTTCATTACTCGTTGTTATTCGTAAGGTATAATGATATCGAGCTTCGCCGGCCAACATGGTTGAAACACCAACATTAAAATCTTTTGTGCTTAAGTAAGATTTCATGTACTCAAAGTACTTTACAACCAATGCAAGTGCTTCTGTACTTACTTCCAAACCATAAGCTTTTACTTCTTCAACAAAATGTTTCACAAGCATATCAACAGAAACACTTTCAAAATGGAAAACATTTTGAAAACAGATTCTTAATGTTGGTGAAATTGCAGAAAGACGATCCCATCCTTGTTCACTTAGTGACAATAAAAACAGATTATTGGATTGTTCGATAATATGATTGCATAGACTTTCAATCATCTCCTCCTTTTTAAATGGATCTTGAATCAGCTGATCTCTATTATCATTTTTGTCCATATTTTCGATCAACACAACTGAATTTTCCATATCCGACAATTTCCCCTCCAAATCACATTTATCAGTCAAATTGCTAAAATCTATTTTTGAAACATTTATATCCTCAAAAAAACTTGATGCAAACATCTTTGTTAATTCGTATGTATCAATATTTTTGTCGTTAACAAAAACACAATTCAAACGCATGGAAAAGAAGTCTTTCTGTTTGGCAAGACTTTCTGCTACCTGTTGTGTATTCTTCACAAAAGAAAGGTAGGATTGAGGAGCCATATCCATTACATCAATAGTAGCCCTCTTCAGTTCTTCTTCATCAACTTCTAAACCCATTGCCAATCGCCATAAAGTTCTTCCATAGCCAGTATCTACTTCTTCTTCTTTCTTTTCAGGCATAATACGGTTTAAGTCAAATGTTTTCAAAGTAGTAAAATGCGCTTCCCGAAATATCTCCCGAAAATCGGAAAACTCCTCTTTATACCACTTCATGCTTTTGGAACCAATCACAATTGACCTAACAACCTGTTTGTTATTACTTGATTGATATTTTTTAATATCTCTATAATAATTGGTGTTAGCATACGCAATCTCAATTACTACATCCTTAAGCTTATCATCATCTAAATCATCATGTAAAAAATGTACAGGAAAAATATACTTGCCATCTTTGCTTACCAAGATCATATCAAAACTCTTCCCTGTAAACACACATTTAAAATTCAAACGATTAGCATTTTCACAAACTAATTTGAGATACGGAATTTTCCACTCCTTATCCCATTCGTACAATAATTCTTCACAAGTCCCCAGAGCTTCCTCTATTTCTCCACACCAAAAACTATTATTTACTTCTTCAATGTCTTCAAAATAATCATCCATCATCTCTCACTTGTATTTTCTAATGGTTTAAAAATATTGGGAACATATTGTTTCTGAATACTTGTGGCAATAATTTGGGCTACCTCTTTTTTCGACATCAGCAGATTTTCACCAAAATGATAAATCAGATCCAATTCACCTTTAAAAATATCATGATCCGAAAGTGCAATTCGAATGATAAAATCGATCAAGGCATATTTTTCTGAAGGATTAATTTCCAAAATTTCTGTAATGGCCTGATTGCAAAATCGGACTACATCCTTTTGAGCAATATCCAGCAAGAACTCTTTAGGAAACATGCTAAACTCCGATAAAGCAGTAATAATTTCCCTGTACTCATTCTCATTAATTACATTATCAACCTGTGCCAGTATAATTCCTGCACTTGCAATGAATATTTTCCGATGATAATCAATATTAGAACTTCCTGTTTTGATCAAGATCTTAATCAGATCGTCCATTCCTGAATTAAGAATTTCATCATCGCCCTCAAACAGTCCCTTTTCTGCATAAGTTTGAGATTTTGCAAACAGTTCAATTGCTTTTACCCGAATTGGGTTTATTGGATGAGATAAAATATCAGCCCTGGCATTATCCTTAAAAAAAGCTAGAGTTTTCTCATTCTCCTTACTATACAAAGCAGGATTAAACATTACTCTTTTCGATGATAAGCCTGAGGATAGTTTAAAAAAACTACTCAATGTCTTCTCTGCATTCCTACAAACCAAATAACCAAAACGATCAGCAGTTAACTCAGAAGCTTTATGCCATAAATTAAGCTTATGCCTGAGCATTAATGGCATATTGGATTCCGAAGGATAGACGAACTGCACCAACATCGCAATACGTGTATTTCCACTAATCAAATGACCAATTTCATGTCCTACAACAAATCGCAGTTCATCATTATCAAACTTTTCAACCAAAGCTGAATTCAGATTAATGATATGATTGGTTTCATCATGACTACGAGCTAAAGAAAAAGCATTGAGTTCCGCAGAATTGGTAATGTAAAAGTCAATAGGCTCATCAAACTGCAATTCTTCCTGCACCTTCCTACAAAGGCTATATAAGTCTGGTGCCATTTGAAGTCCTAACTTAAAAGAGTGTCCTTCGAGGATGTACTTCCAGTTGTTCTCTATTTTCTCTATTTGAGCTTCTTTTATGACTTGTTCAATAATGTCGCCCTGTATCAGTTCATTTAACTCTTGTCCTAAAGCAATTTCAAGAGGAATTCGTATTTTTTCGTAGTTCATTTTTTTTGTTAATGGTACCGTAAGTTATAATCATTTTTATTCAAAACCCGGTTCAATTATCCAAATAAACAACTCTCAAAAACCATCCCTACTTCGTTCAAAATAAAATCACGAAATCCAACAAAACAAATCCTAGTATTAATTTCAAACTATCTGGATAATCAAATGGATTTCTAATTTAGCAATTATACATGAATTATTGATATGATAATGATATATATTCTAAAACCTAGTTGCTTTTACAAGAATTTTAGAAAAATCTGAATCCCTTAAGTTATATCTAATTAACAGATTACCATACGCTATACTTTTTTTAAACACCCTTAGACTTCCTTTTCTCCTCTAATTTTTTCTGCAAATCACTCATATCATCAGAGATCTTCTTATCTAAAATCTTGGCGTAAATTTGAGTTGTTTTCAAAGAAGTATGCCCTAAAATCTTTGATACTGTTTCAATAGGAACTCCATTTGATAAAGTCACTGAAGTTGCAAAAGTATGACGCGCCATATGCATGCTTAAATTTTTATCGATTTTGCATGCATCAGCAATTTCTTTCAAATAGCTATTCAACCTCTGATTGGATAAAACTGGAAGCAATCTCCCAGTTCCGGAAATAGACGGATAATCTTTAAATGATTCTAGAATTTCTTTAGCTTTTGGCAATAGTGGTATTCTACATCTAGTATTCGTCTTGGTTCTATCAATAACCAACCATTCATTTCCATCATCACCGATGGCCAGATGTCTATGGTGTAGTTTGGAAATATCTGAATACGACAATCCTGTATAACAGGCAAAAACAAAAATATTTTTCACCAAATCAAGTCTTTCAAGAGCAAACTTTTTATTCTCTATCCTAGCAAGCTCGTTTAAAGTTAGGAATTCCCTATTGGTAGGATCCAATCTAACTTTATACTTGCTATATGGATTCTTTTCCATATACTCTAAGGATATGGCTAAATTTAAAATTCGCCTTAAATGCTTGTGATAGTTCCATGCGGTATTTTGATGAACTTTATACTTTGATTTTAAGTAACGGTCGAACTTATCCAGAAAGTTATAATTGATCTTTCCCACTGGGAAATCATTGATTTTGTATTCGGATTTAATAAACTCTTCCACTCTACCTTTCGATGACTTATAATGCTTATAAGTTTCCATGGAAAAACTTTTATGCAGTTTATCTTTCATACTATCCAGGTAATAATCAAAAACGCTTACAACGCCTATATATCTTCCTTCATCAACCTTAAGCATTCTATTTTTAATATCCACAACATCAAAATCCTCCTCAAAAGCAGATAACTGATTATAAATATCATACAAATCCGTTTTAACTTTCAGAATTTTATTATTCAAAACCTGAGCCTCTCTACTTCTTCCAATACATTTTTGTTGTTTTGGATCCCATTTTGATGTATCAACACTTATTCCCGTTGACAACTGAACTCTACGATCATTCATAGTAAAACGCACATAAACAGGGGCTATTCCTTCTTTTTTCCCTCTGTTTTTTCTCAAAATAAAACTCACAAACATTCTCATAATCAATGATAAATTTAAATTTAACACACAATTACATGCAATTTTGCATGTAAAAATTACGCAATATGTTTCATTTAGAGAATATCAAACGAGACCAATTCACATCAATCAACACTAATAATCAATTAGTTAAATAGGAGGGACCAAAAATGTGAAATTTTGGTGTGGTCCCTTAATGGTCCCTCCTAAATATGCATTTAAATGCTTTTAAATGACATTTTCAAAAACCAAAAATGCGCTTATTTCATTGAAAATAAGCGCATTTAGTTTCTATTGTACTTAATAAAAGTGCCCAAGGCGGGAGTCGAACCCGCACGCCCAATCGGACACATGGCCCTCAACCATGCCTGTCTACCAATTCCAGCACTTGGGCAAGGCAAGCAAAATTAACAAAAAAGAAATAATTGCAAAAGATTTTTGATGCTATCCCAATAAATCCATCTATTTAATTCTGCTGGATTTCATATTGGAGAATACTTTCATGTTTGTATCTTTGCGCAAATTAAAATTTCGACATGGCTAATCAGAAGAAGGACTACTCCTATTTAGATAAAATCGCATTGCAACCTGATAAATGGGATGAATTGGATAAGAATGAATTGCAAGTAATGGCTTTTAGAACATGTTTTTTATACGGCGAAAGTCGCAACAAAAATATTATTCCTGTTCTTTTTCGCATGTTTGAATATCTTATTACTAAAACTTCAAGCGAAGAAAGAACTAAACTTCTTACTGCGCTAAGTTCTGTGATCAGAAAAAGTAATCCCAAAGCTGTTATGGCTTTGTTTCCTTTTATTCAAGTTGAAACAGACGGACAAATCGTTCGCACAGCAAGTCAATTTTTCGTAAACCTTTCAGTTTTATCGAATAAAGAGTTTCATTCTGGAACAAATATTCTATTGGAATTAATTAAAGATGCGCCTGAAGATAGAAATTCAGCATACATCCTCTTGGGATTAACGGATATTGAGAATTAAAAAATCAATCAAATGCTGAGATCTGTAAAACCTCAGCTGGGTAATGAAGTACTTAGCATACTTCACAATAATGGAATCCGAATTTAAATAAAGAAACCCATAAAAACGTCCAAATATCTAGATTTTTACATCTTTTAACACGACTATTGGACATTGTAAGATTTTTTTTTTTTAGTTTTGATTTAGAAATTTATGTTTTGAATAAAAATATATTTAACTAAATAGAAACTGGAATGAATATTGCAAAATCAATGTTTTTACTATTTGTTGTACTATTTACTGCAAATAGAATTCAAGCGCAAACAGATTTAAACCAAGCTTTAGAACAAGCAAAAAAAGAGAACAAGTTTGTACTCATGAATTTCTCTGGATCCGACTGGTGTAAATCATGTATCATATTAAAAAAGACAATCTTAAACACAGATGAGTTTAAAGATTTTGCCAAAAGTAAACTTGTTATTTTAAATGTAGATTTTCCTCGTTCAAAGAAGAACAAACTCAGCAAAGAACAAGTTAAAGTTAACGAACAGCTTGCCGAAAAGTATAATAACAAAGGGCATTTCCCTACCATTGTTCTTCTGAATAAAGAAGGAAAAGTATTGGGAAAAACCGGCTACAAAAAGCTAAATCCTACTCAATACATAAATCACATTAAATCATTCTTAAATTAAAGGAATGAGAAGATTACTGACAATGGCATTTTTCCTTGTCCTCAGTCTTATTACTTACGGACAACATAAATCGCATAAAAAGATCTTGCTGTTGATGGGATCCCGATTCGAAATTACAGCAGTTACAAAGGATGCTGTAAGAGCAAATGCTGCAATAGAGGCTGGAATAAATGAAATACAACGAATTGAAAAATTAATTTCTTCCTGGGATTCCGACTCTCAAACTTCAGCCATCATTCGTAATGCAGGCATTAAGCCTGTTCAAGTCGATCGTGAATTATTCAACTTGATAAGAAGAAGCAAAAAAATATCTGGTTTAACACATGGTGCCTTCGATATTAGTTATGCATCAATGGACAAAATATGGAAGTTTGACGGAAGTATGATTCAAATGCCAGACTCAGCCAATGTAGCAAGATCTGTATCGAAAATAAACTATAAAGACATTATACTTGTCAATGAGAACACAAGCGTATTTCTCAAAAAGAAAGGGATGAAAATTGGCTTTGGTGCAATCGGTAAAGGCTATGCTGCAAATAAAGCACTTGAAGTGATGTCGAAAATGGGATTAGATGGTGCTTTGGTAAATGCTTCGGGGGATTTAATCACCTGGGGAAAAGATGAAGATGGTAAGGATTGGAAAATTGGAATATCAAATCCCAAAGAAAAAGACAAAATATTTTCTTGGCTGAGCATAGGTGAAACCGCAGTAGTAACCTCGGGAAACTATGAAAAATTTGTAAGCTTCAATGGAAAAAGATATTCGCACATTATTGATCCCAGAACAGGTTATCCCGTAAGTGGATTAAGCAGTGTTACCATCATTTGTCCGAATGCCGAATTGGCTGATGCACTTGCTACTTCTGTTTTTGTCTTAGGAGCTAAAAGTGGTTTACAATTAATCAACAAATTAAATGGAGTTGAATGCATTTTGGTTACTGACAATCAAGAAATGCTTACTTCATCCAATTTAAAATTAGAATATCACAAAACAAATAATCAAAATAACTCACATCAAATTCAAATAGGAAAATTCAATGAGTAAAAGAAAAATCAAATTAATGCTATTTGGATTGCTTGCTGTAGTTGCCATGAACAGTTGTGTTTCGGTGGCGGCATATCAAAAAGCATATCTTAACGATGCTGAAATGGCATTGCAAGCAAAGAAATTAGAGGTTTACGAAACCAATTTCCAAGCGTACCGCGAAGGTGCTGCAGGTGCTAATGGTGGAAAATCGGGAGGAGGTTGCGGATGCAATTAAAAGCTCTATTAAGCCTGTTTTTGTTATTAGGAATTGGCATGACAGGATTCTCTCAAACCGATAAAAATAGTATTGACGACAGACAGGAAGAAAGTCGCAAAAAGGTAAAGACAAAAAAATCGCCTGAAGATTTTAAGGATACTGAGGTGAACTTCCTATTCAACTATTACGAACAGGACGGCGATCATTCTCCGGTTACTGGTGGAATGGGGACCGAAGAACTGGACAATATTGCACCAAGCTTTGTGGTTCATGTTCCTATTGACTCTTTATCGGCACTTGACTTAAACTTTGGAGTAGATATTTACTCATCAGCATCGACCGATAATGTTGATTATTTTGAGATTGACAAATCTTCTGCTTCGAGCATGGATGCAAGAATTCACTTTAATGCTGCTTATTCGCATACTTTGGCTAATTCAGGTAATGCATACAGTATTTTAGGTGGTGCTTCGGTAGAATATGATGTTACCTCCTTTCATGCAGGCGGTTCGTACACTTTTAATTCAAAAGACCAAAACCGATCTCTGACCATTGATGGTTTATTCATGAATGACACGTGGAATCGCATTTATCCTGCCGAGCTAAGGACTGGAACAGAATGGCTAAAAGACGATGTTCGTACAACCTTAAAACTTGGTCTGTCCTACTCTCAGGTAATCAACAAGCGCTTACAGGCTTTATTTTCGGCCGAAGTAGTGTCTCAAAGCGGATTGTTATCAACTCCATTCCATAGGGTGTTTTTCGATGATGCATTACCATTTGCAAACGACAAGAATGAATTGAGTTCGAGGAGTCATGTTGAGATGTTAGATGACAGTCGATTGAAAATTCCAATCTCAATGCGATGGAATTATTATTTAAGTGACTTTGTACGCTTAAAAACTTTTTACCGATTCTATACCGACAGTTGGGGAATATCAGCACATACTGCTAGCATCGAATTACCAATGATGGTTTCTCAATCATTTATAGTTTCACCTTTTTTCAGGTATCATACTCAAACTGCCGCTGACGATTTTTATAAATTCGGTCAAGCAAGTGCTACCAACACTCCTGAATTTTATACATCAGATTACGACTTGTCTGATTTTAATAGTTATAAAGTAGGTATTGGATTTCAGTATTCTCCTATTATGGGAATTGGGAAATTTAAATCTCCATTTAGAAAGGGAAAGGTTGCACAATTTAAAAGCATAGGGTTAAGAGCAGCCTATTACGATAGAAGCGATGGCTTAAATGCCATGCTAGTAAGCCTTGATTTTGGATTTACATTCTAATTGATATATCGAAAAAGACTTCCGAAAGGGAGTCTTTTTTTGTGCATAAAAAATAACTCCCTTCCTATTTCATACAACAGGCTTGAAATCTACACTGCTACCTATCCTTTATTGATTGAAGCGTTTATTTTTCTCAAAAAGCATCTCCTCAATTGGCTGAAGAACTCATTTTTTCAAAAAAGTATCTCCTCAATTGGTTGAAGAGCTCATTTTTCCAAAAAAGCATCTCTTCAATTGGCTGAAGAACTTATTTTTTCCAAAAAGTATCTCCTCAATTGGCTGAAGAGCCCATTTTTTCAAAGAACTACCTCTTCAATTGACTGAGGAGTTCATTTTGCCAAAAAAGTATTATTTGAATCATATAATTTATGAATAAAACATATACTCCTAACAAGTTTTCAAGGATCAAGTAAAAAACTTGTGGGGAAACTTCTAAACACACATCTTTGTACGAGTAAAATTGAAACACAAAGATGACTGATCACGAAACCTACG
>NZ_JALPNU010000060.1 GCF_030851345.1 Marinifilum sp. D714
AATACAATATCTTCTCCCTCACATACTACCTGGTTAGTTGGCTGAACTGCAATCTTATTAACTGCTAATATTGTTAGTGTTGCGAAATCACTTTCATCAACTGCCGAACATGTGCTACTCCAGGCCTCACATTTATATTGATTCGCATCCATGGATATGGATACCGGATCAATAGTTAAGTTTGCTGTACTTACTCCACTGTAAATTCCTCCTTCTGCCAACGCAGTCCATACTCCACCCGGTGTTTTCTCATACCATTTGTATTCAATTGTTGGTTCGCCTGTGGCACTTACACTAAAGCTTACACTCTCTCCATCCGATGCTGTCTGATCGGATGGATCCGTAATTACAACCTCTTCGTAAACCATAAGATTAGCTACATTCGTAGTTGCACTATTACATACATCCCCTGATACTACACAATAATAGGATTGTCCATTCTCAGGATTTGATGCAATCGTCAATGTCTTAGTGCTTCCTACTAAATTGCCTCCCTTATCGAACCATTCGTAAGTAACCGTACCTTCTGCCGTTCCGTCTGCATAAAAGGATACCGGTACATCTGATGCACAAATTGCTTTATCCACAGGATGCAAGGTGATTTTTGCATTTTCCTGAACAGTTACATTATATACGATATTTACATTGTTACAATTCTGATCATTATAAACCTTACAAGTATAAGTGCCTGATTCTGACAATTCTGCATTACCAAGATTTAATACAGATCCTGTTTGTAAAACTGTTCCACTACCTGATTTTGTCCACTCATACTTAATTTTCTCTCCTGCCGTTGCATCTACCGTTAAACTTAATGGAGTGTCTTCACAAACAGCTAGGTTATTGGTTAAAGCTGTAGCTACAACTATATTTTCCCATACATCAACACTAACTTCGTTAGATGGCTGATTTGTACTTGAACCATCTTTTACAACACATCTTACTCCCCAGGATTCCATTGCCTGGCTTACATTGGCAATTGTATAGGTTGACACTGCACCAACTGTTGATACATCTGCAATATTTGCATCTACAAATACATTATCACCTGTATGGTATTGCCATTGGTAAGTCAGTCCTGT
>NZ_JALPNU010000061.1 GCF_030851345.1 Marinifilum sp. D714
GTGAATCCAAATCCAACACAATTAGCCCTGAAGGGGCGTGAGCGGAATTCCAATTATTTCATTTTGTGCTAGCGCCCTTGCAGGGCTTGGTTTCAATTGTATTTCATAATCATAGGGCGTTGCCCTATGCTGTTGCTATTACCCTTGCAGGGTAGAATTGATATATAGATTCCAGCCATGCATGACCCTACGGTGTTATTTTAAAATAAAAATCAATGCCACAATCAAAATTACACTCACCACAATACTTGTAATGTAATACCTTCGTTTTTCGCGCCTTGCCTTGGTTCGAATATTCTCTTTAACCTCCTTCATTTCTTCTTAGGAGATCTTTTTGAAACGCACAAAGGTTCTTCGCTTTTCCTTGATTTCGATATGATCGCGGAATCCTTCTTTGTTAGAGGTGAGTTGGGCACGATTGCCTCTCAATCTTCGAATCATATCGAATACATGACCGGCTGATGACATGATGTTAAGTTTTTTTATGTTTGTATCTAAAATTACATAACATTATTAAAATATTCTACATAGTTTCTGATTGAATTTTGTCATTGATTTTTATCCTTGAAGTGTAATTCAAGATATTGTATTTCTCCCATATTAAACGAGAGAGGAATATTGCCCTGAAAGGGCTATATCAATAGCGATGGGTAACGCCCATCGGTGAATCCAAATCCAACACAATTAGCCCTGAAAGGGCGTGAGCGGAATTCCAATTATTTCATTTTGTGCTATCGCCCTTGCAGGGCTTGGTTTTAATGGCGTTTCATATTCATAGGGCGTTGCCCTATGTTACTGCTCTTACCCTTGCAGGGTAAATTATTTTCTTACATCGATAATGAGCTACAATTTTGAAATCGCCCTGAAAGGGCTATATCAATAGCGATGGGTAACGCCCATCGGTGAATCCAAATCCAACACAATTAGCCCTGAAGGGGCGTGAGCGGAATTCCAATTATTTCATTTTGTGCTAGCGCCCTTGCAG
>NZ_JALPNU010000062.1 GCF_030851345.1 Marinifilum sp. D714
GCATACTTTCCCGACTTTCCAAATGAAAAGCTCAAGTATTTTAACCAAAACAGGCTAACTCACTGAAGATCCGATGGAAAAATTTTTCAGGAAAAAGGTTTTAATAAATCAGGGTCAAGAAAAGAGAAAGGTTGCAAATGTTTCAAAAATATCCACTTTTGTCTTTAAAATGAAGAAGATAAGAGATTGAAAATGCAATTTAGGTACTGCTGACTAACTTTTTCCTTTTTTGAAGAGATATTCGTGTTTTTTATAATCTTTAGTAAGGTGGTTAATGTGAAATAATGAAATTTTAATTGTGAAGAATTGATTTTATAAATGATCGAAATACTAAACATTCTAATATAAAATCATTGATAAGACAGTAAGTTTTCACTCAATTTTTCAATTCAAATCTTCTTCTTCCAGACTTTAGTACCAATGATCTATTAATACCCTAAATTGAAGAAAGCTTTGATTATGAAACGGCCTTAAAAAGCATTTGGGGGGGATGATAACTTTTATACCACACGAAGTATGGATGTATACATTACAAAGCTTAGAAAATACTTAAAAGCTGATCCTGATTTATCCATTGAAAACATACACGGAAGCGGGTTTAGATTATTGCAAATAAACGCACCTTACAATTAGATTGGGTAGTACTTTTAGTGTTGCAATCAGGCTAGACCATTTTTTCATACGGATCATATGAACCCATACTTTCTATTGCATTAGCCCAATACCATTGGCTGCGGTATTACAATACCACGCACTTCATTAGCCTAATATCTTGCTTCAGGGTAGCCTAATACCTCGATGTGAGGTATTGCTTTATTAAGAGGTAGTAGTTGTTTTAGATTTCTCGTCTCCTAAAGTTTAAAGCAAAAAAAAAGAGTCTCACTCCAGTTGGAATAAGACTCTTTAAAGGTTGGCGTCGACCTACTCTCCCACATCTCTGCAGTACCATCGGCGCTAACGGGC
>NZ_JALPNU010000063.1 GCF_030851345.1 Marinifilum sp. D714
ACTGAATAGTTTCCACTTGTATTTACAGTTATGGTTTGAGTCGTTGCCCCATTTGACCATAGGTAGCTTGATCCCGGATTACCTGCATCCAAGGTAATAGTTCCACCAGCACAGGTTTCTTGGTCCAAACCAAGGTTTACAACCGGATTTGGATAAATCGTTACATTCACATCATCCGTTGCAGAACAACCATTGGCGTCTGTAACAACTACTGAATAGCTTCCTGAAGTTGATACTGTAATGTCTTGTGTGGTTTCACCGTTTGACCACAGGTAAGTTGACCCAGGATTACCTGCATCCAAGGTAATTGCACCACCAGCACAGGTTTCCTGATCTAAACCAAGGTCTACAACCGGATTTGGATGAACAGTAACATTCACATCATCTGTAGCTGAACAGCCATTAGCGTCTGTTACAACTACTGAATAATTTCCACTTGTATTTACTATGATAGTCTGACTTGTCGCCCCATTTGACCACAGATATGTTGATCCTGCATTTCCTGCATCCAAAGTAATGCTTCCTCCTTCACAAGTTTCCTGGTCTACACCTAGATCTACAACCGGATTTGGATGAATGGTTACATTCACATCATCTGTAGCTGAACAGCCATTGGCATCTGTCACAACTACTGAATAGTTTCCTGAAGTTGATACTGTGATGGTCTGAGTGGTCGCGCCATTTGACCACAAATAGGTAGCTCCTGAATTGCCGGCATCTAAAGTAATGCTTCCTCCTTCACAGGTTTCCTGGTCTAAACCTAGATCCACAACCGGATTTGGATGAACAGTAACATTCACATCATCTGTAGCAGAACAACCATTGGCGTCTGTAACAACTACTGAATAGTTTCCACTTGTATTTACAGTTATGGTTTGAGTCGTTGCCCCATTTGACCATAGGTAGCTTGATCCCGGATTACCTGC
>NZ_JALPNU010000064.1 GCF_030851345.1 Marinifilum sp. D714
AGAGCACACTTATATGTAAGCTCTAGAAAAAGATTAAATATGCAAATATTTGGTCAAAATAGCTAACAATAAGTATGTTATTTTTCCAGAGGGTGCAAGTCCCTTATGTGCTGGGGTAACTCCCGGAAGCATTAGTAAGTCGCAAGCTGGTTTACCGTGAGGTATTCAGTGAAGGAAGCGAGACTGCAAAATTCGGTACTGACGAACAGGAACCTGATATGAGGCTATGAGGTCGGATGAGATAGCACATCTTATCGACGTCCGAACTCCATTTATGGAGGAGAACCGAAATAGTAGATCAGGCAGGAATTGGAGGAAGGAAAATGCTCTTACCAGGGGAGATCTTGTCAACTACGAGTTGGTTAAGGCAAGAGGTCAGCAGATACCATATTAGCTATAGGTAACGAGCCATGAATAGAAACCATGGAGGACTCACAATATAGTGAAGGGTTGAACATTAAGTTGTTCCAAATGTTGCAAGGAAGCTTTCTTAGGATTCTAGCCTTGCATTAAGCGGAACAGGGAAAGAAAAGTAAAACAGGATGATCGAGCAAATACTAACAGGAAAGAACTTATTGAGAGCCATGTACCAAGTCCAAAAGAACCACGGTTCAGCAGGAGTTGATCACATGCCCGTATGTAAATTATCAGAGCTCATGTCGATCAATCGAGATGAGCTGATAGAAAGGGTTCGCTCAGATGAGTATTTGCCACAAGCCATTTTGGGAGTTGAGATTCCCAAAGGAAACGGAAAGATGCGTTTATTAGGCATTCCGACCGTAACCGACCGTTTGCTCCAACAAGCAGTGTTGCAAATTATCACGGCAAAATTCGAGTTTGATTTTTCGGACAGTAGTTATGGCTTTCGTCCCAATCGGAGTTTACATCAGGCAGCTTTAAAATCTCAGGAATA
>NZ_JALPNU010000065.1 GCF_030851345.1 Marinifilum sp. D714
AGAGCACACTTATATGTAAGCTCTAGAAAAAGATTAAATATGCAAATATTTGGTCAAAATAGCTAACAATAAGTATGTTATTTTTCCAGAGGGTGAAAGTCCCTTACTGGCGAGTTGGTTGAGCCAGTTAGCAAGCTGCAAGCTCGTTTCGGGTGACCGATTGAGTGAAGGAAGCAGGACTGCAAAGATCTGTACCGACGAACAGAAAGTGCATATGAGGCTATCAGCAGTGGGTAAGCAAGCACATCTTTGCAAAGCTCGAAACCAACAATCTGTTTGTAGTAGATGCTCCGGGAATAGATGGAAGGAAAATGCTCTTACCAGGGGAGATCTTGCCAACCACGAGCTGGTTATGACAAGAAGTCAGCAGATACCATAGTAGCCATGGGGAACGAGCCACAAATAGAGACTGTGGAGGACTCACAAAG
This sequence comes from Marinifilum sp. D714, assembly GCF_030851345.1. Lineage (GTDB taxonomy): Bacteria > Bacteroidota > Bacteroidia > Bacteroidales > Marinifilaceae > Marinifilum. The sequence continues at coordinate 429 of NZ_JALPNU010000065.1, forward strand.
TAGCGAAGGGTTGAACGTTAAGTTGTTTCAAATTTTGCAAGGAAGCTTTCTTATGAATCTAGCCTTGCATTAAGCGGAACAGGGAAAGAATAGTAAAACAAGATGATTGAGCAAATACTAACAGGTAAAAACCTATTACGATCCATGTACGGAGTCCAAAAGAACCACGGTTCGGCAGGAGTTGATCACATGCCCGTATGTAAATTATCAGAGCTCATGTCGATTAATCGGGATGAGCTGACGGAAAAGGTTCGTTCAGGAAAGTATTTGCCCCATGCCATTTTAGGTGTGGAGATTCCAAAAGGGAACGGAAAGAAGCGCTTATTGGGCATTCCGACCGTAACCGACCGTTTGCTACAACAAGCGGTATTGCAGATAATCACGGCAAAATTCGAGTTTGATTTTTCGGACAGTAGTTATGGCTTTCGTCCCAATCGGAGTTTACATCAGGCAGCTTTAAAATCTCAGGAATA
>NZ_JALPNU010000066.1 GCF_030851345.1 Marinifilum sp. D714
GCCTTTTTCAAGCATGTGGGTCGCAAAACTATGACGAAGAAGATGTGGAGTTACTTTCCCTGTAATGCAGGCACGTTTGGCTGCTTTGTGAAGAACTCTGCCAAAAGAACTGGCTGAATAGGGAACACCTGGTTTGTATCCTTCAAACAGGAACTTTGTAGGCCGATACTTCTTGTAATACTCTCTAAGAATCCCGAGCGTTGAATTGTGAATGGGAATTTGCCTTTGTTTATGGCCTTTACCTTGACTTACCAAAATCATATTTCTGGCTGAATCAATGTCTTTTAACTGAAGATGCAATATTTCATTTCTTCTCATGCCTGTGGCATAGGCCAATGAGAGTAAGGCGTAGTGCTTTTGGTTGGAAACCGTTGCCAAAAGACTCAGTATTTGAGCTTGTGAAAGGACCCGGGGAATTTTCTTCTCCCTTCTGGGACGTTTTACCTGAAAGGCCTTCCAGTTGCGATGCAAAATATCGCATTGCAAAATTCTCCAGGCGCCTATGGCCTGATTTATTGTGGCATTGGAAATTTTGTCCTCATTGATTCTGTGGGCAAGATAGTCTTTAAATTGTTCCAGACTTATACGTTCAGGAGACAGTTGGTAATACTGAGCAACCTGGATGAGACTGGATACATAGCTTCGAATGGTTCGTGGGCTGTAGTTGCGAATTTGCATCTCCGCAATCATACGTTCTCTAAGACTTTTTTTTCATGACTAAATAGTTTAATGAATAAATACTTAATCAAGTTACAACCTTATCTCTAAGCTACCGCTGTAGGCGGTTTTTGTTCAAC
>NZ_JALPNU010000067.1 GCF_030851345.1 Marinifilum sp. D714
TAGTTATTGCCGAAAATGCCACACGAAAGGATTGATTTTATCGAACTTTGTTTCGTGCGGCAGCGGGGGGTTGAAAGAAAAAACCCACTCACATTACTGCAAGTGGGTTAGATTTAAATTATTTTCCTTGAAAATAGATACGAGCCAAAGGCTCGCACCATCGGTTAGTGCATGCTTGGACTATCTGGTGTTATTACTTTTACTAATAGATATCTCTTTTCAAATAATTATTACTGTATTTAACAAACCATCCATTATCGCCATAAAGTTCTCCAGATAAACCATCACTTGATTCTACTATATCACAACTCAATTCAATTTTTTCCTTATCAGCAACTGTCATGCTTTCTGAAGATTCAAACATTCTTAATGTATTATGTAGTGCTCGATCTATTACTTCTCCAACGATGCTATCTAGGGTAGATTGTTGATTTGAATTTAATCCTGAAATTAGTTCAAATAAAATTTGAGCTTCGCTTGATTTCATTTGTCCAGATTTAATTGAAATATACTCTTCTGTAGTTAAGTCTCTAACTTCTTGTATTAACTTTTTGCCGAATTCATCTAATTTTTTCATAATTTATTTTTTAATTCCAAGGTATATGGGATGGAGAAGTTACTCCTTGTGTTTTAAGATTTTGTAAAGAATTATTTATTAATTGATCTATCATGTCATCTGTTGCTCCTCCCCCCCCGCTGCCGCACGAATCCTTTCGTGTGGCTATTACATTACAACAATAACATCTTCCAATGTTCCTTTTTCGCCTCTATAATCTTTAGCACTG
>NZ_JALPNU010000068.1 GCF_030851345.1 Marinifilum sp. D714
TTTTGGATATTGCTCTTCTGCTTTCAATGCCAAAGCATCAGAATAAGAGGTTTTCGCACTTGTATAATCTTTGGATCCAAACTGAGAATCTGCCAAAGTAATGATCGCTGCATACTTTTCATCCAAGGCTTTCTTCTCGGCAGCTAACCTTGCAGCTTCTTCAGCCTGCCTTTGTTGTTCTGCCAACAACTCATCAATCTTTGCAATCTGTGTTTTTGGATATTGCTCTTCTGCTTTCAATGTCAAGGCATCAGAATAAGAAGTTTTCGCACTTGTATAATCTTTGGATCCAAACTGAGAATCTGCCAAGGTAATGATAGCTGCATATTTCTCATCCAGAGCTTTCTTCTCGGCCGCTAAGCGTGCTGCTTCATCAGCCTGTTGTTGCTGTTCTGCCAGTAATTCATCAATCTTTGCAATCTGTGTTTTTGGATATTGCTCTTCTGCTTTCAATGCCAAGGCATCAGAATAGGAAGTTTTCGCTGATGGATAATCTCCTGATTCGAGCTGAGAATCTGCCAAAATAATGATCGCTGCATACTTTTCATCCAAGGCTTTCTTCTCGGCAGCTAACCTTGCAGCTTCTTCAGCCTGCCTTTGTTGTTCTGCCAGTAATTCATCAATCTTTGCAATCTGTGTTTTTGGATATTGCTCTTCTGCTTTCAATGTCAAGGCATCAGAATAAGAAGTTTTTGCTGATGGATAATCTCCTGATTCAAACTGAGAATCTGCCAAAGCAATGATAGCTGCATATTTCTCATCCA
>NZ_JALPNU010000069.1 GCF_030851345.1 Marinifilum sp. D714
ACCGCTGCCTTGGGTTTATGACACCTCTTTATTATTGTCGCAAGGGTTGATGCTGTTTTGTCTGGCTGGTTTATTGCGACGAATATGAATTGTTTGTATTGTCTTCGAGCCAGACAGGCTTTTTCTCTATCTTTTCTCCTTAGATGAGAAAAGAAACAAAAGAATCAAGCCAATCGGATACTGTTCGCCTTTCCATAGTAACGGTCTGCCTCGACTCGCGTCCGATCGGCAGCTCCCGCTCGAAATGCACTATTGAGTTGATTTGCGAGTTTTCCCTTTTCAGGGGAGAATCCCGACAAGAAAAAGGGGTGTAACAATTGTTTTTAACTTCAATGCAATACTATCAAAATTAATCAACCACACTCCTACTCATTGCACTACTTCCTCTCCTTCAGGAGAGGATTGAGGTGAGGTAATTTGGAAAACCAAAACTAACTTTTGCCTGAAGGGAAAACATCTTTATAGCCCAAGGCAAGGGAGTACAAACGACCGCTCTCCTAGGTTAAAATCGTCGAATTATTATCGATTCAGCTGTGAGTATTGTGTAGTATGAGTAGTTTTTGCGACGAAATAAATTAGAACCTTTCTTGTCTTCTAGCCAGACGGGCTCTTACTTTTTCATTGATAAAAAGTAATAAAAATCTAGGTGAAAGTACTCGGCGACCCATAACGGTTTAATGATGAAAAGAAATAATAGTTACGTTCGTGCCTCACTCCACAGAATTTCTTTTTAATCATCATTTTCACCT
>NZ_JALPNU010000006.1 GCF_030851345.1 Marinifilum sp. D714
GATATACTATCTACAAAAAGTGGCACAACTTAGACCGAAATCAGTGGCACACTTTGCTCCGATATGAGTGGCATAAGTTCGAGCGATTTATCCAAGTGAGAACAATTTTGCGGAAGCATTTATTTAATGTTATAATTCTAAGTTTCTCTGAAACTATTCATTTGTGGAGTCAGCTTTATTTAAGATTTATATTCAAAAATTTGAAAAAACTTCATATTAACATATTTTTTTTAATCAAATACCTCTTCATGAATTTATTACTAGAATACTTTAATTAAATTCGACAGGTTAGAAAAAAGTTTCAAAAAAAAGTCTCCAGGGAATATACCCTGAAGACTATTGATTTTTATTTAATAAAAACAATCAATAACGATTATTTAAATTAACGGCTAATCATTTCTCGTAAACAAGAAATTATAGGTTCCAAATGATCCTTCATCCACACTAATCTTAAATTGCATCTCGAAAGAACCATCACAAGACTTATACAGACCTCCACCAGGACCATAATAGTAGTTTGTGTAAGCCCCCCAAGGAGCACTTGAACCAAGAAGCGAAGTTACAACATCTACTTTAAATGAATTAGGATCAATGTTTAATTCAAGTAAATTATCATTTGCAGCTCCACCTTCCATTTCATAAATACCAGATACAAAAATTTTGAACGGATCATTAGGATCTGCTGTAAATTCAACATCGCCTGCAACCTCCCAATCTTCAGATACAACATGGTAGCTACCAACTGCCATAGCAGGAGTAAATTCACAAGTTACAAATACATTTAATGCAGCTGTCGATCTCGATGTAACATCACCTGAAGTAGTAACAACATGAAATAAAAACGAATCATCTACTTTAATATCACTTTCGGATAAACCTAAAACACCAATTACATCTAAAGCTGGTAAAGTAATAGTTGCCGGAAATGAAGCAATTTCTTGTACAACAGCAGTAGTGCCTTTATAAGTTACCTGTACTTCAGCAGCATCAACCTGTTCTCCTTCTGGTAAATCAACAACAAATTCCACATAAGAATTTGCTAAATCTGATGTATAAAAGGCTGGATTAACATCTGTAATTACCGGTATAATCGATAAACCACGAGATCCTACAAGATTCTCGTTCGTGTCATCACATCCACTAATAAAAAGTGAAAGTGCAACAAATAAACTTAATAATCTATATAATTTCATTCCTTTTTCGTTTTTGTTTAGTTATAACATTATCTGGATCCTCCAGCCCACCATACATTCTCAGAATAAACGTAACTTCCATCACCATATGCTTCACGAACATTTGCATTAGTAGTTACATCTTCAGATCCGTATGAAAATCTTAATGGAAATTGATTAGTATTCAAAGGATTATCCAATTGAATAAAATCTTCGCCCATAGCTCTTAATCGTCTAATATCATTATATGCTTCAATTGCTTCTTCTTCAAAAAAGGCAATATATTTCTGAACCATGATCTCTTTCAAAGTTGTGTTCTGATCTAATAATTTAGGCTCCACCTCATCAGTAAAATAAGTTTCAGCATCAGCTTGTGAAATACCAATATTAGATTTTGCACATGCTGCTACTATTGCTTTTTTAAGAGCTGCAGTCGCATTTACAAGATCACTTTGTCTAGCATATGCTTCAGCTTTTAAAAACTCAACCTCATGATAACTCATTAAATAAGTTGGTGCAGTTAGAGAACTAATTGCAGAAATTCCATAGCGCCCTTGTTCTTGACTTGGTGTTCCATTTGGAGCAAATTCCAAAGTACCTCCATCTGCGTAAGGCTTAAAGAAAATGGCATCTCGTGGATCGTTTCTAGAAGTAAGTTTGTTGTGTAAACTTGTACTTGCACCAAAATAATCACGATCTAAGAAAAATTGTTGAAAAGGACTTTTCGAAGAAGAACCATTGTAATTAAATTGACATTGTTCATCAGCATTAGCAAAAGATTGATTTGCAAAAGAAATTACATCAGTATAATTTGCATTGCGCAATGATAATCTCATTGTATACCTTGCTTTTAAACCGTAAGCAAATTTTATCCAATTATCAATACTATCTTCGTCTCCGTCATAAAGGAAATCCTGATTTCCTAAATTTGGAAAAGTTGTTTCCTTTCCTAAATTCTCAATAGCATTATTTAAAAAGCTAAATATTTCAGTATAGATCGATTCTTGAGAATCTAATACAGGGGTAAAAATTACACCAGGTTGCAATGCTTCAGTCCAAGGTACATCACCCATAACATCTGTTAATATCGCCAAATTATATGCAGATAAAATTTGTGCAATCCCTAACGTATGATAATTACCCTCTTCAGATCCACCTTCGGAACATTTAGCAATCACATCATTAAGATTCAATAAGGTCTGATAAATTGAATTCCATGAATTATTATAAGTAGTACTACTTGTAGGTTCATTCGATCTAATCTCTGCATTATACATCTGATTGTAAACACCCACATTATGCTCAACATAACATGAAGAATAAAAAGCCAAATCAGATCCTGTCACACTAAATGCTGTACTTGTCATTACATCCGTAATAATCAAGTTTGATGCTACATTTGCAGGATCATTCACGTTCTTATTGATATTGTCCATCAAATCTTCAGAACATGAACTAACCATAAAAGCAAATAAAACAATGGTTATATTATAAAATATTTTTTTCATAATTGTCCTTTCTTAATAATTAGAATTTAACATCTATACTAAATCCATAACTTGTTGCCTGAGGAAGAGAAAATCTCTCAAAACCTCCAGCCATATTATTATTTCCCTGAGAAGATTCAGGATCAAAATTATCTAGCTCTGTCCAAAGCAAGATATTTCGTGCAAAGGCAGAAACAGAAAGATCTACATTAGGAATTAAAGTCTTACCAAAATTATATTTTAATGATAATTCTCTAAGTTTCACAAAAGAATTACCATGTATATAATACTCATCAATATTAGTTAATACATCTGAGTATAATGTCTGGTATGCACCAACGTCATTAGCACCACCTCTTGCAATATCGTTTTTCGATCCATCTGCCTTATAACCTTCAAATATAAATGTAGATTCTCTGTCTTCTGTTCTTTCAGACATACCGTATAGATCAAGAAGTCCATTAGAGCCAGAATACATCTGTCCACCATCTTTCCATTCGAAAGTAGCACCAAGAGACCATTTCTTATATCTTAAGTTAGTAGAAACACCTACAATAAAATCAGGAGAAACAGAACCTATTACGCCAGGATCACCAGCCATTGGCATACCGTAACCGTCAGCGTTAGGATCTTCATTAACAAGGATTCTTCCCATTTCATCACGCTTATACTGAGATCCATAAATTACAGGATAAGTATCTCCAATTCCAGCTCTAACTTGAGGAGTTGTAAAACCACCTAAGAAAATACTCTCCACACCTGGGGCCAATTTATCGACAACATTCTCAATTTTTGAATAATTAACATTCAAATCCCAAGTAAAATCGTTTGTAGAGATAGGGGTAAAGTATAAAACAACCTCATGACCATTAGTATGTACCTCTCCTCCATTCATAGTTAAACTACTAGCTCCTGTAGAACCAGCAAGAGGTACCGAGAAAATTTGATCTTCAACATTTTGTCTTGAATATGTATAATCAACTCCTATTCTGTTGTTTAAGAATTTCAAGTTAATCCCTAACTCATAAGATTTTGTATTCTGTGGTTTTAATGCTGGATCGTACAAAACATTATTAGGAATATAAGAACTTGTACCATCTAACGGATATATGATAGGTTCATCAGTCCAGAATCCACCGCCATAATTAGGTTTTGCATAATAATTTTCTCTATATGTTCCAGCTTGTCCAACTTCCGCATAAGAACCTCTAATTTTAGCAAACGAAATCCATTTTGCATTCTTAATAAAATCAAGTTCCGAGGCTACAAATCCTAAAGAAACAGAAGGGTAAAAGAATGATCTGTTATCACGAGGCATTGAAGATGCAACGTCATTACGTCCAGTCATATTCAAGAATAACATATTTTTCCATGAAAGTGAAACACTTGAAAATACACCAACGGTTCTGTCTTTATATTGTGCCTCATCAGAAGTTACTGTATTCGCATTGTTAACATGATTCCATCCTCCAAAATTGAACTCCTGACCAAACTGATCATAAGTTTTCGTTTCGTTATGATTTAATTCATTACCAACAATAACATTCAATTGGAAATCATCATTTATTTTCCAATCAAAATTAGCTGTTAACAAAGAGTTATAGGTTACGTCAGTTACTCCGTAATTATTAATAGAACCTGTCTTTCCTTTACTTCCAAAACCAAAAATATCCTGATAGTGAGTAGTATAAGAATCAATACCCAATTGATATTTCACAGTTAAGTTCATATCTGCTGTTAACTCTTTAGAATATTGAATATATCCATTTCCGAAAAAACGATTTGTTTGTTCATTAAACTCATTATTATGCTCAATCCAATATGGATTGTCAAAAGTTAATGAACGATAATAAATCTGAGTATATGGATCGCCAGGAACATGATAAGGTATGCCTTTTAGGTTATAACTACTTGGAGCAGATAATACACCTGCCAAAGAAGCATCATTAGCTCCCGACAATTTATCAACTTCAGTTTTTGCAAAGTTTGTAGAAAATCCAACTGTAAAATTTTCATTAAGTTTTCTTTCAGCTGCAGCCTTTGCATTCCATCTTTCCATTCCAGTATTTAAAGCAATACCGTCTTGATCTGTATAACCAATTCCCACTGAGAAATTACCATTTTCTGTAGCTTGGCTAACATTAATTCCCGTAGTTGATGTATAACCAGTTTGGTAATAATCATCCCAATTGTTATATACCTGAGGAGTAACCCAAGGATCAAGACCTGCATCCTCTAACTGAGGAACCCTATACATTCCATCATGACCATTTCCATTACCACCATAAGTTGGATCATTAGGTAATTCTGAAATTTTACTACCCCATGACATTGATGTTCTTGGACTATACGCACCAGCATATCCTTGAGCCCAGGTTTTTTGATAGTCTGGAGTTCTGGAAACCATATCAAAACTTGTTGTGTGGTTAATTGAAACTATAGGTTTTCCTTTTACTCCTCCTTTTCCACTCTTGGTAGTAATAATAACAACACCATTCGAGGCTCTAAGCCCATATAATGCTGCTGCTGCCTGACCTTTTAGTACATTAATACTTTCAATATCATTAGGATTCAAATCTAATGCTCTATTAGAAATATCGGCTCCTGTAACACTACTACCAGTACTAAATGCAGCTGTACTTGCGATAGGCATTCCGTCTACTACATACAATGGAGTATTATTTCCTGTAAACGAACGCGATCCTCTAATAACAATTTGAGAAGAAGCACCAGGCATACCGCTTGACATTTTAATATCAACCCCAGCTACCTTCCCTTGCAGCGCTTTTGCCAAATCTGGCGTTCCTGTTTTCTTAAGATCTTCAGCTTTTACGTCCTGTACTGCATATCCAAGAGCTTTCTTTTCTCTTTTAATACCCAATGCAGTAACAACAACTTCATCAACCCCTATTGATTCAGCTTCCATAACAACATCAATTACAGTTTTATTTCCTACTGTAATTTCTTGTGGGACCATTCCCACGAAGCTAAACATTAAAACATCGTTTGGTGAAGCTTCTAATGTATATTTTCCATCAATATCAGTACTAGATCCTATTGTAGTACCTTTAATAACAACAGATACTCCAGGCATGCCCAGACCATCCTCAGCACTCGTTACCGTACCGGTAACTTGCTTGCTTTGCGCATTCACTATTTGTAAGCCCATTAACATGAGACACACAAATAGTCCAATCATTTTTTTCATAAAAAAACTTTTTAGTTAGTAATTAAGTAATGCAAAATGGTTAATGGTAATTAGGTAGGTAAAAATAGTATTTTAATTGGTTTTAACAAACATTAACATTTACAAACACCAGAAAATATAATCATTCTAGCAAAAAATAATTAACCATACAATAAGGCAAAAGTCTTAAACATGCACTTCACCACAACACAATATTTTATGACCTCATGATCTTATTATATTCATTTAATGAAAATTACACACCCCACAACACAACGAAGAGCTAACATCAAAATATGCTAGCTCTTCGTTTTATATTTATCTATGTATAAATCTATTCAAGAAAAAATCAGATTAAATATTTCATTCAAATTCCTATTTTCCCTATTAGCGTGTTCATAGAATGCTAAAACAAACTGTTATAGTGATTAAAAACTTTAATCAAATCATCTTCTTTACCAATCTTCAATTTATTCTTTTTTATTAAAGTTTGAACATACTCCCTTTTATCTTCTAGTAATTGTAAAATCGATTTTTTATTCACTTTAATGAGTTCAGCAACTTCATTACTCCTTCTTATATAGTATTCTTTCTTCAACACATAACGATCAGGATCTGGTGCAGAATAAGAACTAACATCTCTCCCTTTTATGAAACGACAGGTATAATATCTTAACAATTGCACCTTCTTACCTCCACCAAGCAATTCCATAAAATCATCTCTTACCTTATTTCCGTACAACAGTTTTCCATAGATAAAAGTGTGATTGTTAACAATAATAGAATCCATCGTTTGAGGATTTAAGAACCTTAAGAATACCTATTCAAAGTCAATTTGAGACAACCTCTTTTAAAAAAACATTCTATTTTAGTTGAATTACATAATGATTATTTTATCATCTTTTAGAGTATTAAAAGCTAGACCTAAGATGTGTCCTAAATATAAAAAACCGTCTCAAAAAATTATTCTGAGACGGTCTCTTTTTATTTATAATATACTTTTTTAAGGATTTTGATCATCAGGAGTAATTTCTGGATTATTATTAATCTCAGAATCCGGAATCATTAAAAGAATATCTTTATGATTATATGGCATATCTGGCAATAAATAACCATGATTAGATCCTGTATAATCTCTTATAATAGTTTTCTTAAATCTCTTTTTATAATATAATGCACGGCCTTCTCCCCATAATTCAATTCTTGCTTGCATATAGATTTCCTGAAGCAGTGCATCTCCAGAAAGAGAAGCTACATTATAAGGATCCGTATTATTACATCTTGCATTTATAAGATCTAACAATACTGTTTTAGCTTCACCATCTTTTCCTTGACGAGCCAAGGCCTCAGCTTCAATTAAGTACATCTCAGAAACTCTCATCAACACATAATCAGAAACCCAATCAAGCTCTTTTCCTGCTTCATTATAAAACTTATTTTGCCAAGCATCACCATAAGCAGCTCTATTGTCAGCATCTTGATTATAAAATGTGTTATAACGATAATCATTCTCGTCAATATGACTAAACAATTCTGCATCCATGATTTTATACATGTTAAATGGCGTATAACCGTCATCAACACTACTTACATGCGAGAAAAATGAATCATAGCTATTATTCGTCTCTGTAGTAACATCAATACCCCAAATCCATTCATCGTTATTAATATCATTAAATCCACTTTGATACTTTGATTCTGTCATGAAAGAATAACCTACTTTAGCTTTTTTAGCTTCTACTTCTGCTTTCTCATAATCGCCCATAAATAAAGCAACTTGTGCATAAATAGCAGATAGTGCATTTTCATTAAAATCGCGTACTCCCAAAGAAGCGACATCTTTCACATTAAATGCAATCTGCGCAGAATCTAAATCATTAACAATTTGTGTATATACTTCACCAACACTATTTCGTCCCTTAGGAGCATCATTAACAGATGTTGTATATACAGGTACTCCTGGTGCATTCATATCATCAAGATATGGGTGCTGAAGCATATTAATTAATTTGAAATAACAATATCCTCTTAAACCACGAGCTTGTGCATAAATTGATGCTAATTTAGGATCCTCAGGGACTGTTGGCATCGTTTCTATAATTCCATTCAAAGAATAAATTAAACTATAAAATGTTCTCCAATAATACGTAGGACGCGAATAAGTTGGACTATGAACTTGTAGGGTATATTCCCACCAGTACCATCCATATCCTTGGGCCGTCATAACCATATCTCCTGAAAATAAATCGGAAACAAGATCATATGACTTCTGCCCTGAATAAGGCTCACGATTGCTAACAGCTTCATTAATTAATAAAGTACTATAAACACCCTTTAATTTGCCTTCGATAACTCCAGCTAACTTTGATGCTGGTAAATCTGCTAATTGTTCTGGCGTAACCTGGGCTTCAGGTTCTGCCTCTAAAAAATCATCTGAACATCCGATAAATGTTAAAATGAAGATTCCTAATATAATATATTTAAATTTCATCATTTTCATCTATTTCAATTAAAACGTTACTTTTACACCTAATGTTACTGCACTCATTGGAGTATACCTATACTCATCAGAACTACCTGTAGTAGAAGTATTAGGATAAAAACCTTTTCTTTTTGTAAAAGTATATAAATTATTACCTGAAGCATATACACTTAATGCATCAACATTTAATTTATCACAAATTTCATTTGAGAAAGTATAGCCTAACCTAACATTAGATAGTCCAAGGAAAGAAGCATCTGTTAACCAGCGGTCAGATCTTGAACTAATATTCTTGTCTAAATCATTTGTTAATCTTGGAATGTCTGTAGTAGTATTTCCAGGGGTCCATCTATTCAATATATCCTTGTGATAAACTCCTTTACCAACAGCTCTGGCCGAATTCATAAGATCTGCATAAATACCATCATATGCTTTTCCACCAATTTGATAAATACATCTCACATCTAAGTCAAAACCTTTGTATCTATAATAAAACGAGAATCCACCTTGTAAATCAGGAATTGCAGTATTTCCAGTAAATACACGTGTAGCTTCATCATAATCTGTTGTCTTTTCCCAGGTATAATCACCAAGGTTTTCCTCGGTTGACTTATTAATATCTGCAATAGCTCCATCTTCATTTACAGCAACCCACCATTGAGCTTGACCCGTTGCAGAATCAACCCCGGCATATCTTTGAAGGTAACGATCATAGATAGAACGTCCTTTTTCATATCCAAATGTTCCATTACGAATGAATTCTGAAGGCTTACCTGTTGCAGGATCAGCTGGCATTTTTGTAATCTCATTTTTATAATGTGCTCCATTCAAATTAATAGTTAATTCATGATCATCATTACTTACAGGAGTATATGAGAAACTAAATTCAAATCCTGAATTACGCATATCTAAATCATTCACAAAAATAGAAGAATATCCCAATGAGCCAGCTACATCACGTGAATATAACATATCCTTAGTATCTCGAACATAATACTCTAATGAACCTGACAGCTTTCTGTTCCATAAGTCAAATTCAACACCAACATTAAAATTGGTATTAGACTCCCAAGTCAAATTAGGATTACCTTTTGAATCAAACTCCAAAGCCATTTGATCGTTAAGGTTAGCAATGTTATACAAGTCAAATGCAGGGTAAGATGATGTAATATTTTCGTTACCTGAAACACCATAACTAGCTTTAAATTTTAATAAATCAATAAAACTATAATCTGCTAAGAAATCTTCATCACTAGCTTTCCATGATCCACCAATTGACCAAAAATCACCCCATCTATCATTAGGGAATCTTGAACTACCATCTCTACGGTAGGAACCTTTAAGGAAATATTTACTTTTATAATCATAAATAACTTGACCAAAGTAACTTTCCATAGAACGACTATATGTATCTGAATTCAATGTCTCTAACTTAATGGCATTACTAAATTCAGGTACATGCTCTTTCAAAGTTCCAGTCTTATAACCATACTGATACTTTCTCTCATAGTCGTAAACCTCATGTCCAACCATAGCTGAAATAGTATGGTCATCAAATTGCTTATTCCAATTTAAAATCTGGTTCCATGTATAGGTAAGTCTGTTATTAGTAGTTCGTGAAACAGAACCTTTTCCTTTACCATCTCCATACAATGAATTTTGCTGTCTTGCTGACAATGAGCTTTGATATGTTACACCAATTCTAGTTGAAAATTTAAAATTATCTAAGAATGTAGCCTCTAAATAAGAATTCGCAGTAACTTCATGAATCTCAGTAAATCTTTCGTCTAACTCATAACTTCTCGCTGGATTAATAAAATTACCAAATCTTCTTTCCAAACCAGGAGCTGATCCATCAGAGTAGTCATACAAATAATCATCATTTTCATCAAAAACTCTGTTATAATCCTCATCATAAACAAATACTGGATAAATAGGAGGGATATTATTAATAAAATAAAATGCATTATTCGCTGCACTACTATCCTCACTAACAGGATTAGTCATTTTTGAATATGTATAACTTAACTTATTTGACGTTTTCAACCAAGATTTAACCTGATGATCCAAATTTATTACAGAACTTAAACGATCAAAACTAGACTCTTTAACATACCCTTCATCATTCATATAATTAACTGACGAATAATAAGTTGTTCTATCTTTACCCCCTCTAAAACTTACACCAATAGATTTGCGAAGACCTGTCCTCATCATTTCATCTTCCCAATCGTCATTAATCATTCGTTGGGCACTCTGATTAAATACACCATCTACTCCTACTAGTTGATCATCCGCAACATTATACAAATTATAACCACCTAACTCACTTACTAAGTTTTGTGATGCCCACGCATTTGCAGCATTTAAATCCAAGGCCCCTGCAGGTGCATATAGTTTAGCATTTCTTAATGCTTCCCAAGATAGCTCATAGTACTCCTCAGGACTATCAGTAGTTTCATAATATGGTAACAATCTAAAGCTAGTACCTAAATCTATATTTACATCAATTTTGGATTTTCCTTGTTTACCTTTCTTGGTTTCAATCAAAACTACACCATTAGCTGCTCTGGAACCATACAAAGCCGCTGCTGAAGCATCTTTCAAAACAGTAAAAGATTCAATATCTCTTGTATCAATAGAGCTTAAATCTCCACCAAATGGGATACCATCCAACACATAAAGAGGCTCTGATGAAGCATTTAAAGAGCCAATACCTCTAATTCTAATCTGTGCCGTCTCACCTGGCTGACCTGAAGAATTGATAACCTGAACACCAGCTACCTCTCCTTCTAAAGCTTTTGTAATCTCTGTAGTCTTTCTCTTTTCTAATTTATCTGCTTTTACTACAGTTGCAGAACCAGTAAATGATGATCTTTTAGCTGTCCCGTACGCAACAACCATTACCTCATCAACACCAATGGATTCGTTTTCCATTACTACATTAATTACAGTTTGATTTCCTACTGTAACTTCTTGAGAAACCATACCAACAAAACTAAACATCAAAACATCTGATGCTTCCGCTTTAAGGGTGTATTTCCCATCAATATCAGTACTAGCCCCAATCGTAGTACCTTTAATCACAACAGATACTCCTGGCATTCCCAGTCCGTCCTCGGCACTAGTTACTGTACCAGTAATCTGTTTACTTTGTGCATTTACTATTTGTACACCTATAAGAAATAGATACACAAATAGTCCAATCATTTTTTTCATAAAAAAACTTTTTTAGTTAGTAATTAAGTAAAGATTCTAATATGGTTAATGGTAATTTTAGATCCTAAATATAATATTTTAAATTTATTTAACAAATTTTAACAAACTCCTCCTGCTACTCATTTTTTTATGACTTTCATCATAGTTTACAACCAATTTTTCAGCACAATAGTTAAACTACAAATAAGCTAATTTTTCACGAGTACGCCCTATTAAAGCATCACTATAAAGATTTTTAACATTTGAATAGAAACAATATTTATCTATTAACTTTTTGTTGAATTATCACCAAGTACTTTTGATGAATACCCAAATATTTATTACTAAATATTATAATCCCGAGCCTAATTATTACATTTGAAAAAAAATTTAAACAACAATGGAAAATATATTAAGCAAATTAGAACCTAAGGAAGTTTGGAAACACTTTGAAGACATCTGTCAGGTCCCTCGCCCTTCTAAAAAGGAAGAAAAAATAATTGAGTTTTTAATTGAGTTTGGAAAGAAGAACAATTTAGAAACTAAAAGAGATGAGATTGGTAATGTGTTGATTAAAAAACCTGCTACTCCAGGCAAAGAAAACCTGAAAACAGTGGTTCTACAATCGCATATGGATATGGTTTGCGAAAAAAACAATGATACAACTCACAATTTTGACACCGATCCAATTACACCATGGATTGACAACGGCTGGGTAAAAGCAAAAGGAACCACTCTGGGCGCTGATGATGGTATTGGTATGGCTGCAGAAATGGCTCTTCTAACATCTAATAATATTGAACATGGTCCTATAGAATGTCTTTTTACTGTAGATGAAGAAACAGGCTTATCAGGTGCTTTCGCTCTACAACCAGGTTTTTTCGATGGTAAGATTCTATTGAATTTAGACTCAGAAGACGAAGGGGAGATATTTATAGGATGTGCTGGAGGAATTGACACTTTAGCCAATATGGAATATCAAAAAGAGGAGGTTCCTAACGGACATTTCGCCATTAGAATTGATGTTAAGGGATTACTTGGCGGTCACTCTGGAGACGAAATCAACAAAGGACGTGGAAATTCGAATAAAATACTGAATAGATTTCTTTGGCAAATCAACAAGAAGTACAATATCCGAATTAACGAATTTAATGGTGGTAACCTTAGAAATGCAATTCCTCGTGAAGCATATGCTATAATAACCTTACCTTCAGAATTTAAGGAAAATGTTAGAGCAGACCTGAACATTTACGCTTCAGAAATGGAGCATGTTTGGGAAATTTACGAGCCAAAACTTAAGATCACATTAGAGTCAGTTGAAAAACCTGCATTTGTTATTGATGTCAATACTAGTAATAATTTAATGGATGCTATTTACGCTTGTCCGCACGGAGTTTTTTCCATGAGTTCAAGAATGCCTGGTATGGTTGAAACATCAACCAATTTAGCTTCTGTTAAATTTACCAATGATAACAAAATACAAATCACAACTTCACAACGTAGCGATGTGGACAGCGAAAAATACAACATTGCTCAAATGGTTGGCAGCTCATTAACTTTGGCTGGTGCTCAAATCGAACATACCGATGGTTATCCTGGATGGGCACCAAACCCTAATTCAGAAATTTTAACTGTTGCTGTAGATTCTTACAAAAAACTTTTTGGAAAAGAGCCTGTAGTCAGATCTATCCATGCAGGATTAGAGTGTGGTTTATTCCTGGAAAAATATCCAGAAATGGACATGATTTCATTTGGACCTACTTTAAGAGATGTACATTCTCCTGATGAAAGAATTAATATCGAAACTGTAGAAAAGTTTTGGCAACATCTGGTAGATATCATTCAAAACATGCCAGCCAACTAAAAAATAGAATTTAAAAAATGCGATCAATAATTGATCGCATTTTTTCTATCTCCAATCGTAAAAATTTAAGTATTGAACCAATGGATAAAGCCTCTTGTCATAAAACATGAACATTGGTCAAATCCTTATCAATTCAACCGTACAAATACTTTCCGCTTTTATAGAAAAGATGTAGTTTTGCGTGCTATTTTAACACATACATCTTGAATCAAGAAATTTACCAAAATATTGAATCCTGGTTTGAAATATACTCAAACAGTTTTTCAAGCGAGAACGAGGAAATCAGCCTGAATTTTGACCTAAAAAGAATTCATTCTTGTAATACGGTTGAGATCATTACAGAACTTTCATCAGAATGTGAATTAAATGATGAACAGTTATTAATTTCCAAAACAATTGCTCTCCTGCATGATGTTGGAAGATTCGAGCAATTATTGAAACACGAAACTTTCTCGGATAACGAACAGGATAATCATATCGATTTAGGAATCGATGTTTTAAAATCGGAAAATGTACTTGGTAAACTAGAAGAGGATACCGTACAAATCATTTTCGAATGTATTCGTTATCACGACATCGACATTTTACCTAAATCAGTAAATAAGGACGCTCTGACATTCCTTAAGCTACTTAGAGATGCTGATAGAATAGATATTCTAAACATTCTTTCAAAGTACTATACAGAATATAAAACTGGCTCTAATAAAAGATTAGAAATGGAGCTGGCAGATAAACCAGAAATCTCGAAAATGGTTTATAAATCGGTTATGGACGAAAAGGTGGTTAGCAAAAAGGATATTCTTACACTTAATGAACAAAAGATTCATCAAATGTCATGGGTTTACGATTTAAACTTTAAAAAGAGCTTTAAAGTAGTAAGCGAAAAGAACTATCTAAAAAAAATCTACGAATCATTACCTAAAAAAGATGAGGTAATAGATATGTACAGACAGATGAAAATCTATCTTGAAAACAACTTATAATCAACACTTTGAATCTTTATTTAGATTTATTTTAAATTAATTACCTTATTTCTCTGATATCAATCGAAGAATATATATATTTACATCAGAATTATATATTAATTGAGATTAACATGAGAGACATAGTTTGCAACTGTCAAATGGTAGACAGAAACACAATAGATAAAGCAATTCACGATAAAAATGCCACTACAATAGAAGAAATTAGACGATACACAGGAGCTAACACAGGATGCGGAAAGTGTATGTCGTATATCAATAGTATTTTAGATGTAGAAGTTCCTAAAATAGTTAAAAAGGAAGAAAGCACTCAAGGTAGTAGATTTAAACTATGGTAACATAAAGCTTCGATTTTTCGAAGCTTTTTTTATTTCTACAAATTCACAAAAACAGAAACAGGAGAAACGAAAAAACCATATCCTTCTCGCCTCTCCCATTAAAACCATTTTTACATCTGATATAATTAGTTGTTATAAATATATAACATCCAATCAATATAAAAAAATCAGATATTTGGAAAGATTATACCTTCTGAAAGCCTCGCAATACATACTTATTGTTCCAATAGATAAACTCTAAACCCGAAAGCAAGGCCATGGCAAGATGAATAGGTTCCCAGACCTATAAGAAGCATGGGAGCTATTCCAAATACGATGAAAATCGTTACATATCCGATAAGAACCATAAAAAGGGCTGTTGATTACTCAACAACCCTTTTGATATATTAACTATAGATGTTTGGCTACATTAAGAAGCTCAATAAGATACCTGCACCTACTGCCGAGCCAATAACCCCAGATACGTTAGGAGCCATTGCATGCATCAATAAGTGGTTAGATGGATCGTTTTGTAATCCCATATTCTGAACTACACGAGCACTATCTGGTACAGCTGATACACCTGCAGCACCAATCATTGGGTTGATTGGACGATCTTTTGGCGAGAACCAGTTCATGATTTTAGCGAAAATTACACCTCCGGCAGTTGCTACAATAAATGAAGCAGCACCAAGACCGAAAATCATGATAGAGTCAGCAGTTAAAAACACGTCAGCCTGGGTAGAAGCACCAACAGTAACACCTAACAAGATTGTAATGGTGTTAATCAATGCATTACTTGCAGTATCTGCCAAACGGTTAGTAACAGTTGATTCCTTTAACAAGTTACCAAAGAACAACATACCTAATAGAGGTAGAGCTGTTGGTGAAATGTATGCAGTTAACAACATACCTACAATAGGGAAAATTATCTTCTCAAGACGAGTAACAGCGCGTGGTGGCTTCATCTTAATCTTTCTTTCCTTCTTAGTTGTAAGCAAGTTGATAATCGGAGGCTGAATTACAGGTACCAATGCCATGTATGAATAAGCAGCAATCGCAATAGGACCAATCAAGTTCTTCACAGTCTCACCATTGGCCATTACATTCATACCATTCGCCAATTTCGATGAAAGGAAGATAGCTGTTGGACCATCAGCACCACCAATGATACCAATTGCACCTGCTTCTGGCGGAGCAAATCCCAACCAAAGAGCACCTAGGAAAGTAGCAAAAATACCAATCTGAGCTGCTGCTCCCAATACCATCAATCTTGGATTCGAGATCAAGGATGAGAAGTCGGTCATTGCACCAATTCCCAAGAATATCAATGGCGGATACCATCCATTCACAACCCCGGAGTATAGAATATTCATTACTGAACCTGGCTCGTAGATACCCAACTTCAAGTTGAAGTCAACCGCCTGGAACATTGGAATATTACCAATAATAATACCTGTACCAATAGGAATCAACAATAATGGCTCATAATCATATCTAATCGCTAAGAAAATGAATACCAACCCAATTAAAACCATTAATAAGTTTCCTGCGGTAACGTTTGCAAATCCGGTAAATTCATAAAAGTTTTTCAACCCAACTACGGCACTTGAATTGTGCTCGCTATCTAACACAGGGTTTCCAAAGTTTAGGAAGTCACCTTCAATTTTTGCATTTCGTTCAGCAATTTGAAGAACTTCTGAAGTTGTAACGTATGCATTTGAACCTGAATTAGGGTCAGTATTCTTATGCAAGTGAGTAACTTTTTTAGGATTAAAGGTCATTGTTAAGTTAGTACCATTTAGCACCCAATGCCCCGTAAATCTCTGCTTAATAGAGTCCATTGTAAAGGTATTATCCTTCTTGAACTCAATAGTTTTGTAACGTTTTACCGTTGTTTTCGATTCACCAATAGGATTTGGAATATAACCATCAGCGTGGTTAACCCATTTTCCGCTTGTTAGTTTAGCTGTTGCATCCCCTTGATCTTGAGCAATAGAGTTTATTGCAAACCCCATTATCAAAATCATCGAGAATACCAATGTATAAAGTTTTCTCATTGTGTCAGTTCTTTGACTTTAAATTCAAAAATGTTATGCAATTTCAACAAGAACATCGTCCTGAAGTACGCTATCGCCTACTGCAACCTTAACGGCTTTAACAGTACCACCCTTTTCAGCCATAACATTGTTTTCCATCTTCATTGCTTCCATTACCAACAAAGTATCACCTGGGTTAATGGTATCACCAACAGCAACGTTGATTTTAATAATGCTACCTGGAAGTGGAGCCTTAACAGTGATTGCACCAGCACCACCTTTTTGAATTTTTCCTTCGCCTGGCTTATTAACAACAGGCTTGCGAACTAGTGTAGGAGTTTTAGTTGCTTTTTCTTCAACATGTACATCTACATCATAGCTAGTTCCGTTCACTTCAATTTTGGCATTCGATCCTTCAAAATCCTTGATTTCTACATCGTATTCCTGCCCTCTTATCGTAAATTTGAACTTCTTCATTTTTTTATCTTGGTTGATTATTTACTCCATAAATCTTAGAACTCCACGGAGAATAATTCTTAGTAACTTTTTTAATTGTGATGATATTGCTTTCTTCATCGTGCAATTGATTGAAGTGCATATGCAAAGCCATTGCAATAGCTGCATTCACGTTTCCTTCAACTGTTAAATCATCAACTTCTGCGCAAGGTTTACCTTCTTTTACAAGCTTCTTTCTTAAATTAAGCTGCAGAAGTTTAGGCAAATTGGTGAAAACAATAACCAAAAGTACCAATGCAACAAATACAATTGAGTACCCCACTAATGCTACTGTCCATCCTCCTTGACTTCCTATAGATAATAAATTCATCATCATAGTGCTATTTTTTACAATGGAATATTAGAGTGCTTCTTCGGTGGATTCACCAATTTCTTAGTCTGTAGAGACTGGAATGCGCGAATCACACGGAAACGAGTATTTCTTGGCTCGATTACATCATCGATATAACCGTAAGAAGCAGCATTGTAAGGATTAGCAAATGCCTCATTGTACTCAACTTCTTTTTCTTCAATGAACTTCACTTTTTCATCATCGCTTAGTTCAGCAAGCTTTCTACCGTGAAGTACTTCAATCGCTCCTTTAGCACCCATTACTGCAATTTCAGCAGTTGGCCAAGCGTAGTTCAAGTCACCACGAAGCTGCTTAGAAGACATTACATCGTGAGCTCCACCGTAAGATTTTCTAAGAGTAATCGTTACTTTTGGTACCGTAGCTTCACCATAAGCGAACATTAATTTCGCACCATGAGTAATGATACCACCGAATTCTTGTCCTGATCCAGGAAGGAAGCCAGGAACATCAACCAATGTTAAAATCGGAATATTGAAACAGTCACAGAAACGGATAAATCTAGCCGCTTTTCTAGATGATTCAATATCAAGAACACCAGCAAGGAAGTTTGGTTGATTAGCAACCACACCTACTGACATTCCGCCCATACGAGTAAAACCAACGATGATATTCTTAGCATAGTGACGGTGAACTTCCAGGAATTCCGCATCGTCAGCAATTGCATAAATAACATCCTTCATATCGTAAGGCATGTTAGGATTGTCAGGAATAATATCATTAAGAACATCCTCCATTCTATCAATTGGGTCGTTACTCGCTACGATTGGAGCTTCTTCCAAGTTGTTTGAAGGCATGTAAGATAATAGCTTACGGATAATAGCGATACCTTCTTCCTCATCTTCCAACATGAAGTGAGAAACACCTGATTTAGAAGCGTGCATTTTAGCACCACCAAGATCCTCTACTGTAATATCTTCACCTGTTACAGTTTTTACAACTTTAGGACCAGTAACAAACATATATGATTTCTCTTCAGTCATCATGATAAAGTCAGTCAACGCTGGAGAATACACAGCACCACCTGCACAAGGACCAAAAATTGCAGAAATTTGAGGAATAACCCCAGAAGCAAGAATATTTCTTTCGAAGATTTCAGCATATCCTGCCAAAGCAGTAACACCTTCCTGAATACGAGCTCCACCTGAATCGTTCAAACCGATAACTGGTGCACCCATTTTCATTGCCATATCCATGATTTTGCAAATCTTCTGTGCAAAAGTTTCTGACAAAGAACCTCCAAAAACAGTAAAATCTTGAGAGAATACGAATACCAATCGTCCATCGATTGTACCTTGTCCTGTAACAACACCATCACCTAAGAATTTGGTTTTTTCCATACCAAAGTTAGTACAACGGTGAGTCACGAACATGTCGAATTCTTCAAAACTTCCTTCATCAAGAAGCATGTCGATTCTTTCGCGAGCTGTATACTTGCCTTTCTTGTGTTGAGAGACGATTCTTTTCTCTCCTCCACCAAGCTTAGCCTCTGCTCTTAAATCAATTAGTTTTTTAATCTTATCCTGACTAGCCATAACTTTATTGAGTTGTTATATATATAATTATTGAGTTTTTATGTAATTATGAGTTTTTATTTGTCTCCACAAAGCTCAGTCAATACTCTCATTGTTGATTTTGGATGCAAGAATCCAATTTTCAATCCTTCAGCACCACCACGAGGAGCTTTATCGATTACCTGGCAACCAGCTTCCTGAACATCATTCAATGCTTCCTGTACGTCTTCAACAGCAAAAGCCAAGTGGTGCATTCCACCTCCTGTTTTCTCTACAAACTTTCCAATTGGACCTTCTGGATCTGTAGACTCCAACAACTCGATTTTTACGTCTCCAACTTTAAAAAAAGCAGTCTTCACCTTCTGATCAACAACTTCTTCAATTGCGTAACACTCCAATCCCAATACTTTTTCATAAAATGGAATTGCTTCTTCTAAGCTTTTTACAGCGATACCGATATGTTCAATATGCGTTGGTTTCATACTAGTTTATTTTTAAAAATTTATTTTGGACAAAAATATCTAATCAAAAATTTTTGATCAATGATCTTGAACATTATTAAAGTTGTTCTTCAACATGTTCTTGATTCACTGCAAAAAAGTTTTCTATCTATTGAATTTCAATAATATAACATTTAAATTCAAGTATTACGGTAACGATTTCACATGTTTTTTTCGAAAACCTTTGCAGAATTAAACGTCATTTTGAATTGCACTCCAAAGGAAAATGTTTTTTTCAAATTAAATGACAAAAAATTTACTATTACAAAACATATCTCTGCAGCATATAAAAGAGCTAAAACTCCAGTTCTATTTTAACAATTTATTGTGCGAGAACACCTACAATATCTATTTGCTTGCTATGCGGAAAATTATTCTTGATTATTCAAATAAATCAGCATATAAATAAAAGCAATAATGCAAGTCTTTTATTTATATTTGCACTTTGAAACAACATTCAACCAGTTTTATAAATTTATAAGTTGACTTTAAGATGATTTTATTCTTCAAAAAAGACGAAGTACACTTTGTTGTTCAGGCAACAAACCAATTGAATGGATTAGATCTTAACAAGCTATCGTGGCTGTTTGGTAATGCGGAAAAATTAGATCAAGACACACTTGATGGAATTTTTGTGGGTCCAAGAAAAGAAATGATTACTCCTTGGAGTACAAATGCTGTAGAAATTACTCAAAACATGGGAATTGATGGCTTGCTAAGAATAGAGCAATACATACTCGTTGATTCCGACAAAGCTGATTTTGATCCTATGCTTCAGTCGATGTACAAAGGCCTTGATCAGGAAGTTTATACAATTGACAAACAACCAGATCCAATTGTTTACATTGACAATATTGAAGAATACAATCAACAAGAAGGTTTAGCATTAAGTGCTGATGAAATTTCTTACTTGAATGATGTTTCAGAAAAAATAGGCAGAAAATTAACAGATTCTGAGGTATTTGGTTTTTCTCAAGTAAACTCAGAACACTGTCGTCATAAAATCTTCAACGGTACCTTTATTATAGATGGTGAAGAAAAAGAATCTTCATTATTCCAATTAATTAAAAAGACATCAAAAGAAAACCACAATAGAATTGTATCTGCATACAAAGACAATTGTGCTTTCCTTGGTGGACCTAAAGCTGAGCAATTTGCTCCGTACTCACACGACAAAGCAGACTTTTTCTATACAAAGGATATCGAAACTGTGATCTCGCTTAAAGCGGAAACTCACAACTTCCCTACTACAGTTGAGCCATTTAATGGTGCTGCAACTGGTACTGGTGGTGAAATTCGTGATAGAATAGCTGGTGGTAAAGCTGCAATTCCAATGGCAGGTACAGCAGTTTACATGACTTCTTACCCAAGATTGGAAGCTTCTCGAAAATGGGAAAGCGCAACTGAAGCAAGAGAGTGGTTGTATCAAACTCCTGAAGAGATCCTTATTAAAGCATCAAATGGAGCTTCTGACTTTGGCAACAAATTCGGACAACCTCTTATTGTAGGTTCGGTTCTTACATTCGAACATTTTGAAAACAACAAGAAGTATGGTTACGACAAGGTGATCATGCAAGCTGGAGGTATTGGTTACGGTCGTTTGGAGCAAGCTCAGAAAGATGTTCCTGAAAAAGGAGATAAAGTGGTTCTTCTTGGTGGTGATAACTACCGTATCGGAATGGGTGGGGGTGCCGTTTCATCGGTTGCTACTGGTGAGTACGACAACTCTATTGAATTGAATGCGGTTCAGCGTTCGAATCCTGAAATGCAGAAACGTGTATGTAATGCGATTCGTGCGATGGCTGAAGCTGATGAGAACCCAATCATCTCTATCCACGACCACGGTGCAGGTGGACACTTGAATTGTCTGTCGGAGTTGGTTGAAGAAACCGGAGGAAAGATTGACTTGAATGCCCTTCCTGTTGGTGATCCTACCCTATCTGCAAAAGAGATTGTAGGTAATGAGTCTCAGGAAAGAATGGGATTGGTAATGAAGGAAAAAGATGTTGAGCTTTTGACTAAGATTGCCGAGAGAGAAAGAGCTCCTATCTATCAGATTGGTGAAACAACTGGTGATATGAGATTTACTTTTGAAGATAAAAAGACAGGTGAAAATCCTATTGATCTTGGACTTTCTGAAATGTTTGGTAAACCACCAAAAACTATCATGAACGACAAGACAGTTAACGAAGGATTCGAAGCTGTTTCATATGATATTAACAAATTCGAAGAATATTTAGAGAATGTTCTTCAGTTAGAGGCAGTAGCTTGTAAGGACTGGTTGACAAACAAAGTTGACCGTTCGGTAACAGGTAAAATTGCAATGCAGCAATGTGCTGGTCCACTGCAATTGCCTTTGAATAACCTTGGTGCGGTTGCTATCGACTTCCAAGGTGAAAAAGGGATTGCAACATCCATTGGACACACTCCTGTAGCTGCTTTGGTTGATTCAAAGAACGGTAGTCGCTTATCGGTTGCTGAATCGTTAACCAATATGGTATGGGCGCCAATTGAGAAAGGTTTGAAAGGAATTTCACTTTCTGCAAACTGGATGTGGCCATGTAAAAACGAAGGTGAAGATGCGCGTTTATACAATGCCGTTGAATCGATTAGTGATTTTGCAATTAAATTAGGAATAAACATTCCAACTGGTAAGGATTCACTTTCCATGACTCAAAAGTATGGACAAGATGATGTTGTTTACTCTCCGGGAACTGTTATCATTTCAACTGTAGGTGAGATTATCGATATCAAAAAGATGATTTCTCCGGTAATGAAAAATGATGCAAACTCTCACTTGGTATATCTTGATTTCTCTAAAGATGATTTCCAACTGGGTGGTAGTAGTTTTGCTCAAATCGTTAACAAACTAGGTAAGCAAACTCCTGATGTTACCGATGCAGATTACTTTGTGAAGGCATTTGAAACACTGCAGCAATTAATCCTTGATGGAAAAGTATTGGCTGGGCACGATATTTCTGCCGGTGGTATGATTACAGCATTGTTGGAAATGTGTTTTGCCGATAACAAACTAGGTGCGAACATCGATTTAAGCTCAATTGAAGAGAAAGACTTAATTAAGGTACTTTTCAGCGAGAATCCAGGTGTTATTTTCCAGGTTGCTGACAAGGATGCTGTTAGCAAAACTCTTGCTGATAATGGTCTTCGTTTCCACTTTATTGGTTCTCCTGCTGAAGCTGGAAAACTCACAATTGCTAAAAATGATCAGTCATTCAATTTAGATATTGCAAGTTTACGTGACCTTTGGTACAAGACTTCTTACCTATTAGATCGCAACCAATCAGGTAAAGATCTTGCTTTGGAAAGATTCGAAAGCTACAAGAAGAATGAATTGACCTACAAGTTCCCTGAGAACTTCACTGGTAAATTCGCTCAATACGGAATCGATCCGAAGAGAAAAAACTTATCAGGCGTTAAAGCTGCTATCATACGCGAAAAAGGTGTGAATGGCGATAGAGAAATGGCATGGATCATGCACTTGGCTGGCATGGATGTGAAAGACATTCACATGACAGACCTGATCGCTGGCCGTGAAGATTTGAGCGACGTTAACATGATTGTTTTCGTTGGTGGTTTCTCTAACTCAGATGTTCTTGGATCGGCAAAAGGTTGGGCCGGAGCATTCCTTTACAATGAAAAAGCAAAAGCTGCTTTAGACAACTTCTACAACAGACCTGACACCTTGAGTCTAGGTGTATGTAATGGTTGTCAGCTAGTTTCTGAACTTGGGTTAATTTATCCTGAGCACGAAAAACATCCTAAGTTGATTCACAATGAATCTCACAAATTTGAATCTGGTTTCGTAAGTGTTGAAGTACCTGAAAATAACTCGGTAATGCTTTCTTCGCTTGCAGGAAGTAAATTAGGAATCTGGGTTGCTCACGGAGAAGGAAAATTCGATCTTCCATTCGGAGAAGAGGAGTACAATATACCAATGAAGTATGCTTACGATCAGTACCCTGCTAATCCAAATGGTTCGCCATTTGCAACTGCTGCTATTTCTTCTAAAGATGGTCGTCATTTAGCGATGATGCCTCACTTGGAGCGTGCTACTTATCCTTGGAACTGGGCATATTATGATGAAAATCGCATGGAAGATGAATTGACTCCATGGGTTGAAGCCTTTGTAAATGCTAAAAACTGGATTATTGAAAATAAATAATCTCATTTTAAAATATTCAAAAAAGCCTCTGCAATTGTAGAGGCTTTTTTTCTGAAAATCTTGAAAAATAGAATAGTTTTAAAGTTCAAAGACTTCCCCAAATTAACATTTGGTAATTAAAAGTAATTCTATTTCCAAATATTCAAAATCACACAAGAACAAATACTTTCATAAATGTCGGTGATTCTTATTTCATCATGAAATTTTTTATATGTAAATCATAGATCGTAATATTTTTTTCATAACTTGGGCTCTGCTAACTAAAATCACAAATAATATGAAAAAAATTCTACCTATTATCGCATTAGCGATCTATGCCATGGCTTGTGCCCCACCCAAAATGGCAAATGAAAATAATGTTCCAAAAAACATTAATCAACATGATAAAAATGTTGATCGAGACAAACAAGTTGCACCTGGAACTTGTTCTCTAATAATTACTGATTGTATTGTTATATCGAAAGATGGCTCCTACAAGCTTAAAGGCAAAGTACAATCCGTAATAGCCTATGGAGCAGGCTTTAATCGCACCTTGTCAAAAAACGATGAGATTACAATTCTAATTTCAAAATCTCAAGCTCAATCTATTAAAAACATGGAAAAAATTTCATGTAATATTTTGAGAAAAGAAGGTCGCTACGAATCGGCTGTTTTGGAACTTAATAAAGTCAATTAACAAACAATTATCACCATTTACTATGAAAAATATATTTATGGTTTGTGTAGCTCTGATAGTTTCACTTACTATTTGTGCTCAAACACCATTTAAAACAAAAAAAGAAAACAATACACAAAGTAAAAGTATTGTTATTACTGAGAATACATATAACAATTTAACCAGCCAAATACCTAACTTAAGAAAATTATCTAAAATTTCGGATAAGAAAAACGGTGTCTTAAGAAAACCTGATGATCCAAATGCAAGAGTAAACTATGCAACTAGAATGTTGATTGATCCAACTACTGGAAAAGTTCCTAATAATATTAGAGAACAAGAATTGAAGTTTGCTCTATCTCCACAGTCTGGATTAAGAAGGTTCACAAAAGCAGGTGGCTTGAACTTCTACAGCGCAGGTCCCAAAAATGTTGGAGGTAGAACAAGAGCTCTTGCAATAGACATTGCAAATGACAATACCATACTTGCTGGTGGAGTTTCAGGTGGTTTATGGAAGTCGACAGATAATGGCTCTAGCTGGAATAAAGTTACAGAACTTAACAATCTTCAGAGTATTACCGCCATTGCTCAAGATCCACGTGAAGGAAATCGTAACACCTGGTATTACGCTACTGGAGAACTTCGTGGGAATAGTGCTAGTTCTGATGGGGCTCCATTTCGTGGAGATGGCATATTCAAATCAACCAATAATGGAGAAACTTGGCAAGTTCTAGCATCCACAGTTTCCAATACTCCACAAACGTATGATCCATTCGATTACAGTTGGAATATCTGCATAGATCCTACCAATGGAAATGTATATGTAGCTACAGCTAATGGGATCAGGAGATCAACTGATGGTGGAAATAGCTGGGAAGTGGTTATAGATTCAGATTCTTATTACAGTGATATTATTTGTACTCCTTCTGGAGTATTGTATGCGGCATTAAGTGACGATGGTAATCTGAAAGGAATATTCAGATCAGAAAGTGGAGCAAGTGGTTCATGGACAAACATTACACCTGATCAATTTCCAGTCAATTTTAATAGAATTGTACTGTCTTATGCTCCTTCAAATGAAAAGTCAGTTTACGTATTAGCTGCTACCCCAGATGGAGGTTTTGAAAATCACAGTCTGTGGAAACTTGAATATGAAACCAGTTCAAATTACAAATGGTCAGATAGATCTAATAACATACCTGCAGCCGCTGGAGATGTGGGTGGATACAACTCTCAAGGATCTTATAATATGCTTATTAAAGTGGCTCCAGATAATGAAAACATCGTATTCATTGGAGGAACAAACCTTCATCGTTCAGATGATGGTTTTGCAACGAATAATAATACATACTGGATTGGAGGATATTCCACTAAAAACAATGTTTCTCAATATGAAAATCATCACCCAGACATTCATTCAATGGCGTTTAAATCAGATAATGCAGGCATGATATGTGGTCATGATGGCGGATTAAGTTTAACTAGTAACTACAAACAAACAGAAGATACTGATGCTTCAGACGGCATTGAAGAACCAGTAGATTGGATAGATTTGAATAATGGTTATCTAACAACCCAAGCATATACGGTTGCTATTGATCATGATATTTTCGCAAATAAATCCATGGTAGCAGGATTTCAAGATAATGGAACCTGGAATACAAACGATGCTACATCGGGTGGCAATTGGAGTGAAGCATTATCTGGCGATGGAAGCTACTGTGCTATAACCGATCAAGGGAAAGCTCAAATCGTTTCATGGCAAAATGGTGGTATGTATTTATTATATACCAATGGAGATTGGACCAGAATTAATCCCGAGGAAGCAGAAGGTCAATTATTTATCAACCCATTTATTGTTGATGCGAATAACAGTGAAATAGTCTATTCTGTTGGAGGTAACTACATTTGGAGAAATTCAAATATCTTTGATATTCCTTTATATTCTAATTCTTCTACAACCATTAATTGGGAAAAAATGGAAGAATCAAAAGCAAGTGGCACTATAACTACCTTTGCCTCATCTACGTACCCAAGTCACATTTTATATTATGGCTCATCAAACGGGAAAGTATATAAGATGGAAAACTCTCACTCGACAGATGCTAAAAAAATAGATATTACCGGCAATGGTATGCCAACAAATGCTTATGTGAGTTCTATTTCAGTTAACCCTTTAAACGCAGATGAAGTATTGGTTGCTTTCTCAAACTATAAGGTTGAAAGTATATTCTACTCTTCCAATGGAGGGACCTCATGGATGGCTGTTAGTGGTAATTTAGAAGAGAATGGAAACGTTATGGGAAGTGGACCTTCGGTAAGAACAGTTTCGATACTAGTCTCCCCTTCAGATACCACTTACTTTGCCGGTACAAGTACTGGATTATATAGTACAACAAAATTAAATGGAAGCTCTACTGTATGGACTCAAGAAGCTGCTAATACCATTGGAAATAGTGTAGTATCTATGATAAAAAATAGAGGCGATGGCTTTATTGGGGTTGGAACTCATGCAAATGGAATTTATTATGCCGACGTTGATTACAGCAGTGCTACTCCTGTTGCCAATATTGGTACAACCGCAGATACTATCTTTATAGGTGAAAAAGTAAATTTCAAAGATCGATCGATTGGAGAAGTAAATGCTTACCAGTGGACTTTTGAAGGAGCTGAAACAGCATCCAGTACTTCTCAACATCCAGAGGATATACTATATAATACAGCAGGGAAATTTAATGTTAGCTTGAAAGTTTCAAATGCCAATGGTGATGATACTAAAGTTCTTGAATCAGCAATTGTTGTAAAATCTGTACTCGCTGATTTTACAGCAAGTGCTACAACGGTTAATGTTGGTGATGAAGTAACCTTTACAGATAAATCTTCTGGTACAGTTAGTGCATGGGAATGGAATTTTGCTGGTGGTACCACCGATGATAATACCGTACAAAATCCTGTTGTAACATTTAGCCAATCAGGAGTTTACACCGTTACCTTAAAGATTACAGGATCAGGTAGTTTTACAGATACAGAAACGAAAGTTGACTATATAACAGTCATTAATCCTGCAGACAAAGAAGACGATATCTTATATAATGTTTTAGCAGAAGATGAAAGTAAATTATCTGTTTATAGCTTTAACGGTGAAACTTCGTGGGGATACGTAACAGGACATAACAGCTATAGCATGTCAGAATTTGCTGAAAAGTTTGAAATGATCAATACCAACCTTAATGTTGTAAGAAGTGTTCAACTAAATCCTGTAATCATTGAATCAAAATCAAGCGATCCGAAAATTCAATTGAAAATATGGAATGGTACAGATGCTCCGGGCACAGAAGTATATTCTCAGAACATACCTTTGTCTCAATTGCAAACAAACCAGTTCAATGAAATAATTTTAGATGCTCCTGTTGAAGTAGAAAATGACTTCTTTGTTGGGTATAAAATCTTCTTTGAAAATCCAGTAGATACTTTCGCTGTATATCATTTACCACTTGACGGAGAAATTACTTGGAACAATAGTGCTTATCTAAAATACAACAATTCATGGTATCCATATTCTTCCCCTTCTATTTTTGATGCCAATTCAGCTTTAGCAATAAAAGTAAAAGTAGGATATGAAGATGCTGAATCATTATTGGTACCTGATTTTACTGCTAGCTCAACATCTATTATTGCTGGTGAAAAAGTAAGTTTTACCGATCAGTCCACTGGAAATATTACTAGTTGGGAATGGACTTTTGAAGGAGGAACTACAAATGACAACACTGTACAAAATCCTGTTGTCACCTATGATGTTCCTGGTGTTTATACTGTTACTCTAAAGATTAAAGGAGAAAATGGCACTTCTAATACAGAAACAAAAATAAACTATATAACTGTATTAAACACTGAAGATAAAGAAGATGACCTTCTATATAATATTTCAGCAGAAGATGAAAATAAACTTTCTGTTTATAGCTTTAATGGAGAAACTTCATGGGGCTACGTAACAGGGCATAATAGCTATAGTATGCCTGAATTTGCTGAAAAATTTGAGATGATCAATCCAAATTTAAATGTTGTAAGAAGTGTACAGTTGAATCCGGTAATTGTTGAATCAAAATCAGGCGATCCTAAAATTCAATTGAAGATATGGAATGGTACCGATGCGCCAGATACTGAATTATACTCAAAGGATATCCCTCTGTCTCAATTAAAAGTAAATCAGTTCAATGAAATAATTTTAGATACTCCTGTTGAAGTGGAAAATGATTTCTTTGTAGGGTATAAAATCTTTTTTGAAAATCCAGTAGATACTTTTGCAGTATATCATCTACCACTTGACGGAGAAATTACTTGGAACAATAGTGCTTATCTAAAATACAACAATTCATGGTATCCATATTCTTCCCCTTCCACTTTTGAAGCAAATTCAGCTTTAGCCGTTAAGGTAAAAGTAGGATATGAGGATATTAGTACAGCTATATCAGCTGATTTTACTGCTAGTTCTACAACTATTATCGCTGGTGAAGAAATTGTTTTTACAGATCAATCTAATGGTGAAATTGTAAGCTGGGAATGGATTGTACCTGGAGGAACAATTGCTGACAACACTGAACAAAATCCATCAGTTCAATATGAACAAACTGGAACATTTAGTGTTACACTTAAAGTTTCAGATGTTAACGGAGTTACAGCTTCAAAAACAAAAACAGATTATATAATTGTTGATGTAGCTACAGCTATTGATGATTTTGATGAAGATAATAACAGGCTTCTTATTTATCCAAACCCAATGGTAGATAAAGTCAACGTTAAATTTCCAAATCAAACCAATCAAAAATATCGTTTGGTAGTTGTTGACGCAAATGGTAAAGTTGTTCGAATTATTGAAAACATTACCAATGATAATATTATCATTAACCGTGAACAGTTAAAACCGGGAGTTCATATCATAAATCTTTCTGGAGAGAAAATTTATAAAGCAAAGCTTTTGGTTAAATAAGAAAATCACACTTTACATATAAAAAAAGCTTGTCTTTAAAGACAAGCTTTTTTTATTCTTATTTTATTATTTATTAATCCTTTTTACTTCAATTAATAATCTAGTTCTCTTGATATTAAAAAAATAGATCATTTTAATATTATCAATTTAAGTTATCCTAAACAGCAATCAATTTGAAAGTAATCACACATCATTCTTAAACTTCACATTGCTAAATCTATATTCCAAACACTTTTCTTATTTAATGCAATCTTTTTTGTAACTTATATCAATTCAGTCTAATAAATCAGTTATGAAGAATTTATATTGTATCTTTTTATTTGCAATTATTTTTTTAGGATGTAATACTGCTAAACAAACATCAAATCCTAAACCTCAGGCTCCTATATCCAACCATGACAAAAAAGACAAAAAGGCTCAACAAATTGCACCCGCTACTTGTTTATTAACTGTCACAATCATTAAGAATTCTTTTGATACCAAAACCATAAAAGCAAAAGTCGTTAAAATACACGGTTATGGTTCAGGATTTATACGCTCTTTTAGTGCCAATCAGGAAATTGTATTGAAATTATCAGATAAACATTTAAAAGAAATTAAAAATTACAAAACCATTTCATGTGTCATTTCACAAGTAACAACAATGAATAATAATTCGCATTTAAAGCTCATTGAAATCAAACAATAATTTTACCAATTAAAATATCCTACTACTCCTCTTACACTTTCTTAGACAAGCTGTTTTTGATAAGTAATACTAATATTTAAAAATTGAACCGCATCTAATTGTTTAGTGCTGAACAAACACTGCAAAAAATGAAGAATTTATTAGTCGCTATAACGATCTCTATATTCAGTTGTACTTTACTTGCTCAAAACACCCCAAAACCGTCAGAAGATAAAGTAAAATCTGAAGTGAAAAACATTATCATCACGGAGAAAACATTCCAAAACCTTACCAATAGAAATGTAAACAAAAGCAAATTATCTAAAATTGCTGATCGTAAAGCTGGTAAATACAATTTTGCAGATGATCCCATAAGAAGACGAGAGTTTGAATTTAATCAACTCAAAAACCCTTTAACAGGAAAAATCCCCAATAACATCAAGCTCTTGGAAAAAAGATATGTGCTTTCTGCAGAATCAAAATTACGAAGCAATCTTAAAGCCGATGAAGTTACCTATCAAATTAGTGGACCACGTAATGTTGGAGGTAGAACAAGAGCTTTGGCAATTGATATCAGCGATGCATCTGGCAATACAATATTGGCAGGTGGAGTTACTGGTGGAATGTGGAAATCGACTAACAGAGGTATTTCATGGGTCAGGACAACAGGTTTGGATGAACACCCAAGCGTTACAGCCATTGCTCAGGATCCAAGAACAGGTTCACAAAACATTTGGTACTATACTACGGGAGAATATTTAGGTAGTGCAAGCGAAGATGGAGCATTCTATGCTGGAAACGGAATATTTAAATCTACAAATAATGGCGATAGTTGGGAACTTTTACCAAATACTGCCGAAAATACTTTTGCTTCATTCGATCGTTTTTTCGATATCTGTTGGAATATATGTGTAGACCCTAATAATGGAGATGTATATGTTGCTACATATGGGGCCATTTATGTTTCGAAGAATGGGGGTACCACATGGACTCGTGAACTAGAGTCGTTTAATGCTACCGATCCTAACTATGCTCCATACACTGATGTGATTTGCACTCCTGATGGCACCAAATACGCAAGTATTAGTTCTGGAGGAGATAAAAATGGAGGCATCTGGAGAAAACCAAATGGTTCTGCAAATTGGGAAAACATAAGCCCCGAGAATTTTCCTACATCCTATGATCGAATTGTTTTGGCACATGCCCCTAGCAACACAACCAAGGATATTGTTTATTTACTGGCCAGAACAAGCGGTGATGGCTTTCAAGACCATAGTTTTTGGAAATTGACTTATGATGTTTCTGCAACAAATCCTGCAAGTTGGGAAGATCGTTCGCAAAATTTACCTGAAAGAGATGAAGGCGATCGCGACGTAAATGGCTACAATTCGCAAAACTCCTACAACATGGTGATTATAGTGTCGCCAACCAATGAGAATGTTGTATTTATTGGTGGAACCAACCTTTTTCGTTCTGATGATGCATTTAAAACAAAGGCTTCTCCTGTCAGCGATGGCATCACCAACAATTCAAACACTTATTGGATTGGTGGATACGCGACTGAAAATGATGTGAGTCAATACGACAATCATCATGCTGATTTACACGCTTTAACCTTTATTGATGATAATACACTGCTATGTGGTCATGATGGTGGTATTAGTATTACCAATAACTTTATGCAGACCAATGATTCTGGGATTGAAGATGACAATGAAAATACACCTAAAAATAATAAGCCAGTGGATTGGGAATTGCTAAACAATGGATACTTAACCACTCAATCGTACACCATTGCAATTGATCATGACAATGTTGACAGAACCTCTCTTATTTCGGGATTTCAGGATAATGGAACCTGGGTAGCAGAGAATGCCAATGCAACAACAGATTGGATAAGATGGGGATCTGGAGATGGAAGTTTCTGCAGTATAACCAACAATGGCAATACAATTATCTCCTCATCGCAAAACGGAACAACATACTTAGAAAATAATGTATACAATGAAGAGAGCTATTACTTTACAAGAGTAGATCCTGACGGAGCAGAAGGACAATTATTTATTAATCCTTTTGTGATTGATGCCAATAATCATAAACTAATGTATTATGCTGCAGGTCAATTTATCTGGAGAAACCTTAATATTTTTGAAATCCCCAAGTTAAGTAACGATAAAGCCACAGTGAATTGGGAGAAATTAGATATTTCAGAGGTTACAGGAACAGTCAGTGCGCTTTCCACATCAACCTACCCGGCCAATATACTCTACTATGGTACCAGTAATGGGAAAGTATATAGAATTGACAATGCCAATTCAACAAATGCAGAAAGAGTAGAAATTACAGACTCTAATATGCCTGAAGGTAATGTAATATCTATAGCTGTAAATCCTTTAAACGGTGATGAAGTGATTGTAGCATTCTCCAATTACAAGATAGAAAGTATATATTATTCCACTGACAAAGGAGCTAGTTGGACAACAGTAAGTGGAAATTTGGAAGAAAATGGAGATCCACAAGGTGATGGGCCTTCGGTACGTTCCGTATCCATCATGCCTACACCAACTACAACAATTTATTTTGCTGGTACAAGTACTGGTCTGTACAAAACTGATAATCTAAGTTCTAACTCAACAATTTGGAATCAAGAGGCGGGAAATTTAATTGGAACAACAATATCGGCAATGGTTAAAAGTAGGCGAGATGGTTTTATAGCGATAGGAACACATGGCAATGGTGCTTTTACCGGCAATATTGATTTCAGCAGCAATACTCCCAAAGCACTCATTGGAATTGAAAACAATCAGCTTCAAATAAATGAATCTACCAGTTTTACAAGCCGATCAATTGGTGATGGAATTAACAGCTGGAATTGGAATTTCGAAGGAGGAACACCTTCAAATTCAACAGAGAAAAATCCAACAAATATAAGCTACAGCCAGGAAGGAACATATAGTGTTAGCCTAACCGTTGCAAATCCTATTGGAGAAGATACACAGACCATTACGGCAGCCATAAATGTAGGAGGACAGCCAGTAGGTATTGAAGACGACATCGCTAACAATATTATTCAGGATTTACGAATCTATCCTAATCCCATGTTTGATAAAAGCAAGGTGGAATTTCCCAATCAGAGCAATCAACAGTACCGATTAATTGTTATTGATGCCAGTGGTAAAGTAGTGCGCATTATCGAAAATATAACAGGAAATAATGTGACTATTAATCGAGAACAATTGAAACCAGGAGTTCATATCATTAACCTTTCTGGTGAGAAAATTTATAAAGGAAAGCTTTTAGTGAAGTAGAAAAACTGACTACAACAGGCCCAACAATGAAAAAACAAACAGCATCAGGTCATTAATCCGACCAGATGCTGTTTGTTCTATAAATTCTTTCTTTATTAACTTGTCAACTGATCAAGCAAATTCTCCTCTTCATCAACCTTAAAGTTTGAAAAGTTGAGAGCTGTTTCTATGATAGCCAAATGTGAATACGCCTGAGGAAAGTTTCCTAACATTCGCTTGGTTGCAAAATCAATATCTTCGGCAAATAAACCCAAATGATTTGAATATGTTAGGAGTTTATCGAATTTTTCCTGTGCCTCTTTTTTCCGTCCGATTTTGAACAAACTATTAATCAACCAAAAAGAACAAATGGTAAAGGCCGATTTTGGCGTTCCAAAATCATCCTGATTTTTGTATCGATACATTAAACCATCGTGTTCGAGCTCTTTTTGAATGGTAAGAACCGTTGATTTAAATTTAGGATCCTTCGCATCGATAAATCCATAAGTTTCCATTAACAAAACCGAAGCATCCATATCTGATGAGCCATAATGTTGAGTAAAAGCTTTTTTCTCCCTGCTCCAAGCTTTCTTTAAAATATCATCCTTAACCGAATGTCTCAACATTTTCCATTTAGCCACATAATAATCACGCTGTAGTAGTTCTGCTATTTTAACAGCTCTATCAAAAGCCACCCAACACATCACCTTGCTAAAGGTAAAGTGTAAACTTCTCCCTCGGATTTCCCAAATCCCTCTGTCAGGCTTTTTCCAGTTAGCTTCAACAACTTTAACAATACTTCTAACAATTGTCCATAAGCCCTCGCTATTTTCCAATGAGTTCTCGAAAGTCTCAAACTGCTGATGAATCAGATCCAATAAAATACCATAAATATCATTTTGCTTCTGCTTATAGGCTGCATTCCCAACTCGTACCGGCTTTGAATTCTCATATCCAGAAAGGTGTTCCAATTCATATTCTGTCAGCTTTTTTTCTCCATTTATTCCATACATGATTTGAATCTTCTCATTCTTTTCAGGTATGATATCCATAATGAATTTCAGGTAACGTTTGGCAACATTATAATGTCCCAATTGAGTTAAAATCTTTACTACCATAGAGCCATCTCGTATCCAACAAAATCGGTAATCCCAATTGCGAACTTCTCCAATGGTTTCTGGAAGCGAAGTTGTAAGAGCAGCTAACACTGCCCCGCTTTTCTGATAACTTAGCAATTTCAACACCAATGCGCTTCTGGTAACTTGTTCATTGTATTCCGGTAGTATTTTTGTTTTCTCACTCCAGTTCAGCCAATAGGTTTTTGTACGTTGTAATTTTAAATAAACGCGCTCAATATCTTGCTCTAAAAGTTTCTGATCATAACTTATCAAGCAAAATTCATTTTTTTCCAGGTGAATTAATTCCCTATCCAGTATATCTTTATTCTTAAAACTAGAATACAAATAAAGCGAATCATAATTCCCTTTTGTAGTGTATGACTTTATGAATCCTTCCCCAGAAATAATGCTTTCGGTATGATTACGAGCATAATCAAGCTTTGGATTATACTTGATTCTAAATGATGGCTTTCCATATACTAATCGAAAAAAACGAACAACATCTGGTGGCGCGTAGTACTGCTTATCATCTGTCAGATATCTTGGCATAAAATCCAAAACCTCAAACACCCCATCAATACATTCAAATCGGGTTTTCAATATATTGGTTTTAGATCGATACTCTTGCTTTATTTCAGACAGATTTTCTGGAATAATTTCAAAACTCCCTCCTTTTTCCTTATCCAAAATCTTAGCAAATGCCGATGAAGAATCGAATTGTGGCAAACAAACCCAATCCAAAGATCCTTGCTCTGATATTAAAGCAGCACTTCGACAATTACCAATTATTCCATAATTTAAATTCTTCATAAAAATTCACTATTTTAGAGCTTAACAAAATACGGTCCGCCAAGCCTTTTTAGTTTTGACAGATCCACAACAACACCAAACACACAAACAATCAAACGCTTAAGGAAAGAAAATTGATATCATAGAAATAATATCAAGATTAAGTAATTGTTAAATTTTAATTATTTGCGTTAGATATGATTCGGAAAATAGAGATTTTTCACGAATATTAATAACATTTCTACCAAAATTAAAAACCACATTTTATGAATAGAATTCACATTGTCTCCAACAGACTTCCTGTAAGTATAAACGTAGAAAATGACAAAATTGATCTTATTCCCAGCGTAGGTGGCCTCGCCACTGGTATGAGATCGGTGTACAAAGAATATAATGGCAAGTGGATTGGTTGGCCTGGATTACCAAATGATGATTTAAATGATGAGCTTAAAGCTGATATTGATGAAAAGCTTAAGGAGGAGGATTGTGTTTCCGTTCATCTGTCGAAAGAAGATATTGACTTGTACTACGATGGTTTTAGCAACAGAACGATTTGGCCATTATTTCATTACTTTGCGCAATATATCGATTATGAACCAGAACTTTGGGAGGCCTTTGTTAAGGTAAATCAAAAGTTTGCAGATAAAGCCTTGGAAACTCTTGAGGAAGGAGACACCATTTGGATTCACGACTATCAACTCCTTCTGGTTCCAGAAATGATTAAATCGAAAAAACCAGGAGTCACAGTTGGTTTTTTCCTACACATTCCGTTCCCTTCTTTCGAAGTTTTCAGAATTCTTCCATGGAGAAAAGAATTGATTCAGGGAATGTTGGGTGCAGATTTAATTGGTTTTCATACATTCGATTATCAGCGACACTTCTTTAGTTGTGTACGCAGATTAATGGGTTATGAGATCTCTTTTAATGAAATTCACATTGAAGATAGAATCATATTGGTTGATTCATTTCCAATGGGAATAGACTATGATAAATTTAGAGATGCTGCCACCCAAACTTTTCAGAAACCTTTGCAAGAGAAGTCAAAGCTGCATCGAGAATTAGAAAAGTACTTCCTTGTTTCTCCGAACAGAAAACTGATATTGTCAATCGATAGGCTGGATTATTCAAAAGGAATTCCTAACCGTCTGCAGGCATTTGCCAAGTTTTTGGAAGAGTATCCCGAATTTATTGGCAAAGTTACTTTAATCATGCTGGCTGTTCCTTCGAGAGGTACGGTAGAACATTACATCAACTTAAAACGTGAGGTTGACGAATTGGTAGGTAATGTAAATGGTAGATTTGGTAGCATTAACTACACTCCTGTTTGGTATTTTTATCGTTCCATGCCATTCGAAAATCTTATTGAACTTTATAGCTCCTGCGATGTAGCATTGGTTACTCCTGTAAGGGATGGAATGAATTTGGTAGCAAAGGAATACGTTGCATCGAGAACAAACAGAACAGGAGTTATTATATTGAGTGAAATGGCTGGCGTATCCAAAGAAATGGGAGAAGCTCTAATGATCAATCCGAACAATACGGGAGAAATTGCTCAAAGTATATATCAAGCCTTAACCATGCCGCTTGATGAACAACGTGAGCGAATGATTTACCTTCAAGATAGAATCAAGCGTTATGATGTTTTCAAATGGTCCTCGGAATTTGTAAAATCACTACGAAAAGTTGAGAAATTACAAAGTTCAATATATGCTAAAAAAGTTAGTACTTCCATTTTAGAGAAAATAAAAAACGAATATGTAGATGCGAAAAAAAGATCAATTTTCCTTGACTACGACGGAACCTTGACCGGATTTAAGAAAAATCCTAACGATGCAAAACCTGATGAAGAATTGCACAACATTTTAAATAAACTGGAAGAAGATCCTAAAAATGCAATCACAATTATTAGTGGACGCGATAGAGAAAGTTTGGAGTCTTGGTTTGAAGGCCACAAAATTAACTTGATTGTTGAACATGGTGTTTGGATTAAAAAACATGGCAAAGAATGGAAAATGCTAGCCAATGCAAATGACACCTGGAAACCAAGTATTCGACCTATTCTTGAAACTTTTGTGGACAGAACTCCTGGTTCATTTATTGAAGAGAAGAATTATTCTTTGGTTTGGCATTTTAGAAAAGCAGAACCTGAACAAGGTGAATTGAGAGCGAATGAGCTAAAAGATGAATTAACAACCATGATTGCCAATCACAACCTTGAAATATTGGAAGGTAACAAAGTGATTGAAGTAAAAAGTGGTGGCATCAATAAAGGAATGGCATCTTTGCAATTTCTACAAAATCAGAATTTTGATTTTGTTTTGGCAATTGGCGATGATTGGACAGATGAATACATGTTTAGAGAACTGCCAGAATCATCGGTTACCATTAAAGTAGGCTTAAAACATACAGCAGCCAGGTATAAAGTAGATTCTGTAGCTAAAGTTCGTAGTTTACTTTCCGAATTGAATTAATTACTTGTAAAGATTAAAACTAAGGTGGCAATATTGTCACCTTTTTTTCTGATATTCAATTAGAATTAATATTCTCGCAGTATTTTTTCTCCAATTTTATAACTGATAGCAGGAAAATAGCTATTTTCGCACGAACCAAGATTTTTCTAAAATGTTACACGAACAATTCGATTTCTTAATAATCGGAAGTGGACTTGCAGGATTGTATTCAGCATTCGAAGCCTCGAAATATGGCTCTGTTGCTATCGTAACCAAATCTAAATTAGATGTTAGTAATTCATACTATGCTCAAGGAGGAATAGCTGCGGTAACCGATTCTGAGGATAATCCTCAATTGCACCTGGAGGATACACTTACTGCCGGCAGAGGTTTGTGTGATTATACCCCTGTTGATATATTGGTGAATGAAGGCCCAGATCGAATCAAGGATTTGATTAATCTTGGAATGCAGTTCGATACAGAAAATGGTGAACTCTCCCTTGCTTTAGAAGGTGGTCATCACAAAAGAAGAGTTTTGCATGCAGGTGGCGATTCAACAGGAAAAGAATTGGTAAGATTTCTGATCCAGAAAGTTTTAAATACGTCGTCAATTACAATATTTGAAAATCAAATGGTTTATGAACTTTTGGTTGAAGAACAAAAATGCTTGGGAGCGAAAAGTTTTAATCTAAATGACAATTCGAATCTTTGTATTCAAGCAAAATCTACCCTATTAACTTTAGGAGGAGCTTCCGCGGTATATCAGAGAACTACCAATCCGGAAACTACAGTTGGAGATGGAATTGCTTTAGCTTATAATGCTGGTGCAGAAATTACTGATATGGAATTTATTCAGTTTCATCCAAGTTCGTTTTATTCTAAAGATGGACATACTTTTTTAATTAGTGAAGCTGTTAGAGGTGAAGGTGCTCATTTAGTTAATTCTAAAGGAGAACGATTTATGCCTAAAATTCATGAACTGGCAGAACTGGCCCCCCGCGATATTGTTGCACGTTCCATTTTTAATGAAATGCAGAAGTATGGCGATAAATATGTAACGCTAAGCTTGAAACACCTGGATAGTGAAAAACTTAAAAATCGATTCCCTTCGATATATGCTAAATGTAAAAAATCGGGAGCTGATTTTTTTGATCAAATTCCTATTGCTCCTGCAGCTCACTATACGGTTGGTGGAATTAAAACAGATAATAAGGGAAAAACAAATATTAATAATCTCTATGCTTGTGGTGAAATAGCTTCAACAGGTGTTATGGGTGCTAATCGTTTGGCATCAAATTCGCTTTTAGAATGTTTGGTGTTTGGTAAACGAGCCATTCAACATGCACAAAAAAATACCAGCATTACTCCATCAAAAACAAATCAAGAAGGCATATCTGTTGACAATAATTTATCTAGCTTGTTCTTAAATCATGTTAATGAAATCGCCAAAGCAATGAATACAAAGGTTGGGATTGTAAGAACAGCTCAACATTTGCAAGAAGTTTTGGATTTGCTGGAGGAAATAAAATCTAAATTTCCTTTT
This sequence comes from Marinifilum sp. D714, assembly GCF_030851345.1. Classification (GTDB taxonomy): domain Bacteria; phylum Bacteroidota; class Bacteroidia; order Bacteroidales; family Marinifilaceae; genus Marinifilum. Next base: position 39,288 of record NZ_JALPNU010000006.1, read on the forward strand.
AAAACGAATGAATACTTCAGCATTCGTATGCAAAACCTATTAAGTGTTTGTTATTTAATTACAAGTGCAGCTTTGGCTCGAAAAGAAAGTCGTGGAGGTCATTATCGAGAAGATTTTAATACCGAAAATGAAGACTTTCTTGCTCACTCGGTGCAACAATTAAATAAAGAGCTTACTTTTGTGCCAGTAGAAATAAAATCAGAATAATATCATTTCATTCAAATGGAAGAAACAGGATTGAATATTCAGGAATTAGAATATATAATCGAACACGCTTTTCGCGAAGATATTGGCGATGGCGATATCACAACCAATAACTTGGTGCCCGAGAATTCGGCCGCTAAAGCAAGTATGACTGCAAAAGCAGATGGTGTAATTGCAGGATTACCAATCGCTGAAAAAGTTTTCAAAAAATTAGACCCAAACTTAATTTGGAAACCATTGGTACAAGATGGTGATACCATTGAAAAAGGACAGGTGATTGTTGAAATGCAAGGAAGTTTTAGAGCATTGCTTACAGGTGAAAGATTAGCGCTGAACTTGATGCAAAGAATGTCGGGCATTGCTAGTGAAACAGCAAAGTATGTTGCCGAAGTAAAACACACCAGTGTTCAAATTTTAGACACAAGAAAAACGGTACCAGGACTTCGAACTTTAGACAAATATTCTGTAAAAACAGGTGGTGGAACCAATCACAGAATAGGATTGTACGATTTGGTAATGATCAAAGACAACCATATTAAAGTTGCTGGAGGAATTGCTCCTGCGGTTGAACAAATTAGAAAGTCAATACCAAATCATATTAAAATTGAGGTAGAAACTACCAATATTGAAGAGGTAAAAGAAGCTTTAAGCGCAGGTGCTGACATAATCATGCTCGACAATATGAGCAATGAAGCTATGACAGAAGCCGTACAGCTTGTAGATGGTAAAGCCAAAACAGAAGCTTCTGGAAATATGAGTTTGGAAAGATTAAAAGGTGTTGCTGAAACAGGTGTAGATTTTATATCAATTGGCGCACTAACACATTCAGTAACAGCACTGGATATCAGTCAAAATATTATTCTATAGTTTAATTAGTAAGGGGTTTCCTAAGATGGAAAATAAAGAAATCATAAAACAGATTGAGGAGTTAAAAAAGGCAAAAAATGCAATTGTTCTTGCTCATTATTATACACATCCTGAAGTACAAGATATAGCAGACTATATTGGTGATTCATTGGGCTTAGCTCGTGAAGCTGGAAATACCACGGCAGATATTATAGTGTTTTGTGGAGTACATTTTATGGCAGAAACAGCATCTGTAATATCTCCCAATAAGAAAGTTCTAATTCCAGCTCAAAAGTGTGGATGTTCGCTTGCTGAAAGTATTACTGGTAAAGACATTCAAGATTGGAAAGCTAAAAACCCTGATGGATTAGTAGTGTCATATGTAAACACCACTGCAGAAGTAAAAGCTGAAACCGATTATTGCTGTACCTCATCCAATGCAATTCAGGTAGTAGAACATTTAGGAAAAGGCCAAAAAATCTTCTTTACTCCTGATAAGAACCTTGGTGCTTATATTGTAAAGAAAACCGGAATTGAGATGGATTTGTGGGATGGTGATTGTTGCGTTCATGAAAGAATTGACAGCAAAATGATTGTTGATAAGGCGAATCAATATCCTGAAGCAGATATTTTAATTCATCCGGAAAGCAATTGTGCCAATGATGATGAGATTTTAAACATGCCAAATGCATATTTTTATTCTACTGCTGGAATTATCAAGCATGCAGCAGAATCAAACAAAAAGCAGTTTATCATTGCAACCGAATTAGGTACTCTACATCAATTAGAAAAAGCAAACCCAGATAAAGAATTTATTCTTATTCATCCAAAAACCATTTGTGGTTCTATGAAAAGGGTAAAACTACAAGGAGTATTGGAAGCATTACAGGAAGATAAATATGAAGTAAAAGTTCCTGAAGAAATATCAAAAAAGGCAATCACATCCATTCAGAGGATGCTCGAAATTGGCTAACAACATTAAAAACCTTTCTGTATTATTTTAGAAAGGTTTTTTTTACGACCATCTTTAGCTTTTTTAATGTTAATATCTTGCAAGTAAGAAAAATATGGTATATTTAGCCATCAATAATTTGGCCATATACTATTCTAGTAATAACCAATCTAAATAAACAAAAACCAAATAACAAATTCTCTTTTATAACGTACAACTAACACCAAACAGCTATTGTTAACGAACGATCTTTTATAAAATGCAATTTCCCCTTAAACTTGTATTATTAATTTTCTGTCTATTCCCCTATACCATTTTTGCACAAGAGAAAATCGATCAACTAAAAAAACAGTTGAAATTAGAACCGGATAGTAGCAAAACTATATTATTAATTAATATTTCCGGAAAATATGCTGCAACTAACCTTGACAGTGCTTTTCTCTATGCCAACAAAGCATACAATTTTGCCAAAACCAATCAGGAAAAATCAGATTTAGTTAAAGCGGGTTTAAATTTGGCTAACAGATATTCTCAACTTGGGCAATCTAAAAAATCATATAAATATCTTTTGGAAGCAAAAGATTTAGCTCATTCTATAAAAGATACGGCACTATTAGCAAGGGTGTATCAATATTTCGGCTACCACTTTTCTGACAAAAGCGAATATGATCAGGCTATTGAAAAATTTAATAAAGCAATTGAATTCTGTAAAATATCAAAAAAAAATAGGATACATGCTAGTATTTTGAATGGATTGGGAATCATTTACTGGGAACGTGGCAATTCAGAAGTAGCCTTAAAAAAATACTTGGAAGCATATGATATTTTTGAGGAACTAAAAGATACTAATTTACAATTGGTATTGCTGCTCAATATAGCCAATATATATGCCGATGAAAGTAGAAATGATGTAGCACTTGAATACTACCAGAAAATTCTTGATTTGGCAATCAAAGACAAAAATCTAGATTCTCAAGCTGTAGTATATAATAATATTGCAATCTTACACCAAGAAAATAAAGATTATGGAAAAGCTTTAGAGTTCTTTAAAAAAACGCTAAACATCTATAATCAAATTGGTAACGAAGCCGGAGAAGCTCTAGCTATGAATAATATTGGCGAAAACTATTTCAAGACTGGGAATATCCGAGAAGCTATATTTTATATCGATAATTCTCTTGCCATAAACAGAAAATTAAAGTTAGAAACTGAAATTGTTTATAACCTGGAATCTCTATCGAAAGTATATTTATTTACAGGAAAACTACAAAAGGCCTATGATATTATAAATGAAGGCCTGCAATTATGCAAGAAACTTAAGATAAAAACGATGGAACGTAGTTTCTTGCAACTTAAATCGGAATACTACTATTCGACAGGAAATTATAAAAAAGCTTACAAAACTCACGAAAGATTTAACAAACTCAAAGACAGCTTAATAGAAGCTAGTAAATCTGATAAAATTGCACATCTGCAAATGCAATTTGAAACAGAAAAAAAAGAAAAAGAAAATGAGATATTAAGGGTAAAGAATGAATTAACACAAGAAAACCTAGAGAAAGAAAAGGCATTCACCAATTTCCTAATTGTGTTTTTTGTTATCACCATGTCTTTATTAATACTGGTTTACTTTTTATATAAATCGAAAACAAAAGTCAACCAAAGAATCAATAAGATTAATGGCATGTTGGAGGAATCAAATCAAAAACTAAAAGTAACAAATGCTACAAAGGATAGGTTCTTCTCCATTATTGCTCATGATTTACGTTCTCCATTCAACTCAATTCTAGGATTTTCAGAGTTGATCAAAAGCGAATTAAAGGAAGGCAAAAATCTAAATTTGATTGAAGAATACAATGCAAATATTAATGAATCTTCACACAGCTTGTTTACATTGCTTGAAAACTTATTACAGTGGGCAAAGAGCCAACGCGGTGAACTGGAATTTAATCCGGTGCAATTTGATCTTCACCACTTGGTTCAATCAAATCTCATTATTTTCAAGCTGAAAGCTGCTGATAAAGCAATAAAACTAAGTTCTGACATCGCTCCTCATACAGAAGCTTATGGCGACATTAACATGGTGAGTACAATTCTTAGAAACCTAATTAGTAATGCTCTAAAATTCACTGAACCCAATGGAGATATAAATATCTCTGCGGAGATACAAGATGAATTTGTATTCTTAAAAGTTAAAGATTCAGGGATTGGTATTAGTAAAGAAAACCAAGAGAAACTATTTAAACTAGACTGTAATTATACAACAGTTGGTACAGCTGATGAAACTGGTAGTGGTCTGGGATTAATTCTTTGTAAAGAATTCGCAGAACGAAATGGTGGTGATATTTGGGTAGAAAGCGAAGAAAATAAAGGAAGTGAATTTATACTGAGTTTAAAAATAGCTTAAACAAAATCTAAATAAATATCAAGCGATCTCTTTTTGAGAATCGCTTTTTTTTTGCTTTAATATTTCCTCTTATATTTGCCGTCCAATCTAATAAAACATGGAACTAATTAGTATTTTTCTTATCGCCACAGGGCTTTCGGTAGATTCATTTGCAGCTTCGGTATGCAGTGGTTTAGCAATTAAAGGTATTAGATTTCTTCAGGCTGTTAAAATTGCCTTTTTTCTAGCTTTATTTCAAGGAGGAATGCCTGTTATTGGTTGGTTTATTGGATGGGAAATCAACGAGTTTATAAAAGATTTTGATCATTGGATTGCTTTTATTCTTTTAGCTGGCCTAGGTAGCAAAATGATTTATGAAAGTTTAACCCAGCAGGAAGAGGATTGCTCCTTTAACCCTCTTAAATTAACAGTTCTAATTGGTATATCGATCGCAACAAGCATTGATGCACTTGTTATTGGTTTTAGTATGGCACTAATTGATGTAATTATTTGGTGGCCTGCAGTAATAATTGGAGTTGTAACCTTTATTGCATCTATGCTTGGAATGCTGCTTGGTAAAAAAATTGGAAGTCAAACCAGCAAAAGATTCGAAGTATTTGGTGGAATTGTGTTAATTCTGATTGGTCTTCGAATCTTAATTGAACACTTGCTATTTTAAATCTTTCCTTCCTCTTTTAAATGCACCATTAATAAACTAAGAGATTTTATTCCTGTAGTAATGGCTGGAGCAGATATGGTTGCACCTGAAATTGAATCAATATCTTTATTGAATTCAAGTTGTTCTCCGTTATACTTTCCTTCGAACTGCTTTAACCAATATTTGGCCATTATTTCACCACCATAGGATGAACGATACACAAGAATTACAACTTTCTTAATGGTCATTGACTCCTCAAACAGCACCAAATAATCAAACAGATCGTTTTTACCTTTTGAACTGGCAAAACCAGCTAAGCCAATTGCCTTTCCTTCATTCATTAATTTGCTAATGGACACTTTCTCAATACCTGGAAAGCTGGCAAAATCATACGATACTTCAGGTAAATCAACAAACTTTACCCCCTCAGCATCAAACGCATTTTTTATTGCTTTATCAATTCTTTTTTGAATTGGCTTGGGATAATTTTTAGCATTTACTTCTCCGCAAATCAACACAATTGATGCAATAATTAATATTTGTAATAATCTCTTCATAGTAAGTTTTAAATAACAGAAAACTGCAAAGCAGGTATTTACACCCACCTTGCAGCATTATAATTTGTTAAGAATTTCGGATTAGAACCAAACTCCAACTCCGCAATTGATAAAGTTCTTTTTCACATCATTACCATCTTTAAATCTTTGGTAATCTACTTTTACAACTGCACCTTTTGCCAAGTGATAGCTTAATCCAACAAACCAATCTTCACGATCGTAAGCTTTGTTAGCTGTAATACCATCAACTTTGTGGTGAGTGTTATAGTTTTCGTAACGTACGAAAGGAACTAAAGATTGTTCTTTACCATGTAGCAAATCGTAACCTGCTTCAAGGTAATAACCTCTCATTTGCTTTCCTAAATCTTTTCCAGTCTTATCGTTATACTCCTTTACATCGTTAATGTAAGAATGAATGTATTGCCCTTTAAGCTGGAATGCATCTAGCTTGTAACGCAAGTCAAGACCTAACATGCTAATTCCAACACGAGTTGAATCTGCAACAGCTTCTGCAAAATCATCATCTTTGTCTAAGCCATTAAATTCTGATGATTGAGTTTTACCAAAATATCCTGATAAACCTAGATTAAGCCCTTTAATTCCATAATAATCAACTTTAGCTGATACTGAAGGAGATGTAAATGTAGATTCAGCACCTTTCTGACGACCTTTTCTTAATCCATCTGATCCTCTTAATTTACCGCTACCATCAAATCCATTAAATCCATTCATAACGTACAATTGGTACTTCAAAGGAGCATTTGCTAATCTACCTGTAACACCTACTCCAATTTCTCTCCATGTAGTTGGAACAATGTACTTATCAACGCTAGGACGCTCAACACCATTAAAATTAGTTGGCTCGTGATATTCATTAGTAATACCCATTGGCACCAACATCAAACCTCCACGAATACTTGTATTTGGCTTGATATTGTAATTTAAGAATGCTTGCTCTACATACAATTCTTTAACGTGTTCATACTCAATTTCAGTTACAAAAGATGTCTTTTCGTTGAATTGATATCCAAAGAATAAAACCATTCTGTGTACATCCATTTTACCATTATATCTTTCATTACCGCTAATTTGCTGATTGTAGTGTACCTCGCCGTAACCACCAATACTTAGTTTTTCACTCTTAACTTTCTCTAAAATAGTTGATCCAATACTTTGTGGTTCTTTCTGATCTTGTGCATTAGTAACACCAAACGCAAAACAGATTGCTAATAGTAGTAATACTTTTTTCATTTCGTTTTTTCTTAGGTTTTAATTCTGATAATCCTCAGTGTAATTATCTGCGACAAAATTAGATTCAGTCTTAATAAATAAAAATACCTACATGTTGGTATTTTTTAACTTCAGAGCAGATTTCTTCGTATATAAACATTAAAGCATACAGATATTTTAATACTTTTGAATCAAAATAATTTGCGCAAACAGAAAGAAAAAAATGGAGTACCTGAACCAATTTATAATAGATTTTATTGAGATACTAAATGAAATGTCTCCCTATTTAATGCTGGGATTTTTATTTGCCGGAATACTTAAAGTAGCTTTTCCACAACGTTATATAGACAAATACCTGGGACAAAAAAATAGTAAATCAGTATCGAATGCTTCACTAATTGGGATCCCATTACCCCTGTGTTCATGCGGAGTTATCCCAACAGGAATTTCATTTTATAAAAGTGGAGCCACCAAAGGTTCTTCTGTTTCTTTCCTAATATCAACTCCTCAAACAGGCGTTGATTCCATTTTGGTAACCTATTCCTTATTGGGCTTACCTTTTGCTATCATTAGACCAATCATTGCTTTGGCTACAGGATATTTAGGAGGTATTTTAACCAATAGAATAGATGATTCTGATGAAATTAAAACTTTCAAAACTTCTGACAGTTCTTGTGCTACTGAAGGAAAAGACAATTGTGGTTGCGAAACAAATGACACAAAACAAAAATCAAAATTGTATACACTTTTCCATTATGCCTTTGTAGAGTTCCTGCAGGATATTTCGAAGTGGCTAATCATTGGTTTAGTTTTAGCAGCAGTAATTTCAGTTCTAATTCCTGATGATTTCTTTAGTAGTTTTATTGGCAACGACTTAATTGGAATGTTTGTAATATTAATCGCATCAATTCCTTTGTATATCTGTGCAACTTCATCAGTTCCTGTAGCTGCAGTTTTAATGATGAAAGGTTTATCTCCTGGAGCTGCCCTAGTATTTTTAATGGCTGGACCAGCCACCAATGCAGCAACCATAACCGTATTGAACAAAGTGCTTGGAAAAAAAACAATGTGGGCATACCTTATCTCAATAATTAGCGGTGCCATTGTTTTCGGATTACTAATCGACAACTTTCTTCCAAGAGAATGGTTTACATTTGGTGGATTACATCATCACATGTCAGGACATGAAGGACATTGGGAACTTCCCAATTGGCTAAAATGGGGAAGTAGTATAAGTTTATCCTTACTAATACTTAATGGTTACATTCAAAAGTATATATCCTCAAAAAAGGAAATTAAAAGCATTGAACAAGAAATTCAAAAAGAGGAAAAACTAGTGAGTGTATATGGCATGAGCTGTAACCATTGTAAAAATAGTGTTGAAAAACACATTGGTGCTTTGCAAAACATTGAAGTTGCAGAAGTTAACCTTGAACAGAAAATTTTACGAATGGTTGGTACATCTATTAATTTATCTCACATTAAAAAAGAAATAGAAAGTTTGGGTTTTGAATTTGATGAAAATGTAAAAAACTAAAAAAATATATTTTAACACAACCAACTTAAACAATAATCTCATACACTGTTAGTTCTGCCTTGTGTGCATATAATTAGTCTACCCTAGAAAAGCTATACAAACAACCTCTTATTTTTATTAAGAATCTTTCTAAACCAAGCGTTTTGCATGATATTTATCATATTTTTATGTCAAATCGCATTGATACATGTTCATATTTAATTACTTGGAAACTTCGATTTTTTAATTATTTTTGAGATGCTGTACAACATATTTATGCTGTATATTATCTTTTTTTTGGGAAACTATTCCTAATCTAATGGTAAATAATTGACTTAAAACAAGGCTTTTATAAAGTCTAATTAACAATTAACCAAAACTATGATTACGAAGATTTCAAAAGTCCTCGTTGCTAATCGAGGAGAAATTGCTCTGCGCGTAATGCGATCGTGTAGAGAATTAGGGATTAAATCCGTTGCGGTATATTCCGATGTAGATAGAACATCTATGCACGTTCGATATGCCGATCAGGCATTTCATATTGGTCCTGCAGCATCTGCTGAAAGTTACCTGAACATTGAAAAAATTATTGAAGTAGCTAAAAAATCCAAAGCGGATGCCATTCATCCAGGCTATGGATTTTTAAGTGAAAATGCAGAATTCTCAAAGAGATGTCAGCAAGAAGGCATCATATTTATTGGGCCCACTCCCGAAGTTATTTCAACAATGGGTGATAAAATTACCGCCCGTCAAACCATGATAGATGGAGGAGTTCCTGTAGTTCCCGGCACAAAGGAGAATCTTGATGATGATGAAACCGCCCTTAAAGTGATCAGAAAAATAGGACTTCCTGTAATGATTAAAGCTTCTGCTGGTGGTGGTGGAAAAGGAATGCGAATGGTTGATAAGGAAGAAAATATTCTTAGTGCTTTAAGAGCTGCCAAATCAGAAGCCAGATCCGCATTTGGAGATGACTCAGTTTATGTGGAAAAATACATCTCTTCTCCTCATCATATCGAGTTTCAAATCTTGGGTGATCAACATGGAAATGTAATTCACCTTTGTGAACGTGAATGTTCCGTTCAACGTCGACATCAGAAAGTTGTGGAGGAAACACCGTCCCCACTTTTAACTCCTGAACTTAGAGAAAAAATGGGTGAAGCTGCTGTAGCAGCCGCTAAAGCAGTGAATTATTATGGCGCTGGCACCATCGAATTCTTAGCAGATAACGATCACAATTTCTATTTCCTAGAGATGAATACACGTTTGCAAGTGGAACATCCAATTACGGAAAGGACTACAGGCTACGATCTTGTTAAGCAGCAAATTCTTATCGCTGAAGGACAGAAGTTGAATATCAAACAAGAAGAAGTATTTCAGTTTGGACATGCAATTGAGTGCAGAATTTATGCCGAAGACACCGATAATAACTTCATGCCAAGTCCTGGTTTAATAACTCATATTACGGAACCAATGGGATTAGGCGTTAGAACCGATGGATACGTTTATGAAGGATATGAAATTCCTATTCATTATGACCCGATGATCTCCAAGTTAATTATTTGGGCACGTACTCGCGAAGAAGCCATAGAAAGAATGCGTCGTGCGCTATATGAATACAAAATTACCGGAGTTAAAACCTCAATAAAATTCTTGGAAAGAATTATGGATTGTCGTGATTTTAGAGATGGAAATTACGATACTCACTTTATACAGAACAATGAAGAATTTTTGCTTGCCAATGATGAAGCCAAGCAACAATTTGAAGATCTGGCCATAGTTACTGCCTTTTTAGATTATCATCACAAATTAAAGAATGCTCAAGTGAGTCAAGAAATTTCTAAATCAAGCCGATGGAAAGATTTCGGTAGACGTAGAGGTGTTTACAGAGCAAGTGAAAATTAAAATGGTTCAACTTCAAAAAAAAAATTATGGCATTAGAAATTAAATTAGATGACCGAGTTGCTAAGGTTGAACTTCTTGCTGAAGATGGCAACCATGTTAAAATCATAGTAGACGACAGGGAATATGACTTGGACATGCAGCAGGTTGAAAATGGAGTTTACTCCGTGATGTACAAAGGACGTTCATTCAATGTTGAGTTAATTGAAAAAGGAAATCCTAAAAAATACACTGTCAACACATTTTATCACTCGTACGATGCTGAAATAATTGATGCTGAAACAAAGTATTTGCAAACGAGAAATGCAGGTAACCTTGAAGCAGCAGAAAGTACAATATCATCTCCTATGCCTGGAAAGGTTGTTAAAATTCCCGTTGAACTAGGCTCGGAAGTGAAAAAGGGAGATACTGTAATCATTATTTCGGCAATGAAAATGGAAAGCGAATACAAAGCAATGAAAGATGGAGTTGTGAAAGAAATCTTTGTAAAAGAAGATGATACTATTGATGGCAATCAACCTCTTGTATTCATTGATTAAAATCGAATTGTTTACACAATTTGAAGTTCGCAATTAATAATTTGTAATAAAATAAGACATGTTGACAATAGAAGATAAAATCAAAAAGTTTGAAGAACTAAATAAAGCTGCTGAACTTGGTGGCGGACAAGAAAGAATTGACAAACATCATGCAGCCGGAAAAAAAACGGCTCGTGAAAGAATTAATGATCTGCTAGACCCAGAAACATTTGTTGAAGTTGACAAAATGGTTACACATAGGTCAACGGATTTTGGAATGGAAAAGAACAAAATTCCAGGTGATGGAGTTGTCTGTGGATATGGAAAAGTGGATGGTCGATTGGTTTATGTCTTTGCACAGGATTTTACAGTTTTCGGTGGTTCTCTAAGTAGAGCTAATGCCGATAAAATTGTGAAGATCACCAAACTGGCAATGAAAATGGGAGCTCCAATCATTGGTTTGAATGATTCTGGTGGAGCTAGAATTCAGGAAGGAGTTCAAAGTTTAGCTGGCTATGCCGATATATTCTATCAAAATGTTCGTGGATCTGGAGTAATTCCCCAGATTTCAGCAATTATGGGTCCTTGTGCCGGTGGTGCCGTATACTCTCCTGCCCTAACCGATTTCATCATGATGGTGAAGGATACAAGCTACATGTTTGTTACTGGCCCGGATGTTATCAAAACTGTAACACACGAAGAGGTAACAAAAGAAGAACTGGGTGGTGCCATTACCCACAATTCAAAAAGTGGTGTAGCTCACTTTACTGCGGATAATGATGAGCAAGCAATGATGATGCTAAGGGAATTAATTGGATTCTTGCCTTCAAATAACATGGAAGATCCACCGATAAAACCATGCACCGATAACATTCATCGCGAAGATGAAAAACTACAGACCATGGTTCCAGTGGATCCTAACAAGCCATATGATATGAAAGAAATCATTGAAACGGTGGTTGATGATCACAATTTCTTTGAAGTGATGCCTTTGTACGCACAGAATATCACCATTGGTTTTGCACGATTGGCAGGTAGACCCGTAGGAATTGTAGCCAACAACCCAGCTTTCCTTGCTGGTGTTTTAGATATTAACAGTTCTATTAAAGCAGCACGCTTTGTTCGTTTCTGTGATGCTTTTAATATTCCATTGGTAACTTTTGTTGATGTTCCAGGTTTCTTACCAGGTACGGCGCAAGAATATGGTGGCATTATTAAACATGGTGCTAAATTGTTGTATGCCTTTGCAGAAGCAACCGTGCCTAAAATTACAATGATTACACGTAAGGCTTATGGTGGTGCTTATGATGTAATGGCATCGAAGCATATTGGTGCCGACATTAATTACTCGTTCCCAACAGGGGAAATTGCAGTTATGGGTGCCGAAGGTGCAGTAAATATTATGCACAAAGGTTTGACAGAATCGGAAAGAGCTGATGCTATTGAAGATTACAGAGATAAATTTGCCCACCCATACAAAGCTGCCGAATTAGGATATGTTGACGAGGTTATACAGCCTAAAGAAAGCAGATACAAGTTGATACAAGCTTTAGAAATGTGCGCCAATAAGAGCGAACAAAATCCTCCTAAAAAACACGGAAATATTCCTTTATAGATCAGATTAAATACAAAAGAAGCATGGCTTAAAAGTCATGCTTCTTTTTTTATGATGTTGTTTTTAAAATCGATAGCCAGCTTTCTGAATATCTTTAAAAGTATTTATAGGTTTGTTGGGTTTTAATTGCTTTGCCAAAAACTTATAAATCTTTACACGAATTTCCTTAGCCTTTTTAGTATCCATTCTATCAAAAGAGTGTCCTCCTGGAACCGCTTGATAGATTTCATATTCAAATGTTTTACCATCTGCTTTTAGCGATTTAATTAAATGCTCTACTTCCAAAACATTTACATCATCGTCGTTGGTATTGGTATGAATTAATAAGGGTGAATTCTTAAATTTATGAGTATTCCAAGCTGGTGATCGTCTTCGATATTCAGCCAAATTATCATTGGCTGTTTTGCCAATATGGTAGTCAGCCGAATACAAATCACGATATGATTGCGTCATATATCCCATTCGGGCAACCAAATCGCTTACAGGAACTCCTGCAAATCCAACTTTGTAATCCTTTGGGTGGTTAAACAGATTGAAGAGCGTAATCATTCCGCCATGACTCCACCCCATAATTCCTATTCTGTTCTCATCAACAAAATCGTAATTTTCAATCATATAATTGCGGCTGGCATAAACATCTTCATTCTCTAATCCACCGTAATCAATTTTCTCGTAATGACCTTTTCCATATCCTGTGCTACCACGATATTCAGCAGCAACCACTATATATTCCTGAGCAATAAGTTCACGAACAATATGGGTATAATAGGTTGTGAAATCGCCATGTACTCCACCGTGCGGTAATACCATTAAAGGGTATTTTTTATTGACATCTAAGTTTTTTGGGAAAAAGGCATAGGTCCAAAACTTTACAGGATTACCTGCCCCTTTTGCCGTTGGATTTTTCTCTTTCCACTTTGGTGGTCCGTAAATGTATAATTTATCGATATGAGCAACATCTCCTACTCTCTCGAACCAAATGATATCATCTACCATTTTTTGAAGACGATCCAATCGGTGGTCTAAATTTTCATTGTAATTTTTAAGTTCTTCAATCTCACTTTTCATTTCTTGAGATTGCGCAAATCCTGAAAGCGAAATCAGGCTTAACATGAGAATGACTAAGCTGTGTTTTAGTTTTATCATTTTGTGAGTTATTAATGGTTGGTTGTTATAAACTTCGACTAAGTTATAAAATAATATAGCAGATCATCACAGCCTTACGAAATATTACGGTGCGCTGCACCTTAGGTAAAACAAACCATATCGTTCTATAAATATTAAGGTACTCTTTACCGATTCATATAATCATGTAATTCAAGCAACAGAGATGCGTAATATTTATAGAAAATAATAGGCATGAAAGTTTAGGTGCAGCGCACCGTAATATTACCAGATTCTACTTCAACTCCAATTTAAATATTTTGGTAGTTGTAGCAGTAATCTTAAATCGATCATCTAAACGATAACCAACAACCCAGGCAATTCTATCGCCAGAAATCAATAACCAGGTATTTTCCTTATCCTGCAACGAAAACTTTTGATCGATAAAGAAATCAGATATCTTCTTGTTTCCCTTCATACCTATCGGACGGAAACTATCTCCCTTTTGCCATTTACGCAGCTTCAACGGAAACTTCAATTTACTGGCATCCAAACAAGCCATTTCCGGATTGGTTGGGAATTTAAAGTTTGCTGTTCTATCAATAAATGATGCCTCCATTTCTATTGGGAACTCAATCAATCCCGATTTTTCCTCCAACAAGTATTCGCTGGAATCATTTTCTTTCAATTCAGATAAAATCAAATACTTTCTATCTCTTAAAATCTGGTGTGTGGATGAAAAGAACCTTTTGCCAGAAATGGAATCTATTGATTTGGCAATCATTCTTACATCACGATGATGAAATCCGTAAGGTGATAATATTTCGAACAAATGAGATGATGGGGAAGGCAATTCTTGCAATCGTGCAATGGAGATTAACAATTGATTCTCTCTTTGGAAAACCAAATGCAAACGATTCTCTTCGATTACATCATTGTAAATCTGTTCAACCTCTTTAAATCGTTGAACATTTTCACTCATGGTTTTTCTAATGGCTGGATTGATCTGTTCCAAAACCGGAATTACCTGGTGGCGAATTTTATTTCGTACAAAGTCGGTTTCTCGGTTGGTTGAATCTTCGCGGTAGTTTAAACCTTCCCTTTCGGCAAACTCTTCTAACTCTTTTCGGGTGAAAGGAAGCAGTGGTCTAATAATCTTGCCCAACTTCGGTTTTATTCCTGTTAAGCCATGAATTCCAGTCCCTCTTACCAAGTTAATCAATACCGTTTCCGCAACATCATCGGCATGATGACCAACGGCAATGTATTGGTAATTCTCCAATTCCAGAATTTTATTGAACCACTCGTACCTCAGTTCCCGAGCTGCCATTTCAATAGAAAGCTTATTGCTATCGGCATAAGCCTTAGTATCAAAATCTTTAGAATAAAAAGGTAGATTGTATTGCTTGCCCAGATTTTTTACCAATTCGAAATCGCCATCCGATTCATCGCCTCGCAAATGAAAATTGCAATGTGCAATTGCGCAGTTTACTTCCATTTTTAAAAGCATATGAAGCAAAACAACAGAATCGATTCCTCCGCTTACCGCAACCAAAACTTTTTCATCACGATAAAACAGATTTTCTTCTTCTACAAAGCGAACTAACTTACGAAACACGATAGTAATTTATAATTAGTAATTAATAATGAGTAATAAGTCTAATCAATTTTACTCATTCTTTAGTACTCTCATAATGGCTTGGGCTTTTAGTAAACACTCTTCATATTCTTTCTCAGCCTCTGCCTGCATGGTAATGGCCCCGCCAACCATAAACGAAAGATAATGATTTCTTGCATTATAAAGTATGCTACGAATTACGACATTAAAATCAAAATCTCCATCAGGTGTAATGTATCCTACAGCCCCAGAAAACAATCCTCTTTTGGTTGTTTCGTACTTTTCAATCAGTTTCATGGCACGAACCTTTGGAGCGCCGGTCATCGATCCCATTGGAAAACATTGGCGAATGGCTTCAATAAAGTGCACCCCATCTTTAAGCTCCGAAACAACAGTCGAAATCATTTGGTGCACCTGAGGAAAAGAATAAATTCCACACAATTCTTCTACGATTACCGATCCTTTTTCTGCTGTTCTCGATAAGTCGTTTCTTACCAAATCTACAATCATGATATTCTCAGCTCTCTCCTTCGGATCATTAAATAAAGTCTCCTTTATTTGCTTGTCTTCAACTTCGCTTGCTCCTCGCTTGGCGGTTCCTTTTATGGGTTGAGAAATAATTTGCTTTCCAACTTTCTTGATAAATCGCTCGGGACTGGCCGACAACAAATACTGCTCTCCCATTTGATAAAAGCCCGAATACGGTGTAGGCGAAACTTCGGTTAGTTTCTGATAGGTGCCGCGGGGTTTAATGTAGCAATCTTCGGCATAAAATTCCTGACAGAAATTCACCTCGTAAATATCTCCTCTTCGAATATGATCTTTCAGTTGATTAACAGCCTCCAAATACTCATCTCGAGAGATTCTTGAATGAACCTGATCCACAGAAATGGATTTTTCATTAGGCAATTCCATATCTTGAAGATTTTGAACCAAAGAATGTACCTCATCTTCCGTAAATTCCTCATTGTAATAATGTACAATTAGCGTATCTACATCCAAAAGGAAGACCCAACGTGGTCGGAAAAAATTCATTTCTGGAAAACCCAATCCATCATGATTTTCGGACTTTAGCACTTCAATCTCATTCTTTAAATCATAGCCCATATAGCCAAACCACCAATCATTCGATTTTTCTATGGTCTCTTTCAAATGATGAAAACAATCCTGTTTTGGTTCGATAATCTGAAGTGCATCAACACCGGCAACCAATTCGTAGGTATTGTATTCGGCCTTCGAATTTACTTTCTGATTCACCTCATGACTATCAAGTATACTAACATACTCGAACTTCTTGCTCCAAAATAGAAGTTGCTCCTTAAATCTGTTCGGGTTAGTGATATGAAATGTAAGCTGTTTTCGCATGCCGCAAATTTAAACAAAAGATGCTTTGATTTGCTTTCTGAAGGTAATAACCTGATGTGAAATCAGGATTAAATGTATGATGAGATTATATTAACATTCGAATTGCATACAAATGATCTTTCTCATGGGTGTGAATTAAATCATTCCCAGGTATTGGTTGATATGTTTGTACGTTTAGCTAATCCAAATGCACAAAAATCTGTTCCTGACCTAGGTTTAGCTCATATTTTCCTAGAAAAACTTGTTCTAAACACATATTTCCCTGTCATAAACATACGTCAGTGTCTACTTTTTGCACAAAAAATAGACTCAAAACATGTTTATATGACATTCACCCTAGGAAAATATGAAATATTCCTACGATTGGTTCAGATATTTCCACAAAAACCTCATCTAAACATACGTTCGAATAATATTATCCTACGTCAGGATCATTCCAACCTAGGTTGAAATTATTTATTCCTACGAAAATGTTACATATCCATACGTCAAGACGAAGCATTTGCACGTAGAGTTCATTTCATCATTCGTCTACATTAATATTCACGACATGTAATACTCAATCAGATAAACGATTCATCACAAATGAAAAACTTTGCTCATTGTCTCCGAAAACATTCACCATTATTCGTGTTCCATCTATTTTCTGATATTGTATTTTCTTGGGAAAATCGTGCTCTAGATTTTCAAATGAATAATAGCCAGAAATAGACTCATTTAAAGGAAAAGAAATTGTAGCTCCCTGGTTTTGATTGAATACAGTTGCCTGATAAACCAGTTTTCCTTCAATTTCTTTAATAGCCAAATGTTCCAAAACCTTCTGCTTTCCATCAATCAACTGGTATCCTATTCCAATCAATTCATTACCCTTTACCTCCCACTTTTCGAACTGTTGCTTTCCTTCAACCTGCCAAGTTCCTTCCAAAAAGTGTAGGGATTGAATATCCTGAGTAGAACAGGAGTAGACACAAATCGAGAAAAGAATTAAAATCAGATACTTCATTGGATTAGTTTTGACTGATTTGAAAATACTAAAATTCCATAAAGCAAAAAAGGCAGCCAACCGGCTGCCTCAAACTATAAATGAAACCTTAGAGTTTCACAATTACTCTTCCCCTACTTTTCTTTTGTAACATCAAATCGATATAAGTATCCAATTCTTCTAAAGAAGATTCAATTACCTGTTCCTTATTCTTGTATACATTCCATTCAGCAGCCAATTTGTCCCAAACTTTTTGTCTTAACTCCATTGGACAGTTCTGAGAATCGATACCAATCAGGCTAATGCCATTTAAAATAAAAGGATAAACAGTCATCGGTAAATCTCCTGAGCCTACATTTCCGCAACAGGTTACGCTACCCATAGGCTTACACGCTTTCAATAATGTATGTAAGGTGTTTCCACCAATCACATCAATGGCTCCAGCCCAAAGTGGTCTTAACAAAGGTCTTCCCGACTGATCATCAGTAATGTCCTTTGAAATACGGCTACTAGCCCCCAGCTCTTTTAAAACCTCTTCATCTCCGGTTGAATCAAAAGTTGCTGCAATCACCTCGAAACCTATAGATGACAAAATACTAATGGCAATGCTACCTACTCCACCTAAAGCTCCTGTAACTACAACTGGTCCCATTTCTGGTGTTTGACCCGATGCCAGTAGTTTGTATACAGAAAGTGCTGCTGTAAAACCTGCAGTTCCGTAAATCATAGCATCGCGAAAGCTTAATTCTTTTGGCAATGCCACAACCCAATTGGCAGGAACGCGAATATAATCGGCAAAACCTCCATCGGTATTCATTCCCAAATCATAGCTGGTAACGATTACTTCATCGCCCACTTTAAATTTATCACTTGATGATTCTTCTACTACACCGGCAGCATCAATTCCAGGAGTGTGGGGATAGTTTCTGGTTACTCCTTTATTTCCCGATACCGACAAGGCATCCTTGTAGTTTAATGATGAGTAACGTACACGAATTAAAACTTCCCCTTCAGGTAAATCCTCAATCTTTCTGCTTACAATCTCTCTTTTGTATTCTCCATTTTCTTCGCGAATGCGAAGTGCTTTAAATTTTTTATCCATAACGGTTCTGTTATTTATTCTTATCTTGCAACAAAATTACAAGCATTTAATCTACAAATCAAGAACTTACAATTGCATCACATACTAACATTTTATTCTGATTTACTGATTATCAAGCCATAAAAAATTTTAAAAATTGGAAAAAGGAGTTTGTCCCATCGATACATTTATTAATTACGTAAAAGGAAAGCGTAAGGCAACGATCATTTTACACCTGAAACAAGGCACAAAACGATACTCCGAATTGGTGAAATTGATTCCTGATGTTAGTGATCGAATGCTTAGCAAAAATCTGAAAGAGTTAGAGGAATCTGGCTTTATCGAAAAGAAAATATACCCGGAAGTCCCGCCAAGGGTGGAATATAGCCTAAGCCAATTGGGGAATGAAATACATCCGGTATTGGTTGCGATGTATCGAGGAGGAAAAATATTGGAGAAAAAACTAAATAAATGAAATTCTGAGCAAATCAGTTTAAACCAGAAAGGCAGCCCATCAGCTGCCTTTTATTGATATTAAAAATTCCCTAATTTTTTAATACAACTCTGTATCGTGCCTTCCCTTCTTCCAGATGTTGGAGTGCTTGATTGACCTGTGACATCGGAAATTCTTCAACGGTAGGATAAATTTCATGCCTCACACAAAAATCGAGCATGGTTCTTGTCAATGCAGGACTTCCCAGCGGACTTCCACCTACTGATTTCTCACCCATAATTAAACTAAAAGCGGGTATTTGCATTGGCTCTAACACTGCACCTACCGTATGAAGCTTACCTTTTGGAGCAAGTGTAGAAAGATATGAATCCCAATCGAGTGTTACATTGGTTGTGTTGAGAATAAAATCCAATTTCCCTCTAATACTATCCAAATCATCAGGCTTACGCGAATTGATCACCTTACTGGCTCCCATTTTTAAAATGGCATCTTTTTTAGATGGATTCGAACTAAAGGCATACACTTCGCACCCCCAATACTTAAGGAATCTTAGTGCCATATGTCCTAAACCTCCTATGCCAATTACACCAACTCTATCGGTTGGTTTTACACCTGATAAAACAATGGGATTAAATACGGTTATGCCACCACACAACAGTGGACCTACCTTACTAATATCCATTTCTGCAGGAATTGGAATTGCCCAGGACCAATGTGCCCTTACCTTATCGGCAAATCCTCCATGCCTTCCTACAATGGTCTGCTCTAGTGAAGAACACAAATGGTGACTACCATCCATACACTCATGACAGTGCATGCAAGAGCCTGACATCCATCCTAAACCTACCTTATCACCAACTTTTAAATTTTCAACTGCCTTTCCAATGGCAATTATCTCTCCTACAATTTCATGTCCGGGAACAAAAGGATATTGGGTCATTCCCCATTCATTGTTTAACATGCTCAAATCTGAGTGGCAAATACCACAATATTCCACTTTAATATCAACCTGTTCGTCTTCCAAATTAGGAAGCTGATAATGATATTCTTCTAACTTACCTCCAGCCTCAAGGGCTGCAAAAGCTTTTACATCCATAATTCAATTTATTTAAAGGTTGTTTCCATTGGGATATTTATTCTGCATCAATTCGGTAATAATTTTGATGCAGATGATCTACCTATTGAATATGATATAACATCAATCAGGTCTATTAAAGTTAAGGAATATTCATAAAACCTCTACTATAAACACCTATTCCACTTCACCTTACAAGAGCATCAAATAGGAGTAAAATCATAAAATTCATCACTATGAAGTGGTTTTTAAGAAACAAAAAAAGGCAACCATACGACTGCCTCTTCTGTTTATATTTAAATTGTTTTATCTTTTCGAAATCAAGTCAACAACCTTTAAGATTACCTCAACTGCTTTCTCCATTGATTGAACCGGAACATATTCGAATCGACCATGGAAATTGTGTCCTCCTGCAAAAATATTAGGACAAGGCAAGCCCATGTATGATAATCTACTGCCGTCTGTTCCTCCTCGAATTGGAATAACCATAGGGGTAACGCCTACTTCTTTCATTGCTTCTTCGGCAATATCCACAATATATTTTACTGGTTCAACCTTTTCTCGCATGTTATAATATTGGTTGGTCATTTCAAGAGTAACGGTACCTTGTCCATACTTTTCATTATAATCGGTACACAAATCTTCAATCAACTTCTTGCGAGTCTCGTAATTGTTCATGTCAAAATCACGAATGATATACTGAAGTGTAGTACTTTCCACACCCCCATTTATTGCAATCAAATGATAAAAACCTTGGTATCCTTCAGTCTTTTCTGGAACCTCATCCTTAGGCAAACGGGCAGCAAATTCATTCGCGATAGTCATAGAATTAATCATCTTGTCTTTTGCCATTCCCGGATGAACATTACGTCCTTTAAAAGTGATTTTGGCGAATGCTGCATTGAAATTTTCGTACTGTAACTCACCTATTTCTCCACCATCAAGAGTATAAGCAAAGTCTGCTCCAAACTTCTTAACATCAAAAAAGTCCGCTCCTTTTCCGATTTCTTCATCTGGAGTAAAACCAACATGCACAGGACCATGTTTAATCTCAGGATTTTTAGCCAAATATTCTACTGCAGTAATAATTTCGGCAACACCTGCTTTATCATCGGCACCCAATAATGTTGTTCCATCTGTTGTAATTAAGGTTTGACCTTTATATTTAGTCAGTTCAGGAAAATCCGAAACTTTCATTACAATATCCTGCTCCTTATTTAGGACGATATCCATTCCGTTGTAATCTTCCAGAATTTGTGGTTTTACATTCTTTCCAGAAAAATCAGGACTTGTATCCATATGAGCAACGAAACCCACTTTCGGAACTTCCTTATCCATATTCGAAGGGAGAACACCCATTACGTATCCATTCTCATCAAGGCTTACATTTTCCAATCCAATTTCTTCCAATTCCCTTGCTAGTTCTTTTGCAAGAACCATTTGACCAGGTGTACTCGGTGTTAAACCTGTTTCTGTATCCGATTCAGTATCGAATTTTACGTATTTTAAAAATTTATCTACTACAGTATTCATTGTTGTGTATTGTTAAAAGTTCAAGTCTTACCCTCAGGTAAAATAAAACGCTTCAAGAAATTGAAGCGCCTACAATATTAATAAATTGATTGCAAATAGAACCAATTAAATTATTCATTTGTGATTGATTTACACGTCATCCGATTTAAACTGAAATCCCAATCTTTTACCTGTTTGGATTCTTGCATTCTGAATTTTTTCAAAAATTTGTGCTACCGACATAATCTTAACATTATCATATGGGGGAACCAACAAGTCGAAATTCAAAGAGTAATTGATCGCCGTTTCTACAATTCTACGTAAACTTTCTTTAGTCGCCATACTGGCTGACAAATCTGTTTGCAAGAGTCCCATTTGTCTCTTCCCTTCTACGATATAGTGTTTTTCTCGATTGATGAATATACGGGCCACCAGATAGCCTAAATCATCATAGCGAGTATATTTAAACGAATCGTAAAGAAAATTGTAAATATTTATGATACCTGAGTATGCATTATCGGGATTCGTTCTTACATAGTCTTGCTCCCAGACGTTATGATCCCTGTTAAATTGAAAGACATTGGTATGCAAACTAAATACCAAAATATCAGAGGCAACTTTTATTTGAAACTCAAATTCTCCTCTATCTTCATATTCCAAAAGAACTTTCTCGTCTTCACCCTTTAGCTCCGCATTATACTCTATTACCAAGCTTTCCAAAACATCTCTTAAATCTTCAAATATCTCTTTTGTATTCTGATACACTTGTTGCTTTAAGGTAGCTTTTTCGCGAATCGTATTTAAAATGGCTGTTTTAGTATTCAGTATATTCATTGTATAGTTGTTTAAGGTAATTGTTAAATATACAAAAAAACAGTCACCGAAATTTCGATGACTGTTTTTATTATGATTGTATTGTATACTTTCTTAGTACGCTTTCGCAAAAACAACACGTCTTTTTGAAGGCTTTCCTGTAACCATACATACCCCTTCTTCCTCTTCTGCATCGAAAGGAATACAACGAATGGTTGCTTTGGTTTCATTTTTAATTTGCTCTTCTGTTTCAGCTGTTCCATCCCAGTGAGCAAGGAAAAATCCTGTTTTTGTTTCCAACAACTCTTTGAATTCGTCATACGAATCAACCTTGGTTGTTTTCTCAGCTCTAAAATCAAGTGCTTTCTGAAAAATATTAGCTTGAATTTCTTCTAGTAATTTCTCAATCACTTCTTCGATTCCTTCAATTGGAAGAGTTTCCTTTGATAAAGTATCACGACGAGCCAATTCTATTGTTCCATTTTCCAAATCACGATTTCCGATTGCCAAACGCACAGGTACACCTTTTAATTCGTACTCAGCAAATTTCCATCCTGGTTTGCGGTTATCGCTGTCATCAAATTTCACAGAAATTCCCATTGATTTAAGTTTCTCAACAATTGGATCTATTTTAGCAGCAATCTTTTCTAACTCTTCTGCCTTTCTGTAAATTGGAACAATAACCACCTGAATTGGAGCCAATTTTGGAGGTAAAACCAAACCGTTATCATCGGAGTGAGCCATAATTAATGCACCCATCAAACGAGTTGAAACTCCCCAAGATGTAGCCCAAACGTAATCCTCTTTTCCTTCTTTGTTGGCAAATTTTACATCAAATGCTTTTGCAAAATTCTGCCCCAGGAAGTGAGAAGTTCCTGCCTGTAATGCCTTTCCATCTTGCATCAATGCTTCAATACAATAGGTATCCAAAGCACCAGCAAATCTTTCCGATTCTGTCTTATGACCTTTTAATACAGGAACTGCCATGAAATTCTCAGCAAAATCGCCATAAATATTTATCATTTGTTCTGTTTCCTGCAATGCTTCTTCCTTTGTAGCATGAGCAGTATGCCCTTCTTGCCATAAGAATTCTGCAGTACGTAAGAATAAACGAGTACGCATTTCCCAACGCATTACATTTGCCCATTGGTTACAAAGAATAGGAAGATCTCTGTAAGACTGAATCCAATTTCTATATGTGTTCCAAATAATGGTCTCCGAAGTAGGTCGGATAATTAATTCTTCTTCTAATTGAGCATCAGGATCAACAACTACACCGCGCCCATTGGGGTCATTTTTTAGACGATAATGGGTTACAACTGCACATTCTTTTGCAAATCCTTCTACGTGATCTGCTTCTTTACTCAAGAATGATTTTGGGATCAATAATGGAAAATATGCATTTTGGTGACCTGTATCCTTGAACATCTTGTCCAATTCTGCCTGCATGTTTTCCCAGATTGCATAACCGTAAGGCTTAATAATCATACATCCTCTCACAGCAGAATTCTCTGCTAGATCTGCTTTCATTACCAGATCATTATACCACTGCGAATAATTTTCGCTTCTGCTAGTTAAAACTTTTGCCATTCGATATAGTTTTGGTATAGTATTTGCTACTTTTAGGCTGAATAAAATTCAATACAAAAGTATAAAATTATCTTATATATTCATTATTGGAGGACTTACGATGAAAACCTATTTTAAAATTCTATTAATTTCCGCCCTGTTTGCAACAGGATGTTCGCCTTCATACATGGGAGCTTCCCTTTATGATGACGATATTTATTATGACCCAAGCGATGCACCATTGATAGTGCAACAAGCAGAAAGTAAAACTGTGATTGCTAAAAAAGACAATCCACTAGCACCTGCTCAGGACAATAAGACAAAAGTAGTACCAGAAACAAAATCAAGTATTGCACCAGCTGACAATCGTGATTTTTCTGAAATTCAAAAACAATACGCTGCAATTCTTCAGAACGATTCGATTGGCAGCGTGGACACATTGGTTTATCAGGCTGAAGAAACGGGTTATTATTATGGTGGTTTCACAGGATCTGAAAGCGACCGTGAAGAAGCTGAACGTTTAAGAGAAATGTATCCTCAAGGCTTTGGTTATTACGATGGTAGTGGTTATAGCTTAGCAATGTGGTTAGCTGGAGATTCTGATTGGAATGTTTATGTGGATGGTGATAACGTTTGGTGGACACCAACATGGACCAACTATCGTTATTACAATTCCTACAATTTCCATACTATGAGATATGGTAATTACTTTGCATACAATTATCCTTATGGATATTATTATCCAAGTTGGGGAATTGGCTTTGGATGGGATTCATGGTATTGGGATCTTCACTTCGGGTGGAATCATCATTACCCGTATTATGGTGGTTATTACTATCCTTATGATCATTATTACGGATATTATGGTTATGGCCATCATCATCACCACTATGCAGGACATTATGGTGGACACTACGGAAGAAATATATATCATGGAAGAAGAACTGCAACAGGATCTCATGTTGGAACTTCTGCCTATACAACCAACAGAAGTTCTAATGCAAATGTAACAAGAAGAGCTAATGCTAGAACTAATGTTAATAGAACTGGCACAAATAGAACTAGTAGTAATAGAACAAGTAATATTGCAACACGAAGATCTGCAAATTCTTCAACTGCAGCCGATGTAAGAAGAACCAGAGCTGCTTCAAGATACAGTTCTGCAAACCGAAGTGCCTATAGTAATCGTTCTAACAGTACTGGAAGAACATATAATGGTACAAATCCAAATACAAGAAGAAGTGTAAGTAGTACAACGACTAATTCGAGAACTCGTTACGGTACACAAACAAATAGAACAAGAAGATCTAGTAGCGCGTATTCGAATACAACTAGAAGTAGTTCACCAAGCTATAATAAAACAAGAAATGCAACTCGACCTACTTATAATTCCTCAAGAGGATCAAGAAATTCAAGCTTTTCAAACAGATCTACAACAAGATCATCCTATTCTAAGGTAAGAGGCAAGTCAAGAAGTTCTTCAAGAGGAAGTTCTTATCGATCGTCGAGCTCTAGATCAAGCTCTTCGCGAGGTAGTACTTACAGACCTTCAAGCAGCGGATCAAGATCTTCAGGTAGTTCTGTACGTTCATCAAGTAGTACTTCCAGATCATCATCGAGTGGTTCTCGATCAACATCGGGTGGATCAAGAAGAAAATAAAATAGCTAGGGAAACAATCCTCCAGTTTCCCTTTGCTAGTAATATAACACTAAAAATAATTAGTACATATTTTCCCATATATGGGTTCTAATATTAAAACCTAAAATTATGAAACGAATATATATTCTCATCTCATTAATGATCATTACAGGAGTTACATTTGCTCAAACAGCGGATGATGCATTGCGCTATTCAAAGCAGTATTTTAACGGCACAGCCAGATCAGCTGCAATGGGTGGAGCTTTTGGAGCTTTAGGTGGTGATTTTACTGGTATAGCTATTAATCCAGCAGGATTAGCGGTTTACAGAACTTCGGAACTAACTTTTTCATCAAACCTTAATTTTAATGATACCAAAAGTCTAAACCTTCAGACTAATACAAGTTTAAATGAAGATAAATATTCGTTTGGCATATCAAATATAGGTTATGTAGCAACCAATAAGCCAAGAATAGAATCTGAAGGAGGTTGGAAAAACTTCAACTTTGCAATTGGTTACAACAAATTAAACACTTATAGAAAAAATGCTAGATCGAATGCACCAGAAGCGCCTACTTCTCTATTAGATGTAATGGTCAACAATTCAAATGGTATAAGTCCTAATTCCCTAAATTCATTTCGAGAATTTTTAGCTTATGACACCTACCTTATTGATGTTGTTGAAAATACTAACAATGAATATGAAGCTATAACCAGTGAAATATTGAATCAATCACAAACCATTGATGAAAAAGGATATGCTGGTGAATTCCTTTTGGCTTTTGCAGCAAATTACAATCATAAATTATACATTGGTGGTTCATTGGGTATCCAGTCAATCTATTATAAATCGACCAAAGTATTTTCAGAAAGTATTTTATCAGATAGTGATTCTGATTTTAACGATTACACTTTTGAAGAATCATTTAAGTCATCAGGTGTAGGTGCTAATTTTAAACTAGGTGTAATTTACAAGCCAGAACAATGGATTCGCTTAGGAGCATCTATTCATACGCCTACCTTCTATTCTTTTGATGAAGACTACCATAGTTCAATGGCTTCGAACTTTAATACAGCTGACGAAAATGGTTATTCAAGCTACTTCTCAGAATCACCTGAAGGTGAATACTCTTACAAATATAGAACTCCTTTAAAAGCTACTTTTAGTGCAGCATTGGTTCTGAAGAAAAGATTAATTCTAAGTGCAGACTATGAGCTTATTGATTATTCAAATGCAAAATTCTATGATGGAGATAATGGTGAAGATTTTAACGGCACTCCAGATAATCCAGATACCAATGACATTATTAAAGCCAGCTACCAAAGTACAGGCAATTTACGAACTGGATTAGAGTTTCGTGCAACACCTAACTTTAGCCTTCGTGCTGGTTACGCAAAAATGGGTAATTCTTTTAAAGTATCAGGTGTTGATGATGGATTTGATGTATTCTCAGGAGGTTTCGGATTCAGACAAAACAAATTCTTCATGGATTTAGCTTATAGCTATGCTGATATAGAAAACCAGTTTGTATACTACTCTACTCCTGATTTCGCTTCAGATCAAATTAAAGAGAATAATAAAAAACATGAAGTAAAAGTTACTTTTGGATTTAAGTTTTAATCCTAACACTACTACAAGATAAAGGTGGCATAAAGCCACCTTTTTTTATGCATGAAAAAAGCTGACATCCATAAGATATCAGCTTTATATATTTTAATTTCGAATGCTTATAAAATCATACCTGCCGCAACAGTTTCATTGGTTCCTTCATCAATCATGATAAAACTACCAGTAATTCTGTTCTCTTTATATGAATCAACAAATAAAGGTTTGGCAGACTTGAAAGTAATACATGCAATATCATTCAATGCTACTTGCTTATCTTCCGTAACCTCTTCCAAAGTATTTACATTAACCTTAAATTTTACATCACGAACCATACAGCGAGCTTCATTAGAAGTATGTTTGATTGTGTACTTGCCACGTGGCATCATAGCACGTTCATTCATCCAACAAATCATTGCTTCAATTTCCTGCTCTACTTTTGGTGAATTCTCTGCAGAAACAATCATATCTCCTCTTGATACATCAATATCATCAGTTAAATTAAGCGTAACCGATTGTGGAGGGAATGCCATATCTAATTCTCCATCGAAAGTATCAATTGATTTTACAGTCGTTTCCAATCCTGAAGGCAATACTTTCACCTTATCACCTGGACGGAAAATCCCACTGGCAACACGACCTGCATAACCTCTGTAGTCATGGTATTCATCAGACTGAGGACGAATTACATATTGTACAGGGAATCTGGCATCTTGATGGTTTCTGTCATCAACAATTTCAATTGTCTCCAATAGATTCAATAAAGTTTCACCTTTATACCAATCCATATTTTCAGAGGCATCTACCACATTATCACCAAATTTTGCAGAAATTGGAATGAAGCGAACATCCTTAATATTTAATTTCTCAGCTACCTTTTTGTAGTCTTCCTTTATTTTATTGTATGTCTCTTCTGAGTAATCAACCAAATCCATTTTATTGATACAAACAATGATATGAGGAATTTGCAGAAGGTTAGCAATATATGAGTGACGCAAGGTTTGCTCGATTACACCATTTCTTGAATCAACCAAAATTAAAGCAGCATTCGCAGTAGAAGCTCCTGTTACCATATTTCTGGTATACTGAATGTGACCTGGAGTATCTGCAATAATAAACTTACGTTTTGGAGTAGCAAAATATCTGTAAGCAACGTCAATTGTAATTCCTTGTTCGCGCTCTGCTCTTAATCCATCGGTTAACAAGGCTAAATCAACTTCCTCGTCACCTCTTTTTTGGCTACTAATTTCGATAGCTTCCATTTGATCTTCGAAAATGGCTTTACTATCGTATAATAATCTACCGATAAGAGTACTTTTACCATCATCAACACTACCAGCTGTAGTGAATCGTAAAAGCTCCATATCTAAATATCCTGATGTTTTATCTGACATATCTTCTTTCTAATGATTAATGATAAATGATTAATGGTAAATTTTATTTACGCTAATCATTAATCACAAATAATTAATAATTATTTTAAAAATAACCTTCTTTCTTACGATCTTCCATTGCTGCTTCGGAACGTTTGTCATCATGACGAGTTCCACGCTCAGTAGTTCGAGATGCTGCTACTTCCTCAATAATATCTTCCAAACTATTCGCTTCCGATTCTACTGCACCAGTACATGTTGCGTCACCAATGGTTCTAAAGCGAACAATTCTTTTCTCAACCTTTTCAGTATCACGCATTGGAATGAAATCAGATACTGATAACAAGTTTCCATTACGTACGAATACATCACGTTCGTGAGAGAAGTAAATATTTGGTATTTTAATATTTTCCAGATAGATATATTGCCATACATCCATTTCTGTCCAGTTCGAAATAGGGAATACTCTGAAGTGCTCTCCCATGTGCTTCTTGCCGTTGAATAGGTTCCATAATTCTGGACGTTGGTTTTTAGGATCCCATTGTCCAAATTCATCGCGATGTGAAAAGAAACGCTCTTTTGCTCTTGCTTTTTCTTCGTCACGACGACCTCCACCCATAGCACAGTCTACTTGCAAATCTTCAATTCCATCAAGTAGAGTAACAGTTTGCAACTTGTTTCTACTTGCATCAAATCCTGTTTCTTCCACTACTTTACCTTGATCAATTGACTCCTGAACATAGCGAACGATTAAACGAGTTCCTGTTTCTTCCATCAATTCATCACGAAACTGAATCGTTTCTGGAAAGTTATGACCTGTATCGATATGCATTAAAGCAAATGGAACTTTTGCTGGAGCAAATGCTTTACGTGCCAAGTGAAACATTACGATGGAATCTTTTCCTCCTGAGAATAACATCACAGGATTTTCAAATTGAGCAGCAACCTCACGAATTACGAAAATAGATTCCGCCTCAAGTTCTCTTAAATGATTAATATTGTATTCCTTCATTCGAAAATAATTTATTTACTTCTTTTCTTACCCAATGGGTGTTTTAAGTCCGTTCAAGTCTCATCACATATCCTCAAGAGTATTTCCACACTTGAAAAAATCTCTACATCAATAATTTCATTAGCAACGGCTTCAATCTATTATTGGGCTATCAAAACAGTATTTTCTCTAAACTTTATCAAGCTTCAGAAAATTAAAGGCAAATGTACATATTATCACTAGATTTTAAAAATCTAATCAATCTATATAATTCACCATGTAAGCAAAAAAAAATCCGAGCTTTACAACCCGGATTTTAAAACAATTATAATATTCTTGTTACTCACAATCATCACAAGTTTTAAAACTCTTGTTGTATTGGCTCATCGCTCTATAACTCATCCCCATACTGGAAAAACCACCATCATGAAACAGATTCTGCATGGTTACTTTCTTTGTCAAATCAGAGAACAAAGTAATGCAGAAGTTAGCACACTCTTGAGCATCTGCATTACCAAGTGGCGACATTCTTTCAGAGAAATCAATCAATGAATCGAACCCTTTAACACCACTACCCGCGGTGGTAACTGTTGGTGATTGAGAAATCGTATTCACACGAACGCGTTTTTCGCGACCATAAATATAACCGAAACTACGAGCAATTGATTCTAGCATTGCTTTTGCATCTGCCATATCGTTATACTCATACATGGTTCTTTGCGCTGCTGCGTATGAAAGAGCAACTACTGATCCCCATTCGTTAATTGCATCTAACTTTTTAGCTGATTGCAATACTTTATGGAAAGATGTTGCTGAAACATCTAAAGTTTTCTTAAGATATTCATAATTTAAATTATCATAAGAGAATCCCTTACGAACATTTGGAGACATACCGATAGAATGTAAAACGAAATCCACTTTTCCACCCAACACTTCCATTGATTTGGTAAACAATTCATCCAAATCCTTAGGGTTGGTTGCATCGGCAGGAATTACCT
Organism: Marinifilum sp. D714; assembly: GCF_030851345.1. Lineage (GTDB taxonomy): Bacteria > Bacteroidota > Bacteroidia > Bacteroidales > Marinifilaceae > Marinifilum. Next base: position 69,851 of record NZ_JALPNU010000006.1, read on the forward strand.
CTGCATTGCATTTTTTAGCCAATTCATCTATGGTTCCCATACGAATTGATACAGGTGTGTTGGTCAAGACGATTTCTGCACCTTCTTCCACAGCTAATTCTGCAACTTTCCAGGCAATCGACATTTCATTCAATGCCCCGAAAATAATCCCCTTTTTTCCTTTTAATAAATTATACGACATAACTTGAAATTTTCAATTTTCAGGCTGTAAAGATAACCATTAATTCTTATAATGATTCTAAACAAGCCTATTAATTAAGACTGAATAAATTCTTTAATTGAAATTTCAATTGAATATCTAGCTATCTAATAACACTTTAGCATTTTCCAATGCGGCTTTTGTAAGATCTGTTCCACTTAGCATTTTAGCTAGCTCTTCTACTCGGTTTTGTTTATCCAGAAGTACGATATTTGAATAGGTTTCGCGCTCATCATCGGTTTTATATACCTTGTAATGATATTTTCCTTTACCAGCTATTTGAGGCAGGTGTGTGATGCTTATTACCTGAATATTTTCAGCCATTTGATTCATCATTGAACCCATTTTGTCAGCAATTTCGCCAGACACACCTGTATCAATTTCGTCAAAAACAATAGAAGGCAAAGCTGTTGAGGAAGAGATTAAGTATTTAATACTCAACATTAATCGAGACAGTTCACCACCTGAAGCAACTCGTTGTACTTCTTCCAAACTACCATTCTTATTGGCACTAAACAAAAAGGTTAGTTTATCGGCTCCCAATTGTTGAAATTCTTCACTATTGGTAATTTGCACTTTAAAATTAGCATTAGGAATTCCAAGTAATACAAGCTGGTTAACAATGGTTTTCTCTATTTTAGGAATCGCTTTCCTTCTGCTATTAGATAGAGTATCAGCCGCTTTCTGCAATTTTATTTTTTGATCTGTTAATTGTTCCTTCAAATCTTCAATTAACTCATCGCTCGATTCAATTTTCCCAACTTTTCCTTCTAGCTCTTCTCGAATTTGAATCAACTCTTCTACTGAATCCACACGATGCTTCTGTTGTAACGAATAAATTGTATCCAATCGTTGGTTCAAAAAGTCGATTTTTCCATTATCGAATTCCACCAATTCATTACTTCTGTCCAACTCTTGAGACAGATCTTGCAATTCAATCAAAGAACTATCCAAACGTTTAAAATAAGAATCTGCATCAGTAAATACTCCTTGAATTTTAGAAATTGCACTTCTGGCTTCCTTTATTTGAGAAATTACAGATGATTCGCCTTCTGACAAAAATCCATATGCCTGATACAGTCCGGATTTAATTTCCTCGGCATGATTTAGAGTTTCTAACTCCTCTTCCATCTCCTTCTGTTCCCCTTCAATCAGATTGGCTTCGTTAAGCTGCTCCAATTGAAACTGGAAATAATCCAAATCAGCCTTTTCCTTTGCAGCAATTTCTTCCTGATTTTTTAACTCTTTCCTTAGTTCTTGATATTTCTTAAAGGATAGCTGATATTTTGCAAGTAAAGCATCATTCTGAGCATAAGTATCAACAATACCCACTTGATATTCGAAACTTCCTAAAACAAGATTTTGGTTTTGGCTATGTATATCTATCAAACACACTCCGAGTTCTTTTAATGTCTTCAAGTTAACAGGAGTATCATTTACGAAAGCTCGTGTTTTCCCACTAGGCAAAATCTCACGACGAACAATGGCCTCTTTTTCGTAATCCAATTCATTTTTTTCAAAAAACTCATGCAAATTGTACTTTTCAATAGAAAATGAACATTCAATAATACACTTCTTCTCTTTATCCTTCAGAACATTCCCTTCGGATCTCTGACCTAATACCAAAGATAAAGCTCCTAGTAAAATAGATTTACCAGATCCCGTTTCTCCTGTTATTACAGAAAAACCATCTGAAAAATTGATTTCCAGCTGATTAATTAAAGCATAGTTTTGTATAGATATTGATTGAAGCATAGTCTCAAACTGAAATTATTATTTGCCGCAAAAATAAGGATTAGAGAAAAACCAAATTAAAATCCTCGCCTATTTTTGTCCTATAATTTTTTTGTACTTTTTGATATTTGCCGGATCTATTTCACTAAGAATATTATAGACTCTTTTTTTCTCATCGGTAAACGATTCACTAAAGATATTTACGAGTTCGTCAGCTTTGGCATCAAAAAATATGGTTAGAATAAAAGCACCAGGTTTCGCTCGATAGGCTTTCTGTAACAATCTTAAACTTTCGGCAATTTCAGCTCTGGCCTCTGTCAAATGATCAGACATTCTATCCAATCCCAACCTGTGATATCGGTACAAACACTCACGAACCGGACTATATGCATTGTTAAGAATATTTTCGATTAACCAATATCTGTTATCCCGACTTTCATATGCTTTCCAACCAGTAGTATTCGAATTCTGCATTTTACTTACTATGGTCTCTGCTTTAGCAAAATATGGAGCTCCTCCATCCATTGCAAAAGTATCGTAATCTAAACCTAATATAAGGTAAGCGTAGTAAGCCAAAAGCCCCGTTAATTCTGATGGAGTTACCGTTTCATTAAAGTCCAATGCTTGATATTCAACATATTTAAACTGAATATCATCGTCTTTAAAATTTAGCATCACCGTATTATAAGAGGAATTATAAACTGGTCTGCTTGCCTGAACTTGCAGACTTCCACGAAATTCATCTGCTGAAATTTGTTCCGTCAGATTGAACATGAAAGTACACTCAATTCTTTCATCGTAACTGTACACATGGTTTGTCCATCTGCGAGCATTCATAAACTCGTTAATGGCAGTTTGCATGGTTCTAAATACTTGCTTATTGGTACCTTGAATTTTCTGACTAACCACTTGAACATTGCATTTGAACTCTTGGGAAAACAAAGGAATTGAGAACAATGTTATAAATAATACTAGAAAGAATTTGCGCATAATAATAAATCAAACGTTCACAGCTAAAGTTAAAAATTATAACGAAACAGATGCCAACTTATTTCTCATAAAACTGAATTAATTCTTCTACAATATCTTTTGCAACTTCTGTCTTAGGTTTTAATTCGAATTTTTTGGCTGAACCTTCATTGTCGATAATCGAAATTTTATTGGTATCATGCTGAAAACCTGCTCCTGAATCATTCAAAGAATTGAGCACAATGAAATCCAGATTCTTCTTTTCCAGCTTTAATTTCGCATTAAATTCTTCATTGTTGGTCTCTAGTGCAAAGCCAACTAGAAATTGATCTTTAGTTTTTATTTTTCCTAAAGATGCTGCAATATCTTTGGTAGGTGTTAATTCGATAGAATAGTTCTCTTTTCCACGTTTTACTTTCCTATCTTCGGGATTTAAAGGAGTAAAATCGGCTACTGCTGCCGTCATAATCCCACCATTACAATCGGGATAATTATCGACAGAGGCCTGATACATCTCTTCTGCAGTTACAACATCAATTCTATTGATATTTGGATGCTTCGCTTTCAAAGCAGTTGGCCCACTCACCAAAACAACATTTGCACCATTTTCAGCTAGTTCTTCGGCAATGGCAAAACCCATTTTTCCTGATGAAAAATTACCGATAAACCTAACTGGATCAATTTTCTCGTAAGTAGGCCCAGTAGTGATTAGTATCTTTTTATCACTTAGCTTTTTTTTTTATCCTCCAGAAATTCGCTTAATTTCTGAGCTATAATTTCAGGTTCTTCCATTCTTCCTTTTCCATACAACCCACTTGCTAACTCTCCACTCGAAGGCTCAATAAATGCATCGCCATATGATCTAAGAATATCCATATTGCGCAATGTTGCAGGATGCTTAAACATATCCAAATCCATAGCTGGAGCATGAACAACAGGACATTTTGCAGACAAGTAAGTTGTAAGAAGCAAGTTATCACAAATACCGTGCGCCATTTTTGCCATTGTATTTGCAGTTGTTGGTGCAATAATCATCACATCAGCCCAAATCCCTAGGTCAACATGACTATTCCAAGAACCATCATCATGCTTAAAAAAATCAGACAATACCGTATTCTTAGATAATGTAGCCATGGTTACTGGTGAAATGAACTCTTTCGCGTATGGAGTCATGATAACTTTAACATTAGCACCTTCCTTAACTAGTAAGCGAACCAGAGAGGCTGCTTTATATGCTGCAATACTTGCAGTAATACCTAAAATTATATTCTTATCCTTTAACATAAACTATTTCTAAAAAATAAAAAGTTCCCTCTTTATTCAAAAGGGAACTTGACCATTATTTACTAATTAGTCTTCTGATTTTTGTTCTTTAGAAGGATTTCTATAATAGATTTCTCCATTAATGAATTCCTCAACCGCAATCAATGTAGGTTTTGGCAATCTCTCATAGTATTTTGAGATTTCAATTTGCTCACGGTTTTCAAATACCTCTTCCAAGTTATCTGTATAAGAAGCAAACTCTTGCAATTTCTTATTCAGCTCACTTTTCAGCTCAACAGCAATCTGGTTTGATCTTTTTGCCATGATCATTACAGATTCGTAAACATTACCCACTTCTTTGCTCAATTCGTTCATGTTGCGAGTAACTGTAGAACTTGCTGCATTTGTTTTTTTGTAATCCATACTGTGTAAGAATTAAATCTATTTTAATTATTTATATCAAACTTACTTAAATATGCTTCGATATCCTCTAGCATTTTTTCAGCACGTTTCATGTGCTTACTTTCAGGGTATTCATCAACAAAAGAATAGTATTCCTCTTTTGCGTTATTATATCTTTCTCGTTGTTTAGAAGGTATACTCTTAAAAGCTAACTGATGCTTCGATTCCAAAAGCATAAACATCAAATCTTCTCTGTGCGACGAACCAGGATAATCTTTAAGGCTATTTTGAAGTGCAATAATTGCCGAAGGATACTTCTCTCTATCGTAATAATTTCTTGCACTTAAATAAGATTTATAAACCAATTTATCCTGCATCTCATCAATGTACTTGTTACACTTCGGAATTCTAGTTGAGTTTGGATATCGGTTAATGTACAACTGAAATGCATCTATAGCATCCTGCGTTGATGTCTGATCCAATCTCGGTTTTGGTGATTCCCTATAGTAACAGTATGCACTCATAAATAAACATTCCTCAGAATATGGACTATCAGGAAATGTCTTCAAAAAGTTTCTAAAAAAATACCCAGCACCAATATCATCACCTTGCCCATAAGAGCAATATGCAATGTAATAACTTATGGTTTCTGCTTTACTTGTTCCTCTGTAGATAGGAAGCAATTCTTCAAACAAAGTGGCTGCTTTGGCATAATCTTCCGTACTATAATACTCAACAGCTTTTTTGTATTTCAGAGAGTTGTCGGAACTTTTCAGCAATTTTTGATACTCGCTACATCCTCCTAAAACGAAGGCGAAAAGCACGAACAGTAAGACAATTTTTCTCATAGGCCTTGCTACTATATTTTTTTGCATTTTGCAAAGATAAAGTTTTCATATGAAATATAGCACACTTTCTCGTGTATATTATACAAATCTTTATAATTTATTGCTTTGAACCCAAAAAAGATTACTTTTGCACAGTTACAAAGAAAATAACTCAAAAAAGCATAAATCGTGGATATTTTTGACAAAATTAAAACCCAAAAAGGGAATATCGGGCAATACGCAAAACAAGCTCATGGATATTTTGCTTTTCCTAAGTTGGAAGGTGAAATTAACTCAAGAATGAAGTTTCGTGGGAAAGAGGTGTTAACATGGAGTTTGAACAATTATATTGGTTTGGCAAATCACCCAGAAGTTAGAAAAGCTGACGCAGAAGCAGCTGAAAAATGGGGATTAGCATACCCAATGGGTGCTCGTATGATGTCGGGACAAACTAGCCTCCACGAAGAATTAGAATCAAAACTTGCTGAATTCGTAGGAAAACCAGATGCTTTTCTTTTGAATTTCGGTTATCAAGGTATGGTCTCTATTATCGATGCTCTTGTTGGTCGTCATGATGTAATTGTTTACGATTCTGAATCTCACGCTTGTATCATGGATGGTCTTAGACTTCACCCTGGTAAACGTTTCGTTTATCCACATAACGATATGGATAACCTTCGCAAGGAGTTGGAAAGAGCTACCAAATGGACTGAAAAAACAGGTGGCGGTATCCTTGTAATTACTGAAGGTGTATTCGGTATGGCAGGTGACCTTGGTAAATTGGATGAAATCTGTGCTCTGAAAGATGATTTCAACTTCCGCTTATTGGTTGATGATGCTCATGGTTTTGGTGTAATGGGTAAAAACGGTGCTGGTGCTATCGAACACTTCGGTGTTGAAGACAAGGTTGACCTTCACTTTAGTACTTTTGCTAAAGCTATGGCTGGTATCGGTGCATTCATCGCATGTGATGAAGAGGTTGGTACTTACCTAAGATATACTATGAGATCTCAAATTTTTGCTAAATCTCTTCCAATGCCTATCGTTGAAGGTTCATTGAAGCGTTTGGAAATGTTGAGAACAATGCCAGAACTTCGCGAAAAGCTTTGGTCTGTTGCAAATACTCTTCAAACTGGTTTAAAAGAAGCTGGTTTAGATATTGGTGTAACTGAATCTCCTGTAACTCCAGTTTATCTTTCTGGTAGTGTAGCTGAAGGAACTCAGGTTACTATGGACTTAAGAGAAAATTATAACATTTTCTGTTCTATCGTAGTTTACCCAGTAATTCCAAAAGGACAGTTATTACTTCGTTTGATTCCTACTGCAATGCACTCTCTTGAAGATGTTGAGTACACTGTTAATGCATTTAAGGAAGTTGCCAAGAAACTTAAAGAAGGAAAATATAGTAAGGATAAATTTGCCGATGTATTCAAGCAATAATCCTACTTACTATTACTATGATATTAAAACGACATTCGAAAGGATGTCGTTTTTTTTATCTCTATGAATAAAAACACTTCCCATTCATTAGTTTAAAAGCTCCATTTTAATTGTACGTCAATAAGTCTGTCAGGTATCTCCATAAACCAAGGGCATCGTAAACTCTTACGAGGGGTCTCGTAAGCTCGTACGAGGAGTAATCGTGAACTCCTACGAAAGACTATCGTAGCCACTAACGAATGACTACCATTCCCTCGAACGAGGAGAAGCCTTGCCAAAATTAAAAACGGGAGATATTAAAAAAGCCCAACTTTGGCAAGCCGGGCTTTTCTATATAATCAAAATAAACTTATTCTCTTTCGGCTAAAAATCTCTCAGCATCCATAGCAGCCATACATCCCGATCCTGCTGATGTAATTGCCTGACGATAATGAGGATCTTTTAAATCACCTGAAGCAAATACACCAGGAACATTTGTTTTGGTTGTATCTGGTTCAGTAATTACATATCCTTGATCATCAGTCTTTAGGTAATCAGCAAATACTTTCGAGTTTGGAGTGTGACCAATAGCAACAAAGAATCCATCAATTTTGATATCCACTTCTGTTTCATCAGCCTCTCCCATTCTCTTAATAAGCTTCGCTCCTTCTACAACTCCATCGCCATATAATTCTTTGGTATTGTGCTCAAATAAAACTTCGATATTCTCTGTTTTAAAAACACGATCTTGCATTGCTTTAGAAGCTCTTAAATAAGGCTTACGAACAATTAAATATACCTTATTACACAATCCAGCAAGATAGGTAGCCTCCTCAGCAGCAGTATCTCCACCACCCACAACAGCTACATCTTTTCCTCTGTAGAAAAAACCATCACAGGTAGCACATGCCGAAACACCAGAACCCATATATTTTTCTTCTGTTGGGAAACCAAGATATTTTGCAGTTGCTCCGGTTGCCAAAATAACCGATTCTGCTTCAATCACCTTTTTCTCATCAACCACAACTTTGTGCGGATATACTGAAAAGTCAACAGCTGTTACTAAACCCCAACGACAATCTGTACCAAATCGCTCTGCTTGCTTTTTCAAATCTGCCATCATATCGGGTCCTGTAACTCCTTGTGGATAACCAGGGAAATTATCCACTTCAGTAGTAGTCGTCAACTGACCACCTGGTTGAAGACCTTCAATCACAACAGGATTTAAATTTGCTCTAGCAGCATAAATTGCAGCAGTATAACCAGCTGGTCCCGAACCAACGATTAAACATTTAACTTTTTCTACATCACCTTCAGGGACAACAGGTGCATTTTCGTTTAGGTTCATCGATTTAAATTCCATGTATGTTTAACTATTCTGTTTCTAAATAATATTTGGAAAAACAAATCTACAAAATATCCAGATAATTAACTGTATTCATCAATAGAAAGATTAAATCACCAAATCAATTTTATCTAATGATTTTAATTGCCCGATTTTCCCAATCTGAAAACACATAACAACACCCATCATTAATCAGTAATAGTTATTTGCAGGCTTCTCTTCAAATGGCTCATAATAAAACTTTAAAGTAACAAATGAAAAGATTACAAATGGGCAAAAAAATACCCCCTGAATATCTTCAGGGGGCCATAAAAACTCAATAATTAAATAGTCATTAGGCTTTTGGCTCTACTACTAAAAGCAAATCACCTTTAGCAACAGAATCACCAGAGTCACATTTAATTTCTTTTACAATACCTTCTGCTTTAGCATCAAGATTATTCATCATCTTCATAGCTTCAAGTACTACTAGTGTATCTCCTACTTTAACTTCATCGCCAACTTTAACTTTGCACTCAACAATCATACCTGGGATTGGAGCAACAACGCTACCTGTAGCAGCTTCGTCAGCGGCAGATTCTTTCTTCTTACGACCTTTGAATTGAGGTGCAGCAGGACCGTTTGGATCATTGATCTCTACGGTGAATGTTTCGCCATCAACAGTAACTTCCAATTCACGACCAGTACCTTTTCCTTTCGAAGTCAATTCACCAGAAAGTGCTTTTCTAATCAACTCTTGCTCTTTCTCAACTTCAGCCATGGTTTTAGCTTTTACATCAGCTGGAACTTCTTCCATACCATACTTCCATTTCAAGAAACGCTTACCAGTTACTGGGTAAAGTGCGCACAATACTTCGTCATCGATATCTTTTGCAAGATCACCAAACTCTTCCTTAACACCTTCCATTTCCGGCTCAAGAATAGATCCTGGGCGCTCAGTAATAGGCTGCTCACCTCTTGGATAATCCTTCAATGCTTTCTTCTGAACTTCAGGATCAATTGGATGAGTAGTTTTACCATACAATCCGTAACAAAGGTCTTTTACCTCTTTTGTAATCTGTGCATATTCTCCTTCGTAAGAATCGAACAACACATTGTTTACAGTCTGTACACCAACAATCTGAGATGTAGGAGTAACCAATGGAATGTTACCAAGTTGCTTACGTACTTTAGGAAGCAAACGGAATACTTCAGGAAGTTTATCCAATGCATCCATAGCTTTCAACTGGTTCACCAAGTTAGAAAGCATTCCACCTGGAGTTTGGTGCAACAATACGTTGATATCAGTTGTAGCATACTTAGGGTTGTTATCTAAGTGCTTATATTTAGGGATGTATTTCTCCATCTCCTCAGCAATCGCATTAATCTTGTTAATGTCCATTCCTGAATCACGGTTTGTACCTAACAATGACATGATCAATGGCTCAACAGCTGCGTGAGAAGTACGGTAAGCGTAAGGTCCGATACAAGTATCAACGATATCTACACCTGCTTCAATTGCTTTGAATATAGCCAAGTCACCCATACCTGAAGTAAAGTGAGTGTGCAAGTTAATTGGCGTATCAGTGAATTTCTTGATTTCACGTACCAAGTTGTAAATATCATAAGGAGCAACCAAACCGGCCATATCCTTGATACAAACAGAATCAACACCAAACTCAATAAGATCTTTTACTTTGTTGATGTAGTATTCCATATTGTATACTTCACCACCCAAACGAGGCTGATTCAAAGTATAACATACAACACCTTGCAAGTGCTTCTTGTTATCCTTGATAACCTTAGCTGCAGTTTCGAAGTTTCTGAAGTCGTTCAAAGCATCGAAACAACGGAAGATATCCATACCGTTATCGATAGAACGCTGCACGAAAGCTTTTACTACATCATCAGCATAGTTACGGTATCCTACCACATTCTGTCCGCGAAGAAGCATTGAGAATGGAGTCTTAGGCATATGCTTTTTCAACACTCTTAAACGCTCCCATGGATCTTCACCCAAGAAACGGTGCATAGTATCAAAAGTAGCTCCCCCCCAGGTTTCAACAGCATTGTAACCTGCATCATCAATCATCTCTGCAACAGGCAACATATCTTCTGTACGACCGCGAGTAGCAAATAGCGACTGGTGACCATCACGTAAACTTACGTCATTGATTTTAATTGGATTTTCAGCTTTCGGACGATCGCTGTCATAATTAACTTGGGTCATTTGCAAAACCCCGTGTTTATCGAATATCATCTTTTTATCTTTTTTTGAATTAATACTTCTCCTAATGCATCAGGAAAATAAATTATGCACTTCGCAGGCTTCGACCACGAAGTTGTACTACCTTACGTTTGGTCATCATCATTTTAATGCCAGTACGCGACCAAGAACCATTCGTTGAACCTTCAACTTTTAATGCTTCAGCTTTTTCTTGCTCAACGTAGTGAGCAACTGCTATAGCCACTGCTTTTTTAATCTTCTCTTCTCGTGTCATAATTATTTGGTATTAATAATTAACTTTTTTAAAAACCTTCTTACAATGGAATATTTCCGTGTTTCTTAGCTGGCAACACCTCTGCTTTAGTCTTCATGGCATTCAATGCATCAATCAAACGAGCACGAGTTTCGCTAGGAAGAATTACATCATCAATGTATCCACGCTGAGCTGCCAGGTAAGGAACATTAAATGCATCTTCATATTCCTTAATCTTCTCATCAGTCTTAGCTTGCTTATCGTCAGCAGCAGCAATTTCCTTTTTGTAAGAAGAGATTACCTCTACAGCACCCTTAGCACCCATTACCGCAATTTCAGCAGTTGGCCAAGCAAATACCATATCAGCTCCTAATGGCTTAGAACACATTGCTAAGTAAGCTCCACCGTAATCCTTACGTGTTACAACAGTAAACTTAGGTACAGTAGCCTCAGCATAACTCCATAGTAGTTTTGCACCGTGACGGATAATACCACCTAGCTCTTGCTGAACCCCAGGAAGGTATCCAGGAACGTCTACAAATGTCACCATTGGAATATTGAAAGCATCACAAGTACGAACGAAGCGAGAAATCTTATCAGATGCATCGATATCCAAACAACCTGCCTGAATTAACGGCTGATTTGCGATGATACCAACTGATTGGTTATCTAAACGACCGAACCCGATAATTGCATTCTCTGCATAGTGCTCGTGCACTTCATAGAATTCTCCCTGATCAAGAACTGATTCAATAACAGCCTTCATATCGTAAGGTGTTTTTGCATCATCAGGAATCATAGTATCCAATTCTTCACAAACACGTTGTGGATCGTCACCCATTGCCAACTGTGGAGTTTCCTCTAAGTTGTTATTTGGTAAGTAGCTCAACAAATCGCGAATTGCTTCAATTGTTTCTTCATCAGTATCGCAAGCGAAGTGTGCATTACCACTTTTAGCATTGTGAGCCATAGCTCCACCAAGTTCTTCAAAAGTAGTTTCTTCACCCGTAACAGTTTTAATTACGTAAGGAGACGTAATAAACATGTGACTCTGCTTCTTAACCATGTAAACAAAGTCAGTCATAGCAGGAGAATATACTGCACCACCAGCACAAGGGCCCATAATTGCAGAAATCTGTGGAATTACCCCTGAAGCTCTCGAGTTACGCATGAAAATTTCACCGTAACCTTTTAATGCATCAACACCTTCTTCTACACGGGCTCCACCTGAATCATTAAGACCTACAACTGGGGCTCCAGCGCTAACTGCTAAATCCATAACCTTACAGATTTTTGCAGCATGCATTTCACCTAAAGATCCTCCTCGTGAAGTAAAATCCTGAGAGTAAGCAAATACTGTTCTTCCATTTACCAAACCATGACCGATAATAACTCCATCCGCTGGAATTTCAGTATTTTCGAAGCCAAAGTTTGTACAACGGTGTTCCACAAACATATCCAATTCTCTAAAACTTCCCTCATCAAAAAGCAAGTCTATTCTCTCTCGTGCAGAAAGCTTTCCTTTGTCATGTTGCTTAGCAACACGAGCTTCCCCGCCCATCATTTTAACTTCTTCTCTTTTTTTCTTTAAGAGATCTAACTTTTCAGATACCTTCATCTTTATATTTATTTTCAAGTAATTTGCTAAGAAAATCTCAAGGAATTTCTATAAATACTTCAATTGCTATTCACTTCTTCTTAATCCTTATTCTTTTAATTGAGTATTTCATCATTTACAACAAATGATAAAGTGTTTATTTAAAACCCAACTCTCTTTAAAGAATTATTTCAATATTGATGGACGAATATAAATACTTTCATTGTAGATAAGAAACTGTTTAAAAACAGCACTTTCTAGCGTAAACGTTTGAATATCAAACCGAGCTAAAAATCAATTCTTATATCAATCTGTTTTCCAGATTATTAATCACAATCAGTTGTTTTTTTCAATTTTTGTCAAAAAATCGCTAGAAATATTGTACAACATATAAAGAGCAAGTTTTAAAATGACAAAAGCCATCAAACGAAAACCCAACAACCTTTTCAACGAAGCAAAAATGCATATTAATAAACTATCTATCAATAGGTATAATTACCCAATCGCTTCAAATCACTAATATTTTTTTAATACATATCAACATCATTCTTTTATGCATATAAAGCTATATAAATAAAAAAGAAACTCTATTAGTTTAATTAAGATATTGTTGTTTATGATTGATGAAAAGAACATTCTTGATTCAGAGAATAAGCATCCAGAAATCCTTATAATTCACAGCGCAGTTATAAGGAATTATTTCTTTAATGTAATCGATCTTTTACTATTCCACGCACAATTAATCTCTTTCAACAAACTTTTTGTCGGATGATTTTCATAAACTATATTTGTTATTCTATTCGGGGCGTAGCTCAGCCAGGTTAGAGTACACGTCTGGGGGGCGTGGGGTCGGAAGTTCGAATCTTCTCGCCCCGACTAGTAAAATAAGGTCTTTCAAGTATGAAAGCCCTTTTGAAATTCCATTCAGAGCCTCAGCTGGAGTGAGACCCTGAAATTATTTTAGAAAAGTAAGGGTGAAACCCCTGACAAATGCCTGTTGCTTGAGTAGCTATTGATTTGATGCGTGAACCTAATTTCGAGTTCTAGCGGAACAAGCAATCTCGAAAATTAGAAAGAAAGCCTTGTCGGAATTTTTGCCGAGACCCGAGGAGTGAAAGCCTTACTCCCCTACTCAATGGATATTTAAAACATTTTACGATAGCAACGTTTACGTTTGTGCTGAATGTGATCAAATGACTTCCATAACTGAATGGCTACATGATTATTTTCAAGCATTCCCGTAGTTTCGGCAAATCGAAGTCCATCCTCATTTGACGTTTTTAATAATTCATGCATCAATATTGAAGCAAAACCCAGTTTTTGGCAATCGTGATCGATGCCTGTAAGCATCAAGTCCATTTCGGTAGGATGTTTAAGTGCTTTTCTAATATGCCACCAACCAAAAGGAAAAAGTTTTCCTTTTGCTTTTTGTAATGCTTTCGATAAGGAAGGCAAAGCTATGATAAACCCCACCAATTTATCCTCTTTGTTTAAAATAATCTTTACATATCTGGGATTAAGAACAGGAAAGTACTTTGCAATATAAAATCGAATCAATTTATCCGGAAATACAAAGGTGCCAAACAGATCGGAAAAAGCATCGTTAAAAACTTTAAATATCTTTTCTTTGTACGGTTCAAGATCCTTTTTGGTAGTAAAATTAACAATTTGCAAACCATATCTTTTTCTGATTAAATTGGCTACTCTTCCAGCTTTTTCAGGCGTTTCCTTAGGAAGCTCTATCCTAAACTCCAACCAATCAATCTCTTTTGAATAATTAAGTCTTTCAAAATGTTTTTGGTAATAATCAAAATGATAATCTGAAGCCATGGATGGAAGCCAATCATGACCTTCAATCAATAAACCTGCATGATCCAGATTCGAAAATCCCAAAGGACCACTTACCCCTATCATTCCTTCTTGCTTTAGCCATTGTTCAGCTACCGAAAAAAGTTTCTCCGACACTTCATATTGGTCGGTAAATTCCATTCGGGTAATTCTGCCTATTTTTTCACCCTGCTTTTCAATACTCAAATCGTTAACAATAGCACCAATTCTACCGACAACCATCCCATTTTGATATGCCAGCCAAAACTTTGCTTTGCAAAAATCAAAAGCAGGATTTATCTCAGGAAGTAATAATTCCAATTCTCCAGATTTAATAGGTGGTATCCAAAATTTATTGTCCTTATAAAGATGATATTGAAAATTGACAAATGCTTTACGAAGGCTTTTACTTTTTACTTCTTTGATCTTAATGCTCATTATGACTATATTTTTAGTGGGAGTATTGATTTCCAGGTCAATCAAAATTCAAGAGAAAAAACCTCTGTGTGTATGTTTGAAGAAGAATCGATATGTATTGCAATGTACCAAAATGAAATCAATCACTTGTATTTTTTACATTTAATTTTTTTATCACAAAATCCGATATTAGTGTGCAATTTTATCGTGTCTATTTCTAAAATAGAAACACAAATTTGCGTTACTTACAAAATAACGATATGAAGATTTATCTATTCATTAGCAAAACAGCTTTAAAAACGCCCTAGCACGATATTAATAGAGTACGGATAAAGCTTCGAGCCGGTTAAAATCAAGACCTACTGATTAACAAAAAGAAAAGCTACCATTAGCATAATTAATGCTAATGGTAGCTTTTCGGGTATGACAAACCCAAACAATTTAATTTATCTCAAAAAGTTCAATTGAGAACTAAAACACATTGTGATGATAATTTGTGTTACTAAAATGTTTCTATAGAACAAATATGCTTAGAAATAAATTCGCATGCAAAATGTCGGCAACTTTTATTTAATAAGTTTTAAAGGTTTTACTGTTTGAGAATTTACCTCTCATTGTTCGGCAGGTTTTAAATCAAATATTATTTTATTTATCTAAACGTTCATGTTTTTATATCATATTGTACCTGCATATCATTTTAACATCCATTATACACATGCAAGCATATAAAATTCAACCCCTCTAGTCTATTTTGTAATAGGTATTTTTATTTATTCCTCACAAAGATCAACTTGCTCTTTCTTTTCTGACTATCTCTTTGCTCTATTATAAATTTACCTGTTGATTTGATTAATGGGGTTAACTTTTGAAATCCATAGTTCCTAGGGTCGAAATTTGGTTGTTTCTTCTGCAACAAGCTACCAACATCTCCTAAAAATGCCCATCCATCATCATCAGATAAGTCAGTAATTGTTGAAGCAATTAATTTTATCTCTTTTACAGTAATTGCATCAAATGCTTCTTTTTCTATTTCTTTATCTTCGTCGCTTTCCTTCTCTTTAGTCTTGGTTTTTAATATCTCTATGTAAATAAATTTATCACAAGCTACAATAAATGGGTTAGGTGTCTTTTTTTCTCCAATACCAATTACTAACATTCCGGCCTCTCTTAAGCGAGTTGCTAATCTGGTGAAATCACTATCACTAGACACGATGCAAAATCCACCTACTTTGCCAGAATACAAAATATCCATAGCATCAATTATCATCGCTGAATCTGTAGCATTTTTTCCAGATGTGTAACTGTATTGTTGTATTGGTGTTATAGCGTGTTCAAGCAAAGCTGGCTTCCAACCTGAAACAGTTGGTTTTGTCCAATCTCCATATATCCTTTTTATTGATGGAACACCAAATTTAGTTATCTCATCAAGCATTCCCTTGATACCAGAATAAGGAATATTATCGGCATCAATTAACACCGCTAAATTTAGATCTCTATTTTCTTTCATACTTCATTTTAAAATTCAGCATACAATGCTTTAGGATAAAAACATATTCTTTAAGATAACTACTGCCAAAGGCTCTGTTATAATATAAACGAGATTGTAAATGTTTGCACTAGCTATGCTTAGCAATAAATTTTAAAATTATTGCACCTTGTATACAAAAGCATTAATATTCATTCCAGCACCTACAGATGCAAAAACAAGATTTTCCCCTTCATTTATAGCACAAGTTCCCAATTTCCCTTTTAAGATTAGATCGTATAATGTAGGGATGGTTGCTACTGATGAATTCCCCAACCAATCAATGGTCATTGGCATGACTCCCTGTGGGATATTGTTTATTTTGTATAAACGATATAGTCTTTTCAATATCGCTTCATCCATTTTTCCGTTGGCTTGATGAATTAAGACTTTGGAAATTTCACTCAAGTGAGTATTGCTCTTTTCCAGGCAGTCTCGAATGGCTTGCGGCACATGTTCGAGTGCATACTGGTACAATTTTCGGCCATTCATTTTCAGGAAATGATTGCTTGCGTTTTTGACATGAGGATTGGATGAGCTGCCCATATACAACATTTTAGAGTAAACCAAAGTGTCTGAACGCATTTTGTGTGCAAGGATTCCTACTGGACATTCACTGCTTTTACCTTCTAATACAATGGCTCCAGCACCATCAGCATACAACATACTGTCACGGTCGTGAGGATCAGAAACTCGGGACAATACATCCGCTCCAATAACCAGAGCCCTTTGTGCATCTCCCGATTTTATATAATAATCGGCTTGAATAACTGCTTGAATCCATCCTGGACAACCAAAAGTCAAATCGTAAGCAATTGTATTAGGGTTCTTGATACCCAATTTGTGCTTTACTCTTGCAGCTAGACTAGGAACAATATCCAAAGCGTTGCTATCACTTTTAACATCTCCAAAATTATGAGCGACAATGATATAATCCAACTCCTCTCCATCAATGTTTGCCGAGCCCAGGGCCTTTAAAGCGGCTTCATAAGCGATATCAGAAGTAAGAACATTATCCGGCACATGACGCCTTTCCTTTATCGTTGTAATCTCCTGAAACTTTTCAATTATTTCATGATTCGATTTATCGATTTTATCTCCCTTTCCTTCATAAAAATCGCAATCGAGAAAGTCCTTGTTCTTAACACACTGTGATGGGATATAACTTCCCGTGCCCGTTATGATACTATAAATGGTATGGTTCATATATAAACGTTATGGATTGTATGATGTCAATGGAAATATTGTATTTGTATTAAAAAACCGTTATATGGAGCATTTAAAATAGATCCAAAAATCTAATTATTTAAAATATATTGATTAATCAATCTCAAGATACACAAATTATTTTCTTTTAGAATTTAAAACATTGTAAAATATAGAGGCCGTTCTAAAAACAACTACAGGATTTCTGTAACGATAGACGATCAATGGTTTTTACCTAAGTTTTTTTTACAACTTGGGAGTTATAGACTGATCGCTGTATCATTTCCAATGATAAGACTAAAAGAAACAAAGACTCCAGATTCATTATAGAGAGCTCAAAGATGGAAGAAGAACAACAAGAGATTTCTCCTTGTTGTTCTTCTTTTAAAATGAATACAAAATAAAAGTACTATTTCTTAGGCATCCAGCTTCGAACCAAGGCCTTGTTCTTTTGATACCACTCTTTGGCTGCAGCTTCAGGGTTGTCAGCTTTTTCGATCAAAGCCATAAGGCTATAGAGTTGATCTTCGGTCATATTGAAGTTGCCGAAAAATTCTGCCAATTCAGGAAAATCCTTGGCGAACCCCTTACGAGCCAGAATTGCGCAAACATCTTTTGGGAAAATACCCTTTGGATCTTCAAGGTATTTAATATCATACTGTGCCCACATAAAATGAGGTTTCCAGCCAGTAATGGCTACCCATTTGTTTCTTTGAATTCCCTTTTTAAGGCTGGCCAACATTGCCGGACCCGAAGAGGTGATCTGATTGAAATCCAATCCATAAGCTTCAATGGCCTTCTCGGTGTTAGCATGAATACCAGCTCCACTACCAATCCCAATAATTTTACCTTCAAACTGCTCCTTGTGTGCTTCTAATTCTTCAATGGAATTGATTTCTACATAGGACGGTACAACAATACCTGTCGTTCCTCCACTGAAAGATTCTCCTAGCTTGTCAAGTTTCGAACCATACTTTTTCCAATAATCCTTATGGGTGTTTGGTAACCAGGCATCCAGAAAAAGATCTGCATCTCCTTTTGCTAAAGAAGCATAAATGGGCCCCGGCTCGATTGGTTTCACTTCAGGAGCATAACCCATATCATCAAGGGCAACTTTTGCCAAATGGGTATAGGCAATTCCTTCCGCCCAATTTGGATACAGAATCAATACCTCTTTTTTATCGCTCTTCTTCTTGTTCGGATTACATCCCTGAACCAAAATCAGTCCTAGCAATACAATCGGTAATAGTTTTAATACTTTCTTGAGATTTTTCATCATTATTCTAATTTTCAATTTATGAATTCTTTATTTCTTATTTTTCGGTGTTCCGCCCAAGGCTTGAGAAATTCGATCGAGAATAATAGCTAGAATCACAATGCCTAAACCAGCTTCAAACCCCAAGCCAATATCGGCTTTTAGAATTCCAGTGTATACCTTTTCTCCCAAACCGGCAGCTCCTACCATAGAAGCGATCACAACCATGGAAAGCGAAAGCATAATCACCTGGTTAACTCCAGCCAAAATAGAGGGCTTCGCCAAAGGAAGCTGAACTTTATAAAGCACCTGTCGAGGGGTGCTACCAAAAGAGTAGGCCGCTTCCACAACTTCGCTAGGGACACTCCGTATTCCCAAACTAGTCAATCTAACCCCTGGAGGAAGCGCAAACACTACAGTAGCAAGCACACCTGGAACATTCCCCACCGAAAAGAAAAGAATAGCAGGAATCAGATATACAAAAGCTGGCATGGTTTGCATAAAGTCAAGAATGGGACGAATTATCCGCTCTACTCGACTGCTCCTAGCTGACCAAACCCCTAGAGGGATACCAATAAGCAGAGCAATAATGGTAGAAGCAATCACTAGAGCAAGGGTTTGCATGGTTTCCTCCCAAAAGTCCATACCCCATAACAAGAGCAAGCCGATAATGGTAAAAACAAATATTCCACCTGCATTTTTCCATCCTACCTTTTTGAAAAAATTGACCCTGCCAGCATTCAGGTAGTACCCCAGAATGGCCAGCAAGAGGATAATAATAAAAGGGTGTGGTGCCAATAAAGCGTTCTGAAATCCATCCACTAAGGATTCCACCCCCGTGGTAATAGCATCGAAAACAGGTGCTCCTTTTACAGACAACCACTCGATTGCTTCTTCAACGTATTTTCCAATATTAATTTTCTCCATCGTAAGTTCCTCCTTCTTCTTTTATTTGAATTATTTCCTCCCTTTCCTTACCAATAACCTCAGCAATAACAGAAGAGTGGACGATAATACCGAGTAACTCCTTTTCGTTGTTTACCACAGTTAGTGGTAAGGTATGATCGATAAACAAAGGCAGCAGATCTGCTGCTGAGGTTTCCGGATCTACCAGCGGTACATCTGAAATCAGGATCTCTTCCAAGCTTCTTATATTCTTGCGCTTGAGCTCAGCCACCTGTCGGGCCTTCACCCAACCCAAGAAGACATTAGACTTGTCAACTACCGGTAAACGGTCTACACCTCTTTCGCGCATGCGTCGCAAAGCCAGGGCAGGTCCGTCCTTTTCAATCGTCAGTTTTCCTGTTTCCTTTCCACTAAACATGATGGAGCCAGCAGATACAATTGCACTTCGATCGACATTTTCAACAAATGCCTTCACATAGTCGTCTGCCGGGTCAACCAAAATATCTTCGGGAGTGCCTACTTGCACAATTTCACCATCTTTCATAATGGCGATTCGATCGCCTAATTTAAGAGCCTCATCCAGATCATGGGTAATAAATACAATGGTTTTCTTTAGCTTTTTCTGTAAGTCCAATAGTTCGTCCTGCATATTACTTCGAATTAAGGGATCCAATGCGCTAAAAGCCTCATCCATCAGCAAGACTTCCGGATCGGTAGTCAAGGCACGAGCAAGTCCAACGCGTTGTTGCATTCCCCCACTCAACTCAGAAGTCATTTTGTGTTCATAGCCCTGAAGACCTACAGTGGCCAGTGTTTCCATAGCTTTCTTTTCGCGGGCCTCTTTTTCAACCCCATGAATTTCGAGTCCAAAAGCTGTGTTGGAAACAACGGTACGGTGAGGCAACAATCCAAAATTTTGAAACACCATTGCCAACTCTTTACGTCGCAAATCGGTCAGCTGTGACTTGTCCATGGTTACCACATCCTTGCCTTTGATTAGTATCTCGCCCGATGTGGGTTGAT
The DNA here is from genome assembly GCF_030851345.1 of Marinifilum sp. D714. Taxonomy (GTDB): domain Bacteria; phylum Bacteroidota; class Bacteroidia; order Bacteroidales; family Marinifilaceae; genus Marinifilum. Next base: position 90,224 of record NZ_JALPNU010000006.1, read on the forward strand.
TCAATCGGTTCAGACAGCGAATCAGACTGGACTTCCCACTACCGGAAAGTCCCATCACTACAAAAATTTCACCCTCGTTAATATCGAAGTTGGCACAATTTACTGCTGTAGTGCAATTGGTCTTTTTCAGAACTTCATTCTTTCCCATCCCTTTCTTTACCAATCGTAGTGCCTCTTTCTTTCGAGCGCCGAAAATCAGGTAAAGATCTCTAACTTTAATTTTTATTTTTGTCATAGTGATTTGCTTAAAAGTAATAACCAATATTAATGTTGAAACGACTTTCCCAATCCGCATCAGGTGTACCCTCTGCCAATCCATTAGTCCATGAACCCAACCATGCATTATTCTTACCAAAAGCCCAATCTACATAAGTGTATATACTACCGGCAGTAATCAGAAAACCAGGTATCAGGTGCTGAGAGCTTTTAAAACCTGTTTTTCTCTTATCTATAATTGAATAGTCAACATAGGCCTGAATATTTGTTATGGGACCACAATCCACATCCATAGAATAAGCCAAACCTGCTACATATATATCTGCCTCAGAGGCTACATAGTAGTTATATCCATACGCCCCCATTTGCACCTTATCCAGAGAATTGCCCTCATTATCTTTTACGCCATAATCATAGCTAATATATTCTCCTTTAAAATTGAATTTTCCAAAATTTGCTAAAATATGTCCTGCAAAGGCTGTAGAACTTTCTGACTCTTCTAAAACAGAGTTGTAATTTTGTCCAAATTGTCCAGACACCCCCACTTCTATATCCTTAGTCAATTGATAAGTCGCTCGAATATTAAATTGATTAAGCTCTTTAACAGATGCCTCTTCTGATGGCGTGATATCATAGGAATATCGAGCTGAATAATCAGGACTTCCATTGGGTTCTGCCTGGCGGAAATACCCTATATTCAAGGTCAAATTCTTAATGCCCGTAAAATCAAACTTAATTCCGGCATCATAATCATCTTCTAAGCCTACATAGTATGGTATCTGAAACCACCAGGAATGTGAAGCATATTTAGTAATACCAAATGGCACTTGCGTAACTCCCAATTTCATGTATAGGTCATCGTTTAAAGCGTAACCCAAATATCCATGATGAATAAAGTGGGCATCATCTCCAGGATAGAATCGATACTCAAAACTTAAATCGACACCTGAGGTTCGGGCATCTACATTTAATCGCCAGGTATCCCAGGCAAATTTTGGTTCTGATTTATCTTGCGTCCAACTTTTATCGTAGATATTATAACGTAAGGCACCTCCTACTTTTAAATAGTCCTCCTTTTTGTCTTGAGCATAGCCATTTAACGAACACACTGAGATTAATGTAATGATTAATAATACTGCTTTTCGAAAAGCTGTTAAACACCGTTTACAATTCATAATAATTAATTTTATTTTTTTAGTTCATCATTAGACCTTAGCGCATTTGATCTTCTCAACACAGCATATCCCAGAATCAACATCATTTGCACATAGCAACAACATCCTCCTCGTCAATCTAAAATTCTCTTGGTAAAACTTAGAATATTTTCTACACAACAGAATAACCTGAACTCATCTAAGCGATACAATCCTTATATTTCTGCTGACTATAAAACGATATCGATTTTATTTATTGCGAGGCATTTTTTAAGATAACACCGTGAAGCTTACCATATTTGAACAACAATAGGTTTTATAACTTTATTGATCCAACTACAGTACATTTGCAAAATTCCGCTTAAGGCAATTAGAATAATCACCTCTTATCCATTTGTTTCTACACGACAAATCTAGGAATAATTTATAGAATTCCAAAAATATGATCTCTCATAAAGTTTACACTCCCTATATTAATTACGTCTTTACATCTTATTTACTGATACTTAATTAAACTTTAGAGAAAATGTGAAATAATAAAACTCATCAAACAAAAAAAACAAATCTTTTTGTGTTCTATAGAATCTTTTATCATTACAAATAAACCTTCGATTCGTACCTAAAACAAAAGGCTTTCCATAGGAAAGCCTTAAACAATTCAAAAACAGCAAATTCTACCCATTTAATCTTCTTGCATCCAAAGCCTTTTTCATTCGTTCGCAAGTTTCATGGTCGATAGTGTAGTAATACAATAATATTGCGCACGACATGTACAGAATGCCAGGGAATACTGAGATCATCAATTTAATTCCTGTAATGGCTGTTTCTGTCTGCTCTGCATTTGGGGTAAACTGAAACACCGCAAGCAACCAACCCGCCAAAGCACCTCCAACACCCCAACCTGCTTTTTGTGCAAAGGTAGCAGCAGAAAAGACCAAACCTGTAGCTCTTCTTCCCGATTTCCATTCTGAATAATCTGCTGTATCGGCCAACATGGTCCAAAGTAAAGGAATCGCTGGTGCATAAGCGATTTTGGCAAGAATATTAAAAGTATAAATCAGAAACAGATTATCAGCAGAAGGGATATAAAGGCAAATGAAGAAAAATCCAGACAGTAATGAACTAGCCAAGAACACATTTCTCTTTCCAAATTTTTGAGCCAATGGTTTCGAAAACGGTATGGCTACAATAAGTGCCACCGTTCCAATCACATTGAATAACTGGACATTTTCTTCATTCCCAATATAATACTTGAAATAATATGCAATGGATAAATTCTGCATGGCAAACATGATAAAGGAGATTATGCCAACAAAAAACAGAATAACCCATGACTTATTTTTAAATAGGTTACGAATATCCTCTCTTAGGTTTTCCTTCTGTTCTTTAGGTGGTTGAACTCTTTCTTTAGTAGTTTTAAACGTGATTAGAAACAAGATCAAACTAATACCTCCAAACAGCATTAATGTATATTGGTATCCTTTTGCAGTATCGCCGCCTCCAAAATATAATGCAAGGGATAATGCTGTACCTGAAACGATAAATTGTCCTATGAATGCGAAAATGAAACGATAAGAATTCAAACCTGCACGCTCATAAGAATCGGAAGTCATTACAGCACCTAAAGATGAATATGGCAAATTGATTGCCGTGAAGACTGTCATCAAGAGAAAATATGTTGTTCCTGCATAAATTACCTTGCCTGTCGGCCCCAAATTTGGGGTTGTAAAGGTCAAAACAGCCAAAACACTATATGGTACAGCCATCCATAAAATATAAGGCCTAAATTTTCCCCACTTGGTTTTTGTTCTGTCTGCAATAATTCCCATTACCGGATCGCTAATCATATCCCACAATCGAGCAATTAACATGATGGTCCCTGCCGCTGCAGCCGAGATACCAAATGTATCAGTATAGAAAATCAGAATCCAGAAACCAACCATATCCCATACAAAATGTGAGGCAGTATCTCCCAGACTGTATCCGATCTTCTCTTTTATTGATAATTTTGAATCTGCTTTGTTCATCGCTGTTAATAATTTTTATCAGAGTTAAATTTGAACACAAGACATAAAACGCAAAATAACACTTCATGTCGCGTTAACTTTGTCCTTTTGTTTATTTGTATTGCTCTTTCACAATATAAAAAGCCTCCTTCTTGTTTCTTTCGATATCTACAATGCCCCAGTACTCTTCATTGGGAGCTCCATCGTATGGAACACCACTGCTGTTTGGTGCCCAACCTCCCGGATCTTGTGTATCCGGATTTCCTGCTTTCCAGAATTCATCTACAAAGGCAAATAAAGCAACTCCTGAACATACCTCCTGACTCCCGAAAGTCGACTTTAAAATCTTCCTGATGGCATCGGCCTGGGCTTTTGGGCTCTCTCCTTGTTCATAGCCACTCTTCGAAATGGTCATGTAACTATCAGCTCCTGCTTCGGACAAGTACATTGGCTTTTTGCAAATGCTTTTCCATTCTCTGAAAATGCCTGTCGGATCATCCCAGCGGTACACATTCATACCCCAAATATCAATATCAGTACAAATGGACAGTGCAAGGGAATCGGGTAATTCTCCATGAGCCGTAGCAACAGGATGATGCTTATCAATTTCATGAACTTTTTGTGCTGCCTGGTTCAATGCAGCATACCAGTTTTTCATATCACCATCAAACCACTCGGGATGGTAATTGTATTCATTCCCCAATTCCCAAAAAAGAATAACTGGGTGTGATTTATACTTGTTAATGTAATTGGCAAAACTCCCTGAGAGAATATCAAAATGTCCATTTTGATTGTAACCAAAGCCTACTATGATTTTTATTCCTGCCTTATGGATTTGATCCAATACTGCTTGATCATCAACAGGTGAATACATTCTGATGGTATTTATTCCTGCCTCATTCATCAAGGCCAAATCTTGTTCAAGTCTTTCAAAGCTTCTTTGTTTACTTCCTTTTGGAACAGGATGATAACAAATTCCTTTAATGAGATAGACAGAATCATTAAGCACAAAATTTCTACCTGATATTGAAACAAGATTTTCCTTTTGATTGCACGCAAAACAAATCATTAAAAAGGCTATACAGAGAAATTTATTCATAGTAGGCATGATTTCTGTTTATTTATCCTGATGAATGACAATTGTTTGTACGGCTTGGGCGTCAATTTTAAAAGCGCTTTCCTTTCCTGCCATTGTCAACTTTAACTGCTTGGCTTCCTCTTTCATATTTAATACCACAACAGCAATTGAACCATCAGGGTTTTGAGCCGCAGTTACCATTAAATCATCATTATTCGATTCAAAACCAATTCGCATAGCGCCAGGACGAATGTACTTGCTAAAATGTGTCAAAGTATAATACATTGGAGTAAAGTATACCTCATCTTTCTTAGGATCAACAATAACAGGAGCCAAACACCAATTATTTGCCCAATTAGGTCCTCCTTGAGTATCTAAAACCATATTCCAATCAACCCATCCTTGCACCCAATTGTTTAAACAACCAATAATATCACGCGCATAGCGATACACAGGAACATATTTTGGGTGAAGATGCTTTTGCTCTTCTGGCGCCCAATCAAATCCCCAATCGGTGGCTTCTTTTTTCCAGTACCAGGCATCATCATTCCAGTGCGGTACTTCAGCATCAACACATGCCTCCGACTGAATCATCAATTTATTAGGTGCTTTTTTATGTGTGTATTGTAAAACATCAGGCATATAGTCATAAGTACTGGCATACCAGTGAATCGCCATACCATCAAAGTACCTAGAAGATTCTTCATCTTTATACATCACATCAGCCCACTCCTTTAACTCATCACGATTTTGATCGTAACCCAACACCTTTACATCATGACCATCTGCCTTCAATTTTGGCCCTAAATGATTGTTAACAAAGTCAACCATTTCCTCAGGTGTATAGTGCATACTTTCCCAGTTGTAACCATTACCCAATGGCTCATTCTCAACAGTTAGCCCCCAGATATCGATGCCTTCTTTCTTGTACTCATTAATGTATTTCGAGAAGAACAATGCCCAAGTATCGTAATATTCAGGCAATAGCTTTCCACCTTTCCAATCCTTATTGTCTTTCATCCAAACAGGAGCTGTCCAAGGTGATGATATAATTTTAAAACCATCCTTAGAAACTGCCATGGCCTCTTTTATCATTGGAATGATATCGTCACGATCTTCGTCGATAGAAAAATGCTTTAGCTCCTTGTCTCCTTCAATCGGAGCATAAGAATAATTGCTCAGCGAAAAATCACAAGAGTTAATGTGGGTTCTGGTTAATGAATATCTTGCTCCATTTTCACCAAAATAGGCTTCTAAAATCAGCTTTCGGTTTTCTTCCCCAATTTTATTCATTAGGTAGGCTGTTGATTCGGTAAACGAACCTCCGAAACCAATGATTTCCTGGAATTTTTCATCAGGATTAATTTTAATTTCCACATCAGCCATACTGTTTTCGGATACATCTACTTTTTGAAGCTTATTTCCTGCCGCTGATGTTTCATAAATTTCAACAAGCAAACTCTTATCTTTTGTATTACAAGCCATAACTGTAATGCTTATAAAAATTCCTAATATATAATTCAGTTTCATGATTGATTCTAAAGTTTTTATTTAGTGTTTTACCTTTCCTCTTCGTGCAATTAGAGCCTTTCGAATTTCGAGTGCTCGCTCTTCCGAAATACTATATTTCATCATCATCCATATGGCAATGAGAGCAAAAAATATCGGAATAATAATATCTGCCAACCTAAGATCTATCAATGATTCTGCGGTTTGAATTTCAGCATTTTGATCAAAACCAACCATTTTTAAAACTACACCACTAACTAAAAACGCAAGGGCATTACCCAACTTCACCATCAGCCAATAAACGGCTCCAAACATTCCTTCACGGCGTGTTCCATTATTCAATTCATCCAAATCACATACATCCGCAGTCATCGACATCATTAAGGTAAACAAACCTCCAATACCGAAAGAAATCAATGGCAAAGGAATAAACATCAGCCATGGATTGGCCGGGTTAAATCCCCACCACTTTAATACATATCCCACAATAGAGAGTAAAGTGGAAATGATAAAGGCCTTTCTCTTGCCCACTTTGGTTGAAATACGAGTTACAATTGGAATAATTAGAAATGCAGTACATGCAGCGTTGACAGTACTGAACCATGGCGGCCAGGAACCAGCAGCATTGATGCTACCATCAAACAAATAATAAAGGATAATAAAATAAGAAAACTGTGCAATCGTCTGAAAACCATTAAATATTAAAAAAGTGGCACCACACAACTTCACAAATGGCTTACAGGTTAAAGTTTGTACAATTGCTGTCCAAAATTCTTTTAGATTTGAAGCAAGTTTCCGAATGCTTAATTTGGATTCACCTTCCAAATTCGGCAATTTAAGTTCCTTACAAAACAGCGCTGGCAAGGCACCCAATATGATGCTTGCACCTCCAACCCATACAGATAGAACTCTAACTCCCGTTGTCGATTCCTCGAAAAACAGATCTGAGTTTCCAATCATGATCCAGAACCATGGAGCAATCATCCAGGCCATCTGACCAAAAAACTGCCCAACCGCCATTAACCTGGTCCGCTCATTGTAATCGGGTGTCATTTCATATCCCAAACCTATGAATGGCGTGGAATAAATCGTAAAGGCAATGAAGAAAATAATCGACAGGATTAAAAAGTAAAAGAAATTATAGATTTCTGAATTCTCAGGGTGCAATTGCCACAGTACCATAAAAGCGATCCCAGAAATGATACTTCCCAATAGAACGTATGGTTTTCTTCTTCCCCAACGAGTCCGAGTATTGTCTGAAATATAACCCATAATTGGGTCAATTAATGCGTCAAAAAATTTTGGCAAGGCAGACAATAAACCAGCTAAAACAGGATCCATTTTAAACCCATAAATCAGGTAGAACATAAAAACGCCTAAGGCCGCTGGATAAAGATTAATAGTCAACTGTCCTGCTCCATAAGCTGCTTTCTGTCCAAAAGGAACTTTGTCTTCTGCCGCTGTTTTATAGGGTGCCATATTGCTTAATATTTTAATTGTGAGTGATTCGTAATTAGATTTTATTCTTTATAGTTCCGGGTACAGTGCCTGCATTACTTTTTTTGGTTTTCTGTCAACCGTGAACAATCCCCAGTGCTTTTCAGCTCCTAGCGGATTATCTGTTTCACCTTTCCAATCCTCATCAAAAGCTTCAAAAAAGAAAGTGGTAATATTCATTTCCTTCGACCACTCCTTCAGTTCATTGTAGTAGCGTTCCTGTTTCTCCTCACTGGCCCTTTCACCAAACTCAGATGCAATGCTTGCCCATCCTGCTTCGGTAATCACAAGCTTACTATTCGGTAAAACATTTCTAACATCCTGTACATTTTGTATGGTATATAACATTCCTTCGTCAATGTCCTTTCCTTCCCAAACTGGGTATACATGAATTGAAACGAAGTCTACTGCCTTAGCCAGTTTCTGTCCACTTTTTATCCACCATTCGTAGTTATCGGCAACAGTTACTGGCTGCTGAATCTCTTTCTGCACTCTTTTCACATAGGAAATAATAGAGTCGGTATCAACTTTATGATCGTTCCATTCAACCAATGCCTCATTACCCACATTCAGGGCAATTATTGTTTCCGGATATTTATTGGCTAGAGCAATTCCTCGTTGAATTTCTTCCTGGTTCAGTATCATATTTTTATCCAACACTTCCTGAGGGATTGGCTCATTAAGCCACAAACAGGTTTCATGTGCGCTTAATTCTGCCTTTAACCAAACACCCAACATTACCCTTATATTCAATTTGTTTACTTCAATAATTCTTAGCACTGTCTGAGAATTTTCGCCGCAATCATACAACCTGATCAAGTTGAACAATGAATCTTTCGAAATGATTTGTAAATCTTCCAGTACTTCAGCATCGCTGGGATTAACAGCTCCATTACCCCTGTCAGGATGTTGTCCACTTCGAAATCCTGAGTAGGCTACAGCCCATGATGTTCCGGCTAAAAGATCCGCTGTTTCTTGTTTGATTTCCATATTCTGCTTTTGTTCTTCCTGAATGCTTGTATCCGATTTTTTTGCAGCATTCTTACAAGAGAACAATCCAATCGTAATACATATCAGTATTGAAATATTTTTTATTGTTGAGTTTTTCATATGTTTAGGTTTTAAGCTTGCATGAGTTCAGTAAATTGATTTTCCATCACTTTCTTTGGTTCCCTATCCAGTGTGAATAATCCCCAGTGTTTCTCGGGCTCCATTGGTTCCGGCGATCCTTTCCAGGATTCATCAAAGGCTTCAAAATAAAAGCAGAGTATCTCTTCTTCTTCTGTCCATTGCATTAAATCCTGGTAGTATATGGCTTGTAAATCTTCACTTACATTTTCCGGGTCAATTCCACGTCCATTTGAATTCGTTGCCCAACCCGCCTCTGTAATCACAACAGGTTTGTGAGGATATTTTTCTGCAATGCTGTAATAGTTTTGTTTGGTGTACTCCAGGGCCTCATGAATATTCTTGTACTCCCAAACCGGGTAAGTATGAATGGAAATAAAATCTACAGCTTCCACTAAATCCTTAATATGATCGAGCCATGGCACATAATTTTCGCAGAATGTAACAGGCTGCTTGGCACCTTTCTTAATAATTTTCACATAACGGATAACACTTTCAACCGGAACATAGTGATCTGTCCAACTTACTGTTGCTTCATTACCTGCAGAAAGAGCAAAAACAATGTCAGAATATTGATTTGCGAGCTTTATTAATTTCTCAATCTGATTGATATTGTGCTCCTTGTTGGCAATTAGTTGTCCTTCGGAGTAAACTCCTCCCCACGGACAGGCAAAATTGTTCATTTCAGCTCCAATATATGCGCCAAGCATCACTTGAAAATCAAGCTTCTCATTTCGAATCACCTCAAGCACAGTATCGGTTTGTTCATCACAGGCATATAGTCTTAAATATTTCCAATGTCCTTGCAGGATTAACAGGTCTTCCTTAACCTGCTCATAAGTAGGAAAACTCCCCGCTTCCGGACTCTGTCCCTCTCTAAATCCTGAGTAACAAATTGCCTTGTCAAATTTTATATTCAGTTGTTCAGTAATCTTCTTCATTTACTATTTACTTAGCCTTCTTCGCGCGTACACGAATTAAAATTTCAACTTCTCATCCTTATCCCAAATTCCCCAATAGGCCCCCACATCACCTTCGTCTGATGTTTTCCATTCTTCGTCGAATGACGAGAAGTAGAATATCTCGATATCTTCTTCTTTTGACCAGTTTTGTGATTGTATAAAGTACTTCATCGCATTTTCCTGAGAAGGTTCTGCACCATGGAATGGCTCTCCTACATTTGGCCAACCTGTCTCAGAAATGATCACTTTTTTACCTGAACCTGCTCGTAATGCACGGTTGTACATGTCTTTCATGTACAGGTATGAGTTTTCGAGACTACAACCTTCCCAAAAAGGGTAACAGTTTGCAAGAATCACATCACAAGCTTCGGTAACCTTAGGTCGGTTTGCAAACTCATAGTATGCATCCACATAAGCCACTGGAACACCAGGAAGTTCTTTCTTTACACGATAGATATATTTCAGAAGCTCCTCTTCGTTTAAATCTTCGCGATACAAAACTTCGTTACCAACCGCTACGATATCCGCATAACCAGCTTTTGCAACTTCTATAACACCTTCAATTTCGTTTTCGTTAATGCTTTGATATTTCCCCAACCATGCTCCTACCATGGTTTTCAGACCAAATTCTCTGGCGACTTTAGGAATCAATTCATTTCCTTCAGTACATGAAAAAGACCTGATCCACTTGGTGTGGGGACTCACAATTTCCATTCTTCTGCGAATCTGTTCCTCGCTGATCTGGTTTCCCGGTTCCTGTCCTTCCTCGTAAGGACTAAAACAGATCCCATGCATTCCTCTATTCAAATACTGATAGTATAGCGCTCGTAATTCATCTTGGCTTTTGTCTTCAAGATCAACCCCTGCCAACGACATTAAATATTCACTTCTTACAGACATAGGTTTAGGCTTAAAAGGTTAAAGTTTATCGGTATGGTTACAGGAGTGCAACCACACCGACAGTTTATTTGTTAGTTTTCAGACATTGTATAATCAACTCTTTTCACTGAATTTTCTCTTCTGAATATTGATTCACTGATATTTTCATCGATGATATTACCAGAGATCAAAGTGTTTGATTCATCTTTATAAGTGATTTTTATCTCAGGCATTGCTCCCTTTGAGAATACAACCGGAACCTTACAAAATGTTAATGCTAATTGTCCCTCTTCCAATTCAATTGTTTGTTTTGAATTTTGAAGATCATAGTAAGTAAATAATTCTGGATTCTTAAGAACTTCCTTCTCGTTCAACAAAGGCAAATCAAAAACAATTTTACCCTGATCGATTCGAATACCAAGCTCTCCCATTCTCGAAATAAAATCTTCTTTTACCTGACCGGTCATACCTGGTTGCTTGGCTCCAGCATTTCCAGGAGTATGAGAGTAGGCATCAGTTGGGAAAGCACCATACAAGTCTGGTGATTTGTATATTCCAATACCTGCTTTTATTTCGTAGTAATGTTCCTTCAATCTTCCAATCAACTCTGCACTTAAGTTCTCGTCGGTGGCCAGAAAGAAATTCTCTTGAGTGGCAAGAAGCAGTTTTGAAACCATATGCCAATAGATACTTCCCAATCCTTCATATCCATAGAAAGTTCCTGATCTTCCTGTAAAAGACTGATGGTCGAACATACTTTCGTATGCATTTAGAACAAGATCTCTATCAGAAATAACTAATTCTGTATATTCAGAATTTAATCTGTCAAGAATTTCATTTAATACCTCTGCATTTCGAATTTTACCATTGAAATGACAGTTGCCTGACTGATCAACAGAAACCAGCTCTGTATTCCTATTTTCAATTAATTTCTGAAGCAGGGACGATTTTGCTACCTGATGTTCTGGAATGTTATTCTTCTCAGTAAATCTTGCCAACTGCCTGTCGGGATATAAAATGTAGCTAAACTGATCCTCACGGAATAATGAACTAGCCTTTAAAGCATCCAGCACTTCCAAACTCTCTTCTGCCGATAAATATCCTGAACTCAAAACTGCTACCTGCCCTTCCAGCATTTCATACAAGTAACGAATCGATATTTCATCATCAGAAATTGAAATTAGATTATAAGCATGATACAACTTGTCTTCGCGCTTATTTACACGAATCGACTGATCCATATAAGCCATTGCCAATCTGGTAAATTCTACCAAATCCGCAACTTTAACAGACTTTCGTTCTCCAGAGAATGAATTTGCATAGATGCTCTCTCTGTATTCTGTTCCTGCCAAACCAAGAACATCTGCAAAGTGCTTTCTGTCCTTATTGGTAAAACCAGTATTCAACAAGTTTGATCGCTCATTAAATAGGTTAAAGATCTTATCCAATAACGCTTTCACTTCTGCTGAAACAGTGATTTCTTCGACCGATAATACAGCCAGTTTTTCAGTCCAAAACTTCAAAAATCTTCGCAAGTAGTATAGAGTTACCATGGAAACACCATTCCCCACCAATGCATTATTTGCATCGTTCCATTCAGGACGCTGAGTATTCAACCATATTCCAGCTTCAGGAATAAAATTGCTTAATTTACTTAGCAGGGTCACCAACACTTTCTCCATCAGATTTACCTTGTAAATATCATTTCCCTGCTGCAACAAAAAAGCATCAGCGCCAAGCTCTTTGTATTTTGCTTTTATTGTTTTGTTCAGATCAAAATCAAAACCAATGGTATCCTTTGGATTTTTAACAATCTCATCGTAAGATTTAATTCGATATGGGACATTTGCATACACAAACATCTCTTTGCTTAGAAGTTCATCTAATTTTCCCGGGTGAAATTCATTTGATAACTCCAAAAGTCTCTGTAAATAAATAATTTGGTGATCTCCCCAATATCCAATGTAAGCCCATGGATCATCAGGATCAGGACATTCCCAATCGATTCCTTCACGAGTAATTCGGTAAGGATTGTATCCATCGGCAGTAGAAGCATTCACAAACTTGCTAATCATCCCTTTCAAATACTCAGGAAATGACCAGGCCAAAGCTTCCCAGTTTTGGAAAATATCCCTCCAGTTTCCCTGGTAATTTAATTTAGGACTTCCATCTTCATTTTTAGTTTCAATGGAGAACTGGTTCCAAGGTCGGCTTGGATCACCATGACGACGACTAAATGTTAATGGCAGGTACTCCAGGCAAATTCTTTGCAAATCAGAATTTGCTACTGTACTTACCCTATCAAGCAATTCATTATATGATATTTCTATTGGCAGTTCATTCAACCAGCTGTTAAATTCCGAATAAATTATTGTATTCGATTGCTTCACAAACAAAGCAAAATCTGCACTATTAATATTGTATGAATCAATAAAAATTCCACCACGCATTACATTAAACATGGTATTCGAAAAATGACGAGCAGTACACAAATCATCTTTTCCAGCCTGTAAACCATCGGCGTCAGCCACAATCTTAATCAAATTCTCAGTTCCCAATTGAATGTCTTTATCAATAGCTGCAAACAGGTTCTTGTCATTTTTAATGAATTCATTCAGATTCGAAACATCTGAACTATCCTGATTAATCTCTGCTACAATCATCCATTCTTCCGAGTTACCAGCAGACAATTCCAATTCAGAATTTATCATGTAAGCCCCTCGGGTTGCTCTCACATCAACTTCAGTTTCAAGATTCAACCCTTTTAGGAAGTTCGATTCCCGCTTCGCCGATAATAAGATTTTCTTGTCTTGCAATCCCACAGACCATACCGTAGTACATTTTAATGATTCACTTGGTTCTGCTCTATCAACAGGGATTGAGCTCAACATGAACAATCCCAAACCAGACTCTGGTAACAATTCATTCTTTTTATAAGCATCAAGTAGGTTACTGTATTCACTCTGAAATGCGTAATCGAATCCATAAGGAATGATATTTTTAATTCCATCAAGCACTTCTGCATTTAACTTATTTCCGCTAATGTTTTTTACTTTCGATTTACGTACAAATCCATACTTTTCTGAATTGTACCAGGCATACTGAAACTCAATTCCCAAATCAAGGTTCACCTCTTCGAAAATGATCTTGTTGCCATAAATACTCTTATATAGATTTCTTTGAATTTTATATACTTCCTTCAAATTCTTTGCAAATGGTTCCCATAGAAAAGCTTTTTCCTCTTTCTCTACCAAAAACATAGTTTTACTTCCTGTAATGCCTTTAAAATCATGAATCTTATCAACAGTGTAATAAGGAAATAATGCATTATCACGATTCTTTCTACCGGCTGATAATGAACCATTACTTGATATGAACATCCAGTGATCTGAATCACTAACAATACTCATAAAGAAGTCCGCCATTTGGTCAGAATTGCTAATCTTGTAAAACTTCTCATTATTTAGTTCTACAAATTCCCCTTTAATCTCAGCCCCGCTGCAATTCAAACTTGTGTTTCCCAGATAAATGTTACTCTTCTTCATTTTAATCTAACTAGATTCAACTTCAATTTCTTTCAACAAAAAACTTCTGAGTTTTATATTATAAATCCTTAAAGGATTCGATCTGTTCCTATTCTTTAATCAGAATTACTTCTAATTCTTCAAGAGATTTCCCCTTGGTTTCAGGCAGCATTACAATCACAAACAAAAGACCCAATGCGCCAAATATTCCATATATTAAAAAGGTAGTAGCATTTCCCAGATTCATCTGTTCCCACGGGAAAGCCAGCTGTACAATGAAACTTATCCCCGAGTTGATTAGTCCAACAAATGAGATGGCTAATCCTCTTACTCGATTTGGGAAAAGTTCTGAAAACAAAACCCACATAACAGGTCCTATAGAAATCGCAAAGGATGCAACAAAGCCAATAATCCCTACCAGTACCAACCATGGGTTGATGCAGATTGCTTTTGCGATAAATTCTGATTGGTGTTCTTTAAATGTCTGTTCACCAACACTACTTAAGAGTGCATTATTAAATTCGATATCACTTTCGTAAACAACATTCTCAATCTCTTTTAATTTGGAAGGCTCAATAAAACTAGAACATTCGGTTATGCTCTTTTCGCTTAACTGGTAGGTAGCATTTCCAAAACTCGCAGATAATACAAACATCGAAACAACAATACCAAACAAACCAAAAACCAAGAGTGGTTTTCTTCCTACCCTATCAATCAACCAAATGGCAAAAAGAGTAAAAACAAGGTTGGTTAAGCCTACTAAAATTGCTTGTGAAAATGAAGCATCGGTTCCGATACCTGTTTGCTCAAAAATCATTGGAGCATAAAAAAACACCGAATTGATCCCTGTTATTTGCTGGGTAATTGCAATCACAATACCAATTAGCAACACCAACTTTAATGATGGTTTAAATAACTCCTTTATTGAAATTCGTTCCTTATTCTTTGATGAATTGATGCTTCGTGCAATATTTACCAACTGTTCCTTCGCCTCTTCTTCTCCTACAGCCTTATTCATTACCTCAAGGGCTTCATCATCCAAGCCGTTCATGGCTAGCCAACGCGGACTCCTTGGCACAAAAAACAGTAAGAAAAAATAGAGCAATGCAGGCAAAGCTTCCAATCCCAGCATCCATCTCCAGTTGTATGCGTCGAACTGCAGAAAGGTGGCCCAATCGGCATTCGATTTTCCCAATTGTAAAATCAGGTAATTGGTAAAAAATGCAACTGAAATTCCCAGTACAATATTCAGTTGGTTAAAGGACACCATAGTACCCCTAAGCTTTGGAGGGGCGATTTCGGCAATATACATTGGAGCTATGATCAGCGATGCGCCAACACCGATTCCTCCAATCATTCTTGCCAAAACCAACATTATAAAATTAGGAGCTATGGCTGATCCTAAAGCTGAAATAAAATATAATGCTGCCGCACATTTTAAGACTGTTCGTCTTCCAAACCTATCACTAACAGGGCCAGCTAACATCATGGCCAAAGTTGCAGTAAGAGTCAAACAGCTCACAGCCCAACCCAATTGAATTTTGCTAAGATCGAACTGAGGTTCTATAAATTTTATAACGCCTGAAATCACCGACGCATCAAATCCCATTAGAAATCCTCCTAAGGCAACAATTAAAGAAACAGCAGCACTATATTTTAAGTTCATGATTATTTCTTTTGATAAATTCTTACAAAGTCAATTTCCATTGTTTGTGGAAATGCTTCCTTGTCAATTCCTTCTACACTTCCCCATGCACCACCAACTGCAACATTTAAAATCAAGTAAAATGGTTTGGTGTAAGGCCATTTCGATTCTCCAAGGCCTTCATTTTTGTACTCAAAAAACAATTGATCATCTACATAGCATTTCATGATATCTTCAGACCATTCCAGGATGTAAGAGTGAAACTTTTCAGTGGCATCGGGAATTTTTATAATTGCAGTTTGCTGCGTGCCTTTTTGCCACTGATAATCTTTTGAGTGAGCAGATGCATGAATCACTCCTGCATCATGGCCAACATGTTCCATGATATCTATCTCGCCAATATCCGGCCAGTTTCCATCTTCGAAGGACCAATCCCCTGGCATCATCCAAATTGCAGGCCAAGTGCCTCTCCCTTCCGGAAGTTTTGCTCGCACCTCAACTTTCCCATGCAACCAATCCGATTTAGAGTTTAATCTGGCAGATGAATAATCCTTACCTTCTATACTTTCCTGAAGCGCAGTAATGTGAAGTACTCCATTCTCAACCCAGGCATTTTCTTTCTTCGCATGTGTATAATGTTGCAATTCGTTATTGCCCCAGCCTTTGCTGTTTCCTTCCGTATCATAAATCCATTTTGTTGAATCTGGCAATCCGGTATAATCAAATTCATCAGACCACACCAGTTGATACTCTTTTGAAGCAGTTTTTTGCTTGGATTTATCTTTTTTATTAAAGTTGCATGAAGAAAAAAGAAGACAGAATACACCCATTATCAAACAAGCTGTTGATCTCATAATGTAAAGATTTAGCTTAATGATTAAGTATTTATAGGCTGTTCAAATAACAGGAACAGCCTATAATTGTTTATAATTATTGATATACTCTTACGTAGTCAATTTCCATAGATGATTCAACAAATGCAGGATCAATAGTACCACCAAGTGTACCACCCATAGCCACATTCAAAATCAGAAATTGATCAGCATCGTACGGCCAATTGTCGGCGTTTTTATCTTCCGGTGCATAGGTATAATAAACCTCATCATCAATCAGGAATGTAATCTGATTTTCTGACCAGTTTACAGAGTACACATGAAATTCATCAGAAGCATCAGCAACAGTTGTAGATTCCATATTTTCGGTTGCTCCCGAACTTGATGGCGTATGCAATGCACATTGGATATGTCCAGGATTGTTTCCAATTCCTTCCATAATGTCAATTTCTCCACATGCTGGCCATCCTACATCAGGGAAATTTGCTCCCAACATCCAAATTGCCGGCCATGTACCGCCTCCTGATGGAAGTTTGGCTCGAACATCAACCCTTCCGTAAGTGAATTCAAATTTATCTTGAGTTTTCAAACGAGCTGAAGTATAAGATCCACCATCCGCTTTTGCCGTTATTTTTAATGTTCCATCAGAAATACTGGCATTAGCTGCATCGTTGGTGTAGGTTTGAGATTCATTATTACCCCAACCTCCTGCACCTAGGTCATAATCCCATTTGGTAGCATCTGGATTTCCATCAGTATCAAACTCATCTGACCAAACCAGATTGGTATATTCCACATCAACTTCACCAGCTGATTCACTTGGTTTTGTTGATGTAAAGATATGGTACCAAGCAAAAGTGTCATCTTCCTCAACACGCACTCTTAGAATATTATCCGTAATCTCAATAATTTCATAAGTACTTGTTCCAACATACCAGCACATGAATCCATTATCGGAAATGCTGAAGCTGGTTCCCCGGTAACCGCCATCTTCTGTTGCAATTGAGCTTGCAGGTGCAAAAGTTACATTCTTCACTCCATATAAACCTGGAGCTACATCATCACCATGACAAACATCACCTTCAACTCCAATCTTACCCGCATATGTTCCTGGGATGAATGCTGATCCAGCTGTTTGTTCAAATGTTACACCTCCATCAGTTTGAGTAAATACAAATTCAGCATCATACATACATTCTTTTTCGAAAGCTGTTGCAGCATACCATGCAGCATATGCTTTACCCGGATCTTCAAAGTTTGGTCCTAATCCTGTATGTGCTGGTTGATCAGCTGCCCAATACCATGTTTTACTAGTGCCGCCAGTTAAAAAGGCTACTGCTTCCTCATCGCTGAAACTACTAAACACTTCAACTTGAACTGATTTACTCGTTGTTACACCTCCTGTTCCAACAGCTAAAACTGTAACATTATAAGTATTAATTCCGGGTAGTGAGAATCTGTGAGTTATCTTACCATCTGCAGAAACTTCTTTATCAGTTCCATCTCCAAAAACATAGGTATAATTAATTTCATTATCAGCCGTTGCATTGAAATTCACAAAGCCAGTTCCATCTCCATAAGGATTCTCAGCATCAACGCCTACCACCTCAAAACTAATTTCCAAATTAGTTGGGGTCTCTATTTTTCCTAATTCGTAATCATCCTCCTGACATGCAGTAAATAACGTCAGAATGCTAATCAGAATTACACTTATATATTTATAATATTTCAACATTGCTCAAAGTTTAATTGGTTAATTCGATATCATCAAAATAGTAGGTAAAATCAGCAGATCCGTCTCCTGTTGTACCGTTATCAAATATTAAAACAATATTATGGTATGATTTTGTTGCGTCAATTCCTGAGTAATCATAGGTAAGTTCTTCCCATGCATTCGCCACGGAAGTTGTTAATTCGACCTCATAATTTACACTTGAATCGTCTTTATTTTCTACCTTAAACAACACCTTGGCTCCTACTTTATTGGACCACACTTTCATTTTCACTTTCTTGTAAGTTGCAAAATCCATTGGGCTTTCAAGTGAAAAGTAAGCACCACCCCAGGTTTGTCCACCATTCTTAACCATTTGTCCAACTTTTGAACTTGTGTTAATACCCGAAGCATCTGGGTTATCAATCACAGAAGCGTTACCTCCATCAAAGTTGGTAAATTCTGGAGCCGTACCTTCAAAGTCTTCCATACTTAAAGGTGCAGTAGTTGAACCTCCTTCATTTGCCAAACCAATTTCATCGTAATAGTAAACCGAATCATCGCCAACATTTCCAAAATCGAAGAAGATAACCACCTTCACATAGTCAGCTGCAGGAGCCCCACTAAAGTCATAAGTTAATTCTTCCCATGCATTAGCAACTGTAGTACTTGCATCCACTTCATGAGTAATGCTTGCATCAGCATTTTCAAGTTTTAACTTTACTACAATTCCAGATTTTGGCGACCATGTTTTAACCTTAATCATGCTGTAATTATCAAAATCCAATGCTGAGCTTGCTTCGAAAAATGCCCCTGCCCAAGTTTCTGAATTGGCAGTTTTAATAAGTTTCGCAACTTTTGCAGTGATATTTACACCTGTAGCGTCAGGATTGTCAACCACATCTACATCAGCAATATTTCCAAATACTGTAAATGTAGGTGCTGTTCCTTCAAAATCTTCAATTGAAGAGAAAGCTGGAATGGATGCAGGTACTAGCTTAATATCATCAAAGTAATAGTTCGAATCATCTCCATTGTTTCCGAAGTCGAAGAAAATTACCACTTTCTGATATTCATTCGCTTGATCAATTGCAGAGAAATCAAAAGTTAATTCCTCCCATTCGTTAGCTACTGTTGTTGTTGCATCAACTTCAAAACCAATATTACCATCGGTTAAGTTTTCAACTTTTAGTTTTACTGTTGCACCCACTTTTGGCGACCAAACCTTAACTCTAAACTCTGTATTGCTAGAAAAATCAATAGGATTTTCAAGTGTAAGGAATGAACCTGCCCATATTTCAGCTCCTGCAGACTTATTACTTTGAGCAACTTTAGCACTAGTGTTGATTCCTGATGCATCCGGGTTATCGATAACAGATGAAGTTGTACCTCCAAAGTTTTCAAATGCATAATTGATTGTGAAGGATTCAAAATCAATAGGCAAATTAATCGGATCAGCAGCTTCAGGTACATTTACCGTTTCGGTGTATTCCGTAGTTGCTGCTCCGGCACTTTTTGCTACAATTCTAACATCGTAATCGCCAGCAGCTTCGTAAGTATGAGAAACTGTCTCACCCGGCATTAACATCGTTGGCTCTTCATCTTCTACATCACCAAAATAAACTTCAAAAACGGTTGCAAAATCAGCTGTAGCTGTTACACTTACGATTCTTGGATTTTGAGTATCATTTGTAATGTTCACCTCTAAATTCTCTGGTGCTTTAAATGTTACATTTAATTCCTGTACTAATTCTGTTGCTTTACCATTTATGCTTACGGCAATAATTTTTACCGAATAAACTCCTTCAGTATATACATGTTCAGCAACCTCACCCGGCTTGTAGGTTTCTGTTTCAGAACCATCGCCGAAATCAATGGTAAATTGCTGAGCTCCCTCAGCATTAGGGGAAATACTCACAAGACCTGAATTATCTTGTGTGATATCGAATACTGCTTCCACATTAGTAGGAGCACCAATATAATCTAACGAATACAAGTTATCTTCATCTGTTTCACAGGCAAAAAAGATACCTAGGATGAAAATAAATGCGCTTATTTTAGTTAATATTTTCATATCGAATAATCTTGTTTAGTAATTAGGATTTTGTGACCAATTGCCATTTGAGAATTGAATTTCTTCAAGAGGAATAGGGAATACTTCATGTTTACCAGCTACGAAACCTTCAATTTCATCAGCTGCTCTTCCCGTTCTTACAAGATCAAAGAAATGATGTCCTTCACCCATTAACTCAACTCTTCTTTCATGATAAATAGCATCGGTTAACGCTGCACCTGTTAAGGTTACATCGTGATTTGTATCACCAAAAGCTCTTCTTCTTACTTCTGAAATGTATTCTTGTGCTTTCGTATCTGAAATACCTCCTCGGTTATATGCTTCTGCTGCCATAAGCAATACATCTGCATAACGAATTGCTCTATAATTATTCGGGTTGGTTAGGTTCAAATCTCCCTGAGCTTCAGAGCTTCTCTTTCTCGGCAAATACTTTCTATTAAAATATCCAGTATGCTCAAATCCTGTAGTGTAAGTCGCACCTTCACTCTCAGCCCAAGCAACAATATCTAATATTGCAACATCTTTTCGAAGATCTCCAGGTTCAAATTGATCAACTGCTTCCTGAGTTGGTACATTAAAACTAAAGCCTGAAGAGAACAATGGACCATCGTAACCTCTTACGCCACTAAAACCTACCGCAACATTACCTTCGCTACATTGCAAACATCCAAATTCAGCTCCTTCAACATCAGTATATTGAATTTCGAATACCGACTCAATACCATTTTCACCAGCCATTTCGAAAATTTCATCATAATCTTCAACAAGAGAGTAATTTGAACTTGTGATTACCTGATCCAATACATTTGCCGCTTCACTAAATTTATCTTGGAATAAATATACTTTTCCTAGTAATGCTCTAGCTGCGCCTCTTGTTACCCTTCCTGTTTGTTCCGGCACATCTGGCAATACCTCAATTGCAGCAACTAAATCTCTTTCAATTTGCGCATATACATCTGCTACTGGTGATCGAGGAATTGAAGTCTCATCTCCTAAAGCAAAACGCTCATCTATTTTTAAAGGTACAGGACCAAACCATTTTACCAATTCAAAATAGTAATAAGCTCTTAGGAATTGTACTTCTCCAATCATCGATAGTCTACCATCAAAATCGATTTTGTCTTTGAACTCCATAAAGTAGTTTGCTCTCTGTACTCCTGCAAACATCCAATTCCAAACATCATGTAAATTGCTATTTACCGGAGTGTGAATCATATCGTCAACTTGTTGCCATCCTACAACATCTGTAGCACTTTCTCCTCCACACAATGTATTATCAGATGCAATCTCACCTAATATTACATTTACATAGGTATATTGTAATGCGTCATAAACTCCAACCAAACCATTATAATAGTCCTGCTCCGAGTTGAAAAAATTTTCAGAATCTATAGAGTATTTTGGTGCTTCCTGTGCAAAATCATCAGAACAGGAAATCAATATGTTTACGGCTAAAACAAAAGCCCCTAGAACTGCAATGCTATATTTTATTTTTTTCATGATTGAGCTTTTTTAAAAGTTTAGATTTAATCCGAACGTAAAGGTTCTCGCTGAAGGATAGAATCCATAATCGATTCCTGCAGTAATAGGATCGCCACTTGACGCAGCAGGATCATAACCAGTATAGTCAGTGAATGTATACAGATTACTTACCGAACCATAGAATCTTAATTTAGAGATTTTCAGTTTTGAGGTAAGGTATTCAGGCAGTGTATATCCCAATTGTATGTTTTGAATTCTTAAGAAAGAAGCATCCTCAACATAGTAATCTGAAATTACCTGATTTGCTATAGCTCCTGTGGTTACTCTTGGAACAGAATTACTTGTTCCTTCTCCAGTCCATCTTTCCAAATTGGTACTTAGCTTATTCACATTTACATTTGAACGTTCGTAGTTACGAAGTTTATCGTTACCCAATGATGCATAAGCATAAGCTGAAAAATCGAAGTTCTTATAGTTAATGGATAAATTTAATCCCATCGTTACATCTGGAATTGGGTTTCCGATATATGTTCTATCATCTGCATTTATCACTCCATCATTGTTGGTATCCACATATCTTAAGTCTCCAGGCTGAGCTTCTGCTCCCAATGCAATTTGTGATGGGTGAGCATTCACTTCTGCCATATTTTGGAATAGTCCATCTGTTTTGTATCCAAAGAATGAACCAATAGGCTGTCCAACTGCCATTCGGGTTGGGCTAGGTTGTCCTACACTAAATTCACCAGCTTCGATAAATCCGGTTCCATTATTTACTTTAGTTACCTCATTATCTAAGGTTGTCATATTGTAATTCACCTTAAACACCAAATCTTCACCTATTTTACCTCGGTAACCTACAGCAAATTCAAAACCTCGGTTTCGAACCTCACCTGCATTGATAGTTGGTCCTGCAGCACCTGCACCACTAACACCTAAAATTCCTGAAACTGGCACACCCTCAACTAGCAAATCATTGGTAGTTTTTACAAAGTAATCAGCATTGATATCAACTTTGTTGTTCAATAATTTCACATCTAAACCAATATCAAATTGTTCAGACTCTTCCCATTTAATCGTATTGTTAGGAAGTGCTCCAATTGCTCTACCATTAACTAACTGCCCATTGAATATGTAGGTTCCTTCTCCATCCATTAATGATAAAAATTTGTTAGGATCAATTTTATCAGAACCAAGGAAACCATAACTTGCTCTTAGCTTGATAAAATCGATAAACTCATAATCGCTCATGAAATCCTCATCTGAAATTACCCAACCTGCAGTAGCTGAATTAAAGTACCCTACACTTTCATCCGGACCAAATTTGGTAGAAGCATCTCGTCTAAACATTCCGGAAAGCAAATATTTTCCTTCATAATCATATTGAAGACGAGCAAAATATGATAATCTTCTATCATCGTAATCCCATGAATTGTTGGCTTTTGCTTCACTGGTTCCTTCTGTTAAAGAAATATCGGCAAATTCCCATGAGTTGTTAGGTACATCAAAGCCAGTTGCATCTAAATGGTCACCCCAATTTTTATACACTGTGGTACCTAATGTTGCTGTTACATGATGCTTATCAATAAACGTGTTATCATAAGTCACAAAGGCATCAAATGTATAATCATTGAAGTTATCTCTAGCCTGAAATACACTGCTCCTGGTATTATCAAATACCTTTCCCCCATAACTTATTTCTTTATCAAAAGATTTTTCCTTGCTACTACCTGTATTAAATCCAATACGAGCTGTAGCCTTTAACTGTGGAGAATAAGCGTACTCCATGCTAAAACTTCCGCTCAATCGATTTGACTTATAGATATTATAAGTATTATCAATTTGTGCCATTGGATTAATCACCTCATTACCCAGACTATTTGGTGCTAAAAAGAAAGAACCATCTTCGTTGTATACTGACATAGTAGAAGGCATGTTTAGTGCATTAAACAATACCGATCCTAATCCATTTTCGTTTATTGATCTTCTTCTTAAATAAGTGTAAATCAAGGAAGATTTAAATTTTAGCTTTTCAGAAATATCAATTCCCAAATTCATTCTTGCAGTATTTCTCTTATACCCCGATTTATCTTTCCCTACAATACCTTTTTGATCCAGGTCGGAAGCACTCAACGAGTATACTACATTATCAGATCCCCCACTTAAACTCACATCATTCTTATAAATTGGAGCTGTTGAGAATACTTCATTTTGCCAATTGGTTCCTTTTCCTAAATTTGAAATATTTGTAAATGGCAAATCTTCCCCATTTGCAGCATAAGCTTCATTTAATAATACAGCATACTCAGTTGCATTTAGCACTGGTAATTTGCGTGAAGTCTCCTGAATACCAACAGAGCTGTTAAATCGAATTGCCGGCGCAGTGTTTTTACGACCTGTTTTGGTTGTTACCAGCACAACCCCATTTGCACCAACAGTTCCGTAAATTGCAGCCTGAGCATCTTTTAATACTGTAATACTTTCAATATCATCAGGGCTTAATGTTTCCAATGACCCTTCATAGCCATCAATAATAACAACTGGAGAAGCATCCCCATTTGTAGAAATACCACGGATTCTTATATCTAAGCCAGAACCTGGAGCTCCCGAAGAAGAACTTACTACTACTCCCGAAGTAGTTCCCTGTAAAGCTTGCTCTGCCCTAACAGGTTTTATTTCATCAATAGTTTTTGCTCCAAGCACAGTTACTGCACCAGTAACATCACGCTTTTTCTGAGTACCATAGCCTACAACTACAACCTCTTCAAGTCCTGTAGTTTCAGTCATCAGAATAACATCTACAACAGTTTGGTCTCCAACAAAAATCTCTTGTGGAGCAAAACCAATCATTGAAAATACCAAAGTAGCATCCTTAGGTGCTTCTATAGAATACTTACCGTCAAAATCGGTTGATGTACCAATTGTTGTTCCTTTAACAACAACGGAGGCAAATGGAATAGGAGTTCCATCTTCTCCTGAGGTAACAATACCAGTTACAGCAATATTTTGAGCAAATACTTGCAAACAAAAGAGTGCCATAACTATTAACACAACTGTTTTTTTCATAAATTTAGTTCGTTAAGATTAGAAAAAATTAGCTCATAAATTTGGGTTACATTTATTCACCTAAATCGTTTGCAATATCCTTTGTTATTTGAGCAAAATCAAAAATACAGCTACATCAAGAACTCATCAACATCCAAAATACAATACATCATTAATACATCAAACGACTTTTTAAAAACAATAACCCTCTACCTATAAGATACTTAAGAAATACAACAAATCTTAAAAAATGCATATTACATATACATCAAATATGAAAAAAGGCAAATCTCTGTTGCGAGATTTGCCTTTTATTAAAATTGATATTTTATACGTTCAATAAGAAATCTATTAAGTTTTCTTCTCGTTTTAAATCAAATTTCTTCCTTAACCTGTACCTGCTAATTTCAACTCCCCTAACCGAAATATTCATTAGAGGTGCAATTTCTTTTGTGGATAAATTCATTCTAAGATAGGCACACATTCTTAAATCCTTTGGTGTTAATTGCGGAAAAGACGACCGTAGTCTCTTTATAAAGTTTTCATGCACCTGATCAAAATGCAACTCAAATTGTTCCCAATCCTGATCGCTATTAAATTCTGAATCCAGGGTTTTCATCAACTGACGCACTTGAACCAATGCAGTTGGGTCCTTTATCTTTTTTAAAGCCTTTTTTAATTCTCCTACCGCATACGAAAGCACCTCATTCTTATGGATAATATTCATTGTAGAACTTGCTAATTCACGAGTTTTAAAATCGACCTCACTTTTTAACTTTTCATTTCTTAATTCTACAATCTCTCTCTCTGCAATTAGTGCCTCTTCCCTAAATTTTTGTTCCTTAGCTTTAAGTTCTTCCTTCTGCTGTTTCTCCAATCTGTCTTGAATCTGTTTCATTCTTAAACGAACCAATAAAATCACACCATAAATAATGAGTAGTGAAATGAATACATATATAAAATATGCCAGTTTAGACCTGTACCAGGGAGGTAGAATTACAAATTTAAACTCATCGGGAACAGATTGAACCCCATATTGATTTTGTGCCAAGACTCTAAATACATATTCTCCCTCGCGCAAATTGGTGTATTCCTTACTTGTGATTGCCTCCCATGCCGAAGTATCCTGATCAAATCCTTGTAATTGATATTTATAATTTAACAATTGTGCATGACTTGATTGAGGAGCACTAAACTGAAAACGAATCTCATTATTCTTAAATTTTATATATTCTGCTGAATTTTCATTATTTGTTTTTTTTCCAGCATAAATCACTGAATCTTTCTTTTTACCTGAAATTCGCACCTCTCGAATCAATGTATGAAATTTATTTTCATACACTTTTCGAATTTCAGGATTGTAGTGAACAAATCCCTCTACAGTGGAAATTAATACATTTGATCTGTCTATTTCATAAACATTCTCAAAAGCCCCAATAAAAGAACCTCGAATGGAAGAAAAAGCCATTTCACGTTTCTCATAAGAGTTATCTACTTGTAATTTCAATACTCCTAACTTTTCATCCTGAAAATACCAGATGTCACCATTTGATTGCTCAAAAAGTTTTGTAACCTCCTTTTCCTTGCCAAATAGATTATTTAATGATTGGTAAGATTCAAATTTGTTGATCTCAGGAACATACTCATAAAAGCCCTTGCTAGTTGTAAAAACCTCTTTATCGCGAATTTTATGAATTCCAATACTTAAATCGGAAGGAAGACCATCTTCCTTTCCATACAGTTTAAAATTAACACATGAATCCAATGCATTGTTTAAAATAATACGATACAGTCCTTTATAACCATGGCTCATCCATATACTATTATCATCATTCCAAATTATTTCTCTGGATGATTCATGAAAACCACCAATTTTTTGTTTAAACTTCCATTTTCCCCTTTCAGAATCCCTTTCGAAAAGGATCAAGCCAGAATAAGTTCCACCTATCATTTGATTTGGGAATTCACTTTTATATAAATATTTCCATCCTCCTTCAACATCACAAATCATCTCGCCTTTATCCTGATTGATCCTAAAAGTACCTTTAGTGTGTCCACATAGGAGCTCTCCCCCTATTACTTGCAAACTCCAAACCTGACCCGAGGTTTTCTCAACAAGCCTAAACTTTTCGTTCAAATTTAAAGCCATATCTGTGAAATCGTACTTACGTGCAAACAACCCCATATTTGTTCCCAGGTACAAATATCCCTTAAAATAAATTGAGGAATATCCTGCTCCAATATCTCTAACTCTAGGAAAAGTAGTTACTGGCGAACTAATTTCAAGGAGATTAATTCCATTATCTAAACCTAGCCAAAGATTCTTTTCCGAATCCTGAAATAAACTAAGTATCGTATTATTAAGCAGGCCTAAATCGGTATTAACATGCTGAATAATTTGTCCTCTTTTGTTGAGGATATATAAACCATTTCTAACCGTTCCAAAAACAAAATGGTTATCTCTTAATGCTAGACCTGAGTAGATTTGCTCTTTAGCAAATGACTTATTTGCATCAAGATTCCAGGATTCCGTTTTTCTTCCATTATATCTAAATAAACCATTTAGAGCTGTTGCAATTAGAAGTTCATCTTCAGAGTATGGCAGTACACTTACAATTTCGATATCTTTAAATTTTTCACCGCCTGCTACCAATTGAAATCCTTGTCCATTCAATTTACAGAGCCCTTTTCCTAGAATCTGTACATAAAACGAATCATCTATTACAAAACTCTTCCGAAAATTCATTCTGTCACCAATAATGGACAATTTATTATCCTTATAGAAAATGATTTTTTCAAAGGTGTGAAATACGATTCCATTCCTGAAGTGGTAAATTTGCCATATTTCTTCGAAATCTCTTTCCGCTTCGGGAAGTAAACTGACCAAAGACCTATAAACCAACTTGCCTTTTAAATCGGGTTCCAAATACCCAAATTCATTGTATGCTCCAACATAAACCTTATCCGACTTGTCAATTGTTAAAGAACGTACCACCGATCTATTAGGCACCTCTATCAATCGCCAGCTAGTTCCGTCGAATTCCAGCACTCCTTCATTATTGGCAAAGTACATCAATCCTTTAGAAGATTGTATAATGTCCCAATTTTGAGTTCCTCCACGATATTCACTTCTTGGAAAATTCTGAATAAAGGGAACTCCTTTGTTTTTGACCTTGGCTAAACAAGAAAAATTTAAAATTAGAAATAGGAGTAGTATTGTAGTAGACTTATTCAAAGCAATGGCGATTTTGTTTATTGAAATATATGATGATTCATAAAAATATGCAAAGTTGTTTTAATACTACAAAACATCAAGAATAATTTTCCTCGCTGAAAGAAAGATTTACAATTAACAATTCTTAACATTAAAAACACCACCTCAAACACACAATCAACTATATAACTAACATTTACATCCAAAAAGCAATTTCTATAATTAACCTTATTTAACCTTGATTCACCTTAAATCATCTAATGATAAATGGATGTGAACCTATCTTTGAATGGAAATTTAAACCGAAAAATTAATGTTCAGAATTTTACTATCTATATTTTTCATCCTAATTGGATTATCCTTATTTGCTCAAAAGAGTTATACATTAACTGGAAAAGTGCTCGATTCGCAGGAAGAAGGTTCTTTACCTGGTGCAACAATTCTATTAATTAACAAATCGGATACCATTCAAAAAACAGGTACCATAACCAACGAATTGGGTAGTTTCAATATTAAGGTAAAACCGGGAGAATATGATTTTCAAGTTTCTTTTATCGGCTATAAGGATATTAAAAAATCAATCACCGTTGATAAAACAGCCCTGGATCTAGGTCAGTTTAAACTGATTGAAAACTCTGAATTTCTTCAGGAAATTAACATCACAGAAACCCTGCCTCCAACAAAAATTAAAGGCGATACCACAGTGTTTAATC
This sequence comes from Marinifilum sp. D714, assembly GCF_030851345.1. GTDB lineage: Bacteria > Bacteroidota > Bacteroidia > Bacteroidales > Marinifilaceae > Marinifilum. Next base: position 118,891 of record NZ_JALPNU010000006.1, read on the forward strand.
CTGATGCATTCAAAGTAAATCCGGATGCTACTGCAGGAGAACTCTTGGCCAAAATGCCTGGGTTTTATGAAGTGGATGGTAAGCTGGTAGTAGAAGGACAAGAGGTTGCAGAAATATTGGTTGATGGAAAAAAGTTTTTTGGAAATAATATGAATAAGGCTTTGGCTACGATTCCAAACGATATAATTAAGAATATTGAAGTTTACGAATATAAAAGCGATGAAGAAAAGTTCACCGGCTTAAAGAGAAATGAAGAAGATAAAAAAACGCTAAATATTGTTACCTCCAAGAAAAGCAAAAGACTTGTTTTTGGAGATGTGGCTGCAGGATTTGGCAAAGACAACAGGTATGGTTTCGATGGGAATATTAACAGTTTCTCGGATAACAATAGCATTACCCTAACTGCAAAATCGAGAGATGTAAATGCACCTCTAAAATTAAGCAACCGAAATTTTGGAAACAGAAGCATTGACGGGAATGACATTCAGGATGATTCTTTCGGAATCAACTATGTGAATTCTAAAAATAAAAATGACATTGAGTTTAGTTACGAATATGGTAATCAGGAATATGAAAACAAGAGTAGCAGCGTAAGAAATTATACTTCTGATGCTCTTCTTGGCCAAATTCAAAATTCAACAAACCACTCGACCAATGACAATAATGATCACCGTATTAACCTGAGAGTATCTTTAAATTCCAATCCGAAACACAGATTAATGTTGAATACCAACATCTCTACAACAAACAGGGAATCAAATTCCAATTCGATTTCTGATACCAAAATAAATGGTAATCCTTTAAACTCGAACAATAACCATAACTCTTCTGAGAATAAAAACTACAATCTATACCAAACCGTAAATTATTCAAAAAAATTAGGTAAACAAGGCCGCTCCTTGAATTTAAATGCTGGATTTAATTACTCCAACAATGAATCGGATGGAAAGCAATTGTCCGAAACTTTAAATGAAAGCAATGAAGTAAGTCAAAGCATCAACCGAATTTCTGATTCTAAAAGGAAAAATACAGGTGTTAATGCAGGAATATCGTTTAGCGAACCCATTGGCAGAAAAGGATTTGCCAGCTTAGGATATCGTTTCAAGTTTAACGAACAAAAGTCAGATAAGTACGGATATAACTTTAATGAAAGTGAAAACTCATATAGCGATTTGGATGAGCTAACCACCAACAATTTTGAAAATTCAAGTATCAGAAATGCCGGAAGGTTCTCGTATAACCTACATGGAAAAACTCATGGTTTTAGCTTAGGGGCCGATTTTGAAATGACCACACTAAAGAATGAAGAGTCATTTCCGAATCAGACAGATTTTAACAAGGATTTCTTCTCATTCAAGCCATATGTTAGGTATTCGCTTAATTTGAAGAATCAAAAAAGAATCAACCTTAACTATATGTCGCGAACCACAACTCCAAATATTCGCGATTTACAAGAAGTTGTAGATCTTTCGAATCCATTGTACATTTCTACTGGTAATTCCGAATTGGAACAATCAAACTCTCACACTTTAATGGCACTTTATTCAGCATCAAACATGAAGAAAGGAAGTCATTTGTCGATTCATGCCATGGCAACTTCAACAAACAATACTGTAGGAAGAAGAACAATTGTTGCAGCTAAGGATACAACCATTAATGGATTGTACTTTCTGCCTGCAGGAGGGCAATTCTCGGAACCTGTAAATCTTGATGGACAATATTCAATCGGAACAAGTATTTCGTATAGCTTTCCTCTTAAAAAGTTAAAGTCTAAATTAAATATCAACACAAGAGGGCGATTTTCTCACAACCCTACTTTTGTAAACGATAAAAAGGCATATACCGATTCGTGGAACTTGAATCATGGAATGACTCTAAGCTCCAACATTAGCGAAAAAATCGATTTTACATTTACCAGCTCAAGCAACTATCAAAAATCCAATAACACATCAAATACTGGTTCGGAGTATTTATCTCAAACTACCTCGCTAAATATGTATTGGAATTTTTATAAAGATTTGGTGTTTAGAACAAATGCAAGTAACAATTATCAAAATAACTTTTCGACCAATGATGTAGATAACTTTTGGCACTTAAATCTTGGCTTATCTACGAAAGTATTTAAAAGCAAACGTGGAGAATTATCATTCACGGCCTATGATATTTTAAGTAAGGATGATCAAAGGTCTCACTTAGTTTCAGATTTATATACGGCAGATTACTACACAAATAAATTGAACAAATTCTACATCCTTACTTTCAGTTATAAATTAAGAGATGGCAAAGGAAAAGGCAGAAAGCACAGAAGAGGACATGGCATGTATCCTAGTTATGGCAATTACAACATGATGATGTAATTCCATAAACATCAAAACACCAGATTATTTTCTTTTAAATTTTCATAGTCAATATTGGCCATTCCGAAAGGGATGGCCTTTTTCAATCAAAAATTTCCAATGTGTTGTTCAAGAAAACACATTGCTAATTGGCCAACTCAAAAAAGTTCTCTGTATTTTGGTTAATTAAGGTTAACAATCCGAACATTTGCTGCTGAAAGCCAGTATATTTGTTTCATGTCTAAAAACCGATTAAATCAAAAGAAGTTTAAAATCATTTCACCAATGGTTTTAAGTATGTTTTTATTGGTAACTTTTGTAGGATACTGGTTACATTCTCAGTATAACAATGAAAAGAAAAACCTGCAGGTAGAATTATCCAGGCTTTATAATACATCCATAAACGATGGAGAGTTTATCTTCTTTTATCGAAACGTGATAAAACCGGCTTTGAATTATCAAGACACCATTAATTTCGATAGTTTAAAAATTGGAACGAAAAAAACCAATGCTGAGTTTAAAAAGGCTTACGTTAAAGATTTAAAAGCATTTGTAGATACCAATCAAATCTATATAAATGCATTTAGAGCTATTGAAAAAAATTCATTTATCCCTGATAGTTTAAAAGATGAACGATATTATGATATTTTAAGATTAGGTTATCGATATCAAATCTACCCCGCTCAAATTCTTTACAACCAAAGTAAAAATCCTAATGATACTACTCAACAATTTTTGAGAAATATATTCTTAAGAAATGTTACAATCAATTTCCCAAATTTAAAAGCTGGTCAGGAAGAAGAAATTGATAGAGAAAATATTGAGTCAATTGAAAAAACCAACAGTGAAATATTAAGAAGAGGGAGATTGGGTATCATTGTATATACCCGCAGATATGATAAAGCAAGTGTTCTATACTTTGAACATTACTTTCTTTATCTAATTACAGAAATCCTGGCACAAATTATATTTGGAATTGTATTGATTGGTTTATCCATTTTTGCCTTGGTATTTGCTTATCGGAGCTACCTTACACAAGCAAAGTTGAACATGCTTCGCTCCGATTTTGTTAGTAATATTACTCATGAATTAAAAATTCCGGTATCTACAGCCAAAGCCGCCATGGAAGCCATTCTGAATTATGGCATTACCGACGATAAAGAAAAAACAAAATCCTATTTGAAAATGGTAGCTTCGGAGATGAATCGATTGGATAGCCTTACCTCAAGGGTACTGGAACATTCAAAGCTTGAGTCAAATCAACATCTACTAAAGAAGGAAGAAACCAATTTAAACGAATTTGTCGATCGAATTGTAAAGTCGGTTCAACTCTTTTATGCAGATACGATCAATATCAAGTTTACGAAACCCGATGAATTGATAAGCATATCAATCGATCGTGTGTATATTGAAGGAGTTATTCGTAATTTGATTGAAAACAGTAAAAAATATGGTGGAAATGATGTAAGTATTGTTGTTAACCTATGGCAGAAAGGCGTACATGTTTACATATCGGTTATAGATAATGGACCAGGAATTCCAAAAGAATATTTGAGTAAAATTTTCGATCGATTTTTCAGAGTGCCAACTGGCAACCAGCACAATATAAAAGGATTTGGTTTAGGCTTGAGTTTTGCTTCTTTGGTAATGAAACAACACAATGGTTCTATTTCCGCAGACAACCTTTCAGAACAAGGTTGTGAGATTAAATTAGAGTTTCCAGCTTAAACAGTAAACAAAATTAATATATTTCGATATTCAAGCGCAACTGATATTTAAGCATTATTAACAAAATCAAATTCATATAATCATCTTACATTTCTTATCTTGCAGGGCACTCTAGCTAAGATCAATATGAATAAAACCAAGATACTTTACGTTGAAGATGAACCTAATTTAGGGCAAATTGTTTACGACTCTTTAATTTTAAAAGGATTTGATATCATTTGGGTAACAGATGGAGCCCAGGTAATGTCGAAATTTCATGATTTTACTCCTGACATTTGCGTTCTGGATATCATGCTGCCAAACGTTGATGGCTACCAACTTTGCGATCATATCAGATCCAAATTTCCAACTCTTCCAATTATTTTTCTTACAGCCAAAACTGAAACTACAGATCTTGTAAAAGGTTTTGAAGCTGGCGGTACAGATTATATCCGCAAGCCTTTTAGCATAGAAGAGTTGGTGGTTCGAATTGATAACCAATTAAAGTTACATGGCATCGGCGAAAACAAAGAAACAACGCAGGAGCAAAAAATTGAGCTTGATGAAATTAAATTAGGAACTTACACCTATTTTCCTAAAAGATATGAGCTGATCACTCCTTCAAAAACCATTAACCTTTCGAATCGTGAAGGCGAATTGCTGAAAAAATTAACCGAAATGGGAAGTAAGGTTGTGGAACGAAAAGACATTTTAATGCAGGTTTGGGGTGATGATTCATTCTTCAATTCCCGCAATCTTGATGTGTACATTAAAAAACTTCGCAACTACTTTGTCGAAGATGATAATATTGAGATACAAACATTACGAGGCAGAGGATATTTATTTTTGGTGAAATAAACAACTCTTCAAAAAATACAAAAAGGAGTATTCTAGAAATAGGTACTCCTTCTTTTGCATTAAGTGGTTTAGTTTCTATTTAAAGGTAGAATCAAGTGTTTTAATCTGAATCACACTCTTAATTTCTTCCAGTGATAATTTTGTTTCCAACTTGATGTTTACTGATTCTCCTGCCAATAAATCGAAATAATTATCAGAAAAGAATCCATCTTCATCACCAAGGGTCAAAAATACATTCTTTGCCAACACATCCGATGATATGTTTATTTGGTAGTTTTTTTCTCCTTTAACAATTACGTACTCCACATTTGGCTTAGGCAATTTGAGATCTTTCACCGGCTTAAAATATAAGGTATTCCTTGCCACTACTTCTTCACCCATTTGCAATTCAACCAAAATCATTTCCTTGTCAGGGTTTCTGTTCTGTAAGAATGATTTAAGTTCCTGCGCAAAGAAAACTTCGCTTGAATTTTCACGGATAACAATATCTTTAATCTCCGCCCAGTTTTCTTTCCCTGAAAAATCAAGCACTCTCATGATCAATTTGGCTTTGATTTCTTTCTGATGGTCATTTACCACAGCTACCTTAATACTGTCATTTTCGGCATAAGGAGAAACCAACAAAGGTTCAAAGCCTTTTTTCACATAGTATTGTAGAGCTTTCCATTCCTGGTAATAATCAGTAGAACTCCATGACGCCACAGGCCAGCAATCATTAATCTGCCAGTACAAACTTCCCATACAATATGGCATGGCTCTTCGGTGACCTTCCAAAGCAAACTTAATTCCCTCGGCTTGCAATACATGATTCACATACAGGAATGACTCAAAGTCCTTAGGCTTCTTGTAATCTTTTAGCATGTAATATTCAATGGTTTCATTCCCAATCGACGATCGCTGATGTGACTTCATAACCTCCGAATAGATATCGTAATCCTCGGGCTCGGCATATTTTCTTACCGATTTCATTTCCGGAAAAGATTGAAAACCATATTCGCTCATGAATCGTGCAATATGTGTAGCATAGGTTTCAAATGGTTCTTTTCCCCACCATACTCCCCAATAATGATCATCACCATTAATTAAATCCGGCTTTATGCCTGTTCCTGATGAAGGGCTTGAGCTCCAGTAAAATCTTGACGGATCATATGTTTCCACTGCTTTAGGCAATACTTCATGGAAGATATCAGTGTAAGCTTTCCATACCTTAGCTGTTACCTCCTCGCCTTGTTCATTGGCTTGCCTTTTCCATCCCCAATTGTTCCAGGCAACCAAAATTTCGTTATTTCCGCACCAAAGAGCAATACTTGGATGATTTCTTAGTCGCTTGATATTATCTATTGCCTCCAGCTTCACATTTTCTAAAAACTCTTGGTTTCCAGGATACATGGCACAAGCAAACATGAAATCCTGCCAGACCAAAATTCCTGCCTCATCACATAAGTCATAAAACATATCATCTTCGTAGTAACCACCTCCCCAAACGCGCAACATGTTCATATTAGATTTTTGGGCAGTAGCAATTACCTTTTTCAATTGTTCTTGACTCACTCTCGAAGGGAATATGTCATTGGGTATGTAATTGGCTCCTTTCATAAATACTGGCACACCATTAACTTTGAAGTAGAAAGAAGTCCCCTTCTCATTCTTTTCTCTAACTAATTCTACGGTTCGAATACCAATTCTATGACTTGCTTCCTCCTTTTTACCATTAATATTTACCTGTGCCTTGATATGATATAGGTTTTGATCTCCCAAGCCATTGGGCCACCAAAGTTTTGGGTTTTCAATATCGAAATTCAATTCGTATTTATAAATTCCCTTTTTCAATTGTACTTCTGAAGTAGCTAACTCCACCCCATCATTCATAATGTGAATATCGGCCTGAACTTCCTGCTCTGCTTCCAGTTCAAGAACCGCTGTAAATTTGGCAAGATCTTCACTCACCTCATTTTGTACAATCTGTAAATCCTTAATTCTTGCATTGTCCCATGCTTTGAGATAGACAGGACGCCAAATACCACTAGACACCAAGCGTGGGCCCCAATCCCAACCATAATGATAGCCTGCTTTACGAGTATAGATACTTACCCTTTTATTTCCTTCAACCTGGCCCAATTCTGCCTGATCATTCTCCGCTCCGGGATATACAAACCCATTAGCATCGTACAACTTTAAACCTTCATTAATTGGCGACTGAAACTCAATTTTCAGTTTATTTTTCCCGGTTTTTAGATATTTCTTTACATCAACAGTCCACTCTCGAAACATGTTATTTGCCGAAAGCACTTTCTGATCGTTCAGGTAAACATCAGCATAGGTATCTAAACCTTTAAAATCAAGAACAAGTCTATTTTTGTTCAAAAAATTCTGATCCAGGTCAAATTCCGTTTTGTAGATCCAATCCTTTTTATCGATCCACTGCAAATCATGTTCATATAAGCGATAGAAAGGATCTTCAATCTTACCGTTTGCAATCAAGTCGGTATGAACACAACCTGGAACTTTAGCAGGCAACCAGTTAACCGAATCCTTTTCAGAAAACTCCCAATTGGAGTTCAACTTTTTCACAATCATCGAGTTTTGATTTTGTGATTTGCAGCCCAGAAGAAATAGCAGGACCACAAGCAGCGCAAGACATAGTCGAGACATAAGTTTGTTTTTATTGTTTGGCTTTGGCTTTTAGGAATTCAAGTGCTAAAATAATCAGAAAAAAGAAACCGATGAATTGTAATCCAAACAAGTTGACAATTCATCGGTCATTATACTATCATTATTATACTCTTTTATATAAACAACACTTTTTTATCTCTGAATAGTTCTCCAAATTCGGGAGGCAAATCAATTAAATCGGCTGTTAGATCATTGATAATATCCAGACTTTTATTTGACAATAAATTCATGATATCTTCTATGGTATCTCCACAAAGCATAAAAGGCATCTGATGAAAAACCATCTCATCCTTCCAGCACAAAGCGTAAATTTGATATTCATTTACCTCATCCATAGCCTTATTTTTCACAATACAATTGTTCAGCCAAATATCGGCATCCATCAAATCATGCTTTTTCAACTCTTTATCTCTTTCTTCAACCCTACTGTTGGCTTCAAAATAGGCCGCAATTTTCTCATTCGATTCTTCTGACAGAGAATCGTGCATTTCCTGTCGGCAATCCATACAGCAGGCCAATTCGAAAACCAATTGTGGCTTATCTAAGCCAGGCTTTCTTTCGAATGCCTTCTCAATCAGATACAACTCGTTACCACCTGTTAAATTCTTACCACAAATGGTACACTCAGTGAATGGTTTCTCCTCCTTCTCCGAATAGTATATTTCAGGAATGGGTGCTGAATGTGTTATTTCAAATAATTCTGACATGCCATAATTTTTATTCAAAAATAGCAATTCAAAGTTACATTCTATTTTAAATTATATTTTAATCATATATCAATAATACTTTTTCAAAATCATTTTATCTATATAACAACACGTTCAACATTATCTGGCAGATGTGTTAATATTTCATAATTAAGACTTTCAGCAATATCGCTAAATGCAGACACTTTAATTTCCCTTTTCCCTTGCATTCCAATAATTACTACATCATCATCAACTTTCACATCTGGTAATTCCGTTACATTCGCAATGATCATATTCATATTCACCATGCCTATTATACCGCATCTTTGACCATTAATCAGAACTCTGCCCCGATTGCTTAAAGACCGACTATACCCTCCAGAGTATCCAACCGGAATTAAGGCTGTTTTAATATTCGCCTGAGCCAAAAATGAAATACCGTATCCAACAAACTCACCTTTCTTTACTTCTTTTATCGACATAATCTGACTCCTCCAACCCAATATGCGTTGAAGAGGGTCTTTGTCTCGATGAGTATAGCGTAAAAATGTTTCGGTACTTGACCAAAACCCATACTGCATAATTCCTATTCTCACCATATCCAATCTTGATTTTGGATACACAAAGGCAGCGGCCGAATTGGCTACGTGCCTGTACTCAGGAATCACCCCACTGTTCTCAAGAACACGATGTAGTTTGTGATAAGTCTTTAATTGTTTTTGAATGCGCACATGGTTTGAAATACTTTCTGCTCCTGCAAGGTGAGTGCAGAATCCTTTTACTTCAAAAATTCCAGGATTGTTTTTAATTATCGAAATTGCTTCTTCCAACTCCTTAATTGTTAGTCCTGATCGGTTCATTCCTGTTTCCACTTCCAGGTGAATTTTGGCCTTTATTCCAATTTCAATTGCTGCTTCAAGTGCTACCCTCAAACGATCAATATTGAATATATAAAACTCTATTCCTCTTTTTATGGTTTCAACAATGTTTTCATCGGCAATCCATCCCATAATCATTATACCCTTGTTATTTTTAAGGCTATTCTGAACTCTTACCCCCTCAGTAAAGTCAAAAACAGAGAAATGATCTACACCCTCATTTTCGAGTAAAGGAACAATCTGTTCTATCCCATGTCCATATGCATTCGCTTTCACAACTGATGATATACGAACATGAGTCCCCAATTTTTTTTTCAGGAATTTAATATTGTTATGAAGGGCTTCTTTTTTCAAGGTAATAAATGAACTTCCTTGCATTGGACTATTGTTTTTATAATGGTTAGTGATTTCAGTTATTTACAATTGATTTTATGATATATTGAGAAGAATATATTTACTCCTGTGCTAATAATTTCATCAGGGAAATTGTAATTGGGATTATGCAGGGCAGGTTGATTGAGACCAGCTCCTATGCCGAAAAAGCCACCCTTGTATTTTTCGGTATAATATCCAAAATCTTCTGACCATTTAAAAGGTTTTGAAATGGTTTTTATGCTCAACTGATTCTCCCTGGCAGATTCCTGAATTAACTCAACACACTCCTTATCATTCACCGTAGCAGGAAAAACTTCCGAATATTCCATTATCGATTTTAAGTTTTCTTCCCTTGCAATCCGCTTAATGATTTGCTCTGTATGGCTTGAAAGCAAATCCATATCATTGTTGTTAAAAGAACGAAGGGTAAGCCTGATTTCTGCATATCCGGGTGAAGTTCCAAAAGCAATATCGCCCAGTTGAATATGGATAATTGTTAATAAAATAACATCTTCAAATTGAGTTTTACGATTTCGAAGCTGATGTAATTGCTGAATTATTTTTGAGATTGCATTGGCAGGATTGATACCATTTTCAGGTTCTGCAGCATGAGAAGTTTTGCCAAATAGCTTAATGGTCAATCCCTTTGAAGCTGCAGCAAAACTATCTTCTTTGATCAGAATTTTATGTTTTTCTTCGCCTGGAATATTGTGTAAAGCAAAAATATAATCTGGTTGTATTTTATTAAAATCAGGATGATTAACAACATCATATGCTCCTTGCTCTACTTCCTCAGCAGGCTGAAAAAGCAGAACTACCTTTCCGTTCAGGGGACGGTGGTCTGTTATTTTTTGTGCCAAACCCGAAATAATTGCCATATGGCCATCATGCCCACAAGCATGTGCTACTCCATCATTTGCGGAGGCATAAGTCAAATTGTTCGTCTCAGCTATTGGCAATGCATCAAGTTCGGCACGAAACATTAGAGTTTTGCCATTTTCCTTCCCTTCAAAAACAAAGGCAAGCCCTGTAGGTCCAAGTTTTATGATCTTATCCGGGCACAAGTCTTCAAAAAATCTAACAATACGTCCAGATGTTTCGAATTCTTTATTGGAAAGCTCTGGATATTTATGTAATTCTTGTCTTAATGCAATTATATTTCTCATATTTTTTCTTATAAATTAATGAGAATATCAGATAAACGAAAACAGAAATTGAAATCCCAAAAATATTGGCATCCAAATCAAATGGTAATTTAACTTTTAAAGTGGTTAGGAGAACTGTTGTTGCACCTCCTGAAATCATAGAAAAGATAGCAGCAGTGGCATTTGGTTTTTTACCGTACAATGCAGCAATTACCGGAACAAACAAGCCTGATACCATAAATGCATATGAGTAAAGCATAAGTTCAAGTACATTGGTCATATAGGAAGCCAGAAACAGTGCTAGTGCACCTATCACCAAGGTAATAATCTGTGAAAGCCTCAACTGAAACTTGGAGTTTTGCCTGAATTTGAAAATTTTCTCTAAAATATCTGTTTGCACATTTCCCGAAGCAGCCATTAGGCAACTATCAGCTGTTGAAAGAATGGCCGAAAAATATGCTGAAAGCATCAGTCCCATGATCCCTGCTGGCAGAACTGTATTAAGCAAAACCGGCAAGCCCATCTCGGCATCCAAACTTGATCCTAAAGCATAGCCCAAATCTGCAAACATTGCATTTTCATATGCCACACGAGAAAACAGTCCTAATGTTACGCCCATAAATGCCATTAGTGGCCATTCAAACAAACCGGCAATAAACCATGCTTTTTTAGCTTCTTTTTCATTTTTAGAGGCATAAATACGTTGGTAAAGTGTCATACCTACAAACCAGATGGGTATAATCGTAACTCCCCAATTTACAATCTGTTGCCAAGATACATTCCCCAAGGAAAGAAATTCATTTCCAAGCGTTGATCTAATAGCCTCTATTCCTCCAATTTTGTAATAGGATACAGGTATTCCAATAAATATCAGGCCTGCCATTAAAATTATCCATTGCACCGTATCAGTATAGATTACCGCCTTCAACCCTCCAATACTGGTGTAAACAACTGCAAGCGCTCCCATAATGATTAAAGCGGTATTTAAGTCAATTTCGGTGAAAGTAGCTGAAGCCAATTTGGCACCGGCCAAAAGTTGCGAACTTGTAAATCCAATGTATCCAATTGCCGATATAATACCTGCAATCAGTGCAACCTTATGATTGTAGAAATATTCAAATATTTGAGGAAATGTAAATAGTTTCTGTTTTTTTGAAAGTTTACTAATTACCGGAATTAGCACAACCGCACTTAGCCATGCCCCAACCAAGCCAGTAAATAGCATCCATGATCCACCAAGACCTATGGCAAATCCCAAACCTCCCAATCCAATGGAAAATCCACCTCCTACATCGGTGGCTACTACCGATAGTCCAATATGCCAGGCTCCAAGTTGCCTACCGCCAACATAATAGTCTTCATTGCTTTCATTTTTCTTGAAAAAATAGACCCCAATCCCCAGCATCACAGCGAAGTAGACGAAAAAAATGATAATATCAATAATATGCATAGGAAATTTTATTTTATATAGCCTCCAACTTTTAGCTCTTACTAAAAGTACTATCTATGGATTAAATATTGTTGCGCTAATTAAACAACGTCACCAGAAATCTGATGACGTTGTGCATTTTTAGGCAATTGAGAGTAAACCTCTATAACATGGGAACTATTGACTTGGCACATCTCCACTACCTAAAAACAACTCCTGTTGAAATTAATTAGCTTATACTATTTAATCAAGATACGCTTTCCACTATCTGAATATTTTAATTTCTCTTTCTGAATTAGTTCCAAAACAATTTTTGCACCTGAATAATGTGACAAATTTAAACCTGCTAAAATATGCCCTAAGCCAACAGGCTGATTCAAACGAACAAATTCTATTATTTCTTCTTTCAATATTTTATTACTTCTCATTTACAGTACACTTTTATCACAGGGGGCCTAATCAACAACCCTTTTTTCGATATATCGGGAAGACATAATTCGTAGCACTCCCATATAATCCAAGGTAAATTCAATCAAACCACCTACTTTATACTCGTTAATATTATCACCCAAATCAACCACCAACATATCGGAGCTAGCCCCCACAAGTTCAAGAGAATGATCCTTTGGAGTAATATGTTTACTATCAACATCCAACATCCCCAAGTCGATAATTGCCCGGTAAGATGTCTCTCCAACCTGATCTACTTCCATTGTATGACTTTCGCCTTCAAGATTTGTACCCAACTCACCAGCTGGGACCATTGGCTTCTCAATTAACTCGATTATTTCAGCATATAATTTAAATACATCAGTATTTAATCCTTCAAGGGCTGTATCATTGTACACATCAGTACCCATAAACAATGATTCTCCAACCCTAAAATGATTTATACCTTTCGGCAAAATTTCATGAAGTAAAAGAGGTATGGTTACCGAAGCTCCTCCGGAAACCAAAGGAATTTTCTTATTAAACATAGCCTCTATCAACTGTCGGTACAAACTAAGCTGTATTAATTTGTCCTCGTTAGGTAATACACCATTTAAACAAGTAAGATTTGTGCCAATCCCTACAACTTCAATATTCGGCAATTCAAACACCTTCTTGTAAAAGTCGATAAAATCTTCGCGCATCACACCTTCTCTTAGTTCTCCCATTTCAATCATGATAATGATTTTATGCTTTTTATTCTGCTTTAAAGCCTCTTGAGAGAGTAAGTCAATGGTTTTTAACTCAGTGTTTACACTAACATCCGCATATTTAATAATTTCGCTTACAGATAATTTTGGTGGAGGTTTTATATATATGGTCTCAATGCTAGGATCTAATTTTTTAATCATTTTCAGATTAGATACCCTCGAATCACAAAGACTCTTAATTCCTAAAGAGATTAAGTTTTCCAAAAACAATTTGTTTCCACACAACAATTTTGAAACTACAGTCCATTGAATGTTGTTTTCTTTAAATAATTTATCCAAAAAACAGAAATTTTCCTGCAGTTTGGTAGTATTAAGAGTTACAAATGCCATTACATTTTATTTGGTGAACCTCATTTCAAGGTATTTATTCTCAAACCCCATTTTTTCATACAAATGCTTTGCAGGATTATCTGGTTCGACATGTAAAGCAATTGAACCTTTTGCAATTTTCATGGTCTCTTCCATAAGTTTTTTACCAATCCCTTTACCTCTGTGTTGCTTATGAGTTGCGATGTATACAAGTATGTTCTCAGGAATATACCCTTCCATTCCGGTCCTATTTACTACTACAGCTCCAACAATTTCATTTTCTAATTTTGCAACTATAGTAAATCCGCCCATCGATGGTGTTTCTTTCAATGCATACTGTATTGCTTTTTCTATATCTGCTTTATCATCCCCGTACTCCTCAAGATGTTCATACAAAAAATCAAGCAATTCTTTTTTTTCATAATCTTCCGGACGAAGAAAGGAGGTCATAAGTTTAATTGTAATCATACTTATATTTTTAATATTTTTGTTTCTACACAACAAATATAACAATTCAAATAGTGTAGCCAAAATATTTACTAAAACTTATAGACATTAATTAAACTTCCATAACACTCATATACGCCTCTTTACATGACTATTAAATACAACAAAACTCCTTTTGCATTATTTCAAAAAACTTATATCTTTAATTTCCTGTAAGCATTTTGTTTGCACAGAACTATTTTTATAAAATTCGTGACCAATGAGCTATCATTTAGGATTAATTTATAAGGATTCACTTTGGAAAAAGTGGAAAAAAGATCAGAATATAAAAAAGGAAAATTCGATAAAGAAAAAGACTACAAATAAAGCTCAAAGCTCTTCTTCAAAGCAAAATGAAAAACTTTAATCAAATTATTAATAACATACCTGAATCATATGGCTGCACTTGTATTCTTCATTATGGAAATCATAAAGGTAATTGCAACATTCTAACTGGCTTTTTTTAGTAGTCGTTATAATACAAGTAACTTATAAAATAAAAGCTTGGGGGATTCTAATAACATTTACATTGCTTTTAATAAGCATATCGGCATGCAGAAATCACATAGCTTGCGATTTATATCACATTCACTTTATTTCTTTTATATATTTACTCAATATCTCACTCTTTACCTTATCGATTTTGAAGAGGGTAAAAAAAAAGAGGTCTAATGACCTCTTTTTTTTAAATCTTGGCTTATAAGCCAATATGAAAATTTATATCTAAAATGATATAACAAGAAAAACCTTATTTATGAGTTTTTAATTATTTAATATCAACTCAAATTTACTATTACCTCTTAATTTTTTAAAATGAATCTCCTTATCCAACTCATCTATAAATGTCTCAGATAACCCTATCGCTTTTTCAATATCCTTTATTGCTTCATTATCTTTTTCTAAATGAGCATATGCACAAGCTCTTTGCCAATAGGCCAATGCATATTGATTATCTTTTTCAATTGCTGTATTTGCTAAATTAAGGGCCCACCTAACCTCGCCGATTTCAAGAAGAGCATCAGCCTTATACGTCATAGCTTCTACATCACTTGGATTTATATCCAATATCTCATCATAAATTGATATCTTCTCCTCTTCACTTTTCTCAATCCCAGCTCTCATCCATAATGAATGAATGGAGTTAGTTGTACTAATCTTCTTTTGCGTATCTACAATAATTTCAGATCTTTCCTTTGCTTGATTTTCTATTGCATTCAATCTCTTTTCATAATCAGCCGTAAGCTGTTGAATTTTAGCTCCAGTATCTTTTTTAATGGACTTTTTAATATCACTTAGAGACTTCCATCCTAATAACACAAGCAATGATGCTGCAGCAGTAATTATATAGAAAATATTATTTATCGTACTTGTTGTGTAATTTATTGCTCTATCAGATGACTCAAGCTTTGCATCTGCAAGTTTCTCGGCTACATATTTTTTTAGCTCAAGATTTTCCTGGCGCAAACTTTTTAATTCATCTAATATATACCTTTCTATAAATGGCTTAAACATCGGTTGATCAAGCGAATCAATTTTCACAACTTTTTCTTCTCCAACTGCTTTAAAAGAAACAAACAAAACAATTAATAAAAATAAATTCTTCATACATCTTTTAAATAACTGAATTTCCATCAATAAATTTGAAACACGCCCCATTAAAATAAGTACTATATAATCCTAATTAGCTTGCCTTAGCATTATTTACACTATAATCCTTTTTTAAGGATTTTAATAAGCTATAACACAACACCAAAAGCAGTATTGCGAAGGGCAAACCTGTAAGTATGGTTGCCGTTTGCAAGGCAGATAAGCCACCTCCAATCAGCAATATAATTGCAATCAAACCTTCCATTGAGGCCCAAAATATTTTTTGTCCAACAGGAGCATCCAGCTTTCCTCCAGATGTTAATGTATCAACCACCATGGAGCCACTATCGGATGAAGTAACAAAGAAACATGCTACCAAGATAACTGTTAGCAATGATGATATAAATGGAAATGGGTACTGCTCCAACAAATGGTAAATGGCTGTAGCAATATTGGCGTTTACTGCTTCTGATATTTGAGTATTTCCCAACAGTTCCTGATAAATGGCACTTCCTCCGAATACAGAAATCCATAAAAAGGTCAGCAGTGCTGGCACAAAAAGTACGCCCAAAACAAATTCACGAATGGTTCTTCCTTTGGATATACGAGCAATAAAAATACCTACAAATGGCGACCATGCAATCCACCATGCCCAATAGAATATGGTCCAAGAATTTTGCCAATGAGTCCCTTCTTTTGCACCCATATATGATTCGGTCCAAAAACTTAACTCCATAAAGTTACTTAGGTAATAACCTAAATTTTGAACAAATGTCTTCAATAAAAATGCAGTTGGACCAATCAACAATACAAACAATAGCAGTATAAGCGCAAGGCGCAAATTAATCTCACTTAAACGTCGAATACCTTTATCAAGGCCTAAAATTAGAGAAAGTGTAGCAAATAAGGTAATTACAGAAATCAAACCAATTTGCCAAGTTGCCCCATACTCTATATCAAACAAATAGGTTAAACCTGCGTTTACCTGCTGCACCCCAAAACCTAAAGAAGTAGCCAATCCAAATAGGGTAGCAATAACCGATACAATATCAATAATATCCCCAATTGGTCCGTAAATTTTTTCTCCAAACAAAGGGTAAAACACAGAACGAATGGTAAGTGGCAATTTTTTATTAAATGTAAAATATGCAAGAGCCAATCCTACAATAGCATACACACCCCAAGCATGAAACCCCCAATGCAAAAAAGTAACTCCCATGGCTGATTTCGCCGAGGCAACCCCTTTCATCGCAAAAGGATTGTTATCAAAGTGGAAAACTGGTTCAGCAACTCCCCAAAACAACAAACCAATCCCCATACCTGCACTAAACAACATCGCAAACCACGATGTCATCTTGAATTCAGGTTTTGCATCCTGACCTCCCAAACGGATATTTCCAAATTTTCCAAATCCCAAAAACAGGGCAAAACCAAGAAAAACATTCATTAGCAGAACAAACAACCATCCCACATTATTAGACAAAATAGTTTGTGTATTTGAGAACCAAGTTGCCATTGGCTTTCCTACAATTAAAGTAGTTGCAACTAATGCAAATACGACCAAAAAAGAAGTAATAAATACCGTACCATTGGCCTTTATTCCTAAAAAAGATTTACGGTCTGAACGAACATATACCTTTTCTTCACCAGCATTAATTGATATCGATCTTACTTTATCATTTATTTTATCAATCTTTCTTTTTAATCCCATATCAATATATATTCTTTTTATACAGTAACTTTTAAAAATAATATCCCACATTCACATTAAACCATGAGTGCCATTCCGGATTTGCAGCTCCTCTACCAAAACCATACTCGTTGGCGGATTCTCCAAATGCACCCCATGGACCTAACCAATCCTGATTTTTGCCTGATGCATAATCGATATAAGTATAAATCGGACCGGCTTTCACCATCATCCCCAATACATTCATTTGGGTATCGTTGAATTGGGAATTGCCTTTTTTCATGTAATTATAATTGTCATACACTTGCACCGATTCAATTGGTCCCCACTCCACGGGTATGGTATAAGCAATTCCTCCACATACAATACTTGCTTCGCTGGCAATATCGTAGGTGTAATTGTAGGCAGCCATCTTTATCAAATCATTATCGGCACCTTTATAATCGTATCGGGTTATCTCAAACTTCACATCCAATCTTTCATCTTTAAGAAAACGACCATGGTAATGAAGAGCGAAGGCATTGTAGTGATAATTTTTATCTTCTACATGATTTCTGTATCGAGCCAACTGTGCCGACAAACCAATTTCCTGATTGTTGAATTTTCGGGCTACACGAATGTTGAATTGCCCATTCTCTTCATTATCGCCAGCCAAATCGTAAGAGTATCTTGCCAAATCAACCGCATTTCCTGCCGATCCGTTTGAAAAGGTTGTCCACGACCTACCTCCCTCAGCATTCTTATAAAATGCAAAGGCAAAGTTCCACTTGTTCGTATCGAACACATACTTTAATCCTGTATCGTAATCATCTTCCAGTCCCACGTAGTATGGTAGATTAAAGAACCATGAGTGTGAAGCAAATGGCTGAATGCCAAATGGAACTTGATGTACTCCCAACTCCAAATGTGACTTCTCATTGAAATTATAGCCAATAAACCCATGATGTAGCATACCTCCACCAAATTCTGATGGATAGAAACGATATTCAGCATCTAGGTATAATTTTTCATACCTTGCTTTGGCATTCAAACGAAAAACATCAAGCACAGCATCTCCGCCAACGTCCTTGTTGTTTTCATCCCAATCTTTGTATCTGAAGTTAAATCGAAGGGCTCCTCCTATCTTAACATCCTTTATTTTTTGAGCTTGTGTAACATTAGCAATCACTATAAATGCCAACATTAATTTAAATCTTCTTAAGAGATTTTCTTTCATAATTCAAGTTTACCTTTTCCAATCCTCAACTACCTATCTCTTGACCACATGAAATAAAGAACAAATAGCACAGATTTAGTTTCTGCGCGACAAATCTATAAGAAATTTTATTTCTACACAACACAATTGTCGTATAACACACCATATAGAATCCACAAACTAAATATTAAGTGCTGTTTTTATGCCAGTTACAAACCATCTCCATTTGTTCAATTTAAATTACCCACTTTCATCCCCACCTATTAATTCGTGTAAAACCGTTTTCCTCTCCCAATTTAAATAGGTGATCGATACCGATTAATCACTAGTTTCAATAGCCATCCCTTAGGTTTACATGCTCCTGGTTAAATGATATAGATATAAAAGAATCATTGGAACTGAGTAAAATGGATTGTTATTTTAAGATTCAGCAAGACATTTGAAGAAATCAATATTAGTTGCGTTAAAATTAAGGCACAAAAAAAGCCATCACATTCATGATGGCTTATTCATATCATTATTTTATTCTATATATCCAGATTTTCTTCTTCCGAGTTCAATTCCTCTTTAATGATATCCTCTGCAGTAAGTAACGGCGAAGCTTCTAATTCTTCAATCTCAAGCATGTTTACAAGAATCTCCAGTGTCTCTTCAATTCTTTCCAAATCCGTATCGGGAATCTTCTTCAATTTCACAGCCAGTCGCTGCTGTAGTAAATCTGGAGTATTCTTAAGTAACTGATCTCCCAAAGATGTTAAGGCAATCACGGTAGTTCTTCGGTCTCCGGCTTTTGGCAAGCGAGCAAGAAACCCCTTTTTCTCCAATCGGCCGATAATTCCTGTTACTGTACTTGAGTTTAGGTTTAGATGTGCACGGATAGATTTTTGAGTAGCCTGATAGGTTGGTGAACTCTTTAAATACTCCAGACATAAAATCTGTGGGATGCTTACTCCATGATCCTTCTGAATCTTTTTAGACTCGAGATTAATCGATCGAACAATTCTTCTGATTTTAATAATAATATTCTTGTAATCCATATAAATCTAATGTTAGAAACTCTGATTCGGTTACAAAAGTAAGCAATCCTGCACAATTATTGAATACTACTTATTGTAAGGTTTTATTTTTTTGCATACTGCAAACGGAAATATTGCCTTGAAAGCAAATAAATGAATATCAAACACCAGTAGAATCAAACTTTCATATTACCCAACATACAATATGACTCTTATAAAAACAAACATTTTTATTGAATAACAAAGGTAGCAAACGGATGCAGCCTTTTTTATTATTAGTTCCATATAACTATAAGGCATTACCTCCAATAGTTACAACTATACACTTCTTATAGCAGTAACTATAAGCAATCCATAATTAGCACTATAATATGCCAATAATTTAAAAAACAGCTACAGTCGCACACCATAAACTGGCAAATTAATTTATCGCTTCCACACTATTTTCTTTCAACATAGAAATGGTGGCGAGCATGCAATGTATTTCCAGTGGCATCTGTCACATAGATATGAAATTTGTAATTTCCGGGTATGGCCTTGTTATTCACTTTTAATTTAAAGCTTAAAAACTCTTCTTGCTTACAACAAATTATTTCTTCATTGGTAAACGATTCATTAATAGAAGAACTGAAATATTCCTAACAGTTTAATTTCGAAAGTCCTCCCTTTTCCAAATGCATTTGATAAAATCTCAATTTTCTATCTGCGGTAAGCAATATTTCAAAAGTTAGAGTATTGCTTTGAAGTACAGTATTGTATGGAAGTGGACTTAAAAATTGAATACTATTTTTAAGTTTTTCCTTATGCTTTTTAGGTTTAACAGCCAATAGCACAGTTGTTAATAGCATAAACCCTATAAATAGAATACATCTCATATTAGAATTAGAGCTTTAATATTTTATGCTGAAGGGTTTAAAAGAGCAGAGTACGAGTAGTTGATATAGATACTACTCGTTCACTCTACCCCTTTTCATTGTATAATTAATACTAAAATTTAGACATGCTATTATCTAATTTTAGTTTCTTTGCTCACGATTCTAAGCTGAACCTGAGTCATATCTTAAGTCTCTTTTTAATAATCATATTGCCACTTACTAAAACAAGCTTTTGTACTTTTTCTTTACAGATTCATATCAATTGAAAATTAAATCTCTTCTTTTGAAATGAACCTATACTACAGAATAACTTATATTTCAACTCATTAGACATGCTACAGTTAAGGCAACACAATTCTATATCAGGTTCATAAAACCCAATACCAGATTGTTTATTTTTTTATGCAAAAACAGATATCAAGGGCAATCGGATCAAGCACAATTGCCCTTGAATTTCAGAGTATACTTATATAACGAGACAATGTGTTATATGTGTAATTTAAAGGTTAATATTCTGACACAAATGACCGAAGTTCAACTTCTCATTTTTTATGTAGGAGTACACAGCCCAGACCTTATTGCCATCATTTTTGATGATTTCAACAGTAACAGACTCTTTTAAGGTAATGCCTGCAAAGTAAAGATCAATGTCTAACACTCCATCAGGTTTAACCCCAACCGACTTGTCACCAGTGAAAAACAACTTATAGTAATAGCCATAACTACTATTCAATCCAATCATGGTCGTTCCATCAACATACGAGCTTTCTTCACTTAAGTAATACTCGTGCATATCATTGGTGTTAAAGATGTATCGACTCTCTTCATTCGCCATAATCTCTTTCAGTTCTTTTTCATCGTAAGGAATTGTAGTGGTACGAATGCTTACCGGAATGTCCAATGTTAAACCATATGAATCTGTCAATGTAATTGTTGCCTCTCCTTCTTTTGTAGCTACAAGTACAATTTCGCTATCATTTTCAATTGTTGCCGAAACAATTTCACTTTCAACACTCACCTCATAGCCCCCATTACCTTTTGTAATTGGAATTCTCATGGTTTTGGGATGTCCTAATGGCATTTTAACATTAATTTCTGTTGTTTCAATCTCAAGTACATCGTAAAAAGCCACTACGCCCAACTCTTTGTATTGGCTGTTTTTATCAGAGATAATAACAGATGTTCTCCCTCTTGATAAAGCACTCAATTTTACCACATTGCCTTCTAGTTCTACTGCAACAATATCAGGATTAGAAGAAAACACATGGTATTCTCCTCCACCCTGTGTAATTTTCACTGTACCCGTATCATCAACTTCCACATCTATAGATGATTTCTCAAGAATCAATTCCGTAACTTCTTCTGTTGGCTGCACATCAACATCATCATCGTCATCATCGCAAGCAGTAAAGCCTAAAGGCAACACCATAATTAGCAATAACAACAGTTTATTTTGTAATTTCATTTGTTTTAATTTAAGATTTTCAATTTCACTCTATAAAACCTTTCATTCCAATGTATTGAAATTGCCATTCGGCTTGTTCTATAGATTCATCATTAAATTTTAAAAGCTTCCCCCAACCGTTCTTCGCTGGGAGAAAACTTAAACAATATCAATTTGCTTAAAAAAAGGGTCAAATAAATTCCTTATTTAAGTCTACCAGTCTTTTTTATATGGCTTCTCATCATAAACCAATTCATCATCGAACAATTTGTTGGCGATACTTTCCATTGCTTGTTTCTGACGATCGAAATTATTTCGATAAGGATCCATTGCAAAAATCATGTGTGAACCATAACCATCATTTCTCATCCTCTCCAGATCTGAATCTGAGGCCCAGTAACCACGGCTAAATTCCTGTGAATATAGAGCCATTCTCGATTTTGGCATTCCCGGATAGTTCGAACTCAAATCTGAACTTCTGCCATAATCATGAATACCATAATCAACAAACTCACCTGACTGGTGTCCGTCAATCTCAGGTAAAGAACTTGTAGAACCATAAGCATAAGCACATACTAATCTATCAGGCATAGCTTGTTTGGCTTCATAGCACAAACGTGATGCTGCAGCCGATGAAGGTGCAACAAATCCTGGAGGAACAGGATTTTGATATGTCGAATACTCGTCATCAATAAAGATTCCATCTAGGTGGTAAGAGTCGCAAACCACCTTTAACTCCTGAGCAAATACTTTAGCCGTTTCATCTGCCAAATTGGAAACTCCGGCACGGTCATGATTTCCTAAAATACCCAATACAATCTTCATACCTCTGTCCTGCAATGGTTTTAAATACTTCTCTCTGTTATCTAAAATGTGCTGAACATTTGGGTTGTTGTATACATATACCTTACCCGTTTCATTATTGTAATTAATGTTCGCCGAGAAAAGAATAACGATATCAACTAAAGGTTTGCCACTCTCTTTAAGCGTAAAACACAGGTTGTTTAATGGATTGGTATCGTTCACTTCCATACAACTAATGATTTTGATACCACTAGCTTTATCAACAGTAGGAATCGTGCTTAAATCCTTTACAAAAATCAGATAAACCGATTCTTTTTCTGATAATTTAATATTACCGGATTTTACCACTGCACGAACTGGAATTACATAGGTTTTCTCGGCACTTAAGGCATCTGATGTTGCAAATTGAACCAATGTTTTTCCAGACTTGTTACTTCCCTTGCTCAATTCAATATCACTTTCAAAGCTTACCAAATCCACTGGAAACAACTCATAGTCTGAGTTATTTTCGTAATTGTAAGCATCAAGTACTTCTGCATCAAATTTCAAATTGGCCACAACATCCGTTTCGGTATTTTTTGAGGATGCCAAATAGATTTCTGCCTGGCCTTGATTGCGAAATTCTACCAATGAAGTTCCTCGTCTTCCGGCATTGTCAACAAGGTAGCCTATTGCATCAGAGCTTATAGTGTATTGGTTTTCGTCAACACTTGTCACATCAATGCTATTATCACAGGCGGTAAACATGCCCATTACTGCCAACACAGCAGCAAGCATTACATTTCTTTTGAATGATATGTTGTATTTCATCATTTTTCAGTTTTTAATTACACCTCAATTACTCACCAGGTACAGGCAATGTAACCGGAGTCCATCTTAAAGTAGAATTCGCTACTGCATTATTTCCATTCCCTGTATGATCTTCGACTGATAGTGCCGATTCATCATCAAATTTCCAGTAGGCAACCAAAGCTTCAGAAGCTGGATCTACATAATATGGATTGGAAGCAATTTCTTCGGCTGTACGTACTACATTCCAGATACGACACTCTGAAATATCACCAGCAAGGTAACGCTCATCAGCATAAGATCGACCAATACAAAATCCACTTGTTCCACCTTGTCCCAGATTTATATTTCCCAATGATTTTATGGTTTCAGACTGTTTGCTACCATTCACATAAACAGCCATTGCTCCGGTTGATGAATCGTAGGTTAATGCAATATGTACCCATTCGTTAGTTGGTAGTCCTTTGTTGGAATCTCCATCAGGGAAATTTCCGCTATTCGTAGCAATCTGTATCTGATTGCTTGGGAAGCCTGCATCTCCTAAACGAATCAAGAATTGCCCCTCAATTCCCATCACAGTGCTAATCATTCTATCAAAATTTCGCACTCTAACCAGAGCTTCCATTGTAAGTTGTGACAAATTATTACAAACATCAGGTTTGGTCCAGTTTACAGTTAAATAGTTCTCCTCAATATCAGCAACAACATTAATAAGAGCAGCACCTTTGATCACATAATACATTGTTTTGTCACTTTTCAACACATCGATCTCTTCGCTATCCATGGTAATTGGCAAAACATATACAATTTCACGATCAAGTTGACTCAAATCTTTAAACAACACTTTTAACTCTTTTGAAAGAACATTACCTGCAGTAATGGTCACCGTACTTTCAGGGAATGAATAATTTTCAGCAGGAAGCATTACAGCATTATCATAATATGCCATATTATAGGTTTCCACTAAAGCCTGATCAACTCGATATTTCACAAGAATATCCTGATTGTTAGGTTTGGCAATAGCAGCCTGAATGCTCTTCTCAACATCATTAACTCCTGCTTTTACCAACAACTCGCTTATTTTTGATGAACTACTAACGTATGCTTTATTGTCGAAATCATCATCGGAATTGTCACAACCAAATGTAAAGGTCATGAAGAATAAAACGGTATATAATATATAGTGTTTCATATCTATTTAGTTTTTAAGTGATGGATTAATGTTATCAATCGCCATTCTTGTATAATGATATACACGCTCTGAACTAAAGAAATCATTACTCACATTATAAATCCCCATACCTGCAACTGTAAAGCCTTCGTGTTCCGCAGCAACCCAAACAGATGCTCCTTCAATCGAATGCGTCTCTCCATCGGCCCAATAACCAGTCTTCTTATCTGCCGGGTCAAGAGAAATGGTTTCAACGGCAACAATAAATCTGTCTGTTGGTACTCCTTCAACAGCCGCTGAATAGATGTTGTAACTCAATTTTGAACTATTTCCTGCATCAGAACATGGTATAATGATATACTTACAGTCAGCAAGAAAACTCTTATCTAAAAGATTCTGTGGTTTCCCCTGAAACAAGACCATTTTATCAGCATTTCTGGTACTCCAATCTTTCAAAATTCCAATGAATGCATTATGATAGCTCATGTATTCTGCTTTTTCTTGCTCTGTCATGTGAAGGATACTTTTTCCTTCATAGGCGAAACATACACCATCGTAATTGTATTTCTTCACTAAAGAGAAAGAGTTGTGCAAACTGTCAACCATATAATTAATAAAAGTTGGTAGTGGAGATACGATTTCCACACCATCTTCTCTGGCTTTATCTTCCTCACTCTTCAACTGAGTATAATTTAATTTAATGGCATCGAAACTAACAGTAAATACAAACTTGGTTCCTTTATTCTCTCTTGTTTCATTGATTTCTTGAATTTCTCTTTCAACCAAATTATTTGGATAAATTAATGAAACAATATCAGTACTGTCAGGAATCACATTGATATGTTGAGCACGATTATAAGGCTGCTTTATCTGGTTATCGAAACTTACAAATATGCTTTTATGATCAGAATTCTTATATGCTCTTAAATTTTCAAGATAATCAGCATAAAGTGCAGGATTTTCACCTTCGATACCAGCTTGGTTAATATCCAATGATTCAGTCTCTACCCAGTCATCACATGAGCTAAACAGAGAAGAAACAATTAGACCCATTCCATACAGTACAAATTTATATTTTGATATATTCTTCATGTTGTGCTAGTTTTTATTCTTACAATCCCACCATACTTTAGTAGCCATATTATCAGGTCCGCCCAAGTTGTTAATGGCTTGCTGCAAATTATCACTATTTTCCTTGTACTCGCGCAAAGGATATGGAAGACGACGAGCCATTTCAGCTCCATTAACAACTCCATTACTCTGGTTGTATGGAACCTCCATCAAGCGTGGATATCCCGTACGACGGAATTCAGACCAAGCTTCGTGTCCCAAAGGAAAATTGGCAATCCATTTCTGAGTGATAATGCGTTCCAAACTTACCTCGAATTCATCCGCATCATCCCATTTAATTGTAATTGATGCTGGAACTCCTGAGTTATCGTTAGCTCCAAGAGGGTCTTTATAATTCTCAGGAATACTGGTTGCATTCTCAGCATAAGTAGCTGCACCAGAAACACCCCATTGATTGAAGGACAACTCAATACCTTGATTATAAAAATCATTGGCAGAGCCCCCCATATTCCATCCGCGCAAAGCACCTTCAGCTTTCAGAAATGCACTTTCGGCAGCATTCATCCAAAGTAACTTATTATATGATTCAGGAATATTCATATTACTGTACTTGTGAGCTGTTGCTGATGACGCAATATTGGCACCTGATCGTAAGCCATAATATCCATTTTCGAATGCAGCATTGTCGGTATTCTCGAAAGTACTCATGGTAAAATACTTTTCTCTTCGTGGATCAGCATAGCCATTCATATAAGAAGTAATATCTGCAGATACACGTGAATCACCTCCATTGTATTCATACATCACTACTCTGAATGGTGACTTAGAAACCATATTGTACGCATTATCTTCATTGCTTAACATGGTTCCTATTTCATGATTAACTGCTTCTTCAGCCTTGGATTGAGCTAAGGCAGGATCAGCATAAACAATTCTCATCGCCAAACGTAACTTCAACGAGTTGGCAAATTTGATCCACTTTAAAACTTCACCTCCATATACTTTATCTGCGTAAGGACTAAAATCGGAAGTTTGATTTGGTGTTAAAACCTCAATCGCATGGTCTAATTCTTCGAACATTTTATTATACACATCCTTTTGTAAATCGTACGGAGCTTCTAATTTACCGTCTTCCCCAATTTTAGAATAAGGAATGTGACCGTAGATATCAGTAACACGATGAATCGCTGCTACTTTAATAATATCGGCCACAGCCAAAGGTACCGGATCTGTGGTAACATTCTTTAACTGAATTTGATTGGCATAAATTTTAGGAATAATATCATTAAATGGTACTTGAATCCAGTGTTGTTCCGGATTATAAGTTGCATAATTTTTACCTACAAACCCAGAGTTTGAATCTGCCAAATATCCGCCAAAAGATCCTCCAAGCAAACACTCTGTGAACTGATTTAAATTAACATCAGCAGGAATAACATAGCCCTGCATAGCCACCATAGCTGCCCTCAAGCTATATGCATCGTATTGCATTTGCTCATCGTTGGCATCATATGGATTGGTGTTGTATTCCTCGAAATCTGAAGTACAAGAAGTAATCAATAAAATCGAAGCAGAAAACAACAAATTTATAAATGATTTTTTCATAATTATCAATATTGAATTGCTTAGAATTTAACTCTTACATTGAAACCATAACTGCGCTGGCTCGGCATCATAAAATAATCTATTCCCTGATAGTAGTTCCCGGTTGAAGCAACTGATTCAGGATCGAATGGAGCCTTGTTGTAGAACATGAATAAGTTTCTTCCAACCAGTGTGAATGTCACATCAGCGAAATTATTCAACTTGTCTCTAGTAATGGTATAGCCAATACTTGCTTCTTGCAATCTTACATTTGTAGCACTATAAGTATAAAACTGTGGAATTCCGGATTTTGCCCCAATAGTGGTGTACCAATTCTTAGCATCTATCACATCACCACCATTCACAACTACTCCACCATTATCACGGGCTTTAGCTGAAGCTTCTGATACACCATAACGATCTAAAGTAGCCTGAGTAGCAGAGTAAACAATACCTCCCAAGCGAGCCGAAAGCATAAATCCAAGTCTGAAGTTTTTGTATTTAAAATCGTTTCTCCATGCCATATTTGCATCAGGAAATACCGAGCCTAATTTTATATCCTCTACATTGTATTCTGCAGCAACATTTCCATTCTGATCTACGAAAATTTTCCCATCGCTATCGCGCTTTAGATCCGCAATGGAATACAAGTCTCCAAGGCTTCCTCCTTTTTTCAATATAAACCTTGCGTTTGATAAACCACCAATATCCAATCGATCTTTAGTAATAACTGCATTCGTTTCAGGATGAACGTAATTGTCTACCAATTCTGAAATCTCATTTTCGTTCGAACTTAGTGTAAAATTAGAACTCCATGAAAAGTCATTCCAAGTATTTTGATATCCTAATGCCAACTCAATCCCTTTGTTTTTAACACTACCAGTTTGAACATACAAAGTAGAATAACCAGAAGAAACTGATATTTGAGGATCGAAGGTTTGATTAAATGTTTTGGTACTATACAAGCTTAAATCCAAATCGAAATGTTTCAACAATTTTGTTGTCAAACCCAACTCCCATGATTGGGTTCTTTCTGGCTTTAAATCGTAAAGTGGATAGTGTGTTTTTGTTTGCCACACCTTATTTGCATTATCCCAGGCATAAGTAGGATTTGCCAAAAAACGTGCAAAAGGAAGACCTACAGATGCATAGGATGCTCTCACTTTTGCATATTGAATTTGCCTTGGCAAATCAAATATTTCAGAAAGTACAAATGAGGTACCTATGGATGGATACATAAAAGAACTCTCATTTGAATGAGGTCCTGCCAACTGAGAAGCCCAATCGTTACGACCAGTAAGAGTTAAATAGTAAGCTCCTTTATATCCCAATTCTGCACTTGCAAAAACAGATTTAGTTTGATCGTGCCATCCCGACTGCTCACGCTTGGTAGTCACATCGTCTAATTGAAATACATTAAATAAGTTTGGAATACCATCAGCACGAATCGGTCCTCGATTTGACAACACATCTTCTTTCATATCGGAGTATGAAACACCAATATTAGCCTGAATTGAAAAATCCTCACCAAACGACTTGTTGATGTTTACAAGGAAATCGGCATATGTTTGTTTTGCTTCACTTCTTGCAATACCATACAAACCATTATTAGATCCTTCGGTAAGAGTTCTGTTAGATGTGGCATATAGTTTTTCCGTGAAATCGTTAGTTGAATTATCAATTCTCACACGACCAGCAAAGTTCAACCAATTTGTTGCATCGAAACTAAATCCTGCATTCAACATGTAGCGATCCTTCTTGTTCTTTCTTATATTTCGATGTGCAATCCAATACGGATTTTGTCCTGCAAATTCATCAATTCCTTGTGGCCAATATTGTGTATATATTTTACGAGAAGAATCATATCTTTCATACATTTTGATATCTTCCCAATCGTCACCTCTCGGAAATAGATAAGCCGTTACCAATGGATTCGCATAAATCCCTTGGTTCACCATATTTTGATCTTCCTGTTTGATGTAGGAACCTCCAAAATCAATTTTCATTTTGTCATCCAAACAACTTGTTGTATTTCTGAATGTAAAGTTGTAACGATCATAGCTATTGTTTGGAACAATACCTCCTGAATTAACAGTACTTGCAGATAAATAGGTTTGGTTTTTGTCTGTTCCTGTTGAAAATGACATAGAATTTGTGAACACCATTCCGGTTTCGAAGAAATCACTCTTTGGTGAGTATCCCATTCTATTTGCATCATTCAATTTGTGTCCCCAACTAATATCCGATACCTGAACATCAGAACTCAAATCCCCAGTGCCATAAGTGTTTTGAAATTTTGGTAATGCAAAGGATTGCATCATTTCAACATTACTTGTTAGGGTCAGTGAAGTTGATCCTGCTTTCCCCTTTTTGGTTGTAATAACAATTGCGCCATTAGATGCATGGCTACCATAAAGGGCAGCAGCGGCAGCCCCAGTTAAAACAGACACATTTTCAATATCTTCCGGGTTAATGTCAGCTATTGCTTCTGTAGAACCATTAGAACCAAATTCGGTTTCGCCAGCACCACCAAAATTAAACATTGGCACCCCATCGATCACATACAATGCATTACTTGATTGAGCAATCGTTTTCGTACCACGCATAACAACTTTACTAGCTCCTCCAACTCCTGATGAACTGCTATTAATATTAACACCAGCTACTTTTCCTGAAAGAGAATTTACAAAATTGGCATCCTTATTTGATAAGATGTCTTCGCTTGAAACCTGCTGTACATTATAACTCAATGCCTTTTCGGCACGCTTAATACCCAGGGCCGTAACAACAACTTCATTCAAGCCTACAACCGATGGAACCAAAACAATATTAAAATATTCCTCTTTTGTTATAACATATTCCTGATTTTCATATCCAATAAATGAAATGGCCAAAACTTCGGATGTGAATGCTGTCAATTCAAACTCCCCATCAAAATTTGTAATCGTTCCGTTAGTGGTTCCTTTAATACTTACAGATGCACCAATAATGGATTCTCCAGTATCATCAATAACTTTCCCTTTTATTTTTACTTCTTTTTTTGCTGAGATAGCATTCTTACCTAGATCTTTCTTGGTTACGGTAATGATATTATCCTTCACAAAGCACTCAAAGCCCTGTCCTTCAAATATTTTATTAAGAACCTCCTTAAGTTCAACGTTCTTTGCTTTGTAGTCAACACGTTTATTCATATCTATATCACTGGTATTCATAGAAAAAGAATAGTTGTGTTTAGATTGTAGAACTTCAACCGCTTGTTTCAATGTTAAGTTCTTGAAATCAACCGATATTTTCTGAGAAAATATTGGTGTAATTCCTCCAAATAGCGCTACAATCAACATTATTATTGATTTTTTCAATCTTAACTGCGCCAGATTGAGGTTTACTGAAATTAAATTCATATTCTTGTAATGTTTTTTAGTTTTTTTATTAGAATTTAACTGAAAAATGTAGGTAGAGAATGTACGAGATTCTCTGCCTTTTTTGTGATTAGTATTTCTTCATTGGCAATTTTTAGATTTTGGGTTATACTTTATATTTCATTTTATATATATCATATTATTTTTTCGTTCAATAATCATCTTTCCACTTGCATTTAAAGCCGATAAGATTTCATCCAGACTTTCATTATTTACAAACATTGAATAAAAGCGCTCTTTTTTAAGAGATTCATTCTCAATATTAATCCTCACATCAAAATACCTTTCAAGAGCAACAGAAATTTCACTTAATGATTCATCCATAAAGTAGAATCCCTTACTATTAAACCATTGTTTGCGTGTTGCAATTACAAAATCACTTTTCTGTAATTCTCCTGTACTCTTCGAATATCTAACAATCTCACCCGGTTTTAATAACTTCGTCTTGCTTTCCCCTTTATAAAAGGCATTCATTCTAACAGAACCTTCCATTAAAGAAACTGCGATATATGAATCTTCGCTATAGGATTTGACATTGAATTTTGTACCCAAAACTTCAACTGTCACTTCTCCTGCCGACAAAACAAATGGACGAGACTTATCATTTGTAACCTGAGCGTATGCTTCACCTGCTACATAAACCTGACGAAGAGAATTATTAAACTTCTTTGGATAAATTAATTTGGTACCTGCATTCAACCATAGCTTAGAACTATCTGGCAAACAAACCATTTTACTTTGTCCGTATGGTACATACTCTTCA
This sequence comes from Marinifilum sp. D714, assembly GCF_030851345.1. Classification (GTDB taxonomy): domain Bacteria; phylum Bacteroidota; class Bacteroidia; order Bacteroidales; family Marinifilaceae; genus Marinifilum. The sequence continues at coordinate 150,383 of NZ_JALPNU010000006.1, forward strand.
ACCCATTCTTTAGGGTTTGTAGTTTCTTTATAAAAATAAAGACTCGTCAATAAAATAGGAATCAATAAAACTGCTGCTGCAATACGATACCACTCTCCAATTCTTCTAACAATCGGAGTTTTTTCAACTTTATTCTTGTCATCTAAATGAATGGACTTCTTGAATTTCTCAAATGCTTGATTCACCAGACGATCATCCTTATCAACATTTATCTCATTCAAAATCTCCTTGAGCAAAGCTTCATCCTGACTTTCAGCTTCGATAGTAGAAAGCCATTGTTGAACTTCAAGTGCTTGTTGACTGGTACATTGATTGTAAAAATAATTTTGTAATTCCTCCTTCGTCATATTATTCTAAAAATGCATTTTTTAATTGGTCGACATTAATAGAACGAAACAAGAGAGTATACTACGCAATGGAAATAAGATTTTTTTTACTTTTTTTTAATGAGTGATAACACACAACAAAAAACTGCACCTAAAAAGCTCATTTATTGAAACATTACATCCCAAGTAAAATTCCATCAAAACTCAAAAACAGGAAAAGATAATAAATAGGTAGGTGTTTACGAATGTCTTGTAATGCCAAAAACACATGACGCTCAACTGTTCGAACAGACAATTGTAACTGCTCTGCAATTTCTTTATTCGACAACATTCTGTCGCGACTCATCTGGTAAACTTTTCTTCTCTGTTCAGGCATTTTTGCAACGATTCTTGCTACACACTCGGTCATTGCTTGAACATCTAATGACTCTTCAAAATCTTCAACAAATACCCTATGATTTTCTTGCACCTCCTGATGATGCTCATTGCATTTTAGCCTAAAGTGGTCACGAATTTCATTTTTTGCTAAAACATACAAGTAATTGTGAATGGATTGATCAGGATTCAGTTTGCTCCTATTGACCCAAACTTTCATGAATATATTTTGCGTAATATCCTCGGCTAGCCAAGCATTTTTAACCATTCCTTTAATAAAAGAATGGAACAAAGTATACTTTTCATCAAAGAGTATGCGAAAGGAATTCATGTCTCCTTTTATTAACCCTTCAACCAAATCACGATCACACAAATCATTCATCACATTAAGTAAATTGGGGAAAATGACACACAAACATAAAAAATATTTGCAATTTTATACAATTATTAAAAATGTTATCATTCAACAGATAAGGTTAACAATCTATATATCCATAAAAAATAATCTCACCAGATACAGATTCAAGTGGTAATAATATAATTACACACAATTCTCGCCATTTCAAGATCTTAATATTTAAACCAATATGTTCTTCCACTTGTAATAATAAATGTTAATTATTAATGGTAAAATCTTTTTTGAACGGGTTTTTTATGATGTTATTTATATCCATTCTAAACACTAGCAAATTTTAAAGCGTTTTGTTAAGACCTAAATATTTAATGAATAAAAAATTGCCATAAACAAAAAATTAGCCTCATCAGCCTATTTTAACAGATGCTTTTGAGCAAACTCCTCAGCCGCCATCTCCAAGTATTTCCCCGCATTTTGCATAGAGTCCTGCAGATCTTTGGCGTAAACCGAAGTTTCGGAGATGTAATCTACTTTCAGCTTCTCCCTTTCTGTTTCTGACAGGTCTACCAAACCACAGAAGAGCGCCAGTTTCTGATCTTCCAATGAATCCAACACACCTCTAATTACTTTGCCTGAGAAGGTTTGAGAATCCAGTTTTCCCTCTCCTGTAATGATCCAATCGGCACCTTTAATTTTTTGATCAAAATCTGCTTCATTTTTGATGAGTTCAATTCCTGAATTCAAGTTTGCCCCAAGAAATAGTATGCATCCTGCACCAAGTCCTCCTGCGGCACCTGCTCCTTTTATATTTTGCAAATCAAGATGAAACTGAGATTTCACCACCTCATTAAAAACAATGAGACCATTATCGAGTTGCCTTACCATTTTGGGAGTAGCTCCTTTTTGAGGTGAATATACATAAGCAGCACCATTGGGTCCATATAAAGGATTATCAACATCACAGGCTACTTCGATTTTTACATTTTTGATTTGAGGATGAACGCCAGAAATTTCAATGGTTTCAATCTCTTGCAAATCTTTCCCTACTCCTGACAACTCCTTCTTATCCTTATTATAGAAGCGATACCCCAAAGCTCGAGCCATCCCCATACCAGCATCGTTGGTAGCGCTTCCTCCTATTCCTAAAATAATGTGCTCTACCCCTTTACCCAGAGCATCCTTAATGAGTTCACCTGTTCCGTACGTGCTGGTTTTTAAAGGATTTGCTTCTTCATCTCGAAGTAAACGAATCCCAGAAGCTTCCGCCATTTCGATAAAAGCAGTCTTCTTGACTTTGGAATACAAGTATGCGGCATTGACTTCTCGTCCTAAAGGATCGTTAACATTCAATGAAATCATTTCTCCATCCAAGTAGTATTGCAGTACCTCAACGGTTCCATCACCTCCGTCTGCCAAAGGCAGCTTCTCAATTTCAACATCAGGCACATGCTTTCTGATTCCTTTTTCAATGGCATTACAAAACTGAAGCCCAGTAAGAGATCCTTTAAATTTATCGGGAGCTATGATTATTTTGGTCATTTTTAATAAATCTGTATCAACAAAAGCAATATATGAATTACCTTTAATTGAATTGTAAAAACAGGTATAAAATATCATTTTTGCAGAAACATTAAATTTTAAAACATAAAATGAAACTTCCATGGCAAATAATTATGTCCCTGATAGCTATGGGAACACATTCAAGAATGATTATTTACGAATGGCAAGTTCCATCTGATAACTGGAAGAAATTACAACGATATGAAAGGAATACAAGATTACTATCCCGACCATTTTGCACAATGCTATGGATGCGGAAGATTAAATGAACATGGTCATCAATTAAAGACTTATTGGGAAGATGAACATACCGTTACCAAATTTGTACCGAAGGAATATCACACAGCAATTCCGGGATTTGTATATGGAGGCATGTTGGCTTCTGTGATTGACTGTCATGGAACTGGTTCGGCAGCATTGGCCTTTGCCAAACAACAAAACATCGACTTGTGTGAACACAATGCTCCAAGATGCGTTACTGCTTCGTTACAAGTAAAATATTTAAAACCAACACCCATTGATGGGGAGATTGAAATAAAAGGTACAATTGCCGAAATTACCGATCGTAAGGCGACCATTGTTGCAGAACTTTATGCTGGCGGCAAACTTTGTGTAACAGGTGAAATTGTTGCAGTATTGGTGCCTGATAATTTTGGAGAATAAGAGCAAAACAAAAGGCTATTCACATCAGTTGAATAGCCTTTTTATATTTTATGAGATTTCTTATTCGTTTAAGATTCCTCCGGTTAGTCGAACCAATGAGGTTCTGGATTGAATCAAATTAAAAATTGCATTCAATCGGGACAAAGCTACATTCTGATAGCCAATTTGAACATCACGGTAGTTAAAGGAATTAATACTACCCGATTCGTATTTGTCTTTCGAGATAGACAAATTCAACTCAGCAGCTTCCAAATTCTCTTCTGCCAATAAATACAACTCCCTCCTAACCTGGTACAATTCATAACTTTGTGCTAAAGCATTCGTTAGCGTATGTTTTAAATCCTCTGTTTCAATCTTACCGATCTCTTCCTGGATTTTTGCAATTTGTAATGCTCTACGATTCGAATTCCCATTAAAAATCAGATAACTCAAACTAATGTTAGCATACAAATTATGGGAATCAGTTGTACTCGACGACATGCCATCAGGTTTTAATTTTACTCTGTTTCCTTGAATCCCTGCGCCAAAATTCAACTTGGGATAAAAATTGCTTTTAGCCAGCTCAACATCTCTTCTTAAAATCATTTCCTGGATGTAACGATTTTTTAAGTTGTTGTTATTACTTAGCATTTTATCCAATAAATTGGCCAATTGATATTCGTCACTTACCGGCAAAAACTCATCTGAAAACTTGTAGGTTTTACTCTCTTTAACTCCCAATAAAAAGTTCAAATCGCGCACTGCATTGTTAAAATTAACCTCTTGCAATAAGTATGATGAGCGATCTTCGAGCCAGGCATTTTTCGATTGTAAAACATCGTAGGTAACTGCACTTCCCAGTTCTTTGCCAACCTTACTCCTTTCATACCTGTCGGAAGACAAGTTCATAATTTTCTCACTTACTTTCAATCTCTCCTTTTCGAGTAAGATTTTATAATAAGACAGGATAATCAACTCAATTCTATTTTCAATCGCTATCAGCGTATTTCCTTTTGAGAGTTGTTCCAGATCATCGAATTTATCCTTTCTGATTTGCACAGCAAAACCTTCAAAAAGTGTCCAGTTCAGATCTAGTGATGGAATTACACTCAAGCGAGTAAAATCATTGCTTTCATTATAATCTTTTATTCCTCTTCCCTGAAGATTAAACTGAATTCGCGGATATCTACCAACATTTCCCCACGAATTATTTAATTCAGAAATCTGTTCCGCTTTACGGATGATCTTTAGTTCATAGTTGTTTTCCAAGCCAACCTGAATGGCTTTTGACAAGCTCAACTCTTCCTGGGCTATCAAGCTCAAAAAAAGACAACTCAATAATAGGCTTAATGATATCTTTTTTATCATTTTTGTCTTTGTATAATGGTTCAGAGAAATTCTCTCTCCGATGATTAATCTAAACTTACTTTTGATTCTTTTACTTTAGGCTCCACATCCCTTGGATCAATTTTATAGCCTTCCCAAATTTGTTTTGAATATCGTTTCAAATCATTCAAAATCATTATTAAAACAGGAAAAAACAATAAAATAAACATCGTACCAATTAGTACTCCATATGCCAATGCAATAGCCATTGGAATCAGAAATTTTGCCTGAAATGAATTTTCAAGAATAAGAGGATACAGCCCTACAGATGTTGTAATGGTTGTTAAAACAATAGCTCTAAACCTTGCTTTTCCTGCCGCTTTCACCGCTACAAGAGGAGTCATTCCTTCCTGAATTAAGGAGTTGTACTTAGAGAGGAATACCACAGCATCGTTAATAATTACACCCGATAAGGCAACCATCCCCCATACACTCAACATCGAAACAGGAAAGCCTTCCACTCCATGTCCCCATGCAGATCCTAAAAATCCTAATGGAACCATCATTAAAACAATAATACCTTGAGTAAAACTTCGGAAGTGAATCATCACAATAAAAATGATAATCATGAATGCAATTGAGAAATAAAGCATCAATTCCTCAGCATCTTCCTTCGAACGTTTCTGCTGTCCTTGATATTCGGTTCTAACTCCTGGAAATCTATTATCCAATTCAGGGAAAATATTTGCTTCTACATATTCTAGAATTGGAGGTACAGGTTCGTTCGGATCCAAAAGCTCTGCCTCGACCCTAATCTCACGAGATCCATTATAGCGCTGAATGCTTACAGGGCCACGCTGTATATCATACTCAATTAGTTCCGACAAAGGGAAGGCGCCTTTAAGAGTTCGAATTCTCATGTCCTCCATCTGACCAATAAATATCCTATCACTTTTAGGATATCTAACCCAAACTTTTATTTCATCTTTTCCTTCCTGTAATCGTTGGGCTTGTCCTCCGAAAAAACCCTGTCGTATTTGAGAAGTAATGGTTCTAATATCCATACCCAAATAATAGGCTTTTGGTTTCAACCTAAGTCTCACCTCTCTACTTCCAAGCGGGTTATTGTCACTTATATTATATAAAGATGCCATTTTTCGAAGCTCATCCTGAAAAAATTGATTGGCACGATTCAACTCGTCCAAATCACTCCCCAACAAACTAACTGAAACTGGTGCTCCCCATCGGTTAAATGCACCAATTGTGAATTTTTCAGCCTCTGGCACTTCTCCAATTTTTGCTTTCACCCTATTTGTTATCTCAAAACTAGATATGGGAGCTCCTTCCATATCACGTAGCATAACCCACATATTTCCTGCATGCGGACCATTTTCCTGTCCACTAAATGATGAGCCTGTTGATACACCAGTATATTTAATATAGCTGGTTGTATCATTGTATTCTTTCATGATATCATCGTTCACCTCCCAGACTGCTTTCTCAAAATCTTTAAGGTAAGCAGTGGTAATATCTTTATTGCTTCCTGGCTTAAAGGCTACATTGATATTGAATGAATCAAAAGGCATATTCGGAAAGAATGTACTCTTAATCAATCCACCACTAAACAAACCATAGGTTATTAAGATTAAAGCAATAGGTGTAATAACAACAAACCATCGCCACTCAACTACCCAGCTTAAAACACCAGCATAAACCTTGTCACGCATAAAAAGGATTCCTCTTTCAATTTTGGCTCTGAATCGGTTAAATACGTTCTTGTTCTTCTTCACATTTAAAACTACATCATTCCCAACATGGCTTGGCAAAACAAAGAAACTTTCGAAGAGAGATAAGAACAAGCAACCACAAACTACAAATGCCATTTCGTAAAGAAATTCCATATTTCCTGTTACCAATAGCAGTGGCGAAAATGCCACCATGGTTGTTGTAACCGAGGTTAATACTGCTGGTATTACTTCCAATGTGCCATCTATGGCAGCTCTCCTCGGACTCTTGCCTTTTTCAAAATGAGAGTAAATATTTTCTCCAATCACAATGCCATCATCAACCAGAATACCAATAATCAATATCATTCCGAAAAGAGAAATCATATTTATGGTAACGCCCATTAGGTTGGCAATAATAAACATTCCTAGAAAAGATGCTGGAATTCCCCAGGCAACCCATAATGCCAATCGGAAACTTAAGAACAATGCAAGTGAAATTACTACCAAAGCCAGTCCGTAACCACCATTTTTATACAGGAGATCCAATCTGGATTTTAGCATATCAACAAAGTCAAAAGTCACAATCATTTGTGCATCATCATGACTGGCATTGAATTCTTCCACATACTGGTTACAGAATTCAGAAATCTCTTTTAAATCTTCATTATTCAGCTTGTTGACTACAATGTAAACCGCTGGATTTTGATTTACATAGGTAGAATTTGGAACATCCTGAAATTGAAAGTGGGTACTAGCTACATCTCTAATCCTAAGATAACTTCCATCAGGATTTGCCTTTAAAATGATTTCTCCGATCTTATCAGGATCTACAGAACGATTTCTACTTCTTATTAAAATTTCCTCTACCTCATTTTTTATGGTTCCTCCTGAAATATCAATATTATTGCTAGCAATAGCATTCGATATTTCACTAAAAGTAAGATTGTATCTTCTTAAGTTTTCTTCTTTAACTTCCACCGATAATTCTAACCTCGGAAAACCCGAAAGGCTAATCTGTGACATTTTTTTAGATCGTAGTAAATCATCATATATCTCATCGGCATATCTCTTTAGGGTTAACAATTCCACATCTCCGGTAACAACCATATTAATTGCCGGAGTTGTTGACCTTCGTTTTGCAATTACTGCTTTCTCTGCACCTGTTGGAAAACTAGGAATTCCATCAACCGCATTTTTAATATCAGCCAATGTTTCATCTAAATCGTATTCTCCCGTAGTGGTAATGGTTACCCTCGAAAAACCTTCTGACGAAACCGAGTTCATTTCCTTAATTCCCACAATTCCTCTTATGGCATCTTCAATTCTGGAGGTAATCCCTTCCTCTACTTCCTTTGGACTAGCTCCAGGATAAACCATAGAAACTGTTATGGTTTTTGATTCGGTTTGCGGAAAGAATGATTTTTTCATGAATACCAAAGAGGTAATTCCAGCAATAAGCAATAAGGCAATAATCATCTTTCCGTAAAACGGATACTTTACAAATCTTGTAACAATTCTTTCCATCTCGTAATATCTGATTAATTACCAAACTATTGTACCTGAACCTTCATATTCTCAGTCGCTTTTACTGGCGGCTCAACCACAAGCAATTCACCTTCTTTCAGTCCGTTAAAAATCAATGAATTTTCATTTCTTTTTAAAACATTAATCCTTCTCGATTTCATCACCTCATTTTCCAATACATATACCTTATTAGAACTGAAAACCGCAGTTCTAGGAATTTCCATGGCTTGTGCAATTTTTTTGCCATTGAATCGAGCTGTTAAAAATTGTCCCTGGTACAATTCTACATCATTATTCTTATAAAGTTTAACAAAAACGGAAACAGATTGAGTCCCTTGATCAACAAACTCAGATTTACGAACCAATTTGCCCTTACAAAGCACTTCTCCATTAGAATCCAAAATTTCTACCTCATCGTTGAGTTGTAGCCATTTAATGTCTTCTGATTCAATTGGCACTTGTAGTTCCAACTTATTGGATTCAATAATGCCTGCCAATTTTGAACCCATTCCTGCTACCGAACCTACCTGTGTATTCACCTCTACAAAAGATCCATTAAAAGGTGCATAGATGTTTCTCTTTTCAAGCTTCACTTCGGCACTTTTAATGGCATAATAATCACCCAAAATATTTCGGCTTGCCATAAATACTTTTTCCTGTGTAGTTTTAACCTTAGGCAATTCAGGAACATTATCATCCAAATTAATCGAATTGAAAAAATTCATCCAACTTTCGAAGTTATCTGCGTAATCAACCTTGATATCCGGAAGATTTTCAGCCAGCTTATTTAAGAAACGACTTTTTTGTGCCCTTAGATCCATTTTTGCATCCTTGTCGTAAATCTTAATCAACAAATCTCCCTTATTAAATTTCTGGCCAACTTTCAATGGTACTCCAGCCTCAACTATTCTTCCTGCTACTTCAGAACTTAAATTTACTTCCATATTAGAAGCCAACCTTCCTTTCTCAACGATAGGAGATTCAATGTAGGAATACTCAACTTTCTGGATTTTTACCGTAGGCAGTTTGTTATTATCTAGATTTTTGGCAGGATCTTCTTTCATGCCCTTAAGAAACATTGCCAAAAACATTGCTATACCCAATGTGGCTAATACAAGGATGACAATTACAATTTTCCGATTCATACAACTTTTAGGTTTAGTATTTGGTTTGTTTTACTGGAGCTTTATAAAGTTATAAATATAAGCTTTAAAGGAAAATTAATCTTTGTATTCAAAAAACAAAAATCTTACTGAAACGTTAATTTTTCGTTTAAACGGAACTAAAACTTCTTTCTTTATGTTTCTCTTTAAAATACAGATGAGATTACACGAAATACCAAAAATATTTCCATTTTTGTGCCTCCTAAACTTATCTTTGCAAAATGGATCAGGAAAAATATAATCGAATCAAACAACAGTTGCTGGATTCAACAAAATGGCCTTCGTTGTACATGTTTAAATTCATAGTCCCAAACAACGAAGAGAAACTAAATGCTGTAAGAAACTTATTTCCAAAAGAAACTGAATTCTCCTATAAAACCTCAAGGGACATTCGATTTATAGGTGTAACTGTAAAAATAATGATGAACTCTGCCGAAGATGTAGTTGAAATATATTCACGGGCACAAGGCATTAGAGGGATAATGGCACTATAAAATGAAATTAAAAATACTTAAGCTGATGTAAAATCAGCTTTTTTTATGCCCTTTTTGAAAATGCAATTACAGCATAAATATGTTCGTTTTCAATACAAACTTACTATAGGTCTATTTTTTTTTACTTTTTTTTAAATTCTCTACCAACCATTAAAACATCAATAAAAACAATACATTCAAAAACAATAATCAATCTCCTCCTGTAAAAATCTTATTATTTTTTCACATACTAGTATGTACTGGTAGTGTTTTTTTATATATTTGCTGCAAAGGTTTCCAATTAGACCTGGAGATTGAATAAATGAAGTTGAATTTTAATTGTTTACACGTTAACGTTCATTCCCATGCAAACAACAACCGTTAGACTAGTATACAGACATTCTCATCGCGGATTATTTGAATGTCTTATTTGTTGATATCTCATAATATTTGAAATAGCTACCAACTATTTCAACACCACCCAAAATTAAGCCAATTAATTTTTACAGAGAACTATTGGAGCAATACTACTGTCGTAGTATCTAATGTAATGCATTAGGATTGAAATTATGCACCAATTAGTTTTTGCCAAACGAAGAAATAAAGAAAACAGGGAAAGCTACCAACAATCCCTGTTATCAAATATTAATCGTTTGTTGTTCTGAACGCTTAAATAAAGAACAACAAAACTAACTTTTAACGCATCTAAATTTATGAAAAAAAACGCAAAAACTATTGCGCGGAATACGTACGTGCAAAAGGGCTTGGTTTCATGGATCATGAAACTTTGCATCTTAGCTGTTTTGATTGGTCCTCAGTCGCTTCAAGCAGCCGGATCTATGAAAACCAATGCAATTCAACAAAGCCAAAAAAACATTACGGGTAAGGTTGTTGATGAGCAAAATCTACCTTTAATTGGTGTTAACATTCTTGTAAAAGGAACTACTATTGGTACAGTAACTGACTTTGATGGTAATTTCCAACTTGATGTTCCTGCAAATGGTGTTATCAAATTTTCATTCATTGGCTATGTTGATCAGGAAATTACAATTGGCAATGAAACTACCCTAAACATAGTTCTTAAAGAAGATGTTCAGGGCTTGAACGAAGTAGTTGTAGTAGGTTATGGAACTCAGAAAAAATCTGATTTAACTGGTGCTGTTGCTTCTGTAAAAGCAGAAGACTTAGCAAAAACTCCATCTTCGAATCCGGTAAATGCATTACAAGGTAAAGTAGCGGGGGTAACCATTACCAAATATGGTGGAGCTCCGGGTGCAGGTTCAAACATTACTATCCGAGGAATTGGTACCATTGGCAACAACAATCCATTGTACATTATTGATGGATTACCAGGTTCAATGTCATTGCTTAATCCTGATGACATTGCTTCTATTGAAGTTTTGAAGGATGGAGCTGCTGCTGCAATTTATGGTTCTCGTGCTGCAAATGGTGTAGTTTTAATTACTACCAAAAAAGGAAAAGCTGGTAAAGTAAATGTTGATTTTAATATGCATATGGGATCGGTTAAGGCAATTGATCAATTAGACTTATTGGATTCTGAAGGGTATGTAAAAGTACACAAGATGATGTATGAAAATGCCGGCGAAGCAATTCCTGCTTATGCAACTGATCCAATCACAGCTAATACAGATTGGCAAGATGAAATAAATCAAACTGGGTTGCAACAATTCTATAACGTCAATATCAATGGAGGTAACGAGTTAGGTTATTATGGTCTTTCAGGAAGTTGGAATGATGAAGAAGGTTCTCTAATAGGTACTGAATATTTAAAAAAGACTTTACGTGCCAAATTGGGTATGAAAAAAGGTATTTTAAAAGTAGATGGTAACATTTCCTATGCTGAAACAAATTACAATTCTGTTGGAACCGATTTGAACAGCTCTTCACAGCTTAGATATTCTCTTTCCGACACTTACAAGCTAACACCATTAATCTCTCCTTTTGATGAAGATGGAAATGTGCAGCTAACTTATGGGGATATGCCTGCAAATGCCAATCCTTATGCTAATTATAAAAACAGAAAAGGTGAAACTGACCTACAGTATTTTACAGCGAATGTAACTGGAAGACTTCAATTTACAGAATACTTATCGTACCAAGTAAACCTTGGTTTAGTAAATAGCAATAAAACCAAATGGACTTACCATCCAAAATTTCAACGTAGCCCTAAAGATGGTGAAGATTGGATTTACTATGGAGAAGCAAGAAACAACTACCGCTCACAAATCATGGAGCACTTGATCAACTTCAATAAAGATTTTGGCAAGCACTCTGTAACTTCTGTAATTGGTTATACCGCATCAAAAGATACAAACCACTGGATTGGAGCTAATGTAACGGGTAAAAAAACAGAATACTCTGCCGAAGACGATAATGTGGTAACCAACGATATCCCTGCAGGTTTCCTTGATCCAAATTTCTTGACTCTGAATGGAGGTGAAGGTGGTACTTACGATGCTTATGGTAGCAAGAATGAATATACTCGTACTTCAATCTTAGGTCGAATCAACTACTCATTCAACAACAAATATTTAGTACAAGTAACTGCTCGTCGAGATGGTTCTTCTAAATTTGGTGAAGACTCACGTTTCGGTACTTTCCCATCGGTAGCTTTAGGTTGGAGAATTACTGAAGAAGACTTTATGTCGAACTACGATTTTATCGATAACCTGAAATTACGCGCATCTTGGGGTAAACTAGGTAATGAGGTAACACTTGATCTATACTCATACCAAGCTTTAATCAGTTCGGGGACCGATTCAAATACAGGAGCTGTAAAAGGAACGGGTGCGAATCCATGGACAGGAAGCATTGCTCGTGATCTTGAAAACAAGGAATTGCAATGGGAAACCACAATTTCAAAAAACTTGGGTTTAGATTTTGCTCTCTTTAACTCGAAGGTTACAGGTACAATGAACTACTATAACACAACAACAGAGGACATGTTGGTAGTTCGAAAATTACCAGGCTCAGCTGGTTTAAATGATCCTACTCTTAATGTTGGTGAGATCGAAAACAAAGGTCTTGAATTGGAGTTAGGCTATCACAAAAACCAAGGTGATTTCACATTTAATGTAAACGCTACTTTCACAACCATCAAGAATGAAGTAATTAGCTTAGCCAATAGCGATCAATCATTATTTGGTGAAGGCTTGAAATATGGTGATTCACACTTCCCAACCCAAACCAGAGTTGGTTCTGAAATTGGTGCTTTCTACCTGTATCAGACAGATGGAATCTTCCAATCGATGGATGAAATAAATGCACACGTAAACGAAGAAGGCGATTTATTACAAGCTAATGCAAAACCTGGTGATATTCGTTTTAGAGATATGAATGGTGATGGTGTTATCGACCCAGAAGATAAGGTTTATTCTGGCTCTGGCATTCCAGACTTCACTTACTCTATTAATTTCGACGCTAAATACAAGGGATTTGATTTCTCTATGATGTTCTATGGTGTTCAGGGTAATGAGTTGTATAATGGCAACCGCTACTATTTGGAAAATATGTCTGCAGGACAAAACTTCCTTGCTTCAAGCTTAAACGCATGGACAGAAAACAACCGTAATACAAATGTTCCTAGAGCTGTATTGGGTGACCCGAATATGAATACAAGAGAATCAACCAGATACCTTGAAGATGGTTCATTCTTAAGATTGAAGAACATTGAATTGGGATATACTTTACCAAAAGATGTGATCAGCAGAATTGGACTTACCAAATGTAGAGTATATATAAATGCACAAAATATTTGGACAATGACTGATTACTCAGGTATTGATCCTGAAGTTGGACGTGGTGATGTTTTGAGTTTAGGTATCGACCGTAGCTTCTATCCTATCAACAAATCATTCTTTGCTGGAGTTCAATTATCATTCTAACCAACAACAAAAAAAACATGAAAAAATTATTATATATACTTAGTGCAAGTATCCTGTTAGGATTGTCTTCATGTGATGAGGATTTTATGGATACAAAATCACCAGATCAATTGACTGGAGACAGCTTTTGGAGAAATGTAAGTGACGCCGAAGCTGGTTTGGCTGCTGCCTACTCGCAATTAGAATGTGCAACAAGTTACTGGGGTTTTGCAGAAATTAAATTTCCTGTTGAGATGTACCCTTCAGATTTAGTAAGAATAGGTGGTGACGCTTACAACTATGAAGATTGGTTATCAATCTACAACTTTAACGTAAACTCTGCGAACACACAAACTACTTCTTACTGGAATATCCATTACAAAGGAATCAACTTTGCCAACCAGGTAATCGAAAAGGTTGGTGAAATGACCGAGGAGCAAATCGATCAAACAAAGAAAAATGAAATAATTGCCGAAGCTCATTTCTTAAGAGGATACTATCATCTAAAGCTTCTATTAGCTTGGGAAAAGATTATAGTAAGAGATGCTTATCCTAAAGGCCTTTCTGATATCGATAAAGCCTTAAGTGAAAGATCTGAATGTTGGAACTTTATTATAGCTGATTTTGAAAAAGCTACAAAAAATCTGCCTGCCTCTTATGATGCACAAAATGTTGGTAGAGCAACCAAATGGGCTGCGTTTGCATACCTTGGAAAAGCAAACCTTTTCCGTGCTGGAGAAGATAGTGCAAATGCAACCGAATATTACAAAGCTGCTAAATCAGCTTTAGCAGAAGTTGTAGGTTCAAACAATTTCTCTTTGGTAGATAACTTCATTAGCATGTTTAATGGTACTAATCAAAACTCAAGTGAAGCAGTTTTCGAGTTACAGTTATCCAATAATACCGATAATGGTGCTTGGTTCAAGTTCCCACATCACCGTTGGATCAAACCTAAAGGCTTGTTTGGATGGGACGAAATTGCTGGTAGTGATTTCTTATTAGAAGAATTCAAAAAGGAAGGTAAAGTAACTACTGATGGTCGCTATGATCACCGCTCTTACGCCACTCTATTCTTTGATGATGAATACTTTAATGACTCAAGCAACCCAAGAGTTTACGGTTATACATTCAGAGAATGGTGGGACGCAAGTAGCACTGCATACGACTATACAGGCTTCAGAAAATACTTGCCATCAACTAAAAGTGATCTGGATGCCTACAGTCACGGTAACAATATGCCTTTAATGAGATATGCAGATGTATTGTTAATGTATGCCGAAACATTAAACGAACTTGATGAAACTTCATCAGCAATACCTCATATTAATAATGTGAGAGCTATACATGGTGGGCTACCTTCTATGACAGGAAGTGATAAAGCGGCTGTTAAGGCACAAATTGAACATGAAAGAATTTGTGAATTTGCTATGGAAGGATCTCGTTTCCACGACTTACGTCGATGGGGAAAACTAAATGAAACCATGGCAGCACATGGAAGAACAGGAATAACTGATGCATCACACTTCTTCCCGATTCCTGAATCAGAAGTAAACTCAAACAACGAAATAGAGTAGATTAGGTTAGTTAGTTAATTATTAAATCAGAAGTGCCCTCCGTTTGTTGAGGGCACTTCATTTGATTAGCCAATCTAACATTACGATAAAATTTAAGTAAATTCACCCCGAAGAACAAAAAGATTATTTATCATGATTACAGTTTTAGTATTAATGACCTTAGGTATCGGCTTGGGTTTTTTCGTAGGGAAGTTTCCGAAAGTGATTAAAGGAGTCGACAAAATGACTACATGGTCAATTTATTTACTTCTGTTCCTTTTAGGTATAGGGGTAGGATTAAATGAGAAAATCATTAACAACTTGCATACAATTGGATTACAAGCACTAATTCTAACGATTGGTGCCATTGTGGGTAGCTTGGTTTTCGCATACATCACCTACAAGTTATTTTTTAAAAGTAAATAAGCCAACCACAGAATAATTTTTACCATGAAAAACAGCCTTATCATACTTGGATTTTTTGCCTTGGGATTGATCTTGGGTTTAACAAGATTTCTTCCAGAAGTAATTATGGAATCAGATTTTTCACTATTTGCTCTTTACTTACTGATGTTTTTAGTTGGTATTGGAATTGGTGCTGACCGATCATCCTGGAGAGTAATTAAAGAAACCAATATTAAAATCATACTTGTCCCGTTATGTGTTATCATTGGATCGTTGGTTGGGGTTGGAGCAATTTCAATATTTACTCCAGAAATTCAATTAAAAGAAGCTTTGGCTGTTGGTGCTGGTTTCGGATACTATAGTTTATCTTCTATTTTCATTACTCAAATTAGTGGAGAAACACTAGGTGTAATCGCTCTACTTTCTAACATTTTACGTGAAATAATAACCTTACTTGCTGTACCTATTTTTGTAAAATATTTTGGCAAGCTTGCCGGTATTGCTTCGGGTGGTGCTACAGCAATGGATACAACACTTCCAATCATCTCAAAATATACAGGTAAAGAATGGGCCATTATTGCAATTTTCAGTGGAATTGTATTAACCATTCTTGTTCCATTTCTTGTTCCATTTATACTTGAAGTCCTTTAATAATAAAACCAAGTTCAACCTATATTCAATAAATATCAAATTTGTTCCTTCTCAATTCATGCTTCTACATATAAAATAACCTCTGAAAAACTACCATCCAAAAATCTAGAATTATAACTGATTAATAATTATTTAAATCAGTTATAGTTTTTACAATTTTAAAATAATTATTTGCATTTTTTTTCTAAATTTACCCAAGACAAATTCAATTGTATGTTTTTATTTAATGACTATATAACACACTACAATGATTCGTACAAAGGATTGTACGAATGCTGGATTTGTTAATCTCCCCCTTCTACAAGAACATTTCAGATATTTTTATTTATCAACAACTTATGCTTTCTATTGGAATCATTGTATCCTTTAGAATTTAATACAGCACCATAAACCCAACCTTATGTTTACGAAAGAAACTTATCAAAAACGTAGAGAATTATTAAAATCGACGGTAAAATCAGGCATTCTTCTATTTTTAGGAAATGATGAATGCGGAATGAATTATGCCGATAACACATACCATTACCGTCAGGACAGTACATTCTTGTATTTCTTTGGATCTGATTATGCTGGCTTAAACGCAATAATCGATATCAATGAAAACAGAGAAATTATTTTCGGAGATGAACTAAGCATCGATCACATTGTTTGGATGGGAACCCAGCCAACCATCAAAGAAAAAAGTGAAGCTGTAGGTATTTATGAAACAGCTCCTAGTAATGAACTTCAAGATTATTTAACTAAAGCAAGCTCGCAAGGAAGAAAAATACATTACTTGCCTCCTTATCGACCTGAACATCAGGTTAAGTTGCTTAACTGGTTGAATATTCATCCAAATCAAGCCGTAGAGAAAGCATCCGCAGAATTTATTCAAGCAGTTGTAAATCAAAGAAATTATAAATCTGAAGAAGAAATCATTCAGATTGAAGAAGCAGTAAACATTACGGCTGACATGCACCTTACTGCCATGAGAATGGCTAAACCTGGAATGAAAGAATCGGAAATTGCAGCTGCAGTACAAGAGGTTGCCATTAAAGCCGGAGGACAGCTTTCATTTCCAACCATTGCTACAATAAATGGACAGACACTTCACAATCACTATCATGGGAACACAATTAAAAGTGGCGATATGGTTTTAATTGATTGTGGTGCTGAAAATGGCATGCATTACGCAGGTGATATGTCGAGTACTTTCCCTGTGGGCAAAACTTTCACAGAACGTCAAAGAGAAATTTATCAAATCGCATTAAATGCACATGAAGCTGCTATTGCGGAACTAAGACCAGGTGTTCGATTTAAAGATGTACACTTGAAAGCTTGTAAAACCATTGCTGAAGGAATGAAACAAATGGGTTTCATGAAAGGCGATATGGATGAAGCTGTTCAGCAAGGTGCTCATGCTCTATTTTTCCAATGTGGACTTGGACATATGATGGGCTTGGATGTTCATGATATGGAAAACCTTGGAGAAGTATATGTAGGTTATAATGGTGAAGCTAAAAGTACTCAGTTTGGCTTAAAATCATTACGACTGGGAAGAGAACTAGAACCTGGATTCGTTTTGACAATCGAACCGGGAATCTATTTTATTCCGGAATTAATTGACAGATGGAAAGCTGAAAAGAAATTCACCGATTTTATCAATTACGATAAAGTAGAACAATATAAAGATTTTGGAGGCTTAAGAAATGAGGAAGATTTCTTAATTACCAATGATGGAGCTCGTCTTTTAGGTAAGCCTATTCCAAAAACCATTGAAGATGTAGAATCTCAAAGATCATAGTTAGTTTTTGTTTCCATCAGGAGGGTGAGAACTTTAGAAACTCCCCTCCGCCATTTTTGAATCCATGCTAATTCTCAACCAAAAACAAATAGAAAGCCTACACTCAAGAAGTGAGGTTCTGGAAGCAATAGAAAAGGCATTTAATGTATTTCATGAAGGCAATTTTAATATGCCAGATAGAATGCATGCACACTACGATGACATCACCCTATTGTTGATGCCATGCTTTACAAGTGAGTATTTCGGCACAAAATTGGTTAGTGTAAATCCCAAAAATCAAGCGATTGGGAAACCTTCCATTTATGGGAACATGATTTTAAATGATTCCGAAACAGGTGAACCTTTGGCGCTATTAAACGGGGCAGCTTTAACAGCCATAAGAACTGGTGCTGTTGGCGCAACTGGCATGAAATACATCAGCAAAGAATCATCCGAAAGTGTTGGAATTATTGGCACAGGAACTCAAGGATTTACTCAAACATTATTTGCTTGTGCTGTGCGTCCCATAAAAAAAATCAATGTATTTGATTTGGATGACAAGAAACGATCAGACTTCATCAATAAACTTCAAGAAAAATTACCTGGAATTGAAATTCACGCGATGAATTCTTCAGAAGAATTGGTCAATGAATCTGATATCATCGTTTGTGCAACAAGCTCAGAAAATCCGGTAATTCCAAATGATCCCAATTTACTTAAAGACAAATGCTTTATTGGGATTGGATCATACAAACCAAACATGAGAGAATTCCCAGATGCTCTGTTTTCACTAATCACAAAGGTATGGGTGGATACACCTTTTGCAGCCAAAGAAAGTGGCGATATCGCAACGCCTCTGGAAAATAATCTCATACAGGAAAACCAGGTAAATACCATTAGTAATTTGGTTGCTAACAAGCAATATGACCAAAGCGGAACAAGCTTTTTTAAATCAGTAGGAATGGCACTGTTTGATGTCGTTGTAGCTGAATATTTGTACAAAAAAGCAATTAAAGAAAATATCGGAACCCAAGCAGACTTATAAAATGAAAAGAACTCCTTACATACTCCTATTTGTTTTAATCCTTAGCTCATGCAAATTATTTGCCCAAGGAGAGCTTACAGATTACCAGGAAGCTGAAAAATGGCTTTGGAACAACATCGAAAATAAAATTTACAATAGCAATATATATCCCAATTGGATTGGAAAGGGTGATTCCCTTTGGTACAGTACAAAAACTCGAAAAGGTACAGAATACTTTCTTGTTGATATTAAGAACAAGAAACAAAAAGAGCTTTTCGATCACCAAAAAATGAGCGAGATCCTTAGCTCATATACTGGTAAAGAATTAAAAAGCTACGGCTTAAAATTAAAAAACATCAAACTTAAAAATCAAAAAGAGCTAAATTTTAGATTGGATACCTTCTTACTGTCAGTTGATTTAGTATCCTACAATGTTTCGAAAAGAGATAAACCAAAGAAATACACCAGTCAGGAATTGGTATCTCCAAACAAGGAAAAAATAGCCTTTATTAAAGATTACAATCTATTTCTTAAATCTGGCGATGAGAAAAAGCAGTTGACCACAGATGGCAATGAAGAATTGAGTTATGGAACCTCAATTTCCTGGTACTTTGTTCGAAATGAGAGTAAGAATCAACAAATGGAATACGAGATTGATGCCTATTGGTCTCCTGATTCAAGATACTTGATATGCACAAAGTACAATCGTAAGCATACGCAAAAGCTTTTCATGTACAAGTCTAAACCAAAAGATGGCTTTAGAGCTGAAGTTTATTCTTATGAAAGGCCTATTGCCGGTGACAAAGACCTTACCAGAGTATCGTATGTAATTTTTGACACGGAAACAGGCAAAACAATTGATTGCAACCTTCCTGAAAATGCAACTTTTCTGGAGTATGGCTTTCAATGGAAATCGAACACAAAAGCCTATACTTTAAGATACTATCGTGGATATCAAAAAAGAGAATTGATAGAGATAGATGTGGAAACTGGTAAAAGCAGAACAATTGTTTCAGAAACAGCTGATACCTATGTCGATCCAAACATGCACATCTATAAAGTAAATAAAGATACGGATGATGTAATTTGGTCTTCAGAGAAAGATGGTTGGCACCATATTTATCAATACGATTATGCAAGTGGTGAGTTAAAAAACCAAATCACGAAGGGTGAATTTGTTGTAAGGGAAATCTGCAAAGTAGACTATAAAAAGAAGAAAATCTACTTCAGAGCAAATGGAAATGAAAAAGGAGATCCTTACTACACCTACCTCTACTCTATCAATTTTGATGGAAATGGGATGAAGTTGTTATCACCTGAAAATGCCTACCACACTTGTAACATAAGCCCTAATGGCAAATACATATTCGACAATTACTCCCGTGTAGATCTTCCGGATCACTTTGTAATTAGAAGTGCCAAAAATGGCAAAACTTTAATGAGTGTTGCCAAAACAGACATTGAGGACATTATTAAAATGGGTTGGAAAGCTCCGGAAATGTATACAGTAAAAGGTCGAGACAATGAAACCGATATTTATGGTGTAATTTTTAGACCATTCAAATTAGATGCTTCAAAATCTTATCCGGTTATTGATGGCACCTATTCTGGACCACAAACCATTCGTACACCCAAAACTTTCCGTCGCGGATTAATCAACATGGATGTTCCGATGGCACAAATTGGTTTTGTTGTAGTTACAGTTGATGGATTGGGTTCTGCTTTTAGATCGAAAAAATTTCACGATGTTTCCTATAAAAACCTGGGTGATATCGGTGCACCAGATCATATCAAAGCAATCAAAGATCTTGCTAAAAAATATCCATACATGGATGTAAATAATGTTGGTATTTACGGACACTCAGCAGGTGGTTATGATGCTACACATGCACTATTAACTCATCCTGATTTTTACAAAGTTGGAGTATCTTCAGCAGGAAATCACGACCACAGAAGTGCTAAAGCCTGGTGGCCTGAATTGTACATGGGATTCCCGGCTGAAAAGCACTATGACAAACAATCCAACTTCTTTTTGGCTGATAAACTAGAAGGAAAACTGTTGATGGTTCATGGAAATATGGACAATAATGTGAACCCTGCAGCTTCAATTCGCATGGCCGATGAATTTATCAAAGCGAATAAGGATTTTGAATTAATTCTGCTTCCTGGTAAGGATCATGGTACTTGCTACTATGACAAATATTTTATTCGCAAGCGTTGGGACTTCTTTGTAAATTACCTGATGCACAAACAAGCGCCAAAAGAATTCAAAATCAACTAATCAATTGGCTATGGAAATTACAGATAACTGGACCTGGCAACCACCAAAGGATTGGCTAAAGATCAAAACCATTGATCTTCATACGGGTGGTGAACCTTTAAGAGTATATACCAGTGGGCTTCCTGAAATCAAAGGAAATACCATTCTGGAAAAGAGAAGATACTTTAAAGATCATTTTGATTACATCAGAACAGGAACCATGTGGGAACCTCGCGGGCATGCTGATATGTATGGTGCGATTATTACTGAAGCTACTACCAAGGATGGTGATTTTGGAACTTTCTTTTTACATAACGAAGGCTACAGTACCATGTGTGGTCACGCAATGATTGCCTTGGTAACATTGGTTTTGGATACAGGCATGATTGTTCGCGAAGAGCAAAATCCAACGATTAAAATTGATGCTCCTCCCGGAAGAATTACCTGTAAAGCATTCAGAAAGAATGGGAAAGTTGAAAAAGTTTCTTTTCAAAATGTTCCTTCTTTTATGCCTTTAAGTGATCAAATTGTAGATGTTCCGGAAATTGGAAAGGTAAAGTTTGATATTGGTTATGGTGGAGCTTTTTATGCCTATGTACAAGCCAAAGACTTAGGACTAAAATTAGACGAAACGGATTATAACCGATTAATTGATTATGGCAGAAAAATCAAATATGCTGTAATGAATCAGTTTGAAATCAAGCATCCGCTAGAAGAGGATTTGAGTTTCTTGTACGGAACAATTTTTATTGGCCAAGCCAAAGATCCCAATCACCATACCAGAAATGTATGCATTTTCGCTGAAGGTGAAGTGGATCGATCATCAACAGGATCGGGTGTTAGCGGACGAGCTGCCATACATTATGCCAAAGGTGAACTAAAAAAAGATGAAGAAATTATCATCGAAAGTATTTTAGGTACTTGCATGAGTGTAAAAGTGGTTGAAAGCTGCGATTATGAAGGAATTGATGCAATCATTCCTGAAGTAAGTGGTACAGCTTCGATTACCGGACAAAATGAATTCTATTTCGATCCAAATGATCCATTAAAGGATGGATTTATTTTCAGATAAAAACAAAACCTAATCATGAACAAACTAAGAACTAAAATTTTCTCTCTTCTTTTTGTACTAAGCATTGGACTTGCTGCTTGTACTCAACCTTTAACACTGGAAGAGAAACTAAATCAAATTCCGAATGTAACAGTTCAAAAAATTACCGGCGATACAACATATGCCGAATACTATGAATTGTATTTCACTCAAGCTTTAGATCATGAGAATCCTGAAGCAGGAACATTTAAACAAAGAGTACTATTAGGACATCATGCCATTGAAAAACCAATGGTTGTTGAGATTCAGGGTTATAATATCTGGACAGAAAAAGCTGGTGAATTGAGCAAACTTTTAAATGCCAATCAATTGACCATTGAGCATAGATATTTTAAGAATTCAATGCCTGATAGCCTGGACTGGAAATATTTAAATATCAAACAAGCCGCAGCAGATCAGCACATAGTAATACAAGCATTAAAGAAAATTTACAAGAACAAATGGATTACTACAGGTATTAGTAAAGGTGGACAAACAACCATTTATCACCGCTTTTTCTACCCAAATGATGTTGATGTAAGTGTTCCTTATGTAGCTCCTCAAAATTTAGTACGAGAAGACAAGAGAATACACAAACACCTGGCAACAGTTGGCAGCAAGGAATGCAGAGATAAGATCTATCTGTTCCAATTGGCTTGTTTCAAAAACAAAAAAGAGCTTCTTCCTTTGGCAAAAACTCATGCTGAAGAGAAAGGATATTCATTTTCTATGGGATTGGAAAAGGCACTTGATCTTTCCATCTTAGAATATTCCTTTGCTTTCTGGCAATGGGGAGGTACGAAGTGTGAAGATATTCCATCTCCTGATGCAAAAGCTCAGGATTTATTTAAGCATTTGATTCGTGTTTCAGGCATGGATTTCTTCGATGAGATCAGCTTGAAACCAAGTTTGGCTTTCTACCACCAGGCACTTACTGAAATTGGAATGTACAGTTATGAAGTAGCTCCATTTAAGCCATACATTAGCTATGAGAAGGACTTAACTTTCGATCATGTGTTTCCCAATGAACCGATCAGAAAATTCAATCCTGAATCGATGATTCAAGTGAACAAATGGTTACAAACTGATGCTGAGAAAATGCTTTTCATTTATGGAGAATGGGATACATGGTCGGCTACGGCAGTTGATCTAAAAGACAACACAAAATGTAAAAAGTTTGTAAACCCCGAAGGATCTCATGGAACCCGAATCCGTAATTTCCCTGCTGAGATGAAAACTGAAATTATCAAAACCCTGGAAGAGTGGTTGGAAATGCCAATCGAGAATTAATAATGAATAATTAACACCTCACCCTCGGTCCCTCTCCTTGAAGAGAGGGATGACCTTAAAATTTTGCAATAATTATTGGTTGAGGTAAAAATATAAAATCATGAAAAAACTAGTTTTGCTTACAATCTTAGCTTGCCTGACTTTACCAAAGAGTCATGCTTGCACCGATATTGTAGCGGGTAAAAAAGCTACAGTTGATGGTTCTGTAATTACATCTCACACCTATGGTGGGAATGATACCAGAATTAGAGTGGTTCATGGTCGTAAGTTTCCTGCAGGATCAAAAACTCCTGTTTATTATGGACTACAGGAAATCAACGGCGGGTTGGAAGAGTATGGTGAAATACTAGGCTACATCCCACAAGTTCAACAGACCCATACTTACTTTCATTCTGCTTACTCTCACATGAATGAGTTTCAGTTGGCTATTGCCGAAAGCACTTTAAGTCAGAAGAAAGAATTACAAGTTGATAGAGAATCCGGTAAGCAAATCATGACTGTTGAGCAAGCTCAGATTTTTGCATTGCAAAGATGTAAAACTGCACGCGAAGCCATCAAACTAATCACTTCACTAATGGAGGAATATGGATTCTTGCCATCATGTGGACCTGAATCAGAAGCATTATGCATAGCAGACCCGAATGAAGTTTGGGTTTTGGAAATTGTGGCTGTAGGTAAAGATTGGGAACCAAATTCTGGTAAATCAGGAGCAATTTGGGCTGCACAAAGAGTTCCGGATGATCACATTGCCATTGTTCCTAACTGGAGTATCATTAAAGAGATCGATTTAAGCAAACCTGAATGGTTTATGGCTTCAAAGAATTACAAGCAAGTTGCTATCGATCATGCTTGGTACAATCCAAAATCGGGCAAACCATTTATTTGGCAAGAGGCATACAGCCCTACCCTTCGTGAATGGTCGAGCGGAAGATTTTGGTTGTTCTACTCTAAATATGCTCCAAATTATAAAGAATGGCCAAACAGAAAGTTAAGCGATCCTTTTAAAGGGCAAGATGCTTACCACCAATATGTAGAAGACATTTCCATGTATCCTTTTTCGGTTAAACCGGAGAAAAAGATTTCTGTTCAGGATATCATGGAATTTCAACGTTCAACTTTTGAGGGAACCATTTACGATAAAACCTCTGATCCTGATTGGTATGTTCCAAGCAAGGATGGCAAGTTGATTAAAAGTCCATTAACAACACCTTTCCCAACCAAGGCAATGCGTGAACTTCTGGATATTACCAATCGCAGAAATGTATCGAAAGGAAATTATGGAATGATTTGTCAGTTGAGATCCTGGTTGCCAGATCCAATTGGTGGAATTTACTGGGTATTCCAGGATAACCAGTACACTTCACCTTATGTGCCAATCTACTGCGGAACACAAGAGATTCACGAATCTTACAAAATTTATGATCCAAATCAGTATGATCCAAGATCGGCACGATGGGCAATCGATTTTGTAGACAATCTGCTTTATTTAAGGTGGCAGGATGCGGTTGAAGATCTGTTTACAATGAGAGGGCCGTTGCAGGCTGATTTTTTCAATCAGATTGAAGAAAACGACAAACAAGCACAAAAGCTATACGATAAAAGCCCTAAAAAGGCGAAGGAATTCCTGACTAAAAAGTGTCATGAAAACATGCAGAAGGTGTTGGATGTATACAATCAAATCAGGAATACATTAATTACTAAATACACAAACAACAAACAAGGATCGTAACTGGTCCAAATAGGAAGAAAAGAGAAATCCGGCAGGGTTGTGGTGATTGTTTGCCGGACTCTCTTTTCAACCAAAAACACAAACAAGAACATTTAAACTAAATAATTAGCAATTCTAAATTTGACTTGATTTTTGAATTAATCATGAGAACACTTTTAACGATTATGCTTCTTCTCTTCTACCAGGGCATTTATGCTCAAGAGAACGGCAAACAGAACGACTGGGAAAATCCAGAGATTGTTGGTATCAACAAAGAGCAAGCAAGAGCATCTTTCTATGCTTACAGAACCGAAAACAAAGCCATTCAAAATAGTAAAGCCAATTCGAACTATTTTATCAATTTAAATGGCACGTGGAAATTTAACTGGGTAAGAAAACCTGCCGATCGTCCGGTAGATTTTTACAAAACCAACTACGACGTATCTAAATGGGATGATATTAAAGTTCCTGCACATTGGGAGCTGGAAGGATATGGAGTGCCAATCTACACTGATGTTTCCTATCCTTTTCCAAACAACGAACCATACATTCCTCACGATTACAATCCGGTAGGATCGTACAAGAGAAACTTTAGCATTCCGAAAAGCTGGAAAGGTCAGGAAATCTATATTCACTTTGGTGGAGTTCGTTCTGCTGCATACGTATGGGTAAATGGAAAAAAAGTTGGATATACACAAGGAAGTAAAACACCAGCAGAATTTAACCTTACCAAATACGTAAAACCAGGCAAAAACCAATTGGCTGTTGAAATTTACCGCTTTAGCGATGGAAGTTACCTTGAAGATCAGGATTATTGGAAAGTAAGTGGTTTTGAGCGTGATGTATATCTGTATGCCAGACCTAAAACCCACATCAGAGATTTCTTTGTTCAAGCAGGATTGGATGATACCTATACAGATGGGGAGTTTTCTTTGAATGTTAAAGTAAATCAGATTGCAAATAAAGGTGCCAACAGATCTGTACAGGTAAAAGTTTTGAATGGAAAAAAAGAAGTCATCAACTTGAAATCAAACAGCAAGTTAGTACAAGGTGACAATGATTTTATTTTCTCAAAAACAATTCCAAATGTGCGCAAATGGACTGCTGAGACACCTAATCTTTATACTCTTCAAATCGAATTGAAATCAGGCAATAAAACCATTGAGGTAATTCGTAGAAAAATTGGTTTCCGCACTAGTGAAATCAAAGATGGATTGCTACAAATTAATGGTGTGCCGATTACAGTTCGCGGTGTAAATCGCCATGAGCATGATATGGATAATGGTAGAGTGATAACTGAAGAATCGATGATTCAGGACATTCTATTGATGAAGCAATTCAATATCAACTCTGTTCGTAACTCTCACTATCCAAATCGTGAACGTTGGTACGAGCTATGTGATGAGTACGGATTGTACATGATTGACGAAGCAAATATTGAGGCTCACGGTTGCGAACCATACAACAAAGAAAAAACACTAGCCAATAAGCCACATTGGAAAAAAGCATTCATGGACAGAACCGTTTCAATGGTGGAACGTGACAAAAACCATGCATCCATTATCATTTGGTCTCTGGGAAATGAAACCGGCAGAGGCCGTAACTTCCATGCCACTTACAAATGGATTAAAGAGAGAGATAAAAGCCGTCCTGTTCAATCGGAAGATTCAGGCAGAGAGTTTAATACTGACATCTTTTGCCCAATGTACGATCGCATGTGGGAAATGATTAAGTATGTGGAGTATGTACAGAAACGACCTTTAATCCAATGTGAGTATGCCCATGCCATGGGAAATAGCGTTGGGAACCTGAAAGATTACTGGGATTTAATCTACAAGCACCGCCAATTACAAGGTGGATTTATTTGGGATTGGGTAGACCAGACTTTCAGAAAAACCAATGAAAAAGGTGATACCATTTTCGGCTATGGTGGCGATATGGGAGTTTATAAAGTTCAAAACGATTCTAACTTCTGTGCCAATGGATTGGTAAGTGCCGACAGAAAACTTCATCCTCACATTTGGGAAGTGAAGAAGGTATATCAACCCATTGCAATAAAAAAAGTAGATCATTCTGCAAACCAGTTTGAACTGATCAACAGATATGATTTTATCAATCTGGATGATGTTGAGATTACCTGGACTTTGAAAGAAGATGCTACAGAAATTGCAAATGGAATGGTTGACACTAAAGGCTTGTATGCTCATCAAAGCAGAAGGTTTAGTGTTGGAATGCCTGATATTAAGGCCAAGCCAGGTAAGGAATATTTCTTGCTGTTCGAAGCTCATAGCACTTTTGAACAACCAATGGTTCCTAAAGGACACCGAATTGCTTGGGAACAATTCCAGTTGCCAATTTATAAGAAGGTGAAAGCCATTGCAGCAAAACAATTGCCTGCACTTACTCTAAAAGAAGATCAGAATGAGATTAAGATCGATGCAAAAGAATTTAAACTTCGTATTTCTAAATCAAACGGAAGTTTAAACTCTTATAAAATAGATGGAACAGAATTAATTGAAAATGATTTGAAACCTTTCTTCTGGCGTGCGGTTACCGATAATGACTTAGGGAATGGTACCCCTGCCAGATGCAAGGTCTGGAAGACAGCTGGAGAAAAACGTGAGTTGCTTTCCATTGAAATCAATCAAATTTCAACACAACAAATCGAGGTGATCGTAAAATACAATTTACCAACAGCTTCTAGCAGCTACAAAACGAAATATCTGGTATCAGGTAATGGTGATATCGAAATCGAAAACACTTTTGTTCCTCAATCAAATGATCTACCTATGATGCCTCGTTTGGGAATGCAAATGGAATTGCCAAAAGAATTTTCAAACATTGAATGGTTTGGCCGTGGACCACAAGAAAGTATGTGGGACAGAAAATCAGGTGCGATGCTTGATCATTACAAAGGAACAGTTTGGGAACAATATCACCCATATGTTCGTCCGCAGGAAACAGGTAATAAAACCGATCTTCGCTGGATAGCACTTACCAACAACGATGGTAAAGGTTTAATGGCTATTGGAGCTCCATTACTATCAGGTTCGGCTCTAGGATTCGATTACAAAGAGTTGTATCATGGTGGAAAGGACAAACCAAACAAACATGGCAATGCAATCAAACAAGGAGATGTAATTAGTTTTCAGATTGACTACAAGCAAATGGGTGTTGGTGGTGATAACTCTTGGGGCGCTCCTGTTCATGCAGAATATTGTATTCCTTCTCAACCATATAAGTACAGCTTTATCCTTCGTCCGATTAATGGGGAAAAGGATTTAAATGAATTGAGTAAGACGAGAGTAAAATAATTAACAGCTTACGCCCTTTCAGGGCTTAAAATAAAATACATCAATACAACGGGCTCTGCCCGTTGCTATTGCTAAAGGCCATTCAGGCCAAGCTTAGCTAATATATTTCCCTGAAGGGGAAAGAGCATTAACATAGGTCGAAGGCCTATGAAAAAGAATAAAATAAGTAACAAAGCCCTGAAAGGGCGCAAGCTATTTAAGTAATATGAAATTCATACACATCAGCTTAATTGCAGCAATACTATTGTTCTCTTCCTGCGATCAAAAAAAGCAAGAGAAGAAAGATAATGCAGCAATAGATCTACAAGAAAAATATACCAATGTACTCAACATACAAGGAGTACCTACAAAACAATACGATTTAAAACCATTCGGATTCTCTGATATGGGTGCCTGGCATGGATATGCTTTGCCTCATCAGGATAGTACTGCCTACTATGGTGGTTTTGCCGGACCATTAAGCATGAAAATGTGGGGTCAATGGTTGGGTAAGAATCTATGTCAGTTGGTATTGACTGATGCCAATACAAATCAGGAAATTGACTTGAGCAAAGCCAAGGCCGAAATGATTTACAAACCTGGTAAGTTGCAGCAGAAATTACAATTGCAGGACATTATAATCGATATTCAGCTTGTATTTGCCAGCAACAGAACTTCTATAATCCAAACATCCATAAGCAATAATTCCAAGGAAGATATGCAGCTTAAAATGGGTTGGAAAGGAGAATTGTTCGAGAAGGAATTGCAATTGGCAAAAAGCACCAACGGTGTTCAGGTAAATTACAAAAAGAGTGATGAAATCTTCCTAATGCAAACTCATCTTCAAAATGAAGTTAGCATTGCCAATAACAAGCTTTCCTATCAAATGAATCTTACAAAAAACCAATTGGTGAAAGCTGGTCAGAAAAGTGAAATTAGCATGCTTCACTCCCATTACTTTAATGAGAAGGAAGCCATGGCAGAAGGAAAATTGCTTAGCTTATGGCTGAAAAATCCACAAGATGTTTTCTCACAAAACAAATCGCGTTGGAACGGATATTTAAGCAAAGCTTTGGATAGCAAGAATCCATTACTAGATAAAGAAGAAAACAAGCGACTTGCAGTTAAATGTGTTCAGACCTTACTGACCAACTGGCGTTCTCCTGCAGGAGATTTGCAACATGATGGTGTATTTCCATCGGCAGCCTACCAGGGATTTTACGGTTTCTGGTCGTGGGATAGCTGGAAACAGGCAGTAGCATTGGTTCGTTTCAATCCAGAATTGGCCAAGAGCAATATCCTATCCATGTTCCAGTATCAGGATGAGATGGGAATGGTAGCGGATTGTGTTTATTTCGATCCTAAGGATAATAACTGGCGCGATACGAAAGCACCACTGGCAGCCTGGGCTGTATTGGAAATCTACAAACATACCAATGATCTGGATTTTGTGCGTGAAATGTATCCTAAATTGGTGAAGTATCATGAGTGGTGGTATCAATATCGCGATCACGACCAGAATGGTTTGTGTGAATATGGTTCGACCGATGGAACATTGATTGCTGCAAAATGGGAAAGCGGAATGGACAATGCCGTTCGTTTCGATGATGCAAAAATGCTAAAGAATAACGATCATGGATGGTCGATGGATCAGGAATCAGTTGATTTGAATGCCTACTTGTTTGCAGAAAAAGAACAGTTGGCTGAACTGGCTGATCTTTTAGGGAAAACCGAAGATACCAAAGCATTTACCAAGGCTGCTAAAGCACTAAAAGAAAGAATCGTAAAAGACTTCTACGATGCCAAAGAGGGATTCTTTTACGACAGGGCAATTAAATCAGGAAAACTGCTAACCGTACAACAAGGACCAGAAGGATGGATTCCTTTGTATACAAATATCGCAAACCAGGAGCAGGCAAAGGGCGTTAAAAACTTACTAACAGATAGTACAAAATTCGCAACCAAAGTGCCCTTTCCTACCCTGGTTGCCGATCATCACAAATTCAATCCTTTAAAAGGATACTGGCGAGGTCCGGTGTGGTTAGATCAGGCGTATTTTGGAGTACAAGCTTTGAAAAACTATGGCTACAAGCAAGATGCTGATGCATTGACTCAAAAATTGATTAAGAATGCAGAAGGTTTATTGCAGGATGCTCCAATCCGCGAAAACTATCATCCAATTACGGGTAAAGGATTAAATGCCAATCATTTTTCATGGTCGGCAGCACATTATCTACTATTGCTAACAGACGAAATTTAAAATTCAACAACAACAAACACCGCTCATTTTTTGAGCACATCTAGTTTTTCATTAGTTAATAGTTGAACACCTTGACTTCCTATGGGAGGTTAAGGTGTTTTTGTATTCAACATTTGCATTTTTTATTTATTGCTTTGATTTATGATTATTGCTACTTTCACCATATAAAACCTAATAAAAATTTCTATGAAACAAATTGAAACCTGTAAATCATGTAGCAATCGTAAATTTGATTCACAGCAGGGTATTCTATGCTCATTAACTGAAGCGAAACCTTCTTTTGAAGACATCTGTCCCGATTTTATTCAAGATGAAAAAATTATAAAAAAGGAAGTTGAAATTAGCAAGTACATTCTTCCTAACAAAAAATTGGCGAATGCTGTCATGTGGATCATGTGGCTGGTTCTTTCAACTCAATTACTGGGCATGTTATCGCATTACATGCAGTATAACTTATTAACATCAGCTCTAAATGGTGAAACAGTAACAACTCAAATGGCAGAAGATAATGATTTAAGACATACCTTAATCATGGTAATTCATTATTTAGCCTTTATCACATCTGCGATACTATTTGCCATTTGGTTTTATAGAGGATATAAGAATTATCATACCAGATTTAAACATCCTTCTTATCAAAAAAGTTGGGCCATTTGGGGATGGATTGTTCCTATTGCCAGTCTTTTTATTCCCTATAAAATTATGAAGGAGATGTATGAAGATTCTAAAAAGAAACTAATTGAGTTCTCGGAAGATTATTCATTTATTAATATGACAAGCTTAATCACGATTTGGTGGACACTTTGGATTCTTGCCAACTTTATCACCAATATCGTATCTAAATTCTTTGATGACGAAGAGACTTTACAAGGTTTAATTGATTACTCGATGGCCGAAATGATATTAGGATTCTTCTTTGTTCCTGCAGCAATTGTAACCTTTAAATTAATAAAGGATTACTCCTATATTGAGGAAAAATTAACAACACTTGAAGCCGAAATTAAATCACATAATTCTTAAAATTCCAAATGAAAAAAATAGAACTAATTGCCATTATTGCTACAATTGTTGCATTACTTTTAAAACAATTTGGACTACATTATTCTGGTATAATTCTAACTATAAGTCTCAATTTATTAGCTATTTATTATTTCTTGTATTATTTAAGCAGTAATGATCCAATTGCCTATCGAATTAGAAAAGTATTTATAAAGGAAGAGGTTAATAATTCAATTAAAGTTAAAATCTGTGGAATGGGTTTACCAATTCTACTGATTTCAATACTTTTTAAATTAATGTATTATCCTTATGCAACAACCTTATTTTACATTGGGTTGTTAGCTTGTTTTCTTAGCTGTTTACTATCCTTTATTGAGTATCACAATACAAAGGATATATTCGTTCGACAGATGATGACAAGAATCTTAATTATTGGAGGTATTGGTTTATTCCTATTTTTTATTCCAACTGAAATCCCAAATGATCAAGGTAATCTAAAATCAAACAAGATGGAGATAAACAAATAAGTAATTCCCTCTGTTCCAAGTCTAGTTGGGAAATTGAAAAAACAAAAAGGAGCACCAAACGATGCTCCTTTTCACTTCTATCCGATCAACTGTTTATTCCTCTTCTTTGTTTTCTTGTTCAGAAACATCTTCGAAGTCTACAGTCTCATTATTTTCTTCTACTTTTTTGCCCAGGTAAGTTGGCAATTCCATTCCAGCCATTTTGAACAATTCTTCCATTGGAGGAATCGATCCCATCATGCCTTGCATAAAGTTAGCAGTAGATGTTTTGCCATCTTTGCCATTACCATTTTCCCAAACAGTAACCTTATCAATCTTGATGTTCTTGATGGCTTCAACTTGCGTAGATACCAATTCTGGCAATTTATCCGCAATCATCAACATTACAGCATCCTTAGCGTCGCTACCAGCAGCATTTACAATCTTATCGAAACCTTCGGCTTGCTTACTCAAAATCTCATAAATACCTTTCGCTTCTGCCTCCATCTTCATGTAAATCGCATCGGCCTCCCCTTTCGCATGACGACGGGTTTGCTCTGCAATTGCTTCTGCTGCAATCTCAATCTTTTCCTTATCAATTTGTGCTGGCACAACGATATCTGCAGTCTGCGATGCTTTATCACGAACCGCACGAGCAGCTTCCGCTTTCTGCTCAGCCGAATATGCTTCCTCTAATGCACGTGCCGTAGCAACTTTCTCTGCAGCCGTAGCCAAACGTTCTGCTTCCGCTTCTTTCTCACGTCTGTCAGCATCCGAATTTGCAACGGTAATCTTTGCCGTATTCTCCCCTTCAACTGCTGTTGCATCTGCCGCAGCCACCTGAACACGTTGTTCCTGTAATGCATTAGCCTCACCAATAGAACCATCACGATTCTTCTCAGCTACACTCTTCTTCGCATCATTTATCGCCTTTGCAGCAGCTTCCTTACCCAATGCATCGATATAACCCGATTCGTCGTTGATATCCGTAACGTTCACGTTGATCAGTTTCAAACCGATCTTTTTCAATTCCGCCTCAACGTTTGAAGATACAGCAGCAAGGAACTTATCACGGTTGCTGTTGATCTCCTCGATATCCATAGTAGCAACTACCAAACGCAACTGACCAAAGATGATATCCTTTGCCAAATTGCTCACATCCACTTGTGACAATCCTAAAAGTCGCTCAGCAGCATTGGTCATCACACCTGCTTCGGTTGAAACCCCAACTGTAAATCGAGAAGGCACGTCAACACGAATGTTCTGCTTACTCAAAGCATTAGTCAAGTTAATTTCAATTGAAATTGGTGTAAGATCAAGAAATGCATAATCTTGAATAATTGGCCAAACAAATGCAGCTCCACCATGAATACACTTGGCTGAGCGCGATTCGGCACCACCACCTTTTCCTACCTTACCATACACAACCAAAACCCGGTCGGATGGACAACGCTTGTACCTTTTAAAGAAGGATACAATTAGTACGAAAACGAATATTACTGCAGCAGTAATCAAAAGAACAATATATTCTCCCATAATGTTTTATTATTTAATTGGATTTAATGATTATTAATAGATTAACCGATTGGATATACAACAAGAATTTGATCGTTTAGGATCTCGACAACTTCCACAACAGCACCAGTTTTGATATCGTTTTCAGCATCGGTAATGGCATCCAAAGTTTGTAAGCCTTGTACCTGAATCTGCACTTTACCCATGCCTTTGCGATTACCTGGAATGGTGAGGTATACATTACCAACTTTGCCAATTGCATTGTTTAGGTTTAATGTGCCTTCTTCGGTCAATTTTCCCATAAAGTAAAGGATTGAGGCCATTATTACCATCATAATTAAACCTGCAATTGTAGCAATAAAAGTAGATATGAAGGGTCCAAATCCAATGTGAACACAAATGATTCCAGTCCAACCAAAAATGGTAAAAAAGGCGATCAGGTTCTTTAAGGTTAAAAACTGAAAATCGATCCCCGTATCTCCAGAAACATCTGCATCACCGTCAGCAGCAACATCGTCCACATCTCCTCCAAGAAAAGTCATTACCATTTGAATAAGAAACAGAACTGAAAATGGTACAGAGATACCCCAGAATATCTTTTCAACAATATCCATGGCACTCCACCAGTCAGAAATTTGTAGTATCATAATAATTGATTTTGATTTGATCTAAAGTAGTAAGAATTCTTGACCTAACAGTGATTATGCTTAGCTGTTTTTTGCTTTTTAGTTGTATTCTATATTTCACATGTTTTTGATTGATTTTTATCAGATAAAAAAAAGGAGCATCACTCTGGATGCTCCTTCCATTATTTCTTGATAAATCTTGTTTATTTTTCTTTTGGAGACATTACCACTTCTACTTTTCCTGTTTTAGCAAAGTATTTCTTTGCAAATTTCTCCACCTTTTCTTTGGTAATGGCGTTAATCATTTTTTCATAATCTTCAATTGCATCAACACTTTCGCCATAAGTATAGTAACGATTAATTGCATTAATCCAATAACCGTTCTTACGAAGATTTTCCTGATATTCTTTGATGAAGTTTTCCTTCGTTTCAACCAAGTCATCCTCCTTTACTCCATTTTTAAATAAGCCTTGAATTTCATCATAAACAATACCTTTCAACTTGTCAGCCTTAGCTGGGTCAGTATCAAAGCGAATAACTAAGTTGTACTCTTCACGTGGGAATTTAGATACATATCCTCTAACTCCAACACCATATGATCCACCTTCTTTTTCACGAATCACTTCAAGATATCTCTTATTCAATAGACTAGACACAAAGCTCATCATAAGTTTATTATCCCTTGAATATTTGATATCACCATGTAAGTCGATATGAATGGTTGTTTTTGGAGTTTCCATTTCTCTTGTAAAATGGTTGTAAGTGTCCTTTTTAGGATAATCTACACCATTATCTTTCCAAGTTTCATCACGATCGATATCCTTGATACTTCCCAAATATGTTTCGATTAATGG
The DNA here is from genome assembly GCF_030851345.1 of Marinifilum sp. D714. Taxonomy (GTDB): domain Bacteria; phylum Bacteroidota; class Bacteroidia; order Bacteroidales; family Marinifilaceae; genus Marinifilum. Next base: position 185,534 of record NZ_JALPNU010000006.1, read on the forward strand.
CTTGGCTTTTTCTACATCAATATTACCAACAAATACGAAAGTAAAATCACTTGCATCAACGAATCTTTCTTGATACACTCGCTTCATTGTTTCAAGATTCAAGCTTGCAATCATATCTGTGTTGAATAAGATTGTTCTAGGATTGTGATCAGTTGTAGTAAGCGAAACAGAATCTCTGAAAGCCTTGTTAACATCAGCACCCATATTGGCTACATAAGCCATATATCTTCCTTTTAATGCGGTAAATGCTTCTTCATCGAAACGTGGAGCAACAAAATACATGTGCACCAATTGCAACATGGTTTCAAAATCCTTAACAGATGAGTTTCCACTAAGTCCTTCAGACAATTCACTAATATAAGGTGAAACGCGAACTGATTTTCCTGTCAATAACTTTTGCAAGCTAGTCTGATCAAACTTACCTAAACCGAAATTAGCAATAAATCCACCTGCCATTTCTGCTGAAGCTAAATCTTCCACACCGTATAATGAATTTCCACCTTTACTAAATGCTTGCAAACGAATTTCATTTTCTTTGAAATCAGTCTTCTTTACTACTACTTTTGCTCCATTGGCTAAAGTCCACTCTGTAGCATCAAAACCATTAAGTTCTGCCTCTTTCTTTACCTCACCTGCTTTTGGCACTTCTGCAATTAAAGGTTCGGTAATTACCTTATCTACGTAAGGTTTTAAATCTGCTTTTCTTACTTTTTCGAGCAAAGCCAATAGTTGCTGTTCAGTTGGCAATTCAACATTTTCTTTTTCAGGAGCTGTAAATGTGATAATGACATTTTCCTTTGTCATCCATTTTTTCGAAAATGCATTTACCTCTTCAGCCGATATGCCTGGCAATAATTTCTTAATTGCTTCGAATTCAAATTCAATTCCCGGAACAGGTTCATTTACCAGGAAGTGTCTTTGGTAACCTCTCACCAATCTATCGTTATGTTGCTTGTTACGATCTTTGTATTGTTTTTCAATACTGCTCAACATTTCTGTTTTTGCTCTTTCCAATTCTGTAGCAACAACACCATATCTATTTGCTCTTTCAATTTCTTTTAAGAAGGTTTCAGCTCCACCAAGTAAATTACCTTCTTTCAAAGTTACACTGTTGTGATAAACATCCATTTTACGAGCTTTATTGTAATAAGCAGCCCATGCATTAATAAATGGAGCATTGCCTTTTTGAAGCAATTCATTTAAACGATTTCCTAAAATACTTGAATGCAAATTCTCAATAAGAGAATTACGATAGTATTTCATGTTCTTCTCGTTAAACGGAGTTGCCTTATGCTTGTAAAAAACCTCAAATGAATAATTGCTTACCTCAGGATCGGTTATAATACCAACAATTGGTTCTTTATTGCCTGGAACATCATAATAAATTCTTTCCTTAGGATTTTTAACAGCTGGAATGTGAGCAAACATTTCTTTGATCTTGTTTTCAAACTTTTCAGCATCAATATCACCTACAATTACAATAGCCTGTAGGTCGGTACGATACCAGTCATGATAAAAATCGCGAATAACCTTATGATCAAAGTTATCAATCACATCCAAGTCACCAATTACATCACGCTCAGCATACTTCGATCCTTTGTAGATTACTTTATTCTTTTCCAGGTAAGCTCTCATACCACCTGATCTTCTGGTTCTCCACTCTTCGTGAATCACACCACGTTCGCTGTCGATTTCCTTACCTTCTAAACTTAGGTAATTCGACCAATCATGTAAAACCAATAAAGCCGAATCCAAAAGGTTTTCGTTTGAGGTAGGAATGTTACTCAAATTGTAAACCGTTTCATCAACATTTGTGTAGGCGTTAATGTTTCGACCAAATGCAACTCCATATTTCTCAAGGTAATTTAGAACTTCTTTTCCAGGGAAGTGTTCAGTTCCATTAAAAGCCATATGCTCCAGAAAGTGAGCCAATCCGTTCTGGTTGTCATTTTCCAGAATTGCTCCTACATTCTGTACAATATAGAAACTTGCACGATCCTTAGGCTCCTCATTGTGTCGTACGTAATAAGTTAATCCATTTTTTAACTTTCCCGTTCTTACATTTGGATCCATAGGAAGTTTGGAATCCATTTGATTTTGGGCTGTTAACATTCCTGTTCCAGCCAATAGCAAAGTCCCACAAAGGCTAACTTTACCAATAAAATTTTTAATCATTTGATATCTGTTTTGGTGATTTGATTTTAAAAACTTACCCAACATAAGTGTAAGTTCTTTATAAAATAACGAAAGAAATAGTTATTTAACAATTCCATTTACACTTTTTAACAATTGGATGATTTCATATTTACAATATAAATCCAAATGTAAATCAATCCCAAAAGCTTCTAGAACATTCACTTTTCTTCAAATATGCTCGCATTTATTTTCATAAATTTCTAAATTCACCCACCCTTTAATATAGATTTAATCTAAATTCTACATCAAAGCCTAATTTTGATTATAAAAAAAAGGAGCATCAAATCTGATGCTCCTTCCTCTAATATCGATACACTTACTATTTGATATCTTCTTCAATCCACTCTGATCGGTTAGGGTTAGCAGGTGGAATAACTTTTTTCTTTGCTGGCTTATTTTCCAGTTCCTTTAACAACTCTTCCACAGCTCTTTTAACACAAGGATCAATTCCTTTTGCCACCAAGTGTGGTTCATCGTAAACTTCGATATCCGGATATACACCCACTCCTTCGATAATCCAGTTTTGGTTTTCATCGAAGATACCAAAACGAGGAACTGCAATATAACCACCATCAACTAATCCTGCATTACCCGACATGCCAACTAATCCGCCCCAGGTACGAGTCCCAATCAATTTACCCAATCCTTTTTTACGGAAGAAATATGGGAATGCATCTCCACCTGAAGAAGAATAATGGTTGATTAACATTGCTTTAGGTCCATCATGAGCCACACCAGGTGTTTTCCATGGTTCCAATCCACGTAAGTGCCAGTATGAAAGTACATCTCGATCTAATAAATCAGCCATATGATCAGGAATGAATCCACCACCATTGTAACGATCATCTATAATCAATGCTTCCTTATCGTGATATGCATACATCCCTCTGTGCAATTCACGATTACCTTCTACGGCCGTGTTTGGAACATGAATGTACCCAATTTTTCCGCCTGATAATTTTTCAACCATTGCTCTACGTTCGTTAACCCAATCCAGATAAATTAATTCCAATTCGCTGGCTATTGGTTTAATGGTATAGGTTTTAGCTCCCTCATTACTTGGAGTCGAGTTTACAGTAATTTCAACTCTCTTGCCAACCATATTCTCAAGATACAAATATGGATTTACCTTGGTGGTAACATCATGTCCGTTAATGCTAATCAAGTACTGACCTTCTGTTACATTTACACCTTGTTCGGTTAAAGGAGAACGTCGTGCCGAATTCCAGTTTTCACCATCGTAGATTTTTGAGATGATGTATCTGTTGTTTTTCAAATCAGCTTTTAGTTTTGCGCCCAATAAGCCAGTTTGAACTGATTTTACTTTCTCAAAATCACCATAATTCACGTAGGCATGACCTGTATTCGTCTCCGAAATGATTTCACCCAAAATGTAATCCAAATCTGCACGGTGTGCAAGGTCTTTCACCATCGGTTCATAATCAGCCTTAATTTTCGCCCAATCAACACCATGAATGTTTTCTACATAGAAATAATCTCTGAAGATTCTCCAACCGTCGGTATAGATCTGATTCCACTCCTTAACAGGATCAATCTTCATTTCCATATCATCAAGATCCAATGCTCCAGACTTTGGTGCCTGACCTTTTGATAAATCTGTAATGCCATAAGTTGAACCAGAACGGTACATGATCTTGCTTCCATTATCAGCTAATTCATAATCTGAAACAGACTCAAGTACCACCTCATCCTTTTCTTTTTTAAGAATGTAGTGATGCAAACTACCATTGGTTCTATATAAAATACCATCTTCCACAGCCTTTAATCCACTGTAGTTTCCTGATGATACCGGGAAAGCAACTATGCGATTGTTAATGCCATCAAAATCGATCTTAACCTTTAGCTTTCTCTCTTCTTTTGCATCAGGTTTCGATTTTTTCTTCGATTTTGATGATTCTTTCACCTCTTCCTTATACTCTTCAACATCAGTTTTTAGTGGGAACAATTTTGGTCCATCGGCTTTTAAAGCCATTGCATAAATTCGAGTTGCATTATTATACAAGTAATTGAACTCAAAACTTGAAAAATCAAGGTTAAAATCTCTATTCGATAGGAAATAAATAAAGTTTCCATCTTTAGAGAATACAGGAGAAGAATCGCCAAATGTATCATTGGTTAAAGCATGTTTCTTACCTGTTGAAAGTTGGTAAACCCAAATTGCACCTTGTCCGTTAGAGCTATCTTTTACGTATGCAATCCAATCTGAATCTGGCGAAACAGAGAAATCTCTAATTTCATTTCTATTGGCTTTATCAATCACTTTTAATTCGCCAGTTTCAACATTGATTAACTTCAGTTTTAAACTGCGATCGAAGAAAACCAGATACTTACTATCTGGAGTCCATTTTGGTTGATACATCCAAGAAGAAGATCCTTTGGTAATTTGTTTTGCCTTAGCTCCCTTCTTGTTTTCCAATAAATAGATTTCATACTCTCCAGTAGCATCCGAATAGTAAGAAATATACTTTCCATTAGGAGACCAGCTTGGAGACATTTCCCTAACACCTTGTGTTTGCGTTAAGTTAATTGTAGATCCATTTTTAGCCGGAACAGAGAAAATATCACCACGAGCATCGAATAAAGCACGTTTTCCTGAAGGAGAAACAGCCCAATTCTCAATGAATCCTTTCACATTTTTGTAGAATGGTAATGTGTTTGGATTATCAAAATTGATATTTACAACTACGCGTTCTTCCTTACCTGTTTCCAAATTTAATTTGTATAGTTGTCCTCCATTTTCATAGGCAATTTGTCCATTCTCTCCCGATGGCCACATCACATCAAAATTCTTGTGATGAGTTATTTGAGACAATTCCTTACTGTCTACATCATATTTGTAAATATTCAGTTTCAAGTCACGATCTGAAGCAAAGTAAATTGCATTCTTGTACCATGAAGGAATCTGGTCGGAACCAACAAACTTCGTTATTCTTTCCGATTGATCCTTCTCTAAATCGTAAATCCAAAGATCGGCCGCACGTCCTCCCTTGTATCTCTTCCAAGTACGGAATTCACGGCTAATTGGAGCAAAACACATTTTAGTGGCATCTGGTGAGAACACACCAAATCCACCTTCCGGAATTTGAAGTTCTTCTTCCATTCCTCCATCAATACCAACTTTAAAGTATTTACCATTTCTTTCACCAAAAGCAGTACGATTCATACGCACCAGGATAGATTTACTATCTGGTGTCCAGTCCAGAACAACATTATCAAAACCTCCACGTGGTGGCATTAAACCAACCGAATTGTAATAAGTTAACTGTTTTGGAGTACCTCCTGTTGCAGGCATTACATAAACCTGACGACTGCCAGAATATTCACCTGAAAATGCAATCCACTTTCCATCTGGAGAAATTTTAGGGAATAATTCCATTCCCATATGAGAAGTTAAACGTGTTGCGTCGCCACCATTTGAATCTACAGTCCAAATATCGCCAGCATACACAAATGCGATTAAATTGTTATTAATGTCAGGATATCGCAATAAACGAACATCCTCTTTTGCATGAGCACTTCCAATAATGCTCATAAGAACGGTGAACAATACACCAATTCTCAATCTGATTTTTAGCATGTTACTAGTATTTGTGAATTAAGGATCTCAATTAAAAAATTGATGTAGTGAAGCTACAAAAAAAGTGGCATCCTCCGAGAAGAATACCACTTAAAATGATTTATTTCCGATTTGCGTAAAGTTTTATACTCAATATCAAAAAGCTGTCGGTATAATACTCGAAATAACACTTTTAATAAAATGAGTATTAAAAACTACTTCTTTTCGATCAGACTAATTGCAGCTCCACCACCTGCAGCTAATTTTAGGTTCAATTCGGAAGTGTTATCAACTTCCATTTTTTCAATCTTGTATTCAGTAGGGTTTTTATCCCAATGTGCATTGTCACCATCCGTGTATAGAGTAGCCATATATTTTTTACCTGCTGGCAAGAAATCCAGAGCAACTTTCATATCACGAGCATTTTCGTCGGTAATAGCACCTACAAACCAATTATTCGATTCACGGTCCTGACGTGCGATGGTAACAAAATCACCAATCTCACCATTCAATACTTTTGTTTGCTCCCAGTTTACAGCAACATCACGTATAAATTGGAATGCATCATTTCCTTTATAACTTTCAATCAAGTCTGGCACCATTTGAATAGGACTGTTAATCACAACATACAAAGCCAATTGGTGAGCCAATGTAGTATTAACCTGATTCTCTTTTTTATATGGTTCCAATTTGATATTGAAAATACCTGGTGTGTAATCAATAGGTCCAGATAACATACGTGTAAACGCAACAATTGGCAAGTGTTCTGCCGGATTTCCTCCATCAGAAGACCAAGCATTAAATTCTTGCCCGCGAAGACCTTCTCTTGCAATCGCATTTGGATAAGTACGACGTAAACCTGTACCCTTAATTGGTTCGTGAGCATTAATGGCAATCTTGTTCTCAGCTCCTTTTACCAAAGCTCTTCTGTAATGATTCACCATCCATTGTCCGTGATGGAACTCTCCTTTAGGAATAATCTTTCCAACATAACCGGTTTTCACAGAGTGAATTCCCAATGAGTTCATTAAATGGTATGCTGTATCCATTTGCTGGTCGTAAGTACGTGGAGCAGCCGATGTTTCGTGGTGCATAATTAACTCAACACCTTTTGATTTTCCATAACGAGCCACTTCGGCTAAATCGTAATCAGGATAAGGTGTTACGAAATCAAAAACACCTTCACGATCCTCAAAACCAATCCAATGTTCCCATCCTGTATTCCAACCTTCAACCAAAATACCTCCAAGATTATTTTCTGATGCGAAATCAATTAATTCTTTTGCATATTTGGTAGTAGCACCATGGCGTCCACTTGCTTTATCCCAGGTTTTGGTTCCCAAGTGCATGTCCCACCAGATGCCTACATATTTCATTGGCTTAAAGTAATCAACCTTACCAATTTTATTTGGTTCGTTCAAATTAACAATCAGATCCGATTCAATTAAATCACCTGCTTTCTCAGTAATTTGAATGGTTCTCCAAGGGGTATTAAACGGAACGCTACGTTTTACTTTGTAATCGTTATTTAATGATCCAACCAAACAAGATTCCCACATCATGTCTTCCTTGTTTACTTTTAGGGTCATTCCAGAGTAATCCGTTAAGTTTGCTTCGTGAAAACTTAAGTAAACACCTTCATTAGTTTTCATCGAAACCGGAGTATTCACAGCATTATTTGGAATAGATGTTTGCGCTAAACTTGCATGATTTCTCAATTTTGTAGCATCAATTTCCGAAAACATTGTTGTATTATACAAATGCTCATAAATATCCCAATCGCCAGGAATCCACCAAGTTTTGTGATCTCCTGTCAAATTAAATTGAGTATTTTCCTCAGTAATTAATACTTCCTTCATCGAATCCTGCTCAGGGAACTCATAACGAAATCCCAAACCATCGTTATAAACTTTAAATACGATGTTCATTTTTCTGTTTGGAGCTTGTTGTTCTTCCAAACTCAGTTTTAATTGATTAAAATTATCAACTACAACTCGTTTCTCTCCCCATTGCATTTCCCAGCTGGAATTGCTCGATGAACTTTCTGATTCTATAATTTTCCAACCTTTTTCAATGGCTGGCATGTTTTTCAAGTCAAATCCCATTGAAGAAGGTTCAATTACTGGCTTACCTTTAAAAGAAACCTGGTAAGTAGCCTGACCTTCTACCATACTCACTTCAACACCAATTTTACCATCAGGCGATGATACATTGGTTGTCATTTTCCCTTTGGTACATGATGCAAAAATCATCAAGCAACCAATTAACAAACTTTGAATTGATTTATTTTTCATTGCTGAGTTTATTGATTTAGTTAATCCGTTTTCTTCAAATTCAAAATAACAGTAGAAGTTAATCAATATCTAAAAACAAACCCAAAATATAGAAATCAAACACAGCACCAAAAACACTAAAGATTGATAGTGTGATACTTTCATCAAAACAAGAAACTATAAAATATAGATGGCATATAGATCAAATATCCATTTAAACCGACTTAATTTCCATTATTTTCGCCTCGAATTCATCATTTGAAATGAGAGATCGATTCTTGATTTTCGTTTTATAGGTATAAATTGTATTTACAGAGAAGTTCAAAATACTTGCAATTTTTTCATTATCGTTTACACCCAATCTAATTAAAGCGAATATTCTCAAGTCTGTATTTAGACATTGAGAATCTTTTAATATTATCCTTTCGGATTCCTCAAACAACAAATTGAATCGCTTCACAAAATCAGGGAAAAGTTTCAAGAAAATTCTGTCAAAATCTTCGAATAATAATTGTCGTTCTTTTTTAGGATTGTAATTTTTCAATTCCGATTCAATCGCATCGTATTGTTTTGTCATTAACTGTCGGGATATGGCCTTCTTCATACCTTCCATTTTCTCAATAAACTGAGAACTGAAATTAAAATAATACCCAACGTACTCCTCCTTTATTCTACTTACCTCTCTTAAACTTTCATTTACTATTCGAAGATTTTCGTTACGTTCGCCAATTTCCTTTCTAACCTTTTTTAACTCCTGCAACTGTTTAAAGAATACAATTGCCAAAAAGATAATTACAATTAGTAATACAGAGATTACAATACCAATGATGACAGCTAGCTTTTTCTCTTTCTCCAGCTCTCCAACAACAGCTGCATCAATATCTGGTTGTATGAAAGATATTTCCAATCTGCGGGCATTACTACCATAAAATTCAGCATCTTTTCTTGCCTGTTCTATAAGTTTATTAGCTTTCTCAAGATCTCCTTCGTGAAATAGTATCTCGGCTAAAATTTTAGAAGCTAATGTTTCTTTAGTAGCCGATAATACATCTCCAATTACCGCCTTTTCAATGGCTTTTTTGGCCTCATCTTTTTTTCCAAGTCTAGCCAAAGCAACTCCCATACCACTCTGGCATATTGCCATTTGGTGAGGATCGAGATTTGAAGCTTCTATTATTTTAGTGTAATATGTTACCGCACTCTTATCCTTTTGATGATTTAGACTTTTAAGAGCCAAAGCCAAATTATAATGAAAAAAATTGTCTTTTCCCTCCTCCTCAATTTTGTCAACATACTGATCTCCTAATTTCCTATACTTTGGTGAATAAAATCCCCAACGAGAGTTTGCCAAATCATAATATGCACGATATGCTACGGCATAAAATTCAATTCTTTTTTCATTAGGCAAATCTTGCCCTCTTATGGTTTGTATAGTATCAATGGTTTCTTTGTATAAACCTTTTAAGAGTAAAACCAGTGCCAAGTTCGATTTAGATTCTGCAATTTTCTCTGCATCCTTTAACTGGTAAGCCATTTGTAAAGACTGATTGCCATAATGAAAAGCAGAGTCATAAACGAAATATTCATACTCTTTGCTTAAACTTGAAAATAAATGGTATTGATCTTCTAAGTTGACTTTCTTATCGAATCTATTTACAGAATCAGTAATTGAGTTTATTTTCCTCCATTTTGCATCATCGATACTATCCTTTAAATTCAAATAATAATTTACATTCTTTTCTTTACTAGTTTGAAATATAGAATTGGAATGAGATGTAAATGATACGAGAATCAGAAATAGTAAGATGAATTGCTTTGAGTACATATTTTTAAATTAAAATCAGTTTAATTCTGTTTGATCATTTCGCATTACAAAAATAGGTCTGTTCGGAACAAAATCCCAACAGACCCTACTATTTAAATTTTTAGAACAATATTTTACAATCCACTAAAATCAATTCCTTCAAATAGCATACTTGGTGTTTGCCATGAACGATCGGTTAATGGATCATTTCCTACAGCAGCCAGTTGATTCCAAATCTCTTTATGATTCCCTGTAATGTTCATTCCTGCAATAGGATGAATTACTTCACCATTTTTCACATAGAAACCTTCAACCCCAACCGAGAAATCACCAGTAGCAGGATTAGAGTTACCGCCATTAAAACCAGTAACCAAAATACCTTCTTTCATTTCTCTGGTTAAGCCGTTTAAATCTTTACTTCCTTTTTCGAAAATTAAATTAGACGGTGAACCAGTAGTTGGTTGCATATCTAATTTTTTCCCGTAATAATTACCAATGTAATAGGTCTTAAGGATTCCTTTTTCAATTACAGTCATTTCTTTGGCTGCCAATCCATCTCTGTCGAAAAGACGAGAATTACGCCCCGATTCAATAAATGGATTATCAATAATGGTTAAAGCGTCTGAAGCCACCTTCTGTCCAATTTTACCTTCCATAAAGGAACGCTTTTGCTGCAAATTATAACCATACAGTGGTTGAAGTAAAGAGCTAAATACTCTACCAACAGAACGATTTTCAATCAGCATATCCATTTTACCTGATTTGATTTTTTTCGCTCCAATTTTCTGCAAAGCTCTTTCAACAGCGTACTTTCCTACTCCTTCAGGATTTAATTTATCCCAAAAACGAGTTGCCATATAATGACCTGCCGAAGGTCTGCTATCGCCACCATTAATGGAAGCACTGGCACTTACGTAGAAAGAAGTAGATTCATTGAATCCTTCTACTCCATTACTCATCACCATATAACCACGTGATGATCCATCGCCATAGGAACCTGAAACGGTAATGATTCTATCATCCATTCCCATAGTTTCTGCTTCAACTTTCATAGCTACGTCAATCTTATCACGAGGATCAACTGCATCGTAGGTTGAGTCAGAAAGTTTCAAATCACGCTCTTCACCATTGTAACAAAGTTCACGATCTGGTAAAGATCTGTATTTATCTTCAGCAAGATAATTGGTTGCTAAAATTGCTTCTTTAATAAATCTTTCCAATTCAGGTTTATTCAATCGATTGGTAGAATGTGTTGAATATCTGCCATTCACATAAAGTTTAATACTTAATCCACTTTCGATTGACTCCTGAATTTTATCGATCTTTTGTTCTCTAATCTCAACATCGGATTGTTTAGAGTCGTATACAGAAACTGAAACTTCATTCGCTCCATTTTCCTTTGCATATTTGGAAGCCCAATGGGCCAATTCCATTTTTTTATTGTCTTTCATTGATTCTTCTTTTTAATTGATAAATGATACTAGAATGCAACTATGCATTTACTCCACCAACAGTAAGTTTCGAAACTTTTATTGTTGGTAATCCTAGTGATACAGGAACTCCTTGTCCACTCTTACCACAAGTCCAGGTACTGCAATCCATTTTAAAATCGTTGGCTACCATTTCAATTTCAGCCAATGATTCCGGACCATTACCAATCAGGTTGATATCCTTAATTGGTTGAGTCAGTTTTCCATTTTCAATTAAATAGCCTGATTTCACATAGAATGTAAAATCTCCAGCTCCAATTTTCACCTCACCATTGGTGAATGAATCAACAAATACACCTTCTTTTACACTGGCAATGATTTCCTCTTGGGTATGAGGACCATTTTCCATATAAGTATTTCTCATACGAGGAAGAGGTGCATATCTGAAAGATTCTCTTCTACCATTTCCAGTAGGATCTACACCATAATGCTTGGCACTAATTCTATCGTGAATGTAACTTGTTAATACTCCATCTGTAACTAGCTTGGTTTTTTGTGTATCAATTCCTTCATCATCGATATTCACCGAGCCTCGAATATTTGGGTTGGTTCCATCATCAACAATGGTAACGAAATCTTTTCCAATCTTCTTACCCATTTTATCAGAGAAGATGGAAGTTTCCTTGCGATTGAAATCTGCTTCAAATGCATGACCAATAGCTTCGTGTAATAAAATACCTGAACTACCAGCAGCCAGAACAACAGGCATTTCACCAGCTTTAGGCTTTCCTGCCAAGAATTGTCTTTTTGCTCCATCCACAGCTTCTTTGGCAACTTCATCCAGTAAGTCTTCAGTAAGATATTCGAATCCAACTCTCATTGATCTAGATGAACCAAAATCTTCTTTTTTGTCACCATCAATCATTACTACGCTGGCATACAAGCTAAACATTGGTCTGTAATCACAACTCATAATGCCTTCTGAATTAGCAAACAAAACATAGCTAGATTCATCATTTAGATATACTTGAACTTTATCCACTTTTTCATCTAAAGCAAAAATCTTGTCGTTCAATTTTTGTAGATAAGGGATTTTCTGTTTGATAGATACATCTTCCCAAGCAGTCTTGAACTTGTAATAATCAGGATTAACCTTTTCACTTAAATTGATAGAAGGAAAATCTTTACTTTCATTAGCTATACTTGCAGCAGTTTTAGCAACTTTAAGCATTGCTTCCAAACTTACTTCTTCAGAAAAAGCATATCCTGTTTGGTCACCTTTTAATACCCTTACACCAACTCCATAAGCAATATTAGAACCTGCACGATTCACTTCGTTATCCATGAGGCCAACATTGTTCGAAAGGGTGTGCTCAAAATACAAGTCACAATAGTCTCCTCCTCTCGATAAGGCTTCAGCCATTACTTTTTGTAACATTTCCTTGCTCACGCCGAAATGTTCCAGATACTCATTTAGTCCTGATTGTTCTGTTAATCGATTGCATCCAAAGCTTAGAAAGGAAGGAAGAATCGCCATTCCTGCAAGAGAGACAGATCCTGTTCGGATGAACTCTCTTCTTGAAACTTCATTATTCATACAAATGTGTTTAAGGTTAGGGTTTTCTTTGATTTTTCTGGCAGACAAAAGTTAATAATTTTTATTGTCATAATAAAATGATTTTTCCTAAATTCGTCGCTCCTTAACAATACAAACACTTACATTAACTTTTATACAATGATTAAATCCATTACAAAAGTTTTGACTGTTCTTGCCCTAATACTTAGCTTTTCGGCAACAAAAGCTCAAAATTTAGAATATCCGTTCTGCCCAAAACATACTGTTGCAGATACTTTTTTTAATAAATATATAGTAACTGAAAATTACCGATGGCTGGAAAATGTAAGAAGTGATAGTGCTGTTAAATGGATTGAAGCAGAGAATAAATTATCACGAAAGTTTTTATCGAAAGCATCGGCAAAATACAATTGTAAAAGCCTACTAGATAAATTCAGTTACGTTAGAAGCAAGAAAGCAGTTAAAAAAGGGAAATACTTCTATCGTAAAGTTATAAGAAACAGTATGGCATCAGCAAGTTTATACATTGGCGAAAAATACAATGAAGTTGATCAAATCTTAATCGATCCTAATTATAACAATAAAGGTGACAAAGTTTCCATTACCAGCTATCACCCTTCTAAAGATTCAAAGCTTTTAGCATACACAATCAATAGAAATGGAACCGATTGGAGAGAAATAAAAGTTGTTTCATTACCTTCTGGAAAAAAACTTTCTGACCACATTAAAGGAGTGAAATTTTCATCTACTGAATGGAAAGGAGATGGTTTTTATTACAAAAAATACCCAAATAAAGGGGAGTTTTATTCCAGCATCGGAGAGGAAATTTATTATCACAAGCTGGGTGATCCTCAAGATAAAGACAAACTAATTTTTAAAAGAAAAGATCCATCTGTTCATTTTGGATTCATGACAAGTTCAAATGAAAGGTTTTTCTTTTTATATGAAGAAACCAAAACTCATTGTAATTATTTCTTCATTGATTTTAACTCTGATCAACCTTACTTGCGTCCATTGTTAATGAAACAAAAGAATTTCATACATATATTGGATAGTCAAAATGGTAAAATCATTGCTAAAATAACAAAAGGATCAAATGGGGGCTCTATTGTTGAAATAGATCCATACAATCCATATCAATGGAGAGAAATTGTACCTGCAATAAAGAATGGTGTATTGCTTAGATGCATACCAAAAGCTGATCGTTTAATCACTATTTTTCAACGAAACCAAACTCCACTTCTAAAAATTTTTAAATACTCGGGAGAACAACTGTATAGTTTAGAATTACCACAATCAAGTTCTGTAAATGGATTTTATGGCGAAAAAGGTGAAGAGGATATTACTTTTACACTGCAAGAACTAACTAAACCTGCCATAACATTTCATTTTAACACCCGCACATTTGAGAGAAAGTATGGTGATCCGGTAAACGTAACTTTTGCTTTTAAGAATTATGAAACCAAATCAATAAATTATACAGTAAATGACAGTATCAAAGTACCATTAACCTTGGTTTATAAAAAAGGATTGAAGTTAGATGGTAATAACCCCTGCATGTTGTGCGCTTATGGTGGTTTTGGTAGAATATTTAAACCAAAATTTGACCCCGGTATCGTGTATTTTATTGAAAAAGGAGGTGTGTTTGCCTATGCTAATGTTAGAGGTGGTGGTGATTTAGGAAAAAAGTGGACTTTGGCGGGTCGCAGACTAAATAAACAAAATGCTATTGATGATTTTAATGCTGCTGCAGAATTCCTAATTAAAGAAAAATATACCAGCTCTGAGAAATTAGCGGCTAAAGGTAGTTCTCACGGTGGATTATTGGTTGCTGCAGCTGCTATACAACGTCCGGATTTATACAAAGCTGTAGTTCCTGTAGTAGGTGTAATGGATATGTTACGATTTGAAAATTTCACGGTAGGCAATTTTCACATTGATGAATTTGGTTCAGTACAAAACTCTTTGGATTTTGTAAATTTAAAATCCTATTCTCCACTACACAACATCAAAGAAGATGTAAATTACCCTTCGATGCTTGTTATGACATCAGAAAACGACGACAGAGTTCCTCCTTTTCATTCTTATAAATTTGTTGCCAGGCTTCAGAATCGTAAAGCACAAACAAATCCAATATTGCTACGTGTTGAACAAGATGCAGGACACAATGGTGCAATGAATAAAAATGGACACTTAAGAAAAAAAGCTGATATGTACGGGTTTATTTTAAAGATACTAAATCAGTAGTTTTACTATACATTAAAAAAGCGATATCTGATTTACAGGTATCGCTTTTTAATCGTTATAAACATTGAATATTAAACTATGAACTGAAACAAATCAGTCTTATCATTCAGGTACTCAAACACAAAGTTTCTTTCCGTCATTCGTTCTTGTAATCGCTTTAGATCGTCTGGTTGACGGACTTCTATCCCAATTACAGCTGGACCTTTTTCTCTACTGTGCTTTTTGTAATACTCAAAGTGCGTAATATCATCCCCCTGATCTAAAACATCATTTACAAACTCTTTTAATGCTCCTGATCGTTGAGGGAAACGAACAATGAAGTAGTGCTTCAAACCTTCATACAGTAAGCTTCGTTCCTTGATTTCTTCCATTCTTGTGATATCATTATTGCTACCACTTAGTATACAAACCACGTTCTTACCCTTTATTTGATCCGATATCAATTCCAAAGCAGCAATCGATAATGCTCCTGCAGGTTCTGCTACTATCGCATCTTCGTTGTACAACCTTAAAATTGTAGAACAAATCAATCCTTCAGGAATCACGACCACATCATCCAATACCTTTTCGCAAATGCGCCAGGTTAAGTCTCCCACTTTTTGCACTGCAGCACCATCCACAAATCGATCGATACTTTCCAGAGAAACATTCTCCTTTTTCTCGAATGCCATTTTCATTGATGGAGCACCCTCTGGTTCTACACCAATAATTTTGGTCTGTGGACTAAATTCCTTTATCCATGCTCCAAGTCCCGAAGCCAAACCTCCTCCACCTATTGGCACAATAATATAATCAATAGGATCCGGACAATCTTGCAGGATTTCAAGACCGATGGTTCCCTGTCCTTCAATAATTTTCGGATCATCGAAAGGATGAATAAAGGTTTTTCCATGCTCTTCCGCATCAGCCAATGCTTTGTTTGATGCATCATCGAAAGTATCACCAGTTAGGATTACCTGAACATACTCGCCACCAAACATTTTTACCTGTTTGATTTTTTGACGCGGTGTGGTTTCCGGCATGTAAATTACTCCTGAACAGCCCAATTTCTTGCAAGAGTATGCTACACCTTGTGCATGATTGCCAGCGCTGGCACAAACAATCCCTTTCTGGAGTTGTTCCTTGCTTAAACCAGAAATCTTATTGTAAGCACCTCTTATTTTGTAAGACCTTACCATCTGAAGATCTTCACGTTTTAAACGGATATTGGCATCATATTTTACAGACAGGTTCATGTTCTTCAATACTGGAGTGCTTTCTACCACTTCCTGCACCGTTCGACCGGCCTTCACAATATCTGCCATTTTTGGATAATAATATTCTGTTTTTGTTGTCACTTTTCCCCCTTTGGTTAAAGAGCATACAGCAACCAGCTTCCATTACTTTCTGATAGCTAACTGCTGTTTGCTGATCGCTTTTTTTTATGCTTTTTCTATATATTCTGCCAACCAATCACCTACTTCTGATGTGGAGTAAGCTTTCTTACCATCGGCAATGTCTTCGGTAACTACACCTGTCTCCAGCGACTGATCAACTGCTTCGCGAATCAAAGCCCCTTCTTTCATCATGCCAAATGCATATTCGAACATCATGGCTGCAGAAAGTACCGTTGCACATGGATTGGCAATGTTCTTGCCTGCTGCCTGTGGATACGATCCATGAATTGGCTCGAACACAGAAGTGTGTACTCCAATTGATGCTGATGGCAACATTCCCATTGAACCTGAAATCACACTTGCTTCATCTGTAAGAATATCTCCAAACATATTTTCGGTAACCATTACATCAAAACGCTTTGGCCAGGTAATGATCTGCATAGCAGCATTATCAACAAACATGTATTCCACTTCGATATCCGGATAATCAGGAGCAACCTTCTGTCCGATTTCTCTCCATAATCTTGAAGTTGCCAATACATTTGCCTTATCAACAATGGTCAGCTTTTTTCTTCTTTTTCCGGCATATTCAAAACCCAATCGAATGATTCTTTCGATTTCTTCTGTCGTATACACACATGAATCGTATGCAGTCTGTCCATCTTCGCTTCTTCCCTGCGGACGACCAAAATAAATTCCTCCTGTCAATTCACGAATACACATAAAATCGGCACCGTCAACCAACTCGGTTTTCAATGGTGATTTGTGAATTAATGATTTAAAAGTATTCACCGGACGAAGATTCGCATACAAACCCAAGGTCTTTCTCATTTTCAAAAGTCCCTGCTCTGGACGAACCTTAGCCGAAGGATCGTTATCAAACTTTGGATGACCAATTGCACCAAAAAGTACCGCATCCGAATTCATACACAATTCATGAGTCTCAGCAGGATAAGGATCTCCTACCTGATCAATCGCGGTAGCTCCTACCAAAGCCTCTGTATATTCAAATTCATGTCCAAATTTCTTTGTGATTGCGTCGCATACTTTCTTTGCCTGCTCTACAATTTCAGGACCAATTCCATCTCCTGGTAATACTGCTATTTTGTAAGCCATTGTTTTTAAGTTATTCTGTTTTTATTTTTTTGTATTCTACATTGTTTTGTTGCTCCAAAAGGTTCAACATTCGAGCTGTTGCTTTAATCGCTGCTTCCACCTGATCGGGATCCAGTCCTCGAGTTTTAAACTCTTTTCCATTAAAATCCCAGGTAATTAAGGTTTCTACCAATGCGTCGGTTTTACCTCCGGGAGGAATCCTCACGAAATAATCCTTCAATACCGGTCTATCTTTTCCCAGCTGTTCGTACACCGACCAAATTGCATTCATGAAAGCATCGTACTGTCCATCGCCCGATGCCGTTCCTTCGTGCATTTGTCCGTTAATTTCAAGGTTCACAGATGCAAAAGGCCTCATTCCTTTCGATAAAGACAAGGAATAATGCTTGATTACAATTGGCATTTCTTCCATGCTCTGATTCAAAACATCAGAAACAATGTAAGGAAGATCCTCTGTGGTAACGGTTTCTTTCTTGTCGCCAAGCTCAATTACTTTCTGAGTTACCTTTTTCATGGTTTCCTCTTCCAGTGTCATTCCCAGCTCTTCCAGGTTTTTCTTGATATTTGCCTTACCTGATGTTTTCCCCAATGCATACTTTCGTTCGCGACCAAATCGCTCAGGCATTAATCGGTTAAAGTACAAGTCATCCTTGGAATCACCATCGGCATGAACACCACAGGTTTGCGTAAACACATTCTCACCCACCAATGGTTTGTTAGCAGGAACTCGAATGCCTGAAAAAGTTTCAACAATACGACTTACCGTATTGATCTTTTCCTCGTTTACATTGATTTGTCGCGATAAGTGATCTTTAATTACTCCTACCACCGAAGCCAGAGGAGCGTTTCCAGCTCGCTCACCCAAACCGTTTACTGTGGTATGAATTCCGTTTACTCCAGCCAACACCGATGAATACACATTGGCCAGAGCCAAATCGTAATCGTTATGAGCATGAAAATCGAAATGAAGTTTTGGATATCTTTCGCGACAAGCATAGCAAAAATCGAAAGCCTGAACCTGGTTCATTACTCCCAAAGTATCAGGCAACATGAATCTTTGAATGTTATCATTTTGCAATTCATCCAAAAGGTACCAAACGTAATCTCTCGAAGTCAGCATTCCATTCGACCAGTCTTCCAGGTAAAGGTTCACCTTTATGCCTAACTCTTCTGCGTAAGCAACGGCATCCTTTACATCCTGAACATGCTGCCCGGGAGTTTTTCGCAACTGTCCCTGTAAATGCTTTAATGAGCCTTTCGACAACAAGTTTACTACACGTGCACCACTCTTGTAAATCCAATCCAGCGAAGCTTTCCCATCAATAAATCCAAGTACCTCGATTTTATCAATCATACCATGTTTTTCGGCCCATTTGGTAATTCGTTTTACCGCCTGAAATTCTCCTTCTGATACTCTCGCGGAAGCAACTTCCAATCGATCTACTTTAACGGATTGCAGCAAGAGCTTAGCCACACCCAACTTTTCGTCGGCATTGAAACTAACTCCCGAAGTCTGCTCACCATCCCTAAGGGTGGTATCCATTATTTCTAAGCTACGCAGTTCGTTCATTTTTTATTAGTGATTGAGTGAATGAGGGCTGAGTGAATGAGGTTTCGGTTTAATGAGTTGATATCCTACTACAGATATTTTTTTAAGCAATATTCTTACTCATTAACACATTAACTCAGCTACACATTAACTATTTTTCGAATTCTTCTATGTTTTCTTTCTTATCCAGGAGGTAATCGATATCATCGAATCCATTCAACAAGCAGTTTTTCTTGTAAGGATTGATTTCAAACTCCTCTTTCTCACCATTAAGTGATATGCTTTGTTCTTCAAGATCTACAACTAGTTTCTGGTTGTTATCTGCTTCAACAGCAGCAAACACTTTGCTTAAAAACTCAGGAGATACCACTACCGGCAACACGCCATTGTTTAGTGCATTGTTTCTGAAAATGTCAGCAAAGAAACTGCTAACTACTACCTTGAATCCATAATCGTGAACAGCCCATGCTGCGTGTTCTCTTGAAGAACCACTTCCGAAGTTTTTACCTGCAACTAAAATTTGTCCTGAATACTTTGAGTCATTAAGAACGAAATCCTCATTCGCTGATCCATCCGGATTAAATCTCCAGTCTCTAAACAAGTTTTCTCCGAATCCTTCACGACTGGTTGCTTTAAGAAATCGTGCAGGAATTATCTGATCCGTATCTACATTCTCGATTGGAAGAGGTACATAACTCGACTCTAATACGGTAAATTTATCTATTGGCATTTTTTTATCTTTTAAGCGATTAGCTTTCAGCCACAAGCCTTCAGCTAAAAAATATTTGTAAATATTTTATTAAAACAATTCTCTAGGATCGGTGATTACACCAGTAACTGCAGCAGCTGCCGCTGTTAGCGGACTCGCCAATAGCGTTCTTGATCCCGGACCTTGTCTTCCCTCAAAATTTCTGTTCGATGTAGAAACACTGTATTTCCCTGCAGGAACCTTATCATCATTCATGGCCAAACATGCCGAACATCCCGGCTGACGCAATTCAAATCCTGCTTCTTCCAATATTTCGACCAATCCTTCTTCCTGAGCTTGTTTTTCCACTTGCTTGGAACCTGGAACAATCCATGCGGTTACCGAATCAGCTTTTCTCTTGCCTTTAACAAGAGATGCCAACATTCTTAGATCTTCGATTCTACCATTGGTACAGCTTCCAACAAATACATAGTCTACCTTTTTGCCAAGTAGTTTATCACCCAATCCAAAGCCCATGTATTCCAATGATTTTTTGAATGTAGGCAATTCCGATACTTCAACTTCCTCAGCCGTTGGAATGTTACCAGAGATTCCTGTTCCCATTCCCGGGTTTGTTCCGTAAGTCAACATTGGTTCAATATCCTCTGCTTTGAATGTGTATTCCTTATCGAACACAGCACCTTCATCGGTCTTTAATTCTTTCCATTTGGCAAGCACTTTGTCCCAATCTTCACCTTTTGGAGCAAACTCACGACCTTTTACATATTCGAAAGTGGTTTCATCAGGTGCAATCATTCCACCACGAGCCCCCATTTCAATACTCATGTTACAAACCGTCATTCTGCCTTCCATGGTCAAGTTGCGTACTGCAGATCCTGCATACTCCACAAAATATCCGGTTGCTCCACCTGTTCCCAATTGAGCAATCACGTATAGGGTAAGATCTTTAGCTGTAACGCCTTTTTGTAGCTCTCCATTAATGGTTATGCGCATTTTCTTTGGCTTAGGTTGAAGAATACACTGTGTAGCCAAAACCATTTCAACTTCCGAAGTACCAATACCAAAAGCAACAGCTCCAAAAGCACCATGAGTAGAAGTGTGGCTATCTCCACAAACCATAGTCATACCTGGTTGCGTATGTCCCAATTCTGGTCCAACCACATGAACAATACCATTCTTTGGATGATTCAATCCGTAAAGGGTAATATCATTCTTTTTGCAATTTGCTGTTAAAGTTTCTACCTGATTTCTTGATAAATCATCCTCAATTTTCAAGTGCTGATTTACAGTTGGAATATTGTGATCGGGAGTGGCAACGGTTT
The DNA here is from genome assembly GCF_030851345.1 of Marinifilum sp. D714. Classification (GTDB taxonomy): domain Bacteria; phylum Bacteroidota; class Bacteroidia; order Bacteroidales; family Marinifilaceae; genus Marinifilum. The sequence goes on from NZ_JALPNU010000006.1 coordinate 206,709, forward strand.
TTTCTGGTCGGAAAACTTTTAAGCCACGAGCCTCAAGACCAGCAAATGCCTGCGGACTTGTTACCTCATGTATAAGGTGTTTATCGATATACAATACACTAGGACCTCCATCGATCTTCTCAACCACGTGAGCATCCCAAACTTTATCAAATAATGTTTTTGGTTCCATTTCTTTTTAGCTGATAGCCTTTAGCATAGTGCCATTGGCTTATTTATTATTTTTCATTTTGGATTTTGCTTATCTCATCAAAAGTGAGACAATCAATTATTCTTTATTAATTTAGTATACCACTTTTGAAAGTGAATCTACCAATGCTTCAACCGAAGCGGTAATGATATCTACATTGGCTCCAAAGCCGTATACTACCCTACCATTGTGCTCTAACTGAACGTGAACCTTTCCAAGATCATCGCTTCCTCGGGTTAAGGCCTGTACCAGAAACTCTCCTAAGGTGAATTTTTGCTTGATCAACTTCTTCACTGCATTGAAACAAGCATCGATTGGACCATTTCCTTCGGCAGTTGCGGCACAACTTTCTCCTTTAATTTTAAGGTGAACCGTCGCCATCGGAATGGTTGATTTACCTGAAACAACCTGCAACAATTCCAACTCCACCGTTTTGTCCAAGTTCTCTTTTTCACCCATCAACTCTGCAAGGTCTTTCTCGCTCAAATTCTTGCGCTGATCGGCCATCACCAAGAAATTAGAATAGGCTTCATCCAATTCTTCCTTTGCCAAATTGTAACCCATTTGTTCCAAATGGTGATTCAAAGCTGCACGACCACTACGAGCTGTCAATACAATTGCTGATTCCTGAATACCCACTTCAACCGGGTCAATAATTTCGTAGTTCTCCCTGTTTTTCAAAACTCCATCCTGGTGGATTCCCGAAGAGTGAGCAAATGCATTTCTACCTACAATTGCCTTGTTGGCCTGTACTGGCATGTTCATTAATGAGGATACCAAACGACTTGCTCCATAAATTTCCTTGGTATTGATATCAGTATGCAATGGCAAATCATGATGTGTTTTAATAGCCATCACAACTTCTTCCAAAGAAGTATTTCCTGCACGTTCTCCAATACCGTTAATGGTTACCTCAACCTGACGAGCTCCATTAATTACACCACTTAATGAGTTGGCTGTTGCCATTCCCAAATCGTTGTGACAGTGAGTAGAAAGAATCGCCTTGTGAACGTTAGACACATTCTCCATCAAGTATTTGATTTTAGCTCCATACACTGCTGGAAGACAATATCCCGTGGTATCTGGAATATTAATTACCGTAGCACCTGCAGCAATTACCGCCTCAACTACTCTGGCCAAATATTCATTGTCCGATCTACCTGCATCTTCTGCATAGAACTCAACATCCTCAACATATCGCTTTGCGTATTTTACCGCACGAACCGCACGTTCAAGAATTTCATCTGGATTTGAATTTAATTTTGATTTGATATGATATGGTGAAGTTCCAATTCCCGTGTGGATTCTTCCTCGTTTAGCATACTTGAGCGCCTCGGCAGCAACATCAATGTCTTTTTCAACCGCACGTGTTAACGCACAAATGGTTGGATTACTTACTGCTTTAGCGATCTCGACGACCGACTGAAAATCCCCTGGACTTGAAACCGGAAAGCCTGCTTCGATTACATCAACACCTAATGCCTCAAGTGTTTTTGCCACTTCAATCTTTTCAATAGTATTCAATTGGCAACCTGGCACTTGCTCACCATCGCGCAATGTAGTGTCGAAAATAAATAACTTATCACTCATTTCTTTCGTGTTTTGATAACTTGGTTAATAGTGAAACGGTTAAAAAATTATTCTATCAATAATCTTTCACCCGTTTCTTAGTTTTTGCTGTAAAAAAAAAGTTCCTCCATCTTGGAAGAACTTTGTATTATGATCATTTTATATTTCTCAGATTATAACACAGTCTTCCTACTCGATCTTTTAATAATAATGAGATCAAGAATGAGAATTAAACCAATAATAAATGAACTTGCGTACATCATCGTTTTGTTTCTGTGTTAATGTTTTAGTTGATTTTTTTATGCTGCAACAAACCTAAGAACTAATAAGAATGAGAGAAAACAATTTATCTCAACAGGCTACGATATTCAAAGCAATCCAATTTTATTTTTTTCGCTGAACCTTCAGCCATACCCTCCTCATTTACTTTAAATTAAATCTTGTTTCAACAAATCTAAATATGGGATATTCAAGCCGTTTCAAAAAGTGAGTTTTGAGCGATCATGTGAATGGAAAAAGTAAAAACGCAATACATTTTACCCTCCCATTCACACAATTTCTGCTTTACCTAACTAACTGCACTAATTATTTTCTGGGCGAAGCTTACGAACAGCTGTTCCTGCTTGCCACATTTCGCTTTCGCGTAATTCCTTCAATTCTTCTTCCAACTTCACACGGTAGTTTTCTTCACTATTTGAGTCAATAGAACGTTGTGCCTCGTTACCAGCAGCAACTTCTTTATACAGTTTTTCGAAAACTGGCTTGGTAGCATCACGGAATGGCTTCCACCAATCCAAAGCTCCACGTTGTGCTGTAGTTGAAGTATTCGCATACATCCAGTCCATACCGTTTTCAGCAACCAATGGCATCAAACTTTGAGTCAATTCCTCAACAGTTTCGTTGAAAGCTTCAGATGGAGAGTGACCATTGGCACGAAGGACTTCATACTGGGCTGCAAAAATACCTTGAATACATCCCATCAATGTACCACGCTCACCTGTTAGGTCTGAGTATACTTCTCTCTTGAACGTAGTCTCGAAAAGGTATCCTGAACCAACACCAATACCCAATGCAACCACTCTATCGAAAGCTTTTCCTGTTGCATCCTGGAAAATTGCATAAGAAGAATTCAAACCTCTACCTTCCAAGAACATTCTTCTTAAACTGGTTCCCGATCCTTTTGGTGCAACCAGGATTACATCAACATCTTTTGGAGGAACAATACCTGTACGTTCTTTATATGTGATTCCAAATCCGTGCGAGAAATACAATGCTTTCCCTGGAGTCAAATATTTCTTAACGGTTGGCCAAACAGCAATCTGTCCAGCATCCGAAAGCAAGTATTGAATGATCGTTGCCTTCTCTAAAGCTTCCTCAATTTCGAAAAGCGTTTCTCCCGGAACCCAACCGTCGGCTACGGCCTTATCCCAAGTTTTTGATTCTTTACGCTGACCAATGATTACATTAAAGCCATTATCTTTTAGGTTTAGTGATTGACCTGGCCCCTGTACACCATAACCAATAATTGCAATGGTTTCATCTTTTAATACTTCGCGAGCTTTATCCAATGGAAATTCTTCACGAGTTACTACTTGTTCTTCTACACCGCCAAAATTAATTGTTGCCATTTTGATTTAAGATTATTAGATATTGGTCTTGAATTTAAATTTTCCAAGTCCAAAATCATGGTTAATTTATTAGATTCTATTTTAGTACTTTTCTATTAATACATTGCTCATTACTAAGCAACAAACTCTTTTAAATATTTGGTGAAATCCTTTTGCAAACAAGAAACTGCCACTCTTCCTGAACGCGCAAACTGTAACACTCCATACTGTTCCAATTCGTTAAAAAGCTGTTGATTTTCGGCTTTATAACCCACTTTTTCTATTACAAGAAATTCAGGATTTACAGTCAAAATTTTTGCATTCTGATTTCTTACCAAAGCTTCCAAATTACCATTCAACTTGGAAGAATTTGCAATTTTAAACAATGCTACTTCCTGATGAACAATCTCTTCTGCTTCAAAATAAAGTGCCTTAAAAACACCGATGATCTTCTCCAATTGCAACACCACATTCTCTACTTTGCTCTCATCCATAAAAGCTACAATGGTGTATCGAGAAATTCCCTTCACTTCTGATTCTGAAACTGTTAAGCTTTCAATATTGATTTTGCGACGAGAGAAAACTATGGTTACCTCATTCAACAATCCTATATTATTTTCGGAAAAAACCGTTATTGTATACTCTTTCATATTCTTTGATATTTAGTAACTAGTATTAAATAGTTAGATTATTTACAGATTGTATAATCAATCTTTTATTACTCATTATTAATTCTTAATTACCAATTATTCCAGTCTCATTTCAGATACTGCAGCGCCCGGAGCAATCATTGGCAATACATTGCTTTCCGTTTCTACAACCACTTCAAGGAAGAAAGCTCCCGGAAAGTCAAGCATCTCCTGAATCGCATCCTGTAGTTCCTCACGCTTGCTTACCCTTTTGGCCTTAATGCCGTATCCTTCTACAATTTTCACAAAATCAGGATTGTCCATCTCTGTGTATGAGAATCGCTGTTCGAAGAATAAATCCTGCCACTGACGCACCATTCCAAGGAATGAATTGTTCAATACAATCGACTTTACCGGCAATTTGTACTGGCGAATTACTGCCAATTCCTGAATGGTCATCTGGAAACCACCATCACCCGAAACCGAAACAACGGTTGCATTTGGATCTGCAATTTGAGCTCCAATTGCTGCTGGCATGCCAAAGCCCATAGTTCCCAATCCACCAGAGGTAACCTGTGTATTCGGATTCTTGAACTTGTAATACCTTGCACTGGTCATTTGGTGCTGCCCTACATCTGTACAAAGCACTGCCTCACCATTTGTTTTTTCCGACAAGCAATCAATTACCTCAGCCATATTAATTCTCTCTCGAGATGAGTGCGTTTGATTTTCAATTACCTTCTCATACTCCAACTGATAATAATCTTTGAAAGACTGCATCCACTCTTCACGTTCCGACCCCCTTACCACTTTATTCAATTCCGTTAATGCCTGCTTGGCATCTGCCAATACCGGAACATCAACGCTTATATTTTTGTTGTGCTCAGATCTATCAATATCGATGTGAATGATTTTTGCTTGCTTGGCATATTTCGATGTATCCCCAGTTACACGATCATCGAAACGCATTCCAATGGCAATCAAAACATCACATTGATTGGTATTCATATTGGGACCGTAGTTCCCATGCATTCCCAACATTCCAACATACAATGGATGATCAGTAGGGAATGATGACAAGCCCAATAAGGTACAAGCAACTGGTGTTTGCGTCTTTTCAGCAAACTCCATTAACTCCTGCTCTGCTCCCGACAATAAAATTCCCTGCCCTGCAAGTATCATTGGTTTCTTGGCAGAATTAATCAATTCAGCTGCCGCCGATATCTCACCCATATTTAGCTTTGGTACCGGCTGATACGAACGAATCCCTTTACATCTTTCATACTTGTATTCAGTTTTCTGAACCTGTGCATCCTTAGTGATATCAATCAATACAGGTCCCGGACGTCCTGTGCGTGCAATGTAAAAGGCTTTTGCCATTACCTCTGCAATCTCTTCCACTTTTGTGATTTGGAAATTCCATTTGGTAACTGGCATCGAAAGTCCAACCATATTGGTTTCCTGGAATGCATCTGATCCCAATAAACCACTAGGAACCTGTCCTGTAATTACAACCATTGGAGTTGAATCCAAATAAGCATCAGCCAAACCAGTCAAAAGGTTTGTTGCTCCCGGTCCCGAAGTGGTAAAACAAACACCTGGTTTCTTGGTCAATCTTGCATAAGCCTGTGCACTGTGAGTTGCACCTTGCTCATGGCGCGACATATAATGTTTTAGTTCTTTCTGATAATCGTATAAAGCATCGTAAACAGGCATGATGGCACCACCGATGTATCCAAACATGGTATCAACACCTTCTTGTATTAAACTACGAACCAGTATTTCTGCCCCAGATAAGGTTTCACCTGTATTATTCATCTCCTTGATATTTTCTGCTTTTGTTGCTGTTTCCATTTTGTTCGTTTTTTGCTGTTCCATTACAATTGTCGTATCGCTCCTTTGTCTGCCGAGGAGACTAGTTTTGAATAAGCCTGCAGTGCTTTCGAAACGACTCGGCCTCTGCCTCTTGGCTGGTAAGCCTCTTTTCCGAATGCTTCCTCTTCGGCTTTTCTTTCTTGCAGTTCCTCATCCGAAATACAAACATTGATACTTCTGTTTGGGATACTGATTTCAATTTGATCTCCATCTTTAATGAGTGCGATAGCTCCTCCCGCTGCTGCTTCCGGAGAAACATGCCCAATGGATAAGCCTGAAGTTCCTCCTGAAAATCTTCCATCGGTAATGAGTGCACATTTGGCTCCCAATCCCATGGATTTCAGATAGGAAGTTGGGTACAGCATCTCTTGCATTCCTGGTCCTCCCGATGGCCCTTCATATCGAATCACCACTACATCACCAGCTTCTATTTTTTTGGTAAGGATGGCTTCACAAGCATCTCTTTGCGATTGAAAAACTTTTGCCTTTCCTGTAAAATTGAATACCTCTTCAGCAACTCCTGCTGTCTTCACAACACAACCATCAGGTGCAATATTTCCAAACAGTACAGCCAGTCCGCCATCTTTGGTGTAAGCATGTTCCATGCTTCGGATACATCCCTTTTCACGATCTGCATCCAAATCGGCATATACTTCATTCTGAGATGCAAAGCTCAAGTTTCTTCCCTTTTTACCTGGACTTGAATGGTAAGTGGACAAAGCTTTATCGCTTACCGTATTCGAGTTTAGATTGTAATCGTTCAAGGCTTCCTGCAATGTGGAGTAATCCACTCTACCAACATTGGTATTCAACAATCCACCAGCTGCCAACTCTCCAAGAATACTCATGATTCCACCAGCACGATTCACATCTTCGATGTAATACTTATCAGAGTTTGGTGCTACCTTACAAAGGTTTGGTGTTTTGCGTGATAGCTCATCCATGTGCTTCATGGTAAAATCAACTTCTGCCTCGTTTGCAATTGCCAAAAGGTGCAGTACAGTATTGGTCGATCCACCCATTGCAATATCCAAAGTCATTGCATTTTTAAAGGCTTCGAATGTTGCAATTGATCTAGGCAAAACACTCTCATCCCCATCCTTGTAGTAAGCATTGGTAATCTCAACAATGCACTTTGCAGCATCCATAAACAGGCGCTTGCGATTCGTATGAGTTGCCAAAACAGTACCATTTCCTGGCAATGCCAATCCCAATGCTTCGTTCAAACAGTTCATCGAATTGGCTGTGAACATTCCTGAACACGATCCGCAAGTTGGACAAGCAGATTCTTCAATCTCTTGCAATCTTTCATCGCTTACGCTGTCGTCTCCAGCTTTTACCATGGCATCTACCAAATCCAGCTTTTCACCTTTCGATTCTCCAGCCTCCATCGGACCTCCTGATACAAATACAGTTGGAATATTCAGCCTCATTGCCGCCATCATCATTCCAGGCGTAATTTTATCACAATTCGAGATACAGATCATGGCATCTACCTTGTGTGCATTACACACATACTCCACACTATCAGCAATTACTTCTCTTGAAGGAAGTGAATACAACATGCCGTCATGTCCCATGGCAATCCCATCGTCTATGGCTATGGTGTTAAACTCGGCAGCAAAGCAGCCCGATTTCTCAATCTCTTGCTTTACCATCTGGCCAACATCCTTTAAATGAACGTGTCCAGGAACAAATTGCGTAAAAGAGTTTACTACAGCAATAACAGGTTTGCCAAACATCTCTTCTTTCATTCCGTTGGCACGCCAAAGGCTTCTGGCTCCCGCCATTCTTCGACCCTGTGTGGTTTGATTACTTCGTAACGGTTTCTTATACATTTCGGTTAATAGTTAAATCGTTTATCTTGTGTTTGTTCTCACTTAATCTCTTACTTATTTGGCGCCTTCAAACTTGTGCTGAGCGCAGTCGAAACAAAAAAAACGCCCTTCCTTTTGGGAAGAGCGCTCATAAATTCGTTTGTTTCGAAGTTATTGTATATGCACGTCTTCCCTGATCCTCATTCTAATAATGACGATAGAAATAATAATGACAATAATGATTACGTTAAATGATAACATACAATAACCTGATCAAAAAAAAGCCCCTTCGTTTTGAAGAGGCTTTAGATATTTTGTAAGAATTAAATTCGTTTACTTAAACATGCAAAGCCCCGTTCTGTGTCCTAGAAGGACAAGAATAATGACGTTAATAATAATGACTGTGCTTAAACGCATGTTGTAATTTTTTTTGTTTGTTTTTAATTTTGTCAACGAACATTTACAATCTTCTTTCGATCTGATTACGCTGACAAATCTATGCGACAAATGTATGTGAAAAAATCTTTTTTTTCCAAATCCTACGATTCCCAATTCCTATTTTTACAAAAAATAAATTCTAAATAAAATTCATAACTAACTGATCTTCTGATATTATTATTTTTACAGGTTTTTTCTGAAAATGTAAGCTTCAATTCAATTTTATGACTCCAAACTTATTTTTCGCAAAGCTTTGCGCTGACATTTTTTCATCCAGAATCAATAAAAAAAGAGAATCACACTACAATTTTTTGCATCTGATTAAATCTCATTTTTTGGCTAGATGGAACTCTCGATGAATTTAATCATTCTCGTGTATGTATTTTAGAATGCTAAAATTCATGTTCGTTTGATGTATCCATTATTCGATTTGAACAAATTAACACATCAAATTTTCGCTTTTTCTTTTTTAGTGATTGCATGAGTGTCCATCAGCTCCATGTTGATGATTACATGTTTCTCCACTATCTTCTACCATTCCTGAAATAAATTGTTGAACCAATTCATCGGCATTACCAGAACATCCACGAACCACTTCAATACCATTGTTGTAAAGTACATTAATGGCACCTTGACCAATTCCTCCTGCAAGCATTACCTTTACGCCAGCTTCTGCCAATAATGGTGCAATATTCGACTTACAACCACAACCTTGCGGCGAATCCATTATTTCACTGCCTACAATCTCGTTTTGCTCTGAAATCGTATAAATATTATAAAATTCACAATGTCCGAAATGGCCATCAACCTGTTTGTTACTGGTAACTGGTACTGCAATTTTCATATTTGTTTTATTTTCTTTTGATTAAGTACTACTAAATGAGAATATACTCATTTCAGACCTCAAAAGTACAAAACAATAATAATCGTGCAAACTTCTGTGCTTTCTATTTGTATTTTACCGATTAATAAGATGATTGAGAATAGGTTTCTGCATCACATTACCTTTCTACTATTCTACCTTTTGACTATTCGACTTTTCGACTGTTTGACTATTCGACTTTCTATTCCTTATTCATATTTTATCGAATCCACAGGATTTAAATTGGCCGTTTTGTAAGACTGGTAACTTACCGTTAAAATGGCAACCATTCCCACTACAAACACAGGCACAATAAACAGCAATACTGATATTTCCATTTGTGATGCAAAGCCATTCAACCAATAGCGAATGCCAAAGTAGAACAATGGCAACATTACCACTGTTGCAATAATCAGAAGTCTAAAATATTCCTTCGATAGCATCAGCAGAATGGTTTTAACACTTGCGCCCAAAACCTTACGTACTCCGATTTCTTTTTTGCGCTGATTGGCTGTAAAAGCTGACAAGCTCAACAAGCCCAGAGTGGTGATGATAATCCCCAATAAGGCAAATATTCCAAACACTTTTCCAAATCTGATATCATCCTGGTATTGTGCTTCGTAAGCTTCATTCAATACATAGTAGTTAAAAGGATTCCCATCAAACAAAGTCTGATATTGATCCTCAATGAAATGAATCAGCTTCTTGGAAACCGGGGCCTCTAGTTTTACAGACAGGCTGCCCAAAACACCAGGTTGGGTAAGAAAAATAATCGGCTCATGTTCTTCCTTAGGAGTTTGATGTGCATAGTCCCTGATCACACCAATCACTTTTCTCTTGTCCCTACTCAAAAATATACTTTCCCCAACGGCATCTGCTGGATTCTCATATCCCAAATGGTAAGCCGCTTTCTCATTTATTACCACAGCCTTACTATCCGAAAGATGGAGCTTAGAGAAATTTCTTCCTTTTAGCATTTTCATTTCATACAAATCAAGGAACTCCTCGTTTACCTGGATCAACCTGTAGTTTTTACTGGCTGTGGGTTCATCGCCTTCGCGGTAAATACTTCCCAAATTTGATTTGATGTCCTCTCCAGGCACATAAGAAGAATAGGAAACTGATTTAATTTGCGGATGGCGTTCCAGCTCTTCCCTAAAGGCATCTCTTCGGTGAATTAAAGTAGAATCGCCCACCATTGGCGTACTCAACACAATGATATCATTCTTATTAAAACCCGGATCCAACTTGTGCATATGATTCAACTGCATCATCACACTTAAGGTACCGGCAATCAACACAATGGAAATGACAAATTGCAACAAGACCAGTCCTTTGCGAAGTACCAATCCAGACTTACTTCCCTGGTATTCTCCTTTCAACATCTTATTCATATCCGTAAAGTTCAACCCCCAAACGGGATACATTCCTGATATGAATACCCCAATAAAAAGCATGGTCAGCAAGTTCCAATAAAACCAGGATTGCTGCCAAATGCTGTATTCCAATGGTATGGCTGTTAGGTTTTTAAATCCAGACATGAACAACTCTATGAAGATCACAGCCAAACCTACTGCAATCAAATTGATGAGCAAAGACTCCAGTAAAAACTGAAGGATCACCTTGCTTCTTGAAGCTCCTACTACTTTTCTGAGACCTACCTCCTTGGCTCTTCCGATGTATGATATGGTTGACAAGTTTAGGAAGTTTACCCAGGCAATCAGTATGATGAAGTAAGCAATGATGTATAGAAAACTAACTGTCTTTTTATCGCCATTGGTTTCCAGCTCTTGCATATAATGAGAGGTCAAATGAATGTCCTTAACAGGTTGCAAATAGAAAAACATTTCCAACTGGAATTTCTTCAGCACTTCACTGATTTTATTCTCTAGCAAAGCAGGAACCTTTTCCTCAATCAGTTTGGGGTCGCTTCCTTTTTTTAATCTTACGTATGTATAGAAACCACTGTACAACCACGATTTCATTACCCTCGGACCATAATGACGGGCCAAAGTTTTGTAAGAAATCAACACATCGGTTTTACAATGTACATTTGAAGGTCTATCCTTAAAAACCCCTGTCACTTCCAAAGTCAAATCCTTATTCATCTTCATAAGTTTACCAACAGGATCTTCAGCTTGGAAATATTTTCGGGCTGTACTTTCCGAAATCACGACTGAATTTTCTGCAATCAACGCTTTCGATCGATCTCCTTTAACAAACTCGAATGAAAATAGGTTTAAATATTCATTGTCTACCCAATAAGCTCTTTCTTCCTGAAACACCCTATCCTTATAGCTAAAAATACCATGTGCATTGTAACAATGTGCAACGGCTTCAACCTCTGGAAATGCCTCTTGAAAAGTTTCCCCTACGGCAGGACAAGCGGATGCAAAACGAATTTCATCTCCTTTTTGAGAATGTCGTTCCCATCTAACGCGGTAAATATCATCCACATTATCATAAAAACTATCGTAACTGTTGTGATAATTCACATACAAGGAAATAAACAAACATGCAGCTATACCAATGGCAAGTCCAAGTATATTTACCAAGGTAAACACACGGTTCTTTAACAAATTGCGCCATGCAATCAGGAAATAGTTTCGTATCATAAGTTTGGGTTTTGATTTACAAGCTGCTTCAAATACCACACCAGTATTCACTTAGCATTAAATATCAATAAATTGTAAAATACCGTCACTGTATTTCTGCTCATAATCTGTTCGCCTTCGAACACTAAGCTGTACGATTTTCAGTACTATTTACATTTCAACACAAGTTCTTACACATCCTTCCCAACTCCTCACACATTCTCCTATTTAGACAATTTGACTGTTGGACTATTGGACCATTTGACTGTTCGACTGTAAAAAAAGAGCCCCCAACGAGAGCTCCCACAACAACAATAACCTAAACTAATGATTCATCTGTTTTAATCAGACATAAGTACATTGCAAATATCGTTTTTCTTTTCTCCTGCAATGTTTGCTTAGTGTGAAGTCTGCTTTAAGTTTATGGGATAAAAACGAACAACTTATAACACGAGGGTCTCAGTTTAAGTGAGGCTCTCATTCATTATATATTGATACCCTCACTTTGAGTGAGAGCATCAAAGAGGCACTCCTTACATTTACAATGAAAACAGATTTTCCAATAGAGCTTTTACAGCACCCTGAATTCCCGGAGCATTTGATTCACTTGGTCCTGCTACATTCAAAACAGATGGTCTATGCTCTTTCAGCCAGTTTTGAATAATGTGCTTGTTTTCCTTTTCGTGAGGATCACAAATCAGATAAGGCTTATTCATTGCTGTACAACAATCAATGGTCCATTTCGTTCCAGAATCAATAAGATGTGTAGTTGGCATCAAAATCAAACTGGCATCCGCATCTCGCACATTCCATTCGGTTCGCAGGGAACGTGCTACATGACTTGCTGCATTGCTGCGCTCATATGGACTTTCCGTCAAGTCAAATTCCAATGGAATCTTTCCATCTTCCGCTTCCCGATTGGGCGGACACCATCCACCAACGGAAATTCCCAGTTCCCGTGCTGCCTGCAGAGCACCACGATCAACTCCAGTTTGACCGCCTGATATGATTTGTTTGGGGATGTGCATTTGATCTTTGAATTGATTCCTTACTTACAAGATAGCACAAAAAAGCAATGAAGTTTGGAATTCATTTCCAAACAATCATCAAGCAATTTCTTTTCCTCTAATATCCAACAGCTAATATATCACGTAGTTCTCATCATCATACTGAAAAGTCCACTCCCTCTCTACAGTACCAACCAAATAACCATCACTGTCGTACGATTTTTTTATGTACCCAATATAGTTATTCGTCGACAAGGATCTATTAAAGCACTCTTTAAAAATGAATAGATTCTTGCATAGGTTAGGAGTATTGTCATATCCTAAATAGAAGGTAGTATCTTTTTCTTGGGTATAGGTATTCTGAGTACTAATCTGCAATAAGTTTCCCGATTCATTGTAAACATACTTCCGAATTAAGTCCCGAGAAGTGGTTTTTTCAAGCCTTTCATTCTTATAATAATAATAAGTGGTATCATTGTCAAATGCTTCTAAATGACGATTATCCTCTATCTTTTTTACCAACTTACCATTTTCTAAAAAGAGAGTGCGTTTAAAAGGAAGACAGCTAGTAAATTCAGAATCAGCTGTTAACTTTTTAGTAATGGTAATAATATCATTGTCATACACAAGCTCATCATAAACCTTGTCATAAGTTCTATAATTAAAACCCGTCGACGGACTCCTTCTGATTAAGTCACCAATACGCTTCGATATCTGATGCTTTCTACTGTATTCAAGTTGTATCGCAAAGTCTTTTCCCACATAAACACTTTGTGGATAATCCATAATTTCAATACTATATTTTTCCAAAAGTGGACCACTGGGTGTATCACTGTCGTCTCCACAGCTCATTAGAACCACTGAGCAGAGTATTATGATTAGGTAGTTTTTCATTTTTAGTAGTTATTAGATTACTGATTTCATAGAATTTCGTTTCCAAAGATAAGATAGCAATTATTCATGAGGATCTCACTCAAAGTGAGTCTCTTATTCATTGTGTACTGATCCCCTCACTTGAAGTGAGAGAATCAGATCTTTTTCATTCATTTCCCAACAACAATCACCCAATTCGCTCCAATATGATCTCTTTCACCTCATCAATATTGTTGCCATCATACACCACCACATTCTCATGGGTAAATCCCTTGTTGTATTCATTCAAAGGCATTACAACCAATCCTCTCGGACGGTGCTTTAGCCATGGAATGATGTAACCAGGATAGTCATCCACCAATATTTTTCCATAATGCCTGCTTTTATTTCGGGTCATGGTAAACTCAATTTCCCCATCTATGTTATTGATGATCCATTGTAACTTACCCGCTAAGGCTGCCGGATTCTTCTTTGGTGCCTGGGTCAAAATCTCATTGTGATAACCCAACTCTTTGGTCAGCTTAAAAATATCAAATCCCAATTGGTATTTAGGCAAATTGGCCCACCACTTCTCATCTGATTTGATCAACTCCATCCTGTCCCAGAGGTATTGATATTCGGGTGCATCACCCACCACAAACGGATCTACAATTGGTTCATTGGGTGCTCTCAATTTTTCCAATTCCAATTTCATCGAACCAACATAGTCACAAATGGTTCCGTCCATATCAAATAAGGCTATTTTTTCGCTATCCATAACTTGATTTATTTTGCATGTAACATGAGGGGCTCACTATAAGTGAGGCTCTCATTCATCTCATATTGATACCCTCACTCTGAGTGAGAGCATAATGTATTTTTATTCATTGTTCTTACTAACAAGTGCATTTCTCCAAATGCATTCAAAAATCATTCTGCTTATTTTCTCCATCCTTTTGTAATTGACTTTATTCACTGTATCCGTTGGCTTGTGCAAGTCATGATTTTTACCATCGAAGAAAAAAATACTTGGAATTCCTATTTCCGAGAATGATCTATTATCTGAATAATCTGTAATTGATGAATAGTTAGACGTGAGCTTGTATTTTTTACTAAGCTGCTTCTCTTGAGTATAAAGAGAGTCCGCCAGATGTTTACCGATAAAGTAGAAGTAGCCCGGATCATTCTCATGATGATAATCAGCACGTCCGATCATATCGATATTGATCATGAGTTTCACTTGCTCTTTATTTTCAAGATGATCTGCAAAATACTTTGAGCCCCATATCCCAGCTTCTTCTGCCGAGAAAGCAGCAAATATGATGTTCTTCTCAGGTTTGTATCCATCTTGATAAGCTTTCTCGAATGCTTTGGAAAGTTCTATCAATGCTGATACTCCCGAAGCATTATCATCAGCACCATAGTATATTTTATTGTCTACCGTGCCCAAATGATCGTAGTGAGCTCCAACAATAATCGATTCATTTGCATTTGTTCCCGGAATATATGCCACAACATTGTTTTCTACAATGGTATCCACCTTCATTGGCTCAACCGACAGTTTTATTTCTCCTATAGACTCATTACCCACTATAGCTTCATTTTTCCAATGCTGTATACTTTTGCCTGTTAATTTCTTTACATTTTTAGAGCTAATGGTCATATACCTGCAATCCAACACACCTTTCATAGCATCATCTACATCAACTTCATTGGGCAATTTACATTTCTTAAACCTGTTAAAATCTTTGAATTGTAAAACAATGCTTTCAAATTGATTACTACTTTTCGGATTCGCTACTATGCTTAATTCTGCACCATGTTCTTTAGCTATTCTGGCATTTCTGATTGCTGCTCTCAGATTATCATTCAAAGTAAATACCGCTTTTCCTTTTACATCCAAATTTTTAAAGTCTTCCTCTCTCCCATATCCAGCAAAAACAATAGGAAGTTCTTTGTTGAAATCATCAAAAAAACCTGAGTACATAAAGTCTTTATCAGAGAAAAGCTCTGTGTTATTGGTTTGTAAGTGGGGCACTTTCTTTTCAAAAGTGAGCAAGGGGAAAGCTTGTAAGCAAGTCTTTTCAAAATAAGCTTGAAGTACGGCATTTTCTTCCCACTGAGAAACAATATAGTCTCGAGCAATTTTAATTCCCAAAGTTCCAACCTCTCGGCCTGCACACGAATCCGATGCTAAAATGTAAACATGCTCTTTCAAATTTTTAGCCTTAATGTCTTTGCTATACAAATCAGCATGGCTTTGTGCTCTGATGGCTGTAAATGAAAAAATGATTCCAATAAATGCTAACAATATTTTCTCTTTCATTGTATATTAATGATTTAATTTTCATTCATTTCATCCTACCTTTCCAATCACGAATGCTTTCTCTTACCAGTGAAAGTTATAAGCTAAAATCCACAAGTTCTCTCTATCTAAGTGAACCAATTACATTATTGTTCCGATTCCGTATTTTTTAGTTCCAAT
Organism: Marinifilum sp. D714; assembly: GCF_030851345.1. Lineage (GTDB taxonomy): Bacteria > Bacteroidota > Bacteroidia > Bacteroidales > Marinifilaceae > Marinifilum. The sequence goes on from NZ_JALPNU010000006.1 coordinate 222,631, forward strand.
CTAAAAACCGTATCAATATCATCAGGCAATTGATATGAAAAATGAGGATAGTCTTTTACATTGATGAAGAAATTATCCTTATTCTGATTTCCCCACCAGGAGGTAAATGTGTGTGCCTCGGAACCATCATGCAACAATATCACCTGCTTTGTTTTTTCGGCATAGCCTTTTATATTTATTCCCCCAAGATGCGGATACATCCAGTGCGCATACAACTTATTGCCATTCTGCGTATAACGGCCCCAATCGGTTTTAGACAATTCAGGTATTCCGCAAGCATATATACTTTCTCCATTTTTAGACATCCATTTGCCAACTTCCTGCAAAATCTTGACTGATGGTTCAGGAATAACTCCTTTTGCATTAGGCCCCACATTCAGCAGTAGGTTACCGCCTTTGCTTACGCTATTTACCAGCGTGTGAATAACAAGCTGTGGGCTTTTCCAATCACTGTCAGTGGCTTTATATCCCCAACTATTATTCAGGGTCAGGCAGGTTTCCCATGGAACCAGATTTCCGTATTGATCTTTTACCGGAGCCTCGGGGATTTGTTGTTCGGGTGTATTAAAATCGCCGAGCGGATATTCTGCATCAAAAATACTACTCCCTCCATCTCCTACCAATCTATTGTTTAGTATGATATCAGGCTGATGTTTACGAACCATTTCAATCAGTTCACGCGATTTCCATTTCTCATCTTTGTATTCGCCAAACGAATAATCGAACCACATGATGTCAATATTGCCATAGTTTGTAACAAGCTCTTCAACCTGGCCGTGCATGTATTTTAAATAGTTGTCCCAATCGAATTTTTGCTTGCCATATTCTTCATCCTCTCTTTGAGGATGGTTCCCAACATTTGGATAATCCTTGTGATGCCAGTCGATTACCGAGTAATATAGCCCCACTTTCAAGCCCTCGGCTCGGAAAGCCTCCAAATACTCTCGCACCAAATCTCTTTCAGGCATGTAAGTTGAGATTTTATAATCGGTTAATTTGCTATCGAACAAACAGTAGCCATCATGATGCTTGGCAGTAAGCACGGCATATTTCATTCCGGCTTCTTTGGCTAGCTTTGCCCATTTCCTGGCATCAAACAAATCAGGATTAAAATCATCGATGTATTTCTGGTACTCCTCTGTAGTCAATTTTTTATTGGACTTGAACCACTCGCCACTTGCAGGAACTGCATAGGCTCCAAAATGAATAAACATTCCAAATCGTGCTTGTCGCCACCATTCCGTACGATTCATAATGGTCTCGTAATTGCTTTGATAAGTCTGGTTTGGAAAATTCTGTGCACTAGCACCATAAACCACAAAGCAAGTTAGAATAACTAATAGGTACTTTTTCATTCTCTTCGTTTTTTCATTCTAAAATTTCCTACCATAATGAGGAGTAGGTTTATTTTTACCTGGTGATTGATATAATAATCAATCCTTGCTGGTTCGAGTTTGAAACTCAGACCTTGCCCAATGCAAAATATCCCTTCCTCTGCATAACAGAACTCAAGCGAAACACTCTCGCCATCAGGGGGCTTTAATCCCCTGTATGAAGCCAAACATATTTATCATTCTGCCAGGCAATCAAGTTTGAAGCACTTTCACTTTTTGAAACTAAAATTGCGTCATTTTCTATTTTAATTTCTTTGCTTCCAAGAATGTCTCCATTTTCAGCGAATTCCATTAATTCAACTGCTCTATCTTTAAATATTTTCCAAAGTTCAACAAATTTGAAATCATCGCCAACATGAGCAAAACTATTCCCTGCGCCAATTAAAAATGTTTTAAAATCTCCACCATGAATAATCAGGATTCCTTTTTTATTGGTCAATTTGTCCTTAACACAAAAAGCTATATCTAATTTATCATCTCCGTTTAAGTCTGTCTCCAAATAAAAAGGATTCATTTCTTTATCAAGTATTAAGACTTTCTCGGTTTTTATATCATCAAGCTTAAAAGCAATCCAATCCGGTAGGCTCTCGACAAATTTAAAATCATCAATGTTCAATCTTTGTCCGAATGAGTTTAATCCGATTATGCAAGTCAAAATTAATAGATAAGTCCTTTTCATTATTTGTTTTGTGTCAATTTGCAGCTGTCGCTCTTAATGCATGGTAACGGTTGGTACATGCTGTCGTTGCGGATTTTGGAGCTCGTTCCTGTCCTGCAGGACGGAACGATGTTGCGAGAATCCAGCGAACGACACACCACGAACCCCGCAATGCAATATGTCCAGTGTTACAGGGCGTTTTTTAATATTTTAATCTATCAAAGTCTTCATTTACTTCCACTCCAATCGAAGTAAATGTGTCTATATAGATATTTAGTTCTCGGCGTACGGAATCAATGTTATTACCGTGACCATGAGGTCTCATTACTCCAGCAGCTTGTTCACTTGGTTTACAATAGTGACTTACTCTGCCATGATAAATTTTGCTCGAATTTCTTGATTTTTTTTGAAGAATTCGCGCTTTAATTTTAAATGGATAACCATTAATTGGTTTTTCAAATTCTTCTTTTATTATCCATTCTTCTAATGCCATAAGTCTATTATTTTAGGTTTATTTTTATGTCTTTTTCACATATTTCAGTGAATCTGGGAAGGTTATTTCTCATAAATTCTGCGGAACCAGAAAAGATGCTAATTACGAATAAGAAACTCGATTGAAAAAAGTCAGTCATAGAATGCTCCGTCGTTATGATTTTTTGAACATGAGTACAGTGGTTAATTTCATCAAGCTCTGAATAGCTGCCTTCAACTCCATCCCAATTCGGATGCGTAAATTCGCATAAAGCATCATAATACTTTCTTATTCCATTAAATTGCTTGTCTAATTTGTTTATTTGAGTTAGAACATTCGTTGATACTATTTCATCACTATATCTTGTACCAAATTTGATATTTGTGATTAAGTCATCAAAATCATTTGTCAGTTTGTTGTTTAATACTGATGATTCCACTGCTTTAACCAAAGTGCTTGTAATTGCTGTGTTTTCAAACAATGAACGAATCAATGGAATTGCCGGTACAACTTTGTCCTGTTTTAATAGGAGCTGGGCAGCTTCACTAAAATCCAGCATTCTTAAATTCATTATTTCTATGAAAGAGTGAACTTTAAAAGGAATTTTAGCAATCCGGGAGTAATGAAAATGCTCGACCTTATCTGTTAAGTGCATTCTCAACTCGCTAATTATTTTATCTATTTGTTCAGATTCATTCATCCTCATAAGTTGCACATTTTTTATTGGCTCAATTCAAAATGCCCTGTAACGTAAAAGTGTTTTATTCTTTCGTTTGATAAAATTAACAAAACATTATTAAGAGAGTTTAATTTTCTTTACAGAATAATTCCAAATAAAGGA
>NZ_JALPNU010000070.1 GCF_030851345.1 Marinifilum sp. D714
ACCCAACCTCTTTGCACCTCAGCAAGTTTTTGAATACGTTCTTCAAAACTCATGGGTGTCGTTTTTCGAGTGATGGTTTTTAGCTTTTGTTTCAGCTTTTTCCAACTCTTTTCGGATACCACCAATTGATACTTACCTCGTTCGCCGTTACTCACAATTATATTTATTTTTTATGGCATTCGTGATTGCTTCGCAATGCTTGTAGGTTGGCACAAAACCAAAACCCAAAAGCACAAAATGAACAGGTCGGCGAATACCGCTCTTTTCCCTGTTGATTTTCAATTTTAGCTTATCCCTGAGAAACTTATAAATCACATTCCCCACTTTTCGGGCTTTGGATTTCGTTCTCAAATAAATGCTAAAGTCGTCGGCATAGCGGACAAAACGTAAATTCTGGCGTTCCAGTTCTCTATCCAGTTCATGCAACATGATATTGGACAAAAGAGGACTTAGTGGACTACCTTGTGGTACACCCTTTCTTCGTTTGACCAGTTTTCCTTCGATTAAAATCGGGGCTCGCAGCCATTTGCGAATCAGGCGCATTGTTTCTCTACATTTTATCTTTCGGTAAAGCAACTGCAATATATAGCAGTGATCCACTTCATCAAAGAAAGTTTGCAGATCAATATCAACGATATGCTGAAAGCCTTCGTTGATATATTCCTGAGATTTTAAAGCTGCCTGATGTAAACTCCGATTGGGACGAAAGCCATAACTACTGTCCGAAAAATCAAACTCGAATTTTG
>NZ_JALPNU010000071.1 GCF_030851345.1 Marinifilum sp. D714
GTGCCTTTGATCATGGCAACCAGGCAACCTTTCCTGCCTTTGGCTGCCTTGTTGGTTACAATGGTGTAAAGCTCTCCATTTGAAAGTGAGGTTTCATCGATACTTAAATGCCTGCCAAAGTTTTTGGCATACAAAATCCAATCTCTTGCATGATCTTTTTGTGCCCAGTTGTGATAACTGCTTAAATGATTCTTATACTGATGTTGAAGATGTTTTCCATCAACATGATAGTATTCACCCAGACTTTTACAACTCACAGGTTTAGATTCCAAATGCTCCTTTTAAAAAAGACGCAAAATCTTTGGTTAGTCGCGTTCCTGAGGCAACCAGTTGCCAATCTCTGCTTACAATCTTTCCGATGCTGTGATTCAACCAACGACGACGTTTCAAATGAAGTAATAATGCTTTATCTCTCAGTGGAAAATCCTGAACCGTAACAGGTGGAGAAAATCCTTTGGATTCTAATTTATCCTGAGCATATTCCGAAGGAGGAAAGTTGCGCTCCTCTAAGTGAACATTAACGGCTTCTCCATCAAGTATGATGTTAGTAATGCTAAAATAATCCAGTAAGCCTTCAGGTAGAAATAAACGAACTAGTTGCTCGTAGGTTTCGTGATCAGTCATCTTTGTGTTTCAATTTTACTCGTACAAAGATGTGTGTTTAGAAGTTTCCCCACAAGTTTTTTACTTGATCC
>NZ_JALPNU010000072.1 GCF_030851345.1 Marinifilum sp. D714
TGGATGAGAAATATGCAGCTATCATTGCTTTGGCAGATTCTCAGTTTGAATCAGGAGATTATCCATCAGCAAAAACTTCTTATTCTGATGCCTTGGCATTGAAAGCACAAGAACAATATCCAAAGTCACAGATTACAAAGATTGATGAATTGCTGGCAGAACAGCAACGACAGGCTGAAGAAGCAGCTCGTTTGGCAGCAGAGAAAAAAGCCTTGGATGAGAAATATGCAGCTATCATTGCTTTGGCAGATTCTCAGTTCGAATCAGGAGATTATCCATCAGCGAAAACTTCTTATTCTGATGCCTTGGCATTGAAGGCAGAAGAGCAATATCCAAAATCACAGATTGCAAAGATTGATGAATTACTGGCAGAACAGCAACGACAGGCTGAAGAAACAGCACGTCTGGCAGCAGAGAAAAAAGCCTTGGATGAGAAATATGCTTCTATCATTACATTGGCAGATTCTCAGTTCGAATCAGGAGATTATCCATCAGCGAAAATTTCTTATTCTGATGCCTTGGCATTGAAAGCAGAAGAGCAATATCCAGAATCACAGATTGCAAAGATTGATGATTTGTTGGCAGAACAGCAAAGACAAGCTGATGAAGCAGCGCGCCTGGCAGCAGAGAAGAAAGCTCTGGATGAGAAATATGCA
>NZ_JALPNU010000073.1 GCF_030851345.1 Marinifilum sp. D714
CTGAGTGGTAATGGTGAATTTTGCAGCTGCTCCATGGCCAATAGTCTGTGAAACAGTTGCATCAGCATAAGTATCTGATTTTACAACCAAATTGGTAGTTCCCGCCGTTTGAAGAACTGAATTTCCTCCACCTGGCTTCAGAGTTATGGTATTAGCTGTTCCATCGATATCGTAATCAGTTCCTGAACTTAGTACTGTATTATTATAAGATACTTCTGATATCTTGGATTCCCAATCTGAATTGTCATCAAATGAAACCGTAAAATTGGCATCTACAGTTGCCGAACCAGCAGCTGTTAGCGATGGTGCAGAATTTAAACTTAAAGCAAATGAGTTGGATTCAAGTGTAAAACTTCCGCCACCCAAATCAAAAGTAATGCTTGCTGCTGTAACTTCCACATTACTACTTGCGCTTAAACCTGAGTAGCTTACCACTCCGCCAGATGCGGTTTGAGGTAAACTTCCACCTAAGGTCCAAGTTCCATTTCCTGTAGCAGTCGCATCTACCTGAGTTGCACCATCAGAATCGCAATTGTTATCGTACTGATCTTTCAGTTGAAGAACAGGCTGTGTTGCCAGTGTTGCACCATTTGTAGCAGGCGCTGCTGGCTGAGTGGTAATGGTGAATTT
>NZ_JALPNU010000074.1 GCF_030851345.1 Marinifilum sp. D714
CAAAATTCGAGTTTGATTTTTCGGACAGTAGTTATGGCTTTCGTCCCAATCGGAGTTTACATCAGGCAGCTTTAAAATCTCAGGAATATATCAACCAAGGCTTTCAGCACATTGTAGATATTGACCTGCAAAGCTTCTTCGATGAAGTAGACCATTGTTATTTACTGCAATTGCTTTATCGAAAGATAAAATGCAAAACTACAATGCGCCTGATACGCAAATGGCTAAGAGCCCCGATTCTAATCGACGGCAAACTGGTCAAACGCAGAAAAGGCGTTCCACAGGGCAGTCCATTAAGTCCTCTTTTGTCGAACATCATGTTGCATGAGTTGGATAGAGAACTTGAACGGCAGAAGCTACGTTTTGTGCGTTATGCCGATGATTTTAGCATTTACCTGAAAACAAAATCGAAAGCCCGAAAAGTAGGGAATTCGATTTACAAGTTTTTAAGAGACAAACTAAAATTGAAGATAAACAGAGAAAAAAGTGGTATTCGCCGACCAGTTCATTTTGTGCTTTTGGGTTTTGGTTTTGTGCCAACCTACAAGAAAGGCGAACGAGGTAAGTATCAATTGGTGGTATCCGAAAAGAGTTGGAAAAATCTGAAACAAAAGCTAAAAACCATC
>NZ_JALPNU010000075.1 GCF_030851345.1 Marinifilum sp. D714
GTTTATTTTGTAAGCTTTGCAGTAATTGAATGGATTGATGTATTTACCAGACTAGAATACAAAGAAATCATACTTGATAGCCTACGTTATTGTCAACAAAATAAAGGAATGGAAATTTTTGCATGGTGTATCATGACCAATCATGTTCATTTAATATTCAGAAGTGTAAAGCAACAAAAACCAGAACAGTTACTAGGAGATTTTAAGCGATTTACAAGTAACGCTCTTGTTACAGCAATAAAGGAAAATCCTAGAGAAAGTAGAAAAGAGTGGCTGCTTGAAAGATTTAAATTAGCCGCATCACAGTCCTCCAATGTTAAGCATTATCAATTCTGGAGGCATGACAACAAACCAATTGAATTATGGAGCAATAAAGTTATTGATGAAAAGATTAATTACATCCATAATAACCCTGTTGAAGAAGGACTGGTAACATTTCAGGAAGAATACATCTATAGCAGTGCTAAAGATTATAGAGGCGAAAAAGGAACATTGGAAGATGTTATTGTTGTAATGTAATAGCCACACGAAAGGATTCGTGCGGCAGCGGGGG
>NZ_JALPNU010000076.1 GCF_030851345.1 Marinifilum sp. D714
TTTTTTAAGGCCTGACTCAAATCATACGCTTTCTTTAGTTTAGGATATTTCTCAAATAGAATGCTGGCCCTAAATCTTTGAGAATCGCTCCATTTGTAAGGAGATTTGAACAATAGAAAACGACTACGAACTAACAACTGTCTCAAAGTATCTCCATTGGCAAGTAAAGTATTCTGATAAGCTACACCTTTGGTTTTGGCATATTTTATCGCCTTATTTTCTTTGTCAATGGCTTTCCATCTGTAATCAATTCTTAATTCCTGAACAGCATCATTGGCTAGTTTTTGAACATGAAATCGGTCGATAACCACCACAGCCTTAGGAAAACATCGACGTACAACTTTATTCATTGAAGCAGCCATATCCAGGGTAATTTCTTTAACCGAACATCGCTTTTCCCACGGGATTTTGTGCAATATTTTTATGATATTAGACGACTCCGTGCCTTTGATCATGGCAACCAGGCAACCTTTCCTGCCTTTGGCTGCCTTGTTGGTTACAATGGTGTAAAGCTCTCCATTTGAAAGTGAGGTTTC
>NZ_JALPNU010000077.1 GCF_030851345.1 Marinifilum sp. D714
GGATTTTGCAATAAATTGTCGCAACTGGCGGTGTTGTTTTGTGAGGGGTGCTTATTGCGACGAGAATGAATTATTTGTTTTGTCTTCAAGCCAGACGGGCTGTTTTTTATCCTCGAGCCGGATGGGCTCAAACTTTTCTCCTTAGATGAGAAAAGTATGCAAAAGAATCAAGCCAATCGGATACTGCTCGCCTTTCTATAGCAACGGATTGTCCCGAATCGCGTCCGATTGGCGGCTCCCGATTAAAGTTTACCTTTTGATTAACATGGTCGTTCTCCCCTTTTTAAGGGAACCGTAGCGGAGCTCGTGAACACAATTATAAATTAGCAAGTGTGAATCAAATCCCGAAGGGAGATGAGTATAGTAGAGTTGTTTTGACTTATTTTGCCTGAAGGGAAAATATCATTTAGCCCAGGGGAAGGGAGTGAAGCAACTGTCGCCCTGGGTTAATGGATTTTGCAATAAATTGTCGCAACTGGCGGTGTTGTTTTGTGAGGGGTGCTTATTGCGACGAGAATGAATTATTTGTTTTGTC
>NZ_JALPNU010000078.1 GCF_030851345.1 Marinifilum sp. D714
GGATGGAAGTTGCAGATTGGTAGTAAGGAGCTTTCGTTTTCTTCAGATACAATTCAAGCAAACTCTTATTTGATTCTCTGTTCTCATACCTCCAAGGAAGAATTTTTGGTTTATGGTGATGTTCATTCTTTATCCAGTTTCAGTGGTTTGACCAATGCCGGCAGTAGTTTGAGATTATTGACTGCTGAAAAAGTTGTAATTGATGAAATTGCCTATTCCGATACCTGGTATCAATCAAATGAAAAAAATGATGGTGGCTGGAGTTTAGAGCGAATTGATCCTTCGAATACTTGCAGCAGTCGAAGCAATTGGTCTGCATCAATAAATGAAAAAGGGGGAACTCCTGGCCAAGTCAATTCAATTCGTGCAGATTATGTAGATGAAGAATCACCTAAGGTAGTTTCTTTCAAATATGTATCGGAAAATCAGTTGGTTTTGGAATTTAGTGAAGTGATTGACGAAGTAACATTTCTCAATCCTGAGAATTATAATATTCAAGCCAATGCATTAAAGGAGATTACTTCCATTT
>NZ_JALPNU010000079.1 GCF_030851345.1 Marinifilum sp. D714
GGATGGAAGTTGCAGATTGGTAGTAAGGAGCTTTCGTTTTCTTCAGATACAATTCAAGCAAACTCTTATTTGATTCTCTGTTCTCATACCTCCAAAGATGAATTTTTAGTTTATGGAAATGTCCATTCTTTATCCAATTTCATTGGCTTAACTAATTCAGGAAACCGTTTGAGATTGATGTCTGCACAAGGAAAAACAATTGATGAGATCGCATATTCTTCTACTTGGTATCAATCTAGATCTAAAAATGATGGTGGTTGGAGTTTAGAGCGAATTGATCCTGCAAATACTTGTAGTAGCCAAGGCAATTGGTCAGTATCAATAAATGAAAAAGGGGGAACCCCCGGTCAAATTAATTCAATTTATGATGAAAACATAGATGATAAAGCACCAAAGGTAGTTTCTTTCAAACTGGTATCGGAAAATCAGTTGGATTTGGAATTTAGTGAAGTGATTGACGAAGTAACATTTCTCAATCCTGAGAATTATAATATTCAAGCCAATGCATTAAAGGAGATTACTTCCATTT
>NZ_JALPNU010000007.1 GCF_030851345.1 Marinifilum sp. D714
ATCCTTTATTTGGAATTATTCTGTAAAGAAAATTAAACTCTCTTAATAATGTTTTGTTAATTTTATCAAACGAAAGAATAAAACACTTTTACGTTGGGTGTAATTTAATAGAGTGCTACTTATAGTCTGTAGACTGATAGTCATCAATTATATACTTTTGCTTCAAAATATTTCTAATGACTATAGAGGAAAAATTTGGAGCAGTATTAAAATCCGTACGAGTTTCAAGAGGAATATCCCAAGAAAAATTAGCTTTTAATGTAGACCTTCATAGAACATACATCGGTAGCGTTGAAAGAGGTGAACGTAATATTTCATTAAAAAACATCAATCTAATTTGCAGTGCTTTAGAAATATCTTTAAGTGATTTTTTTAAAGAAGTTGAAAATATAGATTAGTACTACATGAATTATTGCGGAAAAACAATTAACAGCAGGTCGAGATTTGAAGATGTACAAAAGAGAAAATGTCATAGAGAGCCTGGACATGAAGGGAAATGTGAGGAATTTCCATTTTTAAAACATTTGGCGAAGACAAATAAGAGAATAGCTGATAAGATAAAGAGAGATTCAACTATGACTACTGGTGCTGCATGGAAAAGTGAAGATGCTGGTCCTAATAGAATACTTAGATGGGTAATGCTATTGTCAGATGAAGAGCTTTTAAAGTATGGTTTAGATATGAATGCTCTTAAACCTCAAGTTATTGCGAAAATAAGAGAAAAGGCATCTGATTATGATTCCTGTATTCAAGTCGCCATCAAATTAACTTGGCTTGTTTATCAGATGAATGGAGCACCTGAATGTCCCGAAAATATAAAGGAATATTTGGAAGAACACTGTGGAGTTATGAATAATTCAACTGTATGTAGCATCTGCTTGGAAGAAATAGATTTCGATTTATTTCATAGTGCTCAACGAGGTAAAGCTAACTTAGAAACATGTCATTTGAATCCACGAATCCATGACCACGAAAACGTAGGTTTTGGTCATAGAGAATGTAATATTGCTCAAGGGAACAAAACCTTAGACGAGTTTTATGAATGGATTCGAGGGATTTTGCATCGCGCTGATAATAATTTATAGTTCGTATTCGTAGGACAGCTTATTTAGTTTGTGTAATAGTTTATTTCGTTCTTGCAGAGTTATTGCAAAATCATTAATTTGATTATTCCATTTCTCATTTTTGACAGGAATTGGCAAAAGCAGTTCATTTAATCTATTACCAATGCTTCCTAATGTGGATTGGATAAATATCAAACTTCGAATTTGTTCAATTATTTGCTTTTGATTCAGAATATATAATAATTCAAAAGATGAGAAGGTTTTTGCGTTAAGTACTTTAATAATTTTAACGTGGCTTTGAACAACACATTCAGTCATTCCATTTAAAATCATTGAAGTTTTACCTATTCTATACCTTCCATCAGCAACCATTAATATATCATTTTCCTTAATGTTTTGGAGTTTTGCATATTTTGTGTAAACATCTTGACTTACTGATTTTGTAGGGTCATAGTTGATTTCTAAGTTATTTAAATCAGATGTTCTAATAAATGGAATTACACCAGTTCCATATGCCTCTGAGCCAACTTCATTACCTTTCTTTATTTGTAATTCATCCTGTTGTATTAACTCTTTAATGCTAATAAATCCATTAACTGGAAAATCAAATTTATTTTCATCTCTCCAGTTATTTGAAGAAATACTATATCTAGGAACTAGGTAATATTTATCTTTTATATTAGCCTCTTTCCAAATACCATTTTCTATAGGGTAAGAATTCCCGATATCTATAAAATCATCTTTTATTTTATTACCATTGTTATCAACAAGTCGACCTCTTTTATCATGTCCACAGTGAATGGCAACAGAGACTTTAAAATCATTCTTAAAACTTTTTTCTTTTTGGAATACCAGAATGTTTGTCTTAACGTCAGTACTAGGTTGGAACAATGTTCTAGGACAATCAATCATCGCAAGGATTTTAACCTTATCACGCATATAATCCCAAATGAACCCAAGACTTTTATTCCCGAAAATTCCTTCGGGCAGTACTATTGCAGCTCTACCGCCATCTTTTAATAGTTTAATGCACAGTTCTAAAAATAAAATTTGCGGTGATTGTTCTTTTAGAATCTGTTTTGTTTTAGAATAGCAGTTCTTTTCTTTATTAAAAATCCAACTATATCCAAAATCAAACTTCTTTAATATGTCTTTGTCTTTAATTCCAATTTTTGCTCCAAATGGTGGATTTGTAACAATAACATCAATAGTACCTAAAAGGGATTTAATACTAGGGTTTTCAATATCTAGTGAATTTTCATTAAGAACTTTAAAATTGTCTCTAGTATAAATTTCAAGTATAGCATTTGCTGTACTTGATAAAAAATCATCTTTTTCTATACCTACTAGTCTTCCAGTGTACTTTTTATCCTGATTTAAGATTTGAGTAATACTTTCAATTAAGAAACCACCTGTTCCACAAGCTGGGTCACAGATAACATCTTGACTTTTGGGAGATAGGATTTTAATTAAAGATGTAACAACAGATTTTGGAGTAAAGAACTGTCCTTTATCTCCTCTCAAGTTGGGGCCAACAAGAGTTTGAAATGCATCACCGATAATATGTGCTGGTGCATCTTTTATATTTACTTGGCTTAGATTTTCTATTATATACTTTATGTGATTATCATCTAATTCAAACGGACTAAAAAAAACATCAATATTAGGATAGCTAGTTTTTAAATAGTCAAGTATCTTATCAGGTGATTTTTCTTTACCAACTGACTCTTGCACAGATAAACAGTATAGTAAAACTTTTGATATATCTTTTATTAAAATCTCAGCTCTACTGACGTTACTATTTGAATATAAATGATAGTAAATTGTCTTAAAGACCTGTAAATAATCATCTTTAGTATCAATCGGAAAAATAATATCTTTTTGTATATTGCTCATGTTAAATGAATTCTATAAGTATCGTTTCACAATATGGCAAAGGTATGAAAAAGAAAAACTACACCCAACAATTTGTATAAGTAATGCGGGGTATAGAGCGAAAATAAAACGTAAATACTTATATTTGAGCATGATTACGGTTTGAAAGTTTAGTGCAATTAATTCCCGCACTACTCATACAAGTAGCCGTTAGCACCCATAAATAACAAAAATGAAAACAGAAATTACGAGAGAAGACTTTTTACAATTTAACAAACATGTTCAGTCTACAATAAACCATAGAAAGCCTATTTTATTTGCCTTTTCATTTTTAATACTTTTTGTTATAGTAATGAATATAGGTAAACCATTCGATCTACTTTCTATTGTAACTGAAATATTTTTGATCATTGTTTTATGGGGGCTTATTTTTGTTGTTTTTAAGCAAATTGGTTTATCTAAAATTAAGAAAATGCCTTATGAAAAAGGGGGAATACTTGGTGAGAGAATATATTTGATAGAAGACAAAGGGTTTAGAGAAATATCTAATTCAAGCGAAACTTTTACCAATTGGAATGGATTTAAAGAAATTCAAGAGTCGAAAGATCACTATTATTTATTCGTTGTCAAAATAGCTGCTTATATAATACCTAAAAGAAGCTTCTCTAATGGAACTGAGGAAGAAGAGTTTATAAATACGATTAATAAAAAAATATTAAAATACAATACGGGTGATAAAAGCTAAATTTTATGGGCAGTGATGTGCAGTTTGAGAGTTTAGTTCAATTAAGAAACACCAGCAAGCCACTTTAATTGGTTTGCAAAAAAATATAAACAAAATTATGTGGCTTGCTTATTTAGCGGTTTGATAAGCCAACTGTTAACTATCTCCCTTTACATACATTAAAAAATAAAGAAGTGATACATAAATTAAGTTTAGAACTATCAAAAGAGCACCCATCCTATTTATGGGCGAAAAAACAATCGGATTCTGTCAATGCATTAGGACATATTGGAACACATATTGATTGTTATACAACTTCACCCAAAGAATCAGAATATGAATTAGAAGTGGAGTTGATTAAATGCTTTAACGGTATGCCAGAAATTAATGAAATAGAAAAGAGGAATATTCGGGGTAAAGCTTTAATTCTTTATACAGATGTCTTAAATAAATTTGGATATGGTACAAAAGAATATGGTGAAGCAAATTTTTTTTTATCAGAAAGTGTTCTTGATTATATATTGTCTTTAGAACCAAAATTTATTTTAATTGATTCTTGTGGTATTGGAAATCATGGCGATGAGCATATCCGGTTTGATAAGAAATGTGAGACAAATGGCTGTTTTGTTGTAGAAAACATTTTCATGAATCATACTATTGCTGAATTAATAACCAATATCAGAATCAAAATTGACATTAGTAATCCTTCTACGGGAAAACCGTGTCAAGTGTATGCTATGACAAAATAAGAGCGTATAACAGCGGGTGCTATGTAATGCATAAACGATACCTTGTAAACAATTTTGAATAAATACATCGGATAAAATAAGATATAGAATATACCTCTACTGATGTGTGATTTTATCTTGTTCCATTACTAAAAAAAAAAACTAAGCACTTTAGAGGGTTCGTGATTTGGCAAGGAGTTAATCCTAATATATTGGTATAGCCACATGTCACAGACTTGCGGTAGTGTAGTATAAAAAAGCATCAATCTTTTACAGGATTGATGCTTTTTATATTGAAGTGCTATTTTAATCCTATTCGCTTTCATGAATCGAAATGCGATTTCCTTTAGAATTTCCTGTAAACTCAGGAGCATACATACTTTGTATGCTGGCGTTTCCGTTCGAAAAATTTCCTTTGTTATTGGCTCTCAGCTCGTATTCAAATACATATCTGCCTTTTGGCAGTAGCTCAAAGAAGAAATGGCTTGCTACATCTTTGGTGCTTTGATAGTAGCCCAGTCCATCTTGCCATTTGTAGCCTGAAAGAACATCCAAAGGTTCCATTCCGGCAGCACGTAAATCTTTCAGGTGAATGAATTCCAGATCGTTCTTCGATTCTATCACCAATCGAACGCTAATTAAATCGCCAATTTTAATTGGAGTTTCCGCTGTTATTGGCTCAAGAACTTCACCGTCATCGGTAGATCTCTTGATGTACATGCTTTTTTGTACGATCAATTCTCCCTGATCAGAATCACTGATTTTATCCAGATCTTCGAAGTATTGCCAGTATACACCTCCAAATCCGGTAATTTTTCCCTGGTTGCTCACTTTTACTTTTGCCATGGATGAATCAATTTCTTCCTTCTTCCAGTTCAATTTGAAGTATCCTGTTCCAGCTTCTTTTTGAACCTTTTCCAGCTTATCACTGCTTAGGTTTTTATCCCCAATTGTGATTTGGGTATTGTCGCTCAAAGCCAGAGAATTGTTTCCATGCATCAACAAAGCATAAATGGCCTCGGTAGTCGCCTTTGTGCTAGGCCATTTGTTGGTTTGTTTCTTTTTAAGCAGCCATTGTTTTAAACGGGTCACTTTATTCATATCACCTTCTATTTCATTAAAAGTTTCAATCAATAAAGCCTGGCACTCAATGGCAGACTGGTACCAATACCAACCGCTCTTGTTGCTCTTCCAGTACATGCCATTTTCCTCCTTCAAAACAGATTGTTCTGTTAAAGCATCCGTAATTTGCTTGGCGGCATCTTCTTCTCCGTTTCTTTTCAAAATCAATGCAATTAAAGCCTTGTTGTACAAGGATTGGGTTAACCAATCTTCTTTGCATTTTTCGATATACAATTTTGTGATTTCTTGCAATTGATCTGATAAAGGATAGTTCGCTTTAAAGAAACTTCTGCAATACAAGTAATGCAAGTCGCTTGCAAATAGAGAAATATCCTTGTTGTCTTTGGCGTTTTCAGCCCATATCGTATACTGTTCTGTAAATTCTCTATCGAGATAAGCAATTGCTTTCTTTTCGATTTTTTTGCATTGATCGCGGTATTCATTGTTGATATTTAGCTTTTGCAAATGACCCAATCCAGCCAGTATGTGTTGGGTAATAAAACGGTTTTCATTTCCCCCGGCAAACCAAGGAAATCCTCCCGATGAAAGCTGCATTTCTCTTAGTTTGTTTAAAGATTGTAGTTGCTGTAATTTTAGTTTATCCTTTTCAAAAAGATTGGCCAATCTGGCTTTGTTTTTCTCATCATCCTGTGCATCTCTTAACCAAGGTGATTCCTCAATCAGAATGGATTTCAATTCCTTGTTTTTCTCCAGTGGAGATGTTAGCGATTGGTCTTTTTTCCAGGCTTGAATGACCTCCTTTATTTTAGGATTCTTTTTAAGAATATCCCTGGCCAATGCATTGGCATAGAATCTTGAGAAGCTTTGTTCTGCACATTCATGAGGGAATTCCATAAGGTAAGGCAATGATTTTAGAGCCAGCCATGCAGGATTGCTTGTATATTCCAGTATGTACTTGTGATTGCTCTGTGTTTTAGAATTGCCATCCTTTAACTTTTCGAACTGAATTTCCTTTGTAGCACCCGGTTGAACCCAAATCGATTTTGCTTCTGTTACCAATGTTCTGTTCGAAAGTACCGGAATTATTCCCATTTCACCATCGCTGTGCGATCCTGCTTTGGCTACAATTTTATATTGAAGGGCAGCAAGATCTTTAGGAACTTTAATGGTCCAGTTCAAACTTGTATTTCCTTTGGCATCCACTTCAAAAGGGAGCATTGGATTAAAATCCACTTGATTTTTATCGATAGGATTTCCAGTTGCGCCATCGAACAATTGCAAAGCAGCAGATCCTTGTAGCTTCTCTTTGGTAAGGTTACTGATTTTTGTACTTAGTGTAATGGTATCACCCTCTCTTAAAAAACGTGGGACGTTAGGAATTACATTGAGATTTTTCTGCGTAACAACGAACTTTTCAACATAGCCATTTTCAGAGGATTTGTTGTGTGCAAAAAGCATCAATCTCCATTTTGTAAGTGCTTCCGGACTATTGAATTTGAAAATAATTTCCCCCTTTTTATTGGTCCACAAGTGAGGATAGAAGAAAGCCGTTTCTTTTAAGTCGTTCCTGCTTTCCACCTGTGTCAACTCTTTCAAGCCTTTTTTCGTGCTGATAATTACCACACCATTACTGGCTCTTGATCCGTATAATGCGGTGGCTGATGCTCCTTTTAATACCGTAATGTCTGCCACATCCTTTGGAGAAAATTGTGCCCCGGTATTTGCATCTACTGGTACACCATCGATAATATACAGGGGAGAGTTAGAGCTTCCTGTACCACTATAACCTCGTATTTTAACAAAACATTCTTCATCCATTTCTTCATTCTCCTCAACTACTTCAATAATATCGACTCCTGATATTTGTCCATTCAACTGTAGCATAATGTCATTTCTTACATCACTGGCTTTTACGTAGGCATATGTTCCCGTAGTGGATGTTTCTCGGGCAATTCCCATAGCGGTAACCACTACTTCATTACATGCAACATCATCATTCTGTAAAGCCATATTGTAGGTGCCAGTTTTCGAAACGATCATTTCTTGTGTGTTCATTCCTATAAAGCTGAAGATTAATTCTCCACCTTTTGGAACACGGATGGAGTAGAATCCATCAATATCCGTACTCACGCCAGTTTTTGTACCTTTAATCATTACGCTAACACCAGGAATAGGCATACCCGTTTCATCGGTTACAATGCCATTCACATTTCCTTCTACATATTGTATTGTGTTTTGCTTGCGCTTCAGTTGCTTCAGATATATCTTGTTGGTATACTCGGTATCACCAAAATGGCATCCAAATCGTTTCAATTCATGATATTGTTTTAGGTATGGAACGGTATTGGTAAAACGGAATGAATTAAAATTCGAAAAATACTGTAAGCCAAAGAATCTGCTTTGAATGTATGCTGCCGAAGAGTACCTGTTTTTACGGAATCCAATATTTTTTTTCCATGAATGAGTTTTAAACTGATCCAGCGAAGTGTCGTACATGGAAGCCAGAACCTCGGCTTGTGCCTTCTTGTTGTTCGAATTGGTAATTTTAAAACTCCAGCTCTCTTCTTGTCCTGGCGTAAGCTTGTTTCTGAAGCTTAAGGTTTCAATATTCAGTTTGTTTTCCACTTCTTTAAAAACTGCAGAGAACTGTTTTTTTACAATACTGTTGTATTTTACAAAGTAGAGGTTAAAGTCCAGTTTGTTTGTGTAAGATTCTTTCACTGGAATTTTAACAATGCTGTAGCCATCTACAATGCTTACTAGTTTTTTGAATACATTCTCATTTTTGTAGTAAGCTTCTACATGAACATTTAGACGTTGGCAAGCCGTTTTTAGCTTTAATATTACGTACTTGTCTTTCTTGAAATCCAAATTCACCATTTCATAAGAAAACATTTGGTGATCGGCCAATTTGTTATTATCAGGATGATAAACTTCAAAGTTCTTGCTGGAAATCACCGTATCCTTCCCACTATCGGTAGCTGTTACTTCCAGCTGATAAATACCAGCTTCCCATTTCGATAGTTTCGGAAGAGCGAACTCTTTCGATTCTTTTGGTCCTGCTTTTTTAGTATAGACCGTATTTCCTTTTGGCCAGTTTTGTTCTACATCGGTGCTGTCGTACACTTCATGTGGAAAGTCTTTGATAAATTGTTCTTTGGGAATGGAATGAATTTCCACAATCTCCCAAGGTTTTTTTCTTACAACTCTTGCTGGTCCATTCAATTTCTTAATGCTAAGTTCTACATTGGCATCAATAAACTGATCGTTCAAATTTTTGGTTTCGATACTAATGGTTTGATCCTTATTCGAATTCAGTCGACCGCCCATTACAACATCTACTTTCAGGTTGTGATAAGCAACTTTAATGTTTTGGGAAGAACTTCTGGTTTCCCCGTTTTGATCTGTTACGTCAGCTTTTATGCTGTAAAGAAATATAGGTTTGTCCTCTTTTTTTGCCACTGAATCGGGAATGGCAACAAAATCAATGGAAAATTTGCCTTGTGCATTGGTTTTGCAAGTTCCAGTTTTAATAACTTGGGATGAGCTGCCATAAAATCCACGTCTCCAGTCATGCACTCTTTCTCTGCTGACGGTATAATTTACTTTTGAATTGCTAATGTTTGAACCTAGAAAAGCTTTGGCAAAACCTGTGGCACTAACACTGTCGCCAATCACATAATTGTTCTTTACAGCATCAAAAACTACTTCAAATTTTGGTCGCTTGTATTCTTCTACCGAAAAGTTGAGTTCTACGTAGTCAAAGTCGTCAATTTTGTCATAGAATGGATCTGGATCTTCAATATTAGTTCCTAAGTCTTCGTCCATTTCAATGGTGAATTGGCCGGTAAGCAAATTATCTGGCAATGTAAATTCACCACTTACACTTCCGTATTCATTGGTTTTTAAACGAAATTCCTTGAGTTCTTCATAATTGGCATCAGAAATGCATATCGATACATAGGTATTAGGAACTACTTGCGATTTCCCATCCTTCTTTTCGCTTAATATGCCTTTGAAATACATTGTCTGTCCGGGGCGGTAGATACTTCTGTCCAGGTACAAATAGCCTTTGGCCATATGTTCCTTGTCTTTGTTTCGATCTTTGTAAAATCTGTTGATGTAAGAATAATTGCTAATCGAGTCGGTACCATCTGTCGCAATAATTTGGTAATGGTGATTCTTGTTGTTCTTTTCAATTAAAAATTCACCATTGCTGTTGGTAAATCCATTGCGTTCGAAATTTTCAGACTCACTGCTAACAGATATTTTTACATTTTCCCTAGGTGTTCCTGTTTCCCTGTCCAGAATTTTTATTAGCTCATGTTTTTTCTGGTTAATACTAAGCATGGAAAGTTTGCTTATTGAAATCACTGCATGATTGTAAATCTCATCTATAGAGCTAATCTTTTTAGATCCTGAGGAAAGCAAAATGTAATTCCCAGAAGGCAGTGCAGGAAAATCTACTTCAGTGGTATATTCGTAATAGTCCTTTTTAGGCTGAAGCAAATAAAATTTTGATGCGATCGCTTTTGTTTTCTTCAGTACATTCAATAATAAACTATCCTTTTTGTATGATGATTTGTTCTTGTAAAAATCGAAGGGAACAGGATAGGCTGAAAGATACAAGCTATCAACGCTCTTGAACTCAACTTTGGCAAGAAAAGCTTTGTTAGGCATATTGTATTGCTCAGTTTGAAGGGATACAGAGGCTTGTTCAATTTTATTTTTCAAAATGGTACACAGCAAGCCTCCATCTGAATTTGGATATTGTTTCACAACCGAATTGCAAATATCTAATGCTTTTATGCGATAGTTTTTCAAGATGGGATCGTATTTGGCATTGTAAGCATTACTTTCCTTGAAATAGTAATCTGCAATTTTGTAATTGATCATGGATGAAGCTGAATGCTTTGCAAATCGATTGGAAAGTCTTTTTAGTTCTTTGATATACAGATCTTCTTTGTTTTCGATATTTCCTTGTTCCTTGGCAAAATTCAATCGCTCCAATACCACATCAACATAGGCTGTTGTGTCAGAAGACTCATGAAACAATTCAAGTTGTTGGTACAATAGTAAAGCATTTCGATTCGAGAATACACTATCTTTTGTGAGGAATGGTTCTTTGCTAAATTCTTCTGTAGATTTAAACACCACAGGATTGCTGATGTAAAACTTTTCCTTTGGCCTGGTAAAATACCATGTGTTTTTTTGATAATACTGAATGGCGAGATGCGCAAGAAAATCGTATAAAGTAGGTCTGAATTTGTGAGATGAGTGACTTTCTGTTAGGATATCACGATAATCATCAATGGAGATATTTTGAAGAATATCTGGGTTTTTCAGAGATCGTTTGTAGTATAAAACAATTTGTTCGCCAAGCGTATTTATGTCCCATTTTTCAAAGTCCACAGCGCTAACAGCTCCCTTAAGTTTAGTCCTTTTCCTAATTTTGTACCTGTTCTCATCCAGATATTGTTTAAGAAATTGTGCATAAATCGATTCAAGAAGGGCAGAGGTAGGAGCATCACTTTCTTTTAAGTGTGCTTCCAGGTTTTGAATGACCTTCTTTTGCGCATCTTCTTCTAGCAGCAAACTAAATTTCGATTGGTAAATGAAGCCTTTAACTATTTGATCGCTTCGCTTTGATTTTTTGGCTTGCTGAAGAATTTGATTCGCAACTCGGTTTGCACTATGGAATCTTCCTTCTAACTCAAATTGCTCAAGCTCGGTCCATAATTTATCCAATTCTTTTTGTGCATGGCAGATGTTAATACCTAGAATTAACAAAATTAAGATGGTTAACTTTTTCACGATTGCATGATTTTTAGTGTGATATGGATGAAGAGAATATCAATCTCATAAATTTTATGTATTCCATAAAAGTACAATTATGCATAATATTCTTATCGGTAGCATAATTTTATTTTAAGTTAGGATCTATATATAGAATAAGTCTAAACAAGTCTTAATTTAATTGAGTAGGAAATAAGGAGTTTAAATTTTGGTTATGTCCCATGTAAAAATTCAAGTGCTAATAGAAATAAAGGAGAATGGGAGAGCAAGTTGAATTGAACCTAAAATTCATGGATTGTACAGACTTGATATCTATATTCTCCAAAACAAAATCCTTGATAAGGCTAATTTTCTAACAACAGGCTATGTCTGCCTTTTTCCAAAAACTAAAAAAAATATGGCTTGCCATATCTTTGACACTTTATTAATGGGATAAAAAATAATGGTCATCTTGGAGTAGATAACCATCTTCTGTTTAATGTCAGCGAAAAGTGAACTTTTTTATTTGAATAAATTTAGTGTAAAGATTAGCTATTAAAAATACTGCAGGTTTGGTTAAATATGCTTTTATGAATAAACTCCTGGCATAGTTTATTGCGCACTAAAAACTTTTAATAACTTTCCATTACTCATGTCTGTAACTGATTTATTATTAAATTACAAATACGGATTGAAGTCATATCATAAAAAAATAAGGCTTCCCGATAAACAGGAAGCCCATTGAACACTTTCAAACAATAACGACTATTTAGTCGTCATAATCTTCACTATTATCGTCGAATAAATAATCAACATCAGAATATTTATCCGCATATTTTTCTCTTTTGCTTGCCAATAGCATCCCATCTTCGTCGAAATCAGAATCATCTTCTACAAGCTCTTGAGCTTTACGTACTGACATTCGAACCATATAGATTTTTTCATCAGTTTCAAATGGTAGTGCACTTACAAGTTCACCCTTTGCATTTGTAAATTCAATAAGGTAATCTACAAATCCATCGGGATAGAAGAACTTAATTTGTTCCTGAAGTTCTTTACTTAGTTTTTCATAGTTCTGAATAACTTTAGGTTTTAATAACTGAGTCATGATATTAAAGATTAAGAAGTATTACCAATCCAACAAATAAGCAAAAATTAAAGGAGCAACAATTGTTGCGTCTGATTCAATTATAAACTTAGGTGTATCTATCCCAAGCTTACCCCAGGTTATTTTTTCATTAGGCACAGCACCAGAGTATGAACCATAACTTGTTGTTGAATCTGAAATTTGACAGAAATAACTCCAAAATGGAGTATTAGTTCTTTCCATATCTTGATAAAGCATTGGTACCACACAAATCGGGAAATCTCCAGCAATTCCTCCACCAATTTGGAAGAAACCAATTCCTTTATCCTCAGCATTATCAGTGTACCAATCGGCTAACCATGCCATATATTCAATCCCCGATTTCATTGTTGATGCTTTTAGCTCACCCTTAATGACATAGGAAGCAAAAATGTTCCCCATGGTTGAATCTTCCCAACCAGGTACAACAATTGGTAAATTTTGTTTTGCTGCCTCTAGCATCCAACTATTTTGAGGGTCTATTTCATAATGTTCTTCCAATACACCAGACAGAAGTAGTTTATACATAAATTCGTGAGGAAAATATCTTTCTCCTTTTTCTTCTGCATCTTTCCAAATTTTAAATATATGCCCTTGTAATCTTCTGAAAGCTTCCTCCTCAGGAATACAGGTATCTGTCACTCGATTTAGACCTTTTTCGAGTAAGTCCCATTCCTGCTCTGGTGTTAAGTCGCGATAATGAGGAACTCTCTTATAATGAGAGTGTGCCACCAAGTTCATAATATCTTCTTCCAGATTAGCTCCTGTACAAGAAATAATTTGAACCTTGTTTTGTCGAATCATTTCAGCAAATGATCTTCCCAATTCTGCCGTACTCATTGCACCAGCCAAGGTAACCATCATTTTTTTACCTTCGGCAATATGTTTTTCATAGCCTTTAGCTGCATCAATTAAAGCAGCTGAGTTAAAATGACGATAGTGTTCAAGAATAAATTTTGATACTGGACCTTTATTTCTCATTTTTTTCGAATTTGTAACTTAATAGTTTGTAATACAGTTTGGCAGTAAGAAAATCTGGAGCTTTTTGTCCTTCTTGTGGTGCCAATTCCACAATATCAAAGCCCACAACATTTTTAGTGCGAAATACTTTTCGCAGGTATTTTAACAGGGTGTACCAATCCATTCCCCCAGGCTCAGGAGTTCCTGTTGATGGCATAATGGATGGATCAAGAACATCCAAATCAATGGTTAGATATACATTCTCCGTCATTTTTGAAATAGAATCTTCCATCCATTCTGTATGTCCATGAATATTATGAGCAAAGTAACACTTGTCTTTGTTCAGATATTTCATTTCACTAGAGTCCATACTTCTAATTCCAACTTGAATTAGATTGCATGATTGACTGGCTTCGTGCAATGCACATGCATGATTAAAAGGCGTCCCACCATACTCTTTTCTTAAATCAGCATGAGCATCTAATTGTAAAATACTTAGCTTATCATACTCTTCCTTAAAAGCACGAATTACACCAATGCTCACAGAGTGTTCCCCGCCAAAATAGGTGCAAAACTTATTCAATTTAAGGTTCTGCTTCGCAGCTTTAAACACTTCTTTCACCATTGCTTCAGGGGAAGAATTCTCTCTAATTTCAGGAAGAATGTGAATGCCTTTCTTGTATACTTCTGAATTGGTTTCTATGTCATACAATTCCATATTTTCAAGGGCTTCCAAAAATGCTGGGAATGCCCTATCTGCACCCTTTCCCCACGTACTTGTCCCATCATAGGGAATGGACTGTAAGAGTATTGCAGCATTTTCTAATGTGCAATACTTTTTTTCTATGCCAGCAAAAGTTTTCATTCCTGCTTGTAACCTAAAAGTTTAAACATTTCGTCTGCTGACTGTTCGTTTCTATATACATAGTCGAAAAAATTTCCTTTCTCGTCTCGATCAATAATTACATGTTTAGGCGATGGAATCAAACAATGTTTAATGCCTCCATATCCGCTTATTGAATCTTGGTATGCACCTGTATGGAAAAAACCTATATATAATGGTTCCTTTTCGTCCTCAGAATAGTCTGGTAACAGAACTTCTTGATTTAAATCTTCGGAATTATAATAATCCGAATGATCACAACTGATTCCCCCAATGTTAACACGTTTGTATTCATTATTCCATTTGTTAATTGGAAGCAGAATAAATTTTTCGTGTATCGACCAGGCATCAGGTATGGTATTCATTAAACTATTGTCTATGATATACCATGATTCAGTATCATTTTGTTGTTTTTGCTCTAATACTTTAAAAATGATAGCACCACTTTCTCCAACTGTATATTTTCCAAACTCTGTATATATATCCGGTTCTGGTATATTTTCATTGACACATGCATCTTTAATGTTTGTTACAATTTCATTGATCATGTACTCATAGTTGTATTCAAAGCCTAAGTGATTTTTAATTGGAAATCCACCTCCTAGGTTAAAAGAGTTCAATGATTCAGATTCTTTCTTTAGCTCAATATATACTTTAAGCGCTTTCTGAAATTCACCCCAATAATACAAACTGTCCTTAATGCCCGAATCAACAAAAAAATGAAGCATCTTCAGTTCAAATTTTGGATTGTTCTTAATTCTATTCTGAAAAAAATCCATGATTTCCATATCACGTATTCCTAATCGAGAGGTGTGATATGCAGATTGAGGTTCTTCATTTATTGCCATTCTGATACCAATCTGGATTTTCTCATTGGTAGTAATTTGCTCCAGACGATTAAGTTCGTGAACACTGTCAAATATGATGACAGTATTTTTGAATCCACATTTTTGAAGCTTGAGAATTTTCTTCAAATACTCATCAGTTTTGTACCCATTGTGTACTATAACTCTATCCAAATCGATCTTATCTTCTTTATATAAGTTAAGAATAAGATCAATGTCGAAAGATGAGGATGTTTCCAGGTTAACATTGTGCTTTAGCGCTTCTCCAATCACATGAGCAAAGTGATTACACTTGGTACAATAGCAATAATGATACGTTCCTTTGTATCCATTCTTTTTTATTGCGCGATTAAAAAGGTTTCGCGCTCTTTTGATTTGGTCTCCAATTTTTGGCAGGTAAAAAAATCTAAATGGAGTACCATGTTTTTCGATCAGATATTTCAAGGATATTCCTTGAAAAGTAAGAGATTCATCTCTTAAATCAAAACCTTCTTGTGGAAAGTAATAGCTCTGATCTATCAAATCAAAATAAGTGTTTTTCATTTATAAAACCATAAAAGATAAGTGTTGTTTTAAACTTCATTTTTTTGCAAATAAAAACATTTATTTAATTATATCAACACCTGTTGTGAAAAAAAGTACAAATGCGAATATTCAATCTTACAGCTTGATATTAAGTAGTATACGTTTTTTATTTGATATTGTTAATTGTTTTTCATAAATAAAAACTAAATCCTGAGTTTGAAATGATTTATATTCTAATTAGTTGTGCTTAGATTGTAAATATTATATGATAACTGATGGAATGAAAAAATTATTTAGTTTTTTTATCTACTAGTAGTGTGCAAATATTTTGAAGGATAAGCTGTTTTTTTTAAGTATAATCTTAAAGATGATAAGCCTACCTGATATCTTATCAAGCGGATTATAAAATATTAGAAAGTTAGTCTGCATGTGACTATGTAGAAATTACTAGTCTAATTAGTAAGATCTTACTTTTTCTTTTCATTTATTGCACAGATGTAAGCATTTGTTAGCTTATCTTTTACAGTTGATTAAAGATTGAAATGATGAAAGTTTTTCGTAATTTAATGTAACTCATAGATAAATAGACTATACTGATGTATCAAAAAATTACCACAAAGGTTATATCTCTGTTTCTACCGATTGAAAGTATTGTTTCTGCACTTACAGACATCTTCTTGACTTATAGTGATGACAAACAATTCTCTGATCAATTGAATAATTATGCCAAAACCTTTGATAAATTATTAGTTGAAGAGTTTATTAGTAATAAAACCATTAATAATGATGAGTTAAAAGCTCTTTTAAGTGAAGTTCATGATTACATACTAACTTTTCCAGAGCAAGAGATTAAGTTTCAAAGTATCGAAAGATATCAAATAAACTCGAAAGACAGTTTTAGGATTAAGATGCTAAAGGTTCTTAAAAAAATAAGACTAAACGGCAATTGGTTTAAAATTTGGATGTTTAATATGGCGAGGCGAATTGCTCGTAAATCACCATTAAATTATTCCACAGAAACACAAAAGATAATGCAACGACAGCTTGCGGAGTATGTTTTTGTGCAAGGATTTTATAGGAAATTTATAGCGATTTTGGCAGAAGTATTAGAGCAGAGGGAAGAGATTTTTCTTGAGCTTAAGTCTATCGATCAGGAAATTACGGGGAATATATTCACCAATGTAAAACCAAATCACGAAGAGTTCACGGATAAAATTACCTCGGTTCATGAAAAATATAAATCATTATTAAAAAAACTGGAGATTTTTTTTAATGAAGTAATGAAGGTGCTTCAATCAGATTTTGAGGATTTAAAGCCCTTGGTTGATACCGTCGAATTTCCTCTTTCTAAAATATCTGAATCTACTTTAAAGAATAATTCAGTAGCATTGGATCAAGCTTTGAATTTGATTTTTGAGAAATACAATGCAAGAATATCTTCCATATTTGATCATTGGAAGTTAATACATAGAGTTAGGCGATTTGCCTTTGATGCACAAAGATCTTTTCAAGAGGCTAACAATTGTATCGCCATTCAATTAAAAGAACATTTTCAAGTAAATGATCAAAAAACATTAGATCTTTTAAAATATACAACGGATAGCTTTAAGGACAATCAGATAGATTCAAAGCTGGTAGAACAAAATCTAAAGGTAGAATTGTTGCAAAATCATATTCCATTCTATCTAAATCAGGTTTTGAAACTGAATGTAAAAGAAGAAATTGCCATTTTAGATACAGGTATTCAGAAATCAATTTCATTAATTAATGAGCCATTTTACTTACCACTAAAAACAAAATTGGAGAAGGTAAAATCAAGAAAACAATTGAGAAATTTAAACCTTAATGAAATTATTGAAGGGTGGAGTTCCGAATATATTAGTAATCCACTTGATCAAGAAAGTAAGCGATTAAATAACTTTCAAAATGATACCCTTATTTTTCTAAACGAACTGTCTGGAATTATTGAATACACAAATGAATACTTGAACTCCAATGTTGATATTGATCAAAGCCAGCATATTAATGAATTTAAGCAAGGAATAGATAGAGCAAAAAACAAGGCTAACGAACGAATTAACCATTGCAGTGCATTCTCTATGGAAATACAAAAAGACTTAAACTTGATATGTTCAGAATTGATTAAGGAGATTATTTTATCAATCTCGCCTGAACAATTAAAGGCAAAGTATCATCAGATGTATCGTAAAAGAGTGTTGGCTGATGTAAAAAGAAAAAGCTATGCATATCTTAATTTGGTAAGTAAAAATGCAAAGGAGTATTATTTAAAACTTATTACAATCTTAAAACAAGTTCGATCGAAATATTCTTCTTATAGAGAAGTTTTAGGATTGTCTGTCTCTGATACAAGCATAAATAGTGAAATGTCAAATTATTTATCGGAAACAGAAGCGGCGATTGAGAAGTTGCCTTTAATGTATCAAAGGTTATTTAGCATTACTCCTGTTGAAAATACAAAATTTAGAATTGCAAGACCATTTGTTGTTCGACGATTGGAAATAGCCTATTCAAATTGGACTGCAGGGAAATTTGCACCAACTTGTTTAGTAGGGGAAACTGGGAGTGGACTTACTTCTCTGGTTAATGAGTTCATCGAAAAATTTGGTCACCAATACCCAGTAATCAGAATAAATCCAGAAGGTAAAATTAAAAATGAAACTGAGTTTGTTAAACTGATATCTAAAGCCCTTGATCAACCTGATTTAAAAAGTTTGAAGGAAATAATAGATTTCTTGTATTCTTCTAATAGTCGTAGAATTGTAATTCTGGAGAATGTACATAAACTTCATCTCCGAAAAATGGGTGGGTTTAATTTGCTGTACAATCTGTTTCAACTGATTTCAGAAACCAATTCGAAAGTTTACTGGTTGAACACGTGTCTTTTTTATACTTATAAATATCTGGATTATTCAATAGGATTTAGTAACTACTATGCTCATATAGAAAAACTTGACAATTTAACCAATGAGCAAGTAACCGAATCAATAATAAACAGACATAAATATAGTGGGTATAAATTATACTTTTTGCCTCCTGAAAATTTCTCACCTAAGCGGAGTTTTAAAAAACTTACAGAAACCCAGCAACAGGCAATACTTCAGGAGGATTATTTTAAAAGATTATTTAATTATGCTCAAAATAATTTATCCTTGGCACTTTTGTTTTGGATGAGATCTATAGTGAGTGTTGAAGATAATACATTTAACATGCAATTTAAAAACTTGAATCTGTTTTTTGTAAATTCCCTAAATGCTAGCCAGATGGCTACATTATATGCCATGGTTCTCCATGGAAGAATGAGTATTAGTGATCATATGGAAGTTTTTGATTTGACGGAGAAGGAAAGTTCAAATCAATTAATGGTATTTGTAGACGATGGAATTTTGGTTAAAAAGGAAAATGATTATTCTATAAATCCGCTAATATATAGGCAAGTAATAAATCATCTATCATCATTAAATTATATTCATTAATGAAGCGTGTAACTATATTTAAAATTCATCTTGTATTTGTTGTTTTACTTTTTCATTCTCTTTTAAGTGCAGAGGTCTATGCAAAAGAAGTACTACAAGATTCTCTTTCTGGGATTGAAACTGTAGATACCGTTTCAAACAGAATTGATAATGCCGTTCAGGCAATTGAAAAAAAATTAAAACCTCCCAGAGTTTCCAATATTATTTCGTTTTCGAAAGTGTTTTGGGCAATTATTTTTATCCTTATTGGCTATTTCACAATAAGGTTTCTGACAAAAACAATTGAACTTTGGTCTGAAAGAAGCCCTGAAAGAAGGGTTAAGGGAAAAGCAATTGTTCCAATTGTTAAGATTATTTGTTGGGCTGTTCTTGCATATATTATAGTTAGAGGGGTGTTTAGGCCTCCATTGGAATCTTTAATTGCTTTTGGTGCTTCGGTTGGTGTAGCTGTTGGATTTGCGGCGCAAGATATCTTAAAAAATATTTTTGGAGGTTTTGTCATATTAATCGACAGACCGTTTAAGGTTGGTGATAAAATTGAGGTAGGAAATACTTATGGTGAAGTTTTAGATATGTCGTTAAGATCTACTCGAATTCATACAGCTGATGATTCTGTTGTTACCTTACCCAATGGAGAGTTAATGAATCAGTCGATATCAAATTCTAACTCTGGAGAAACCAATTGCCAGGTGGTTGCAGAATTATTTTTACCAATAATAATTGATACCAAAAAGGTTCGAAAAATCGCCATGGAAGTTGCAAAGCTTTCCAAGTTCATTTATTTAGCAAAGCCAATAGCTGTAATATTTGTGAGTGATATTAAACATGATAAGCTATGTTATAAAATGAGGTTAAAAGCTTATGTGATGGATATTCGGTATGAGTTTGCTTTTAAAAGTGAATTAACGGAAAGAGTCATTCATGAGCTTCTGAAAGAGGGGGTTATTACTAACAAAAATTCGATTTAAGATGTTGTTAATTATTGATAATCAAAGTGCATTTATCAAGAAGTTTAAGCGGAATTTTTTGGCTGAGATAGATTTTGAAACCATTTTTTTCGATCACAATCAACCATTAAATTTACCTGATAATGCAAATATTCAAGGAATTATTCTTTCTGGAGGTAAGGGTAATCCATATGAACCATTAAACCTTACAACCAATTTTGTAGCGATACTTAATTTTCAGGTTCCTGTTCTAGGTTTATGTCTTGGACATGAAATTATTGCTGTATCGAACATGGGGCGAATTAAAAAATTAAAATCCTACAACAATAAAAAGGAGCTTGTTCGAATAAAAGATAAAAACGATCCAATATTTGAATCTATTGATCATGATGAAATCCCTCTTGTTAAAAAACATAATTGGTATGTTTCTCAATTGCCTGCTGAATTTATATCTTTAGGAGAGAGTGATACTTGTGTGAATGAAATTATCCGGCATAATTCAAAACCAATTTATGGATTTCAATCGCATCCTGAAGTGTCCGGAGAGGTGGGTATCCAAATCATGATAAACTTTTTAAAGATATGTAAGCTTTATGATGAAAAATGAGCTCATCCTAATTAAAAAAGATATAAATATTAAATACAATGTTGAATTACTATTGCCTAAAAGATGGTACTGTAGAATGTTTCGAACATTTTAAGAAAGAGCATGGAAAATTAATATGGATAGATTTATTGGATTACTCTCCATTAGAAATTGCATTAGTAGAAGATCTACTAGATCTAAAATTATTTTCCAAGAAAGAACGAGAGGAAATTGAAACAAGTTCCAAATACATAGAAAGTGAAAAACTGGTAGGAGTGAATTTAAACTTTCTTAACTTTTATAAGGACGAATATGAAATGAACCCGGTTTCATTTCTACTTAAAGATAATGTGTTGATTACGCAGCGTGAAAGGGAATATAAAAGTTTCGCAGATGCCAGAGAAAAACTATTTAACTTAGAAGAGAAAAATGGGCTGGATTTATTTTTAACATTATTGGAAACAAGAATCGATATTGATGCAGATTTAATTGAACTTATTACAACCGATATTAACAATTTGAATAGGGTAATTTCAAAAGAAAAAAAATTAGACAAGGAATTTTTATTACATATTTCGGATATCAGAAAATCCAGTAACTTAATTAGAGAAACTTTAATGGAAAAACAACGAATTGTTTTTGCCATATTGAAAAGTAAATATTTTCCGTTTTCTGATAGAGATCGATTCCTTGTGATGAATAAGGATATATCTTCGCTATTGCAACACTCTGGTTTTAATTTCGATAGATTAGAGTTTATGCAGAATACATTTATTGGTCTTGTAGGGATAGAACAAAATAAAACAATAAAAATGTTAACTATTGTTACAGTGATTTTTACCCCACCTGCACTTATTGCAGGGATATATGGAATGAATTTTGAGCAAATGCCAGAGTTAAAGTTGGTCCTTGGATATCCACTAAGTCTTGTCTTAATGTTACTGACCTCATTATTGCTCTTTCTTATTTTTCGTTTAAAAAAATGGCTATAATAAATTGCGGCCAGAATTGATAATAAAGGCCGCATGAAAAAATTATAAATTAAAGTTTTTATTGTAGAGTTCGTAAATTGTCATTGCAAGAAGTAATGATCTTTCTGAAATACTATGTGTATATATGAATTCAGAGTGTTTTGGATTGATCTGTCCAGTTGGACCAAATCCATCAATTAAATAAATTGCAGAATCATCAATAGAGCATATATCTGAAGAATCCCAGCGGTGTTCTTTAGCAACTCGAATGTCTAACCTTTTTGCAATTGGTTGAATGAATTGAAAGAGTTGAGCAGTTTTCTCATTTTCCTCTAAAGGAGGTCGCATGATTCCACCCTCCATTTGTAATTTAGCAATTTTGTTCAACTTTCTTGAAGGAACAGCTTTCTTAATGTTTTCATCAAGCTTTTTAAACTGATCAATTTGATTAAATCTAATATTTAATTTAACAGATCCGTTGCAGTAGGACTGCATAATATTGGAATTTAAATTCATTTCCTGTGGCGCGATCACCAAGCTGTCATCATCAACAGATAAGTCACACCATGATTGAATCATTTTAGTAAAGGCACTTGCAGCATTAGCCACCTTTTCAGAGCTTTTTCCAGCTAATAGATTCATTTGGCATGAATATTTTGCCGATCCACTTCTTGAAGTAGTTAGACTACCATTAGAATTGCCCCCATGCAAACCAATAACAACTTTTGATTTAGCAGCCTTTTCTTTTACAATATTTTTTGAAAATTTGCCAAAAATCGAATTGTCTGCAGTTAAGAGTATTCCAATTTTATAATTTTTAAGATTTCTGGAAAATTTTAATGCCTGTAAAGCTGCCATAGCAACAACTATACCTCCCTTATGCTCCCATACTCCTGTACCATAAATTTTCTGGTCATGCTCACCATAGGAATCATGATTAGAAAGCGGGGTTGAGTTATCTAGAACACCTAAAAGAAGAACATCATATTCATTATCATATGAATTTGTGAAGAATAGATGATTCCCAACCTCAACTTGTGGGTAATTCTCTTGTACAAATCCTAAAGTGGCAAATTGACCTTTTAAATAATTGCCGAGTTGATTTACTCCATCAATATCTCTAACATGAGAATTCATGTTTACAATCTTCTGAAGCATTTTTAAATGTTGCGGCTGTCTACCTCTCAAAAATCCTCTTATTCTTGTGTGAAGTAATGGTTTTTTAGGTTTTTGACTCGATTGATTTAAAATGCTTCCCGAAAAATATCTCACCGAAGCAACATCCAGCATCTTGTTGACAAGATCTTCGTACTCATAACCCGCAACTTTAGCGGCGGCTGGGTACGAACCTGAAAATCCCAGACTGGCCATCGAATTAATTTCCAACAGATAGATATTGTTATTTTCATCCATTCTAATATCAACCCTGGCAAAATCTCTTAATTGTAGGGCTTTA
Source organism: Marinifilum sp. D714 (assembly GCF_030851345.1). Lineage (GTDB taxonomy): Bacteria > Bacteroidota > Bacteroidia > Bacteroidales > Marinifilaceae > Marinifilum. Next base: position 23,043 of record NZ_JALPNU010000007.1, read on the forward strand.
AAAGCTTCGATGCTTTGTCGCACCATTTCCTGGACAACTTCACTTGGTAAATCGGCAGGACAAATTTTTCTTTTTGGTGCTTCTTTTTTATCTGTAACTGTTTGTATTGCATCAGGATCGTTGTTCAAATCTATTTCTAGAATAGGAAATGTCTCGACAGGCTCATTTCCCAGAATCCCTACGCAAAATTCTCTTCCCCGTATAAATTGCTCAGCCAGCGCCTGTTGTTGAAATTCTTTTACAATAAAATTTACTGATTCCCTAAGGTCTTCTTCATTGTAAACAACTTTTAATCCAAATGAAACACTCTCCATTTTTGGTTTCACAATTACTGGAAACTTGACATCGCTCATGTCATCTTTTGCACTATTGAACACCCAGAAATCCGGAGTTGAAATGCCGTGCTTTTGCCACATGATTTTAGTAATAACCTTATCAAGTGCCAATGCATGTCCTGAAGGAGATGAGCCAACGTATGGTATTCCAAGCATTTCTAGCATCGATGGAATATGGGTATAACGACTTTCTCCCTGAATACCGTATGCCATGTTGAAAACCATTCCCATTTGTTCTCCATCCACGACTTTAGGCATAAAGTTTTGTAGTCTTTCGACTACATGCATATTGCCATCTATCACTGCAACGTTATGCCCTCCTTTTTCAAGAGCATCAACAACTTTTTGCACGGTGGCAGGGGAGTAAACTTCTTTATTTTGCATACCAAAAATATTGATAACTCCCTCAAAATCTTTGTTGTAAATTATTGCAACTTTCATTGATATAATAAATTATTAGAACCTCGCAATGTAGCAATTATTCCATTTCAAAAAACTTTCATATAATTAATTTACTAAGCCTTTTTTGAATCTTTTCTCAAATAAAGCGTTTGATGTGGAAATGGAATTTCGATATCATTTTCATCAAAGCTTTCTTTTATGGATTTGAGCAAGTCACATTTCATAACGAATGCTTTACCATTGTTTTCAGCCCAAACATATGCTCTTAAAACCACACTTGAATCAGCCAATTGAATTACACGAATTACCACTTTTTCAACTCCTTCTTCAATTTCTGTTTCTGACCTTGTATCAATAAGATTTGGGTGTTTTTCTGCTTCTGTTCGCATAATCGAAATTGCGGCGTCTATGGATGAAAAATAACTTATCCCAAGTTCAATAAATGCACAAACTTTTGGATCAGCAATTGAGGAATTAAGAATAGTCTCAGAACTAATTACTGAATTTGGAATAATTACTCTTCTGTTTTCAGGATTTTTGATGACAGTATGTCTTAGTGTTATGTCTTCCACCGTTCCAAAATGTAAATCTCCAATTTTTATGTAATCTCCAACTCTAAATGGTTTGAAAATTACAACAAAAATGCCACTGACGATATTCGAAAAAGCTTGCTGTGATGCAAATCCTACTATTGCAGCAAGAATCCCTGCACTAGCTAATAAGCTAACACCAATACTTTTTAATTCGGGAATAGAATAAAAAACAATGATAATAACACCAATGAATATTAGAAAACTTACTGCGTTTTTTAGGAAGTTGTAATTCGTAGGATCGGCATTTAATTTTTTCGCAGACCTCAACACCATGCGATGCATAAAAAAACGAATTACTTTTGAGGCTATAAATCCAACAATTATGGCAAAGAGTACAAACAATACTTTATAGCCAACACCTAAATCCTTTAAAATAATTTCAATAGCAGCCATCTTAAACAAGTAATATTGAGTAAATTTATCTGATACAAATAAAATTAAATATAGTACAATTTGTAACAGCTTGTATGATGGGAAATAAAAAATTAAAAAGAAATTCCACGAAGAAGGGAATGTCGCCAGGAACACTTATTCATATCGGAAAACAGCGTGTTAGTCATGCATCAATTCAAATTGTAAAATATAATGAGGATAGCATCCAATTCGAGGAATTTGTAAATGAACTCTCCAATATTAATTTTCCAAAGCCATCAAAAGATCATGTAACCTGGATAAACTTAAAAGGTGTTGATATACCTGCTTTGGAAAATATTGGTAAACAATTTAATATACATGATTTGGTTTTAGAAGATATTTTGAATAATTCTCTAAGACCTAAATTTGAAGTTTTTCAGGATTATTATTTTCTATCAATTAAAATGGTTTTATCAGATAGCGATGAGTTAACCTATGGATCTGTTCCTGTTCATTTTATACTTGGTGAGAGTTATATTTTGTCCTTTATTGATTTTGAAGATCCTATTTTTGATTCAGCATTGTTTAGGCTTAGAAATCAACCGCAAAGAATAAGAAGTAAAGGGGCAGATTATCTTCTTTTTGCATTAGCAGATGTGGTTATTGACAATTATTTCGAGCTAATTGAAATAGGTAATGATAAATTAGAGAAGCTGGATGATGAAATTTCAATTCCATCAAACGAGGATATTCCAAATTCAATTCGGGAATACAGGCGAGTTTTACTAAGAGCTAGAAGAGGAATTACACCCGTGAAAGAAACTTATTCAATTCTGGTGAATGATGATCTTCATTTGATTAAGGAGGAAAATGTTAAGTACTTTAGAGATACCAAGGATCATATTCTTTTTATAATTGACCAAATGGATTTTTTACGAGATAATTTGTCGGCAATTAATGAATCCTATCAGTCGATTCAAGACAATCAGTTAAATCAGGTCATGAAACTTTTGACATTAATAGCTACTATTTTTATTCCATTGACATTCTTGGCGGGTATTTATGGAATGAACTTTTCAAATATGCCTGAGCTTAATTATAAATATGGATACTATATCTTATTGGGAGTTATGTTTTTAGTAGCCATTTTTATGATTGTTTGGTTTAAAAAAAAGAAGTGGATGTAGATTTTTGAAATTATAGCGTTTTCTTCTCAGGTCTAAGAAAGATTTCTTCAAAGCTCCTAAGGTGCTAAGTGTTCAAGTTATTAGTATTTTAAGTGGGATTGATGTTTTCATTCAAGATTCACCAACTCCTAAGTCCTTTCTCTATATATTCAAATTGCCAAATGGAAAACAGTAGGGTATCAGCAGGAGGGGTAGTGGGTTCATCTTTTAGAAGTTTGTGAATCGCTTCAATTTGTTTTGCAAGGAATTCAACCATGTATAAAATGCTTCCATTTTTACAGTTACACGAATTAAATTGTAATTAAATTTGGTTAAATTAAGGAGCGGATACGAAGCTTTGGGAATATGACAATTGAACTTGTAAATGAAAATTATTGAGTCGCCTGCCATAGTATAACATCACTAATACGCTAACAATAACCCATTCCTTAAATTTTAAAAAGAAAGCCACTCCAGGGGTAAGTGACTTTCAACCTTAAGATAAATGCAAAATGAAACGGATTACTCCAGCTCTTCTTCATCTTCTATGTCTGAATCAACTGAAGTAAATGAAACCTTTTTTGACTCTAGTATTTCATAAACTTCCGACATTTTTATTTTATATATTGTTACTCCATCATCAGCCTGTATTCGATAAAAATTTATCTTTTTAGGTGTTTCCACCAGGAAAATGTTATCGATAACAGCACCATTATATTTTTTATAAATAGGTTTGGTGATTTCTGTAGATGCAGATTCTACATTGATAGACGTAGAGGTTTCGAGCCATTTTCCATCTGCGGAAAACATAGCAAGTTTATACTCTTCCTCAACGTAAAAAGAGGCCTCAAAATCGCCATCCATTTCAGTCCAAATAACATCTTCTGCATCTGCAAACATTTTTACAAATGCATCATTAACTTGTTTTGGTACATCATAATCCTGTCCAAAAACCATCAAAGGAATAATACCTATAAGTAATAATAATTTTCTCATTTTAATTGCTCTTATGAATTATGACATTTTGACGATAGATTTTAAAAAAGTCACAACCGATATATCACATTTTTTGAATTTTATATAAGTTTTTCCTCATGTCTTTTAAATTTCGATAGGTGCCAAATTCATGCAATATTTTTAACAAGCTTAAATCCAAGTCAGCTACTAAAGTCATTTCTGTATTTGGAGTCGATTCAGCAAGTATCGCATCTGTCGGAAATGAAAAATCTGATGGAGTAAAGACTGCAGATTGTGCATATTGAACATCCATATTGGTCACTTTTGGTAAATTTCCAACGCACCCTGCAATTGCCACATAACATTCATTTTCTATGGCACGGGCCTGTGCACACCTTCGAACTCTGTAATAACTGTTTTTAGTATCAGAAATAAAGGGAACAAATAGCACTTCAACTTTTTCCTGTGACATGATTCTGCTCAATTCAGGAAATTCAATGTCATAACTCGAAAGAATTCCTATTTTTCCACAGTCGGTCGACAAGACCTTTATTTCATGTCCACCTTTCATTCCCCAATCGGATGACTCGGCAGGCGATGGATGTATTTTGAACTGGTAATCAATGGTACCATCCCGACGAAATAAATAGGAAATTCCCTTAAGTTGATAATCATCTATTACAGGAATGCATCCGGCTATAATATTAGTGTTGTATTTTACTGCGAAATCAATAAATTTCTTTTTTAAAGAACGAGAAGTTAAAGCAAGTTTTCTAATTGCTTCAGATTCAGTTAAACCTTTATAGTTGGCTAGAAGTGGTGCATGGAATAGTTCCGGAAATAATATAAAATCAACTTTATAACGACTTAGCGAATCAATAAAATACTCCACTTGTTCAATCAAACTTCTTTGGTTCTCAAATAAGCGCATCTGCCATTGAACAATACCAAGTCTGATTGACGTTTTTGGTGTATTAATTAGTTGTTCTTGTTCCTGGTAATAAATATTATTCCACTCCAATAAGGTAGCATACTCTTTAGATTCAATATCACCAGGCAAATAACCTTTTAGTATTTTCTTGACATGAAAATCATTGGCCAATTGAAACCCCAATACAGGATCATCAACTTCTTTATTTCTTACCTTTTCGATAAATGTACGAGGACTATAGATATCTGAATATCGTATGTAATTAGGGATTCTACCTCCTGCAATAATGGATTTTAAATTTAATTGTTCGCAGAGTTCTTTTCTAGCATCATATAGCCTGCGTCCAAGTCTTTTATCGCGGTGTTCAGGATGCACTAATACTTCAATGCCATACAAAACATCTCCATCTTTTGAGTGAGTTGAAAAAGTATAGCTTCCTGTAGCTTGTTCATAAGTGTGCTGGTTTCCAAATTGTTTGTAGTCTACTATTATGGATAAGGCACAAGCAACAACTTTATTGTTAATTTCAATACAAATCTGGCCTTCTGGAAATATATCGAGTAATTTTTCCAGATCTTTTTTACTCCAAAATTGACCACCTATCCCCGAATAAGATTTGGTTGATGCCTCCTTTAATGAGTAATAGTCATCAATTTCCAAATGCCTTAGTTCTATTTTTTGTTTTGTCATGTGTGAATGAATTATGAAAGGGACAGAAAGTGTAAACTAACATCATGTGATAAATTAAAATCTGCCCCTTTCTACGGTCTGATATAAACAACAAAACCTAACATTTGCTTTCAAAGGGGTAATAAAGCAGAGATGATTGGAAGTGCCACAGCAACCAGATCATAGCACTTCCTATTTCACCCTAAGAAAATTAAAACATAGTTTCAACAAGATAATTCACGTAATTAGCCGCATTGATTCTTTCACACAACAAACTGCCTTTTATTTATCTTGTAAGTGAAATAATCATCTCATTTTAATGCAAAATATTTAAAAACCACCCTTAGTTGAATATATAATTTAGACTGAACAATATTGAAAAGTCACATTATTTCATTAAAAAATTTTATTTGTTTACTGATTTTTTGTTTGGCTCGCTGTAGTCTCATCTTTACAGCACTTGCCCCCATATTGAATTGATCTTGTAATTCCTTTATACTTTTTCCCTCTAAATATTTCAATTTCAGCATCAGTTGATCAGTTTCAGATACCGATTTTATTATCGTTTCAATAGAAATATTGTCCAACCTACACGGCTCATATCCTTCATCTTCCAGATTATAAGCGGCTGATGAAAGTACCTCGTATTGATTTCTAAATTTCTTTCTGTAATGTTCTATGCAAAAATTTTGTGTTATTCTATATAACCATGTCGAAAACTCAGAATTGCCTCTAAACAGATGTAGCTTACTAAAAGTTCTTAGGAAAATTTCTTGTACAAGATCATAAGCCTCTGATGAATCTTTTGTGAAAGAAAGACACTTGTAATAGACTTTGTTGAAATGTCTTTCGTACAAAATGCCAATGCTCATCTGATCCCCTTGCAAATGAAACATTACAAGTTGTTCATCGGATAAATTCTTGTGTACAGACTTTTTCATCTCTTAACCTTATTAATTGTTATATAGTTAAAAGTATGAAGTGCTCATGAAATAAAAATCGAGTAAATTACTGTTTTTAATTCTAAGTAGAAATGCAGAAAAAAAGTAGGTGATTTCACCTACTTGTAAAAGTTATTTATTAAACATTCCATCCAAATCGTCGGTCAGAACTCCTTGATAATAATCCTGTAAGAGTTTCTTTTTTGGAGTCGACTTAATCGGCTTTCTATTGCGGTTTGATTTCATATCTTTTCCTGATATGAAATTTCTAAAGGTTTTAGACATGACTTCAAGTATTATTTGTTTTAATATCTTTTTTAACTATTCGACGCTCGACGAATAAAAAAGTCACATCTTATAATTGGTATTGAAATATTATTTAATATTGATATAATGAATGAAATGTCATGGAATAGAGATCTCGGTTTTGTATAATGTTGAAATTTAGTAAATGAAACAAAAAATCCATAACGATTCGACTAAGAATCTTTTGAGTTCTGTTGTTAAAAATGCACCATATGGCATGATAGCAATAGATAACTTTGATCAAATTGTACTTGTAAACGATCAGGCTGTTTCTCTTTTAAAGCTTGATGCAAAACCCAATGAATTAAATGAACTTGTCATTTTTGATCAAATAAAGCATATAGAACAATTGCATCTTAAATTGAATCAAATCGTTGAAAATCAGTATCGCGATTTTAATTTAGAAGCATTACCATTTGATGATAAGTTTTTAAATATTCGAGGCAGAAAAATAGTAGAAGGTTATATTGTTACAATTGAAGATATCACCAGAGATAAAGAGATGGAAATGGTGGCTTTGAACTCGATGTTGGAAGGTCAGGAATTGGAAAGAACAAGAATTGCCAAGGAAATACATGATGGAATTGGTCCAAGTTTATCAACAATTCGTCTTTTATTGGAAAACTTGTCGTCCGAAAATAATCGATTGGATAATGCAAAATTCTCTGGTCAGGTGTCTGAAATTTTAGATATGATTGATTCTCTAACAGGTGATATTAGAGATATTTCTCATCAGTTAATGCCTAAAATTCTGCTCGATTTTGGTATCATCCCAGCACTGGAGAATTTAGTGAATCGAATTAATAGAGCCGAACGAATAAAAATTATTCTATTTCACTCTATTCTTAGTGATCGGTTTCCAGAGTTGATTGAATTAGGATTGTACCGGATATGTCAGGAATTAATCAACAATTCGGTGAAGCATTCATCTGCAACAGAAGTGCAAGTGCAACTCATTGAACACCCTGAAAGCTTAATTTTGATGGTTGAGGATAATGGTAAAGGATTTGATAAAACATCTGTAATGAAGGAGAATCCAGGAGTGGGATTAATTAACGTAGAATCTAGAACCAATGCTTTTGGTGGTAATTTTATTTTAGATACGGCAATATCAAAAGGAGTTACTGCTACAATCGAAATACCTTTAGAAAAATGACAGGAACGAAAATTAAAATCATAATAGCAGATGACCACAAAATGTTCAGGGAAGGAATAAAAGCCCTTCTTCAGAAAGAGAAAATGATTGAAGTTTGTGGTGATGCAGATAATGAGCAGGACATTCTGGAGCTAATCAGTTTATCGCGACCTGATGTTGTTCTGATGGATATTGATATGGGAAAAACCAGCGGAATTGAGTTGACCGAGAAGATTAAGCAATATGATGATAGCATTAATATTCTGGCGGTATCTATGCATGGTGATAAGGAATATGTTGTAAAAATGTTAGAGGCTGGAGCAGTTGGATATATCCTCAAAAATGCAGGCAAGGAGGAGATGTTGAGAGCTGTTAAATGTGTAGCGGTTGGCGATACTTATTTAAGTGGAGAAGTTTCAAAAAGTCTAATGATCGGTAGAAATGAAAAATCCAAAACACTTAAATCAATTTCTTTAACAAAACGAGAGGTAGAAATCTTAAAACTTATTGCGCAAGAATTTTCAAATAGTGAAATCGCATCTCAATTATTTGTTAGTGTAAGAACCGTGGATACCCATCGAAGAAATTTAATGGAAAAATTAGCAGTTAAAAATACTGCTGGTTTGGTTAAATATGCTTTTAGGAATAAACTCGTAGAATAGTTTATTCAGCACTAAAAACTTTTACTAATTTTCCATTATTCATGAATATAGCATTGACCTGTTCCTCTTGATAAGAAAAATTTACTTTATACATGTCATGACCAAGCATTCTCCATTTAACATTGGATGCATTAGGGAAATAGGCCTTAAAAGCTTTAAGAATACTGTTGTTGGGTAAGGTTTTCCAATAAATAAATGAATCTAATAAATCATGATCCAAACTTCTCTTTTTACTCATATCTGTCTTTCTATTTAATTATTAGACGACAAATTAAGATGGAAGTCACATGATATGGCGTTTACTCCTCGGGTCTGGGCAAAAATTCCGCTAGAATTTTAAATTAGGTTCATACATCAAACCAGTAGCTACTCAGGCAACAGGCATTTGTTAGGGGTTTCACCTTTGCTTTAGCTGGGAGGGGAGTATTCGCTCGTGCCTCTCTTTTTTGAGCGTATTACGAACCCAGACCATCACTTTTGTTCTCATCCCTAGGGTTTATTAATAGAAAAAGCACCAAAGTAAAATACATTGATGCTTTTGTTGCGGAGAGGAAGGGATTCGAACCCCCGATACGCTTTTGGCGTATACTCGCTTTCCAGGCGCGAAATTCGTGTTTTCCTACAATTGAAGAATATACTACTTTTAGAAGTGAATTGCTTATAAATGCTGGTTTTATAGTGCTTTAGGTTGCTTTGTTTTTCTTGTTCAAGTAAGAAGAAAATAGTATCTTTCTGATAGAAATGTTTAAACCATGTTTAAACCAGAACTTAACAAGGGATTATATGGCAAAAGTTAAAGCAGTACTTTTTACTTCAAAAAAATTCAAAGATGATACTTTTCCGGTCATGTTAAGGATTACTCATAATAGGAAAGTAAAGTATGTATCAATGAAGATTTCAGTTCCAAAATCACATTGGAATATGAAGGAATCCATACTAGTTACTGAAGTCAAATCAAAAGGACGATTGTATAAAAGAAAGAACCTTGAGATTCAGAGTGAGATTGTAAAGTATAGTGAAGTAATAATGAATTTAGATTCGACAGGAAAATATTATACTGTTGATGACATCATTGCAAAATTAAAAGGAGTAGATTCGGCATTATTTTCGGCCTTCACAGACAACCTAATCCAGGAGCTCCAAAAGCAGGGGAGAGATGGCAATGCCAATGCCTACATTAACACCAAATCCGTCTTTTTAAAGAAAATTGGAAAGAAGGAAATCTCTTTTGATGAGATTGATTATAGGTTATTAAAGAAATTCGAAACCGTATTGGTAAAGGAAGAAGTTAGTATTAATGGAATTTCTTTCTACATGCGTACCATAAGAGCAATTTATAATCGAGCCATCAAAGAAGGAGTTGCCAGGAAAGAAAACTATCCATTCGAAGAGTACAAAATTAAAAACTCCAAAACTCAGAAAAGAGCACTCACAAAAGAAGATCTTATTAAAATTAGAGATGTTGACTTGACGGGAAAGCCTGCCCAGGCAAAAGCCAGAGATTATTTCATGTTTAGTTTTTACTGCATGGGAATGGCATTTGTTGATGTAGCCCATTTAAAAGTGAAAAATGTGGTCAAGGGAAGATTGCATTATTCAAGGCAAAAAACTTCACAACTATATAATTTTGAGTTGGTACCTCCAGCAATGGAGCTAATTTCTAAATACTCAGACCTGAAGAATCCGGAAGATTATATTTTCCCAATAATAGATCCAAAACATCCAGATCCATACAGGTGTTATCGTTCCAGAATGCAGGTAAATAATTATAAGCTAAAAGAAATTCAAAAGTATTTGGAACTACCCTTAAGTTTAACAACTTACGTAGCCCGCCACTCCTGGGCAACCATAGCCAAAAGATCAGGAATTCCAACTGCGGTTATTTCCGAAGGACTTGGCCATACAACAGAAAAAACAACCCAAATCTATCTCGATAGTTTCGAGAATGAAGTTTTAGATGCAGCAAACAGACTAATCACACTTTAGTTTTATCACAAATATTTCTATTAATGGCTTATGATTCAATGCTTGTGAAGCTATTGTTGTTTTCTTCTTTTTGCTGCAGCTTTATAACAAAAATTTGCAATATGTTAGATTTTAGTTAAATTGGTATTAAAATTAATATTTTGCATGATAAGCGAAAAATCCTTTAAATCTCTCAAAAAAGAATTAACGAATTCTTCGGTAGTATTCACAAAAGGAGATGGTGGTTATCAATTTAGTTTCAATAATTATGATGATTTGATATCATACAAATACAAACTGAATCACTTGCATCTTGAATTTGTGGATGAACTGCATACCAACCTCAATGTTTTCTCAGACAGCAATCAAGCTCTGGCATATCTCGATAAACAACTTGAGATTTTTACACTGCTTAAAAAGCAGATAAAAAATGGTTTAAACGATATTCCTTACCATATAAATACCACTGTCACGTCCGGACAAAATCCTTCAATTCAATGTGTCGGAAATGAATTTATTGGAGCGGAATATTTAGTAGGTTTCCTAAAGCACCAGCAAAAAGTCATTAAGGAATCGATTAGAATCATAAAAGCCCTCATACGCAAAAAAAACAATTTGCAGGATGAGGAAGCAAGCCAAATAGATTGGAAAGATCAAATCAAAGACCTTTATCCTTATTTAAGTAAAATCAAGGATCAACTGGAGCAGATTGCATTGCCATCGGAGAAAGTGGAATACCTCAAAAATGCAAAGAGAAACATTGGTGAAGAGTTAAAAGCAAAAGGAATTGATATTCACAATAGTTTGTTTTCTTTCATTATCGACATCCACATTGGCAGCTGCAAGGAAATGTTGCTTCGCGAAAATAATTCAATAAACAGTAATGGAAAACCTCAACTGAAAATATACTGGAATGCTTCTAAAACAGATTTTCTGGAACTTCTTTTTGCCCTAACAAAAATTGGAATAATCACTGATGAGGAAGGTAATCCTATTCCCAGAAACCAGTTGATAGAATACCTTGTAGCAATTTTCAATTTAGATGAAATGAAAGACTTCGAAAGTCGAATTACAAAGCTCATCGACAGAAAGGAACCAGCATCTTTCTTGAAGAAACTTCAGGAAGAAATCGAATTGAGTGCTAAGATGTAATGCATCTTTTTGCTTTCAACTTGTATCCAACTTGAATCTTTTTTGAAGCATTCACAGGTAGAATGATGTAAATTTCAGTTTCCTGATATTTTTTTAAGTCATCCCAATGATGCCATTTTTCTAGCCATCTGGCAATAAATGGCATCATTTTCTAAAAAGACGCTACCATACAAGTTGGATGATTCTATCGCACATCATTTTTAAAATTGTTGTAAACAAATTTGATTACAACATGAGCAACCAAGACGCTACCCTTAAAATGTTTCTCTCCATTAACGAGAAAATTACTTCTATTGAGAAGCAAGTGAGACAACTATCACTCAAAGAAAGAAATCCACTGGGAGATACCTATCTTGATACTGATGAAGTATGCGAACTCCTAAAAATCTGCAAACGAACACTGCAGAAACATCGCGATGAGGCTTCGATAGCCTACATCCAGTTTGGAGGCAAAACCCTCTACAAAAAGACCGACATTCAAGATCTCCTCGAGAAACACTACCAACACGCTATCTCTTAAGGATGCTGAGCGTAGTCGAAGCATTGGATTTTGGGATTTGAATTTTGGAGCTTGAAAATTACTCCTTTATCCTTATTCCTTAGTCTATCTTCCTTTAACCTTTATACTTAATACTTTTTACTTGTGATATCCATGAACATCCCCATCGAGCTTTTGGTCTTTGCACTTTCAAAGCGCAAAGTAAACCAGGTGCGACTCTACCTTTATCTGAAGAGTCAGTGCTCGGGATATCTGCCATGGAACCAGGAAACAATTGAAAAAATCAAGAGAAATCTTTCTATTAAAGAAACCAGGACCATTCACAATAACCTCAATTGGCTATTGAAAAACTCCTGGGTAATAATGAATTCGAAACGAGGAGTCATACGTGTAGTCAGTTATCTTGTACTTTCTAAAAAGCTACAATTCCATTCTGCTACCGGAGCACTTTTTGATACATCACAATTTCATAATTTCCGGCCTTTCATATATGCTGCTGTACTCACATATTATCTCAAGTACAGGCATAGGATAGCAAGACAATCGGAACGAAAAAAAGGGCGTTCCATTACGAATTGTAGCTTCCACGAAATGCCTGCACAATACCTGGCCAGTATTCTCAAACTCGGTAAATCAACTACTACGCGTTACCGACAAAAGGCCTGGGATGCCGGATTTATAAAAATGAAACACCGGTACAAACCACTATATATCCCTCTCGATGAACTCGAGTTTTGTCGCATTTATGGTGATGAGGAAGCCTGGCAACTGGTTATTCACAATAATCAGGTCATGGTCCAGCTTTCCAACGCCATAACCAGCTACGTGCGTCTGCGTACAAAACCCGCATTGAAGAAGTGTATCTACTCCAGGGAAAAAGTGGACCCGTTATAAGAAGGGATCCTAAGGGAAGACTGCGATAGCAGAAATTCCCGCAAGGATCCCGTAGGGAAACGCCACGGCGTGTCCAATTCAAATGGCCGCCAGATTTATCTGGTGCGAAACGTAATTCGTAATTAAAACAATACTCATGAATAATCTTAAACACTACCTTACAAACCTCCACTTCCAAATAAACCTCCTCATCAGCTTCTTTTTGGAAAATAGCTCTTTATTGTCCAACGAGATAATTTCCCTCATGGACAAAACCCAGTTGGAACTCCACGACCTCATGGAAATAAAAGGAGAGTTGGAGAGCAAGTTGAATTGCTTCGAAAACATCGAAACAATTTGCAAGCACCCACGATATTTTAACATCGAAAAGCCATCAGAATTAATTCAATTCTACACTTCAAAAGAATGCTTCAGAAAAAACACCTATGCCTTGAATACATTCCTGGCATATGCTAATTCCTTTGCTCAGGCAATGCACAAATCAAACCTCGAGGTCATTGAAAATTTACCACCCTTGTACCAATCCATTTTGAACCACAGCAGGAAAAATAGGAGAGAAGGATTTAGAGAAGCTTTGGCCAAGATTGTTTACGAACATCCATATCCTGAAATTCTAACTGCAGAGTACATCCGCATCACAACATTAATAGCCGACTTGGCCAAATCTAAAACAGCCCTCAATTATTTCATCTCAACCTTGGAGCAGCAATTTTAATTGGTAGCTGAGCGAAGTCGAAGCTTGAATTCCAACTTTGCTGGTCCCGACCCTTCGGGATTCGACTTTCAAAAACAAGAAAACCTCCCCAAAACAGGGAGGTCCTTTACAACTATTAACTACGGTTAATATTAATTATTTACGACATTAAAGGTAAAGAAAAATTATTTCTGAGTAATAAATTTTTTATGCTTATTCTTTTCTTCTATTCAATTTTACTTAAATTTGATCAACCCAAAAGTAAAACTTAGAAAAAGAATAGCATGAGAGGCAAAACAATCCAAGTCTTCCTTACAGATGGTTCCCCGCGTGGCATCAAACTAGCCGAGATAACCTCTAATATAGAACAAGCAATCTTCATTCCTCGCAGCAAGATGAACGAAGCCTCCAAGAGAAAAGAAGTAAGCCGTCCAGGCATCTATTTTCTTTTTGGCAAAAATGGAGAAGATGCAAAAACATTGGTTTATATCGGACAATCTCGTAATTGCTTAGATCGCATAAAAACCCACGATCAAAAGAAAGACTTCTGGAACTATGCCGTTTTAATTATTTCGAAAACCGAAAGTTTTACCCAAACTCATGTAGAATATCTGGAGGAGCTGGCAATCACAAAAGCTACGGAAGCCAATCGTTATGCATTGGAGAATTCTGTGAATCCAAGAAAATTCAAGGTTCCGGAAACCATGGAAGCCGACTTGCTGGACAATTTTGACACAATCAAAATCTTGCTCTCAACATTAGGATTTCCTCTATTTGACACAATTGAGAAAGAAGAAAAATCCAAAGAGCTATTGTTTTGCAAGGGAAAGGAAGCTCTAGCCGAAGGCGAATACAAAGAAGATGGTTTTGTGGTTTTCAAGGGATCTAAAGCCAATAAAGAACTAGCTCCTGCATGTAATAATTGGATAAAAAAACATAGAGCCAATTTAATTGAGAGAAAGGTGTTATTAGAAAAAAATGGTGTTCTCATTTTTCAAGAGAATGAAATCTTTAACTCACCAAGCTCCGCAGCAACACAAGTGTTAGGTCGTAATGCCAATGGTTGGACAGAATGGAAGGATAAAAAAGGAAAGACACTAGATGAGCTGAAAAGAAAATAAATATAACCTAAAACCAATTCTATAATGGCTTCCGCAATAAAAGATAAGAAATCTATTTCGTTAAGAGTCTGTATGCTTAAATCAAAGTATAAAGGGAAACTTGGCTATCAGAAATTTATGTCCGACGGTTTAGAGTGTACATCATATAAACTAAATCCTAAGTTTGATATTGATGGGATTCTGTTGGTTAAAGAGGCATTCGATACACAACCGAAATGGAAAGAATTTATTCAGGAGGCAGTAGAAGAAGAAATAAAGAGATTGAATTCTAAAAGCTGTTCCGCAGTTCTGTTTGTAAAAAGGAAGAAATATACTTTAGCCTATATATTTGGGTATGGTAGGTTTATGATTGATCCAAAATATTTGGTGACAGATTTCGGAATAAAAACAGCCTTAAATAGTATCGATCATAACAGCCTTCGAAGTGTTGATATGTTTTCATTAGATGAGCAACCCGTTCAAAAAAGAGCTCAAGCAGCACGAAGTGCAGATATGAATGTTTTTGGATTGGATCCTACAAGAGATATTTTAAAATCTGTAACTGGAACTTCAAGAGAAGATGTTTCATTTAGAAACATCACAGGAGGAGATGCTTTTTTTGCATTCAATAGTGATATGAAATTCTCTGATATTGCTAAAATTTCTGACCAACTAATAAAATTGTATAAGAAGGATGATTACAAGGAAAATTTCTCTTGGGTTGATAATTTAAGAAGGTTAAGGAATGAAGGAAAAATAAAAAAGTTGAATGAAGTTGTATTGAAGAATATATTAGAAAAAGATACATCACGTACATTCCTAACACTACCAGAAATTATTTCATGGGACAAAGTTGATGGGTTTTCTTACACTAGAAAAAAAGGTAATATAAATCCATCATTGGATATAAGAGATTACTATGATGCAATTGATGTGGATAGTTATAATGAAGATCGACTTAAAGGAGATAAGGTTTTTGTTCATGAATGTAATTCAACGCCGATGCAATTTTCTTTGTCAAAATGTCTTTATACTGAAATTGAAGAGAAAGAGAATACTTATGTGTTGTTCATGGGAGATTGGTTTGAAGTAGAGAATGATTTTTTAAAAGTAATTGATGAAGAGTTAGCACAAATTAATCAATCTGATTTTCCTTTTTCACCTGTTCACAAATGGAGAGAACATACAAAAAAAGGAGAGGTGATTAAAATTGAAACAGAAGGCGAGTACAATGAACGAGTTTGCAAAGAAACTGGATTTTATCTTTTAGATAAGAAAATGATCAAAACTAAAATGATGTCATCTTCAATTGAGGTTTGCGACATACTTACTCCAAAGAAACAGTTGATTCACGTAAAGCATAAAAAGGGTGGATCTTCTAGTTTGAGTCATTTATTTGCACAAGGGTATGTTTCTGCAGAATCTTTACTTTCAGATAAAGAACTTAGAAAATTGGCTAGAGCTAAGTTAAGAGAAGTTCATGCAGATTCAAATATGATTCCACTAGATAAATTAAAAAGTAGCGAGTATGAAATCAGCTTTTTGATTTTGGGTTATAAATCGAATGAGAATATTGCAACTCGTTTACCTTTTTTTAGCAAAATTAATCTGTTTAGAATCAATAGAACATTACAACAAAAGGGATTTCAGGTTTCTATTGCTGGATGTGGCTATAAAGAAATAGCCAAACAATAAAATAAGTCAATAAATGAACATGGAACAACTGCAAGCTTTTCTTGAAAAAGCAGATATCCCTATAATAAAAGCCAAACCCAAAACCTTTTTGGGGATAGCCAAGCAACCTCATTACGAGAATGTGCTCTCCAATATTTATGCTTTCTTTTTTAAGAAAAGTGAAGAGCATGGATTTACAGATCTATTTATTAAAAGTTTCTTGAATTTAGTGAAAAATAAAAAATCTGATAAATGCTTCTCTTTTGAATATTTCGGAATACATACCGAATTCCCAACAGACGATGGAGGACGCATTGATCTGTTACTCAAAAATGATAGTGAGGCCATTATTATAGAAAATAAGGTTTATCATATTCTAAATAATAAACTGCATGATTATTGGGATACAATTAGAGTGAAAAATAAAATTGGTGTCGTACTATCTCTTAGAAAAATTCCATACACTGGGAATGAGAATTTTATTAACATCACCCATCTGGAGTTAATGGAAGAGGTAATGAGGAATTTGAATATTTATAAAGAACAAGCATCACCGAAATATTTGATTTTTCTGGAAGATCTACATCAAAACATTAAGAACTTAAGTTTGAGTCATATGAAAGTTGAGGAATTAGAACTGTTTTTGCTGAATAAAGACAAAATCAATCAATTGGTTAAATATCGCAGAAATATTCAAGTTCATGTGGAAGATGAAATTGCAAAAGCATGTAAAGAACTAGGTGGTAATTTGAAATTGGCCAAACCAAAAGATAAGAATAGAGGAAAAAGATTGAGATATATGATTTCTCCAAGTCATAAAGATTTAGTGATTACTGTAGTGTATGGAGAATTGCTGAATGAAGTTGGAGGTCAATTGCATCTAATTGTGGAGATGAGAAATAAATTATTAAATGATCGCGAACAATATCGCAACATTCAGTTTCCAGCTATAACAGATGACGTGAGACGAGATGACTTCTTTGAAATTAAGGATCAAAACTACGAACATTTCGCAAGTAAATCTTATGATTTGGGACTGGAAAATTTTCATGATTTAAACTTATTTATCGTACGCAAACTCAAAGAAGATGGTTTGTACTCAGTATATACTCACTTGAATAGCTACATAAAAGAGAGCAGGAAAGAAAAACAAAAAAGAAATCCTCAACCAGTCGAACAATAAGCTCAAATGTTAACTACATTTGTTGTCTGAATTCAAAGAAACACAATATATGACATCTCAAGAAGAACAAAAATTCTTACAAGAACTAGATAAAAAACTCTGGACTGCAGCCGATAAACTGCGTTCAACACTTTCAGCAGCCGAATACAAGCATGCCGTTTTGGGCTTGATATTCGTAAAATACGTAAGCGATGCTTTCCAGAAAAGACGAACCAAACTGGAAGAACAGCTCACAGATCCAAAGCACGAATACTATTTGCCTCGTGAGGATTTTGGTACAGATGAAGAATACCAGGAAGAACTGAATTTCGAATTGGAGGTTAGAGACTACTATACCGAGAAAAATGTATTCTGGGTGCCTGAACGTGCCCGTTGGAGCATGTTGGAAGACAATGCAAAATTGCCTGCTGGTTCCGATCTGCCATGGAAAATAATAAACAGCAAAGGCGAAGAGGTACATGAAAAACTAAGATCGGTGGGGATATTAGTGGACAATGCCCTGGCTGCCATCGAAAAGGACAACCCAAAGCTAAAGGGAATCCTAAACAAAACCTATGCACGTTTAAACTTGGATAACGACAAATTAGGCGATCTAATCTCCCTAATTGGAAGCATTCAACTCGATCACAAATCTTTGTCTTCCAAAGATATTTTAGGTCACGTTTACGAATACTTTTTAGGACAATTTGCCAGCGCCGAAGGAAAAAAAGGTGGTCAGTTCTACACCCCAAAATCAATCGTTAGCCTAATTGTTGAAATGTTGGAACCTTATCAAGGTAGAGTATATGACCCTGCTATGGGATCGGGAGGTTTCTTCGTACAAAGCGAAAAATTCATTAAAGAGTTTGGAGGAAAAATTGACAACATCTCCGTCTACGGACAGGAGTACAACCATACCACCTGGCAATTGGCAGCCATGAACATGGCCATCCGTGGCATCGACTTCAATTTTGGAGCGCAGCCGGCCGATACCATGAACAACGATCTGCACCCCGATTTGCGTGCCGATTACATCATGGCCAATCCCCCTTTTAACATGAAGGAGTGGTGGACAGAAAAACTGGCAAACGATGTACGTTGGAAATACGGTACTCCACCACAAAGCAACGCCAACTTTGCATGGTTGCAGCACATGATTCACCACTTAAGCCCCAATGGCTCCATGGCATTGCTATTGGCCAATGGTTCCATGAGCTCCAACACCAACAGCGAAGGAGAAATTCGAAAAGCAATTATCGAAGCCGATTTGGTAGAATGCATGGTGGCCCTGCCAGGGCAATTGTTCACCAACACGCAAATCCCGGCATGCATCTGGTTCCTGACCAAAAACAAGGATGCCAAAGATAAAAAACGTGCCCGCCACGGCGAAGTACTTTTCATCGATGCTCGCGAAAAAGGATACATGAAAGATCGCGTACTCCGCGACTTCACCTTAGAAGACATCAAAGATATTGCCGACACCTTCCACGCTTGGCAGACTGACCCGGCCCCTGAGCGAAGTCGAAGGGAGCAGAGTCGAAGTGCCAACAGGACCCTGAGCGAAGCCGAAGGGAGCGAAGTCGAAGTGCCTGCCCTGAGCGAAGTCGAAGGGTATGAAGACATCCCAGGCTACTGCAAATCAGCCACCCTCGAAGATATCCGCAAAAACGACCACATCCTCACACCTGGCCGCTACGTGGGGACTGCTGCCCAGGAAGAAGACACGGAACCTTTTGCCGAAAAAATGACACGACTAACAATCGAACTAAAAGAACATTTGGAAGAAGGAAACCGTCTGGAAGCTGAAATTAAAAAACAGTTGGGAGGGCTGGGATATGAGATCTGATTGGCAAACTAAAAGACTGGGAGAAGTTGCAGAAAACATTTCACGTCCTTTTGATTTTAAGAATAAAACTAAGGTTATTTTTATAAATACTGGTGATGTTTTGGAAGGTAAATTATTACATCAAACTTATACTAATGTGAATAAATTACCCGGGCAAGCAAAAAAAGCAATAAAAAAGGGAGATATCTTATATAGTGAAATTAGACCAGGAAATAAGCGGTATTTGCTAGTTGATTTTGAATGTGAGGACTTTGTTGTGTCCACAAAGTTTATGGTTATTAGACCAATTGGAATAACATCTGAATTTTTATATCTAAAATTGATAAGTAATGAAGTAGAAGATGAATTTAAAATGGTAGCAGATTCTAGATCAGGTACATTTCCGCAAATAACATTTGAATCTATTGCTTATTATCCTATTAAATATCCAATTAATAAAATTCAAAAAGCAATAGCAAAGTTAGGATTTGATTTCATTTACAAAATCGCAAACAACAACCGCATCAACCAAACATTGGAACAAATCGCCCAAGCCCTTTTCAAATCGTGGTTTGTAGATTTCGACCCCGTAAAAGCAAAAATACAAGCCAAAGCCCAGGGCAAAGACCCACAATTGGCAGCCATGGAAGCCATCAGTGGAAAAACCGCCGTAGAGACGCAAGGTTTTGCGTCTCCAGAATACGACGAACTTCGAGCCACTGCCGATCTTTTCCCTGATCAATTGGTGGAGAGTGAGTTGGGATTGATGCCAGAGGGATGGATTTTAAAGCCTCTTTATGAAACTGCTGAATATGTAAATGGAGGAGCATTTAAGTCAAAAGATTTTTCAGAATCTAAAGAAGGATTGCCGATTATTAAAATTGCAGAACTAAAATCAGGAATTTCAGCACAGACCAAATATACCTCAAAAGAAATGCCTGAAAAATATAGAATAAACAATGATGATATGCTTTATTCTTGGTCTGGTAGTCCTGAAACATCATTGGAAGTTTTTAAATGGTATGGTGGTCAAGGATGGTTAAACCAACATATTTTCAAAATAAATACAGAAAATATAGAACAAAAAGTATTTGTGTATTATTTACTTAAGTTTCTTAAACCTCAATTGATTCAAATAGCTAAAAATAAGCAAACAACAGGATTAGGTCATGTTACTGTTGCTGATATGAAAAGGATGCAGGTTGTTATGCCCAACGATAGTTCATACCAATTAATTACTGATAATTTTATTTCATTATTTGAACAAGCTTCAAATTGCATGAAACAAAACTCTGTGCTTTCGCTACAACGAGATACATTATTACCCAAATTATTATCTGGCGCAATCACGACTAACCTTTAAGTAGCTATGCAAAACAAATTAATTAAAAATAATGAACATGTAATTTCAAGGGTTGAAGATGTTTTGACAACGGCTCTGAATAGCAATGAAGAGTTTAATAATGATTTTGATGGTGAACAGTCAATTCAATTTAATAGTAAAATACTTGAAAGAGATCCATATTCATTTTCTCCAAGTGAAATTTTATTTTGGGTAGAAAGAGTCTCCTATTGGGATGAATTAGAAAACTATAGAAATGAAGAAATAGAAAGTCAGCATAAAGAGTTGATTTCGTTTCTTTTTAATAGTAACCAAGATACGATATTTGAAGGTCTTGTTGATTCCATAAGGAGGCAACGTATTACCCCTTTTGTCGGAGCTGGTATTTCTAAAGGTTATTCTTATCCATTATGGGGAGAAGCATTAGATAGCATTTATGAGGAATTAAAAGATTTGGGGATTGATGAGTACAATGAGTTAATAAAATCCAATTCCTATCTGGAAGCTGCTCAAGTCTTGTTTGAAAAAGACCCTCAACAATTCAATTATTTTATAAAAAAGAGGTTTGAAATTACAGAAGCTACAAAAAAAGAAATTTGCAAGCCAGGTATACCACAACTTCTAACAAAAATTACAAATGGGGCAGTAATAACCACAAATTACGACAAAATTTTAGAAGTTGTTTTTGAAGCTGAGAATAAACCCTTTCAAGGGTTTATGCATGGTGTGCAGCAAAAGAATCAATTCGTTTCCAAATTAATAAAAGGTGATCGCTGTATCTTAAAACTTCATGGTGATGTTGAATATGAGGACACATATATTTTCTGTAAACAGCAATACGATAATGCATACAATATTGATGAGCGAACAATTGACTTTAAAAAACCTCTTCCAAAAACTTTAAGACAAATATTTATTAGTAACTCTCTATTATTCTTAGGATGTAGTTTAGAACAAGATAGAACATTAGAATTATTTAAGTTTATAAAAGAAGAGGGGCAATTTGAGATACCTGAACACTTTGCTTTATTAGAAAATAAGAATCCTGATAATCGAGCATGGAAAAGAGAAACGGAAAATAGATTATTACCCATTAACATTAGACCGATTTGGTATCCAAAAGGAAAATATAATATGCCAGCAGAAATGTTAGGCTTAGCATTGGATGTAGTTAATGGTAAAGTGGAATTTAAAAAGCCTCAAAAATGATCAACGAAAACCAACTCGAACAAATAACCTTAACCTGGTTTCAGGACACAGGCTACAACTACCTAAACGGAGCCGACATTGCCCCTGAAACAGCAACACCTTATCGAAACGATTTCTCCGAAGTCATTCTTCAAAAGGAATGTTTCCAGGCACTTTCTGCATTGAATACTGAAATCCCCCAAGAGAAAATCGAAGAGGTCATTCACCAAATCAAACACATCGAAGGAATCAACGCCATCCACAAAAACAAGGCATTCCATAAGTTGCTTTTAAATGGTGTAAAAGTGGAATTCCAACGCGATGGTCAGGAGGTGGAAGAAGTGGTTTTTCTAATCGATTTCAATTCCGTTTCAGCCAATCGCTTTTTGGTGGTCAAGCAATTCTCCATTGCAGGCGAAAAGCACACCCGCCGTCCCGATATTGTACTATTCATCAATGGCTTTCCGTTGTCGGTAATCGAATTAAAGAATCCGGCCAACGAGGAAACCGACATTTGGGATGCTTACAACCAATTGCAAACCTACAAGAATGATATAGAAGATCTATTCATCTTCAATCAGGCACTAATTATCTCCGATGGCATCATGGCACGTGTAGGATCTCTAACGGCCAACAAAGAACGTTTTGTACCTTGGCGTACCATCGAAGATGAAGGAGATCGCCCAATCGTGGAGTTCGAATTGGAAAAAGTGGTAAAAGGTTTCTTCAAACCTGAACTCTTTCTCGATTACCTGCGCCATTTCATTCTTTTTGAAAATGGCAATGGCAAATTGATTAAGAAAATTGCGGCTTACCATCAGTTTCATGCAGTTCGTGCAGCGGTAAGGGCAACAATTAAAGCCAGCAATGTAGAAGAACTGGAATTGGCTCAGGAGCCAAGAGCCGATTATGCCAATCGTGTTGAAAAAGGCTGTAAAAAAGCAGGCGTCATTTGGCATACACAGGGCTCAGGTAAAAGCATCTCCATGGTCTGCTATGCAGGGAAATTGGTACAGCAGGCCGAAATGATGAATCCAACCATTGTAGTGGTAACCGATCGCTCCGATCTGGATGGCCAGCTGTACGAAACCTTTTCCCAGTCTGCCGACTTATTAAAAACGGAGCCCGTTCAGGCTACAAGTCGCGAAGACCTGCGCGATATACTGGAAAGTAAAAATTCTGGTGGGATTGTATTTACCACCATTCAAAAATTTGCCTTATACCAGGGCGAAACCAAACACCCATTGCTGAGCAAGCGTCACAACATTGTGGTAATTAGCGATGAGGCACACCGCTCGCAATATGGCGACAAAGCCAAGCTCGATACCAAAACAGGGATTTACAAATACGGCTATTCACAGCACTTGCGCGATGCCCTGAAGAACGCAACCTTCATAGGTTTTACGGGTACACCAATTGCAACAACCGATAAGGATACTCAATCGGTTTTTGGGGAGTACGTAAGCATTTACGACATTCAGGATGCAGTAGACGATGGAGCTACTGTACCGATCTTTTACGAGAGTCGTTTGGCAAAACTCGACATCAACCAGGCACAAATTGAGGAACTCAACAAGGAAGTTGAAGAGGTAATCGAAGACGAAGAGGATTTTGTATCCCGCGAAAACACCAAGAGCAAGTGGGCTGCCCTGGAAAAACTCGTAGGTGCTGATGAAAGAATTCAGGAAGTGGCCGAAGATCTGGTGAAGCACTTCAGGGAAAGAACCAGAATCATCGACGGAAAAGCCATGATTGTCTGCATGAGTCGTGATATCTGCGTTCGCATGTACAACAAAATTGTAGAACTGGCTCCCCATTGGCACAACGATGATCCAATGAAGGGAAAGATTAAGGTCATCATGACCGGTTCCGCTTCCGATAAGGAACTGCTTCAAAAGCACGTCTATTCCAAGAAAGTAAAGAAAGATCTGGAGGGGCGTTTCAAGGATGAAAAGGATGACTTGCAAATCGTAATCGTCCGCGACATGTGGCTAACCGGTTTCGATGCGCCCCCATGCCATACCATGTATGTCGACAAACCCATGAAAGGCCACAACCTAATGCAGGCCATCGCAAGGGTAAATCGTGTGTTCAAGAACAAGCCCGGTGGTTTGGTGGTCGATTATATTGGCATAGCCAATGACCTGAAGCGGGCACTGAAAACCTATACCGATTCCAAAGGAAAAGGATCGCCTACCAACAAGGCACAGGAAGCCTTGGTCGTTTTTCAAGCCAAACTAAGCGCGCTGCGTGATTTGTTTCATGGCTTTGATTACTCCGCTTACAAAGAAAAGCCATTGGAGCTCTTAATTCCTGCGGTAAATCACATTCTGGAGGATACCCAAAATGGAAAAAAACGTTTTCTGGATCTGATGGCGGCAATCAACTCAGCATTGGCTTTATGTGGGACACTCGATGAAGCGAAAGAGAACAGTATCGAAGTGGCCTTTTTCAATGCTGTAAAAGCAACCATCATCAAGCATACCTCTGTTGATCGCAAGCGAGTGGAGGAAGAAAAGAACTCAGCCCTTCAAAAAATATTGGACAATGCAGTTCTTGCCGAAGGAGTAGAAGATATCTTCAGCCTGGCTGGTTTGGAAAAACCCAATATCGGCATTTTATCCGAAGATTTTCTCGATGAGGTCCGCAGGTTAAAGCACAAGAACTTTGCCATTGCCCTTTTGGAAAAATTACTGAAGGACAACATCAAGCACCATGCAAAAGGCAACCTGGTACAGGAAATGAAGTACAGCGATCGTTTACTGGAGTCCCTTCGAAAATACCACAACCGACAAATCGAAACCGCTCAGGTAATCGAGGAGCTGATCGATATGGCCAAGGATTTCCAAAAAGCCATGCAACGTGAGCAGGAATTGGGCTTAAACCCTGATGAAATACGTTTCTACGATGCTTTAGCCAGCAACGAAAGTGCAGTTCGTGCACTCCACGAAGAAACACTAAAAAACATTGCCGTCGAGCTTACCGAAAAATTGCGAAACAGCACAACGGTCGATTGGCAAGTCCGCGACAGCGTCCGCGCTAAAATCCGCAATATGGTTCGCCGCCTGCTTCGCCGCTACAAATATCCACCCGATAAAGCACCCGAAGCAATCGAATTAATATTAAAACAAGCCGAAGTTTTGGCTGAGGATTGGACTGTATAAAAAGACTATGGAAATAATTTATTGGATATTATTAATTGTAGCGATTGTATTAAGTGCAATAGCCATTTGGCCTTATTTAAAAATAACAACGAGAAATTCAAAAAAATGGATTGCAGGAAGTGCCATTTTTTGTTGGTGTATTCTTTTAATTGTTTTGTTCATAAGTTCTACAGGTAATTCAATTACCTGGAATATTAATACTGGTGTGTGGTCGCAATTTGGCTCTTTTATAGGTGCATTTCTTCTTGCGGGTACATTACTATTTCAAATTCGCTCCTTTCGTCGTCAACAAATAGAGGCCAAATTCTTTGAAATGATCAAGTATTATCGTGAGAATGTAAAAGAGATGAGATATCGAAATCCTTTCTATTACGATGAAAATGGTCGTAAACCGGAAGAGGAGGTTGTTACAGGGAGGAGAGCAATTAAAACCATTTTTGATCAGTATAAGGTTGCGAGGAGGTTATGCCATACCGTTATTAAGGTTGACCCATACATCAATTGTGATAGTAATGATTTAAAGATAAAAAGAGCCTTATACAATGAAAAAGAATACAATCAATTTAAAAATTCTAAAGGTGAATACTTAGAGTTTAAATTTGACGTATGGCAAGAGAAATACAATTTAAATGAAATTGCCTATCATATAATGTTTTGGGGAATTCCTTTGGATGTTGAAGATGAACTAAGAAACTATATCGATAATTTAATTACAGGGTATAAGCCAAAACTTTTTGAGGTTTTAGAAAATCAAAAGAATACAAATAAAAGTATCTACTTTATAATAAAGAAAATTGTAACAGTATGGGAAAGCTCAAATAAAATTAGTCATTCTAAAAATTTGAAAAGTAAAGATGATTTTAAATTAAAAGAGCTTATAGATAATAATGCAAAAGGTAAAGTGAAATTTTTCGGTGGTCATCAATATCATCTTGGACATTACTTTAGACATTTATATCAAGCCGTAAAGTATATAGACGGACAACCGATATGGTTATTGTCACTGGACGACAAGAAAGATATGATAAAAACACTTAGAGCTCAGATGTCAAATTATGAACAGGCATTACTTTTTATTAATTCCCTTACCAAACTTGGGAGGAATTGGGAATATGAGCGTCAAGGTGAAGGGTTAATTTCGAAATATAATCTAATTAAGAATCTACCAGAAAATTTTATTCCATATATGAGACCTCAGTATTATTATCCTAAAGTTGATTTTGAATGGTATAAAGGTATTAGTGATAACTCTAAAAAAAAAACGCCACACAAGATTGATATGAGCTTTGACGATAAAATTAAACTATGGACAGAGGATATTTCTTTCTTGGGCTTAATATGGAAAAAGTATAGGTGGGATTGGCAATTAATAATTTATAGTTCTAATATATTTTCTGCTATATTGCTGTTTATCTGGACTAATAACAGCGATAATGTAAATTATTGGTGGTTATTGTTGCCCTGCTTAGGTTCTTTTGTTTTTTCAGTATTTTACTCCAGAAAGAAAACAGCAAAAGTAATAAAGAACGAATATAGCGAAATTCTTATATCAGATAAGAAGTGGTCTCAGCAAACGATTCGACTTATTAAAAGAGGTGTATTAAAAAAGAGAATTGGAGAGAGGTTAGACAATGCTGAATTTGTGCAGTTCTTCATTGATACCTTGGATAGAAGAAATAGCTATAAAAAATATTCTTACCCATTTATTATAATGGTAACAAGTTCTATTGTTAGTATTATCGTAACATCTTTTTATAATGCAATATTAGATACAGCCAAATCCTTGGATGGATTAATGTTGGGTGTGTTTGTTTTTTTTGCGCTACTCATTTTAGTTGGATTTTCATTGATGCTTGATAATACTTTGAAGGGGATATGGTTAATATTGAGGAGCAAAAATCAACAATTGATTTATTGCTTAGAGGACCTATTAGAAGAACTAAAATTTGGTAAAAAATGAGTGTAACATTACAAGTATTAATTATTATTATTTCTTCTGGAGGCTTTTCATCTCTACTTTATTTTATATTTCAACGTTGGTATCAAAAACAACTAGATAAAAATCTTGAAACTCACAAAGGTGATATCAGGAAAGAAATTGACACCCAATTAGAATCTCATAAGGGCGATATTCAAAAGGATCTGGAACATTTAAAAGATTCCTACATCAAAGAAAATTTGGAATCAACTCGCTTCGTTGAGGTGATATGCCGTCAAAGAATCACATGGCTAGATCAGCTTCGCGAGGATATTACAGAAATAGTTTCCAAAACTCATTTGTTTGTTGAAATATCACAAAAACATTTGCAAGAGTTGGGTGTGAATGTATTAGCAAAAGGAATTGAAATGTTTCAGGATGAAAAATTTTCTGCAGGGGATGCAGGTAATGTCATAAACACTTCCATAAATAATACAAAAGAAAGCCTTCCAATAAAAACAGAGGTTGTAGCGGCAATTACAAGATTGAAATTAAAACTCAATCCACTTCAAGATTTTTTCGTTATCGAATTGTTGGATTCACTTAGAGATTTAATTGAATACCCAACAGATAATAGCACGAAAATATCTGTAAACTTAAATCAGCTGCAAACTGAAGGACAAAATTTAATAAAGCATGAATGGAAGCGTGTCAAAAAAGAAGTGAAAATCGGAAAAGAAACCAAATCCACATCGTATTACAAGCCTCAATCACCATCAAAACCTATTGACTTGGACCCTTCCGAATTTCCTAAAATAAATACCAATTAAATCCAAGTTTATACCTTAATTATCTTATAGAAATTGGTTGGCACTTTTGTGCCAACCAATTCTAATTAAGCTCTTATTCTAGCTCAAATCAACAATACCTGCTGAAGGAGCATTTACTTTTACCGACGCAATTCCATTTTCCCTTGCCTGACTTGTTGTATAACTTTCACTTCTACCAATAATTTCGCCATTAGCGGCCTTTAAGTTAAAAGTATAGGTTATCCCATTTTTGCGCTCATAGCGCGAATCATAGGGTGAATTTACTTTTACCGAGGCAATCCCATTTTGGCATCCCTGTTTTGTTGTATAGCCTTCGCTGGCTAATATGATTTGTCCATTACTTGCTTTCAATCTAAAGTAGTACTGAAAGTCTCGTGGACTTTTGAAAATCTCAAATTTTGAACTCATTTCAACTGAATTTAAATTAATAATTGAAGCAGAATAATTATTCAACTTCCTCGTAAATCAAATTAATGAGGATGTCCAAAAAGTTCAATATTATTGTCATTCTGAGTTTAGCGAAGAATCTGTCCCTTTGATACACAGATGTTTCACTTCATTCAATATGACATTATTTTCGATTGAACTTACTCTTTGGACACCCTCATTGGTTTGTTATGGTCTATAATTAGTACCATTACACTTTGGACATGGAGGCAATGTATCAGAGTGGTCATCTAATACAACCTTTTGTCCGCATTTAGTACATGTATACGTACCTTTTCCTGGTTTTTCACCTGTGCTTGACATATTCTAAAAATTTAGATTTTTAAATAGTAAAGTGGCTTACTTCAAGCAATTGCGATTTCTTTTTTGTTATTCAGTTGAAAATGATATTTTTGCATCGCGAAATTTAAAAAGTCATTTATGACTAAACAGCAGACCTACACAATTTTTTCGGTCTGCTGTCTTTGTTCAAATGCCTTGCCATTAACCTTCATATTACTATTTTTTAAACTTTACTTTGACCAATATTAGGTAATGTGATGCAATCGTTTGGTAAAATTATGTCAAGATAACATTTGCATTGATTGCTCTTTTGTCACTATGAAACTGACAGTGTATGTCATTATTTCTTGTTGGATATTAAGGTGTTAAAGTCTTTTGAAATAAATAGAGCTTTGTGTTATTCCATTAACCTTCATGCTCTCACTCAAAGGGAGGGTATGAATATTTCCTGAACTTTCCCATTTTCAAATTCAATAAATAGCCATAAATTAGAACTACTAAATCTAATACAGCTATGAACACCCCCGATAGCGCGAGTTTTATCAACTCGTGCTCTGCGTATGCAGAAAACTCTTTTCCATAAGAATTATAATTCCTTCAACTTTCCTAAATTGACTACTCCAGCCGGATACTCGATTCCTATCGCCTACCTCAAACCCCAGATCTCAAAACATCCTCCCTTGGCTCAACTCCTCATAAACAAACTGATCTTGAGCACTAGCCTCATTTGCCAACTTCCTCTGAACCGTATAGGCAAACATCTCATCCTCCTCAATAGGAAGTTTCAACAAATCCATAATCTCATTTTTCGATTCAGCCTTAAGCCAGGCATCTTCATTTTCGACAGGTAAAATAAGAGGCATTCTTTTCTTGGTATTATGAATTTTCGCCATCAAGCCATTGGCTTCAGTCGTGATGATCGAATAGCTTTTCACAAGTTCTTTGCTTTCTGGATTCTCCCACAAATCCCAAATCCCTGCAAAAGCAAAAGAGACTTCATTTTTCAGACCAATGAAATATGGATACTTGTTTTTGCCAACATGCTGCCATTCATAAAAGCCATCCGCTAAAATCAAACACCGTTGACTGGCAATCGCTTTCTTAAAAGAAGGCTTTTCAAAAATCGTTTCACTTCTGGCGTTCAGCGTATATTTTCGCATACTCTTATCCTTTGCCCATGCCGGTATCAAACCCCAGGCAGCCAATCCAATCTCCTCAGGTTGATCATTGCAAACAACTGGCATCAGTGGAAACTCAAAGCCACTTTTATAAAAATGTCGCTCAAACAATTTCGGCTCCCGCATTTTTCTGGCAAATCGCTCTGCCAACTTACTCGATGAATATCCATAGCACATACCTAAATGTACAAATTTCCCAGCTCCCACAAATTTGTAATTTGCGAGCTTAGAGTTAAGGATTTTGAATCCTGAGAGGAAGAGTTTTATTTTAACCTAATCACCTTCACACCTACATCATCCAAAACAAAATCCACAACAATACCCCTCTGTTTCATGCGTTCAAAAAAAGGAATGTCAACAGTTTCTTTTGTATAAATAACTCCATCAGCATAAGGTTCACCATATCTTAAAGCATAAGTTTCATAAGTATTCCTTGGAACCTCTTTCAACTTCAATACATCCTCTCTGGGTGCCAAATACAACACACCTTCATCATCTCTAAATTCGATACATCGCTTCATCGTTCCATCAACAGATCGATAGTTTGCTGCGGAGCAAACAACATACTTTTCAAAATCGATATCCGATCTTTCCATCTCCCAGTTCATACCTCAATTTTTGCTTGAATAAACTGCAAGATACAGCAAAAAAGATGTTCATTCCTTGGGCTGAGACAAAAAGTAACATGTAGTTTTCTACAGAAATCATTAAATATCTTCTTAACTTCTTCAAAGCAAAACAGAAAAACATTTTAAGCTATGGAAGAAGATAAGCTCTATACAGAATTGAAACAGCTAAGATATTTATTGGCAAAAGTTGTAGGAACTCAAGATTTACCAAAGCGTGATCAGTTCTCAAAGGAAGCAGTAAAAAAAGCAGCTTCAGAATTTCGTAAACTACAAACCCAAAGAGGAGAGTGGGTTCCGGAAGATGACATTTCAAAAATTATCAGAACTGCAGGATATCATCGTCCTGGCAGATTTATTATTGAAAAATTCAATTTTAAAAACTACTTCATCCGGGCTAGGACTTATTACTTTAGTCGAAATGACCTTGTTGCCTTGAACAAGGAATTAAAAGCCAGGAAAATCAATCTTGGGCTATACATGGATTTGGAGGAAGACAAAGAGAAATTTCACAAGTACCTCACTGATTTAAGACAGGGTAAAAAGAGACGCCCTCGCTTTAAAATTCCCGAGAATCTTACAGATATCACAAGTGAACCATACAACCATCCACCCAAGGAGAAAGTCCTAAAACATATCGATTCATTAATGGAAGAATACGAAAGTTTTAAGCTCAATGAATTCATAGATATATTCCAAGATGACTATGCCAGGGTAAAGCATATCTATTACTTTGACAGATACATTGAACCAGTTAAAAGAAAGCAATGTGACAAATGGTGTTTCGAATTCAACTATGCACAAACCGCTTTGAAAGAAATTAAGAAAATTAGGAGCCAGGTGATTTATTGATCTGTAAGAGAGGAATTATTGAATAGAATAGGAAATAAGGTGTTATTCCTCCGATATCCATACAATTCTAAATTCATCACAAAATGAAAATGTATTGATTATACCCGTACGGGTATAATCAATGCTAAATATATTTAATTTATACCCGATCGGGTATAATTACAATAAAAAGAACTATATTTATACCCGTACGGGTATAATGTTATTTTTTAATATGGAAGTATCACAATTTCTAAAAGAAAAAAGAAAGCTACTCAAGCTTACACAGCAAGATGTAGCCGACAAAGCAGGTGTAGGAATTCGATTCATTCGAGAATTGGAACAAGGCAAAGAAACTTTACAGATGGATAAGGTCAATCAAGTATTGCAATTATTCGGATTCAAGTTAGGACCAATATCTCTAAAAAAATAAGGAAGGATGAGAAAAGCAAAAGTATACATGCACAAGATATGGGCAGGAACCATTATCGAAAATGAGGAAGGATTCACATTTTATTACGAGAACGATTATTTAAAATCGGAAAAGCCTGAAGCCATAAGTCTTACTTTGCCAATCACAGATATTCCCTATAATAGTAAAACCATGTTCCCCTTTTTCGATGGCTTAATACCGGAAGGTTGGCTTCTCGACATTGCTGAAGAAAATTGGAAACTACGGGAATCAGACCGTATGGGCTTACTAATGGCCTGCTGTAAAGACTGTATCGGTGCTGTAAGTATCATCGCCGAAACAACCGATAACCAATAACTGAAAACCGACAACAACCATGAACTGTTTATACTGCTATAAACCACTAAAAGTAAATCAAGTGGATTTTCATCCGACTTGTTCTAAAAAAATATTTAACACAAATGTGGTACCCGTTCTCGATTATTCCGAAGATCAAATGCTCGAATTAGCATATCAAGTAATAAAAAGTCAAATTGCAGTAACAGGTGTACAGCCCAAATTATCATTGGAGATTGCTAAAAATCCAGACAACAATAAAGAAAGACGTTTTACCATAGTTGGATTATGGGGTGGATACATCCTTAAACCTCCAACAAAGCAATTCGCTAATTTGCCCGAATTGGAAGACCTAACAATGAATCTGGCCTCCATATCAAAAATAAATACAGTCCCACACTCCCTAATTCGATTGAATAATGGAAAATTGGCCTACATCACCAAGCGAATAGATCGTGAAAATGGAAACAAAATTCACATGGAAGACATGTGTCAACTAACCGAGCGTTTAACAGAGTACAAGTACAAAGGATCTTATGAGCAAATTGGGAAAGCAATTTTAAAGTATTCTTCTAACCCAGGCTTAGATCTGATTAACTTTTTCGAGCAAGTAGTCTTTTCCTTCTTAACGGGAAACGCAGATATGCATTTAAAAAATTTTTCATTAATAAATAATCCTCATTTAGGATATGTTTTAACTCCTGCTTACGATATGCTTTCCACAGCATTGGTAATGCCCGAAGATGATGAAGATCTAGCCTTAACATTAAATGCAAAAAAGAAAAAGTTAAAACGTAAAGATTTTCTTTCAGCATTTAACCTTTTTGAGATTCCTGAAAAAACTCAAAATAACATCTTTGTAAAATTTGAAAAATCAATACCATCTTGGTTTAAAACTATTGAAATTAGTTTTCTTCCACCTGAAATGAAAGAAGCTTATAAACAACTAATTCAAGATCGAGCCAAACGAATAGATTTAATGATAAAGTAGGAAATAAGGCGTTCACTCCTCGGGCCTCGGCAAAAATTCCGCCAGGGCTTTCCAAAATCCTTTTGCCCATCTTCGCTGTTTTTTCAACACTAGCTCTATAACTTTTAATAAAGGGTCTCAATGGGCAAAAGGCATTTGTCAGAATATTCACCCTTGCTTTAGCTGGGGTGTTAGCTTTTCGCAAATTTTAATTTGCAGTTTCTTTATCAGTCGTCCCGTCCTTTAGGGCGGGTTCACCCTGTCACAATTTTTTCGCTCAACCACTCGTCGTTCACAGCAATTCCCGGCTCCCTTGTTCCTCGACTTTCCAATAAAAGTTAGTCGGTGCCTTGTCTCAATTATTCTTATTTAATACTATAGGTTTCTGAGCGTAGTCGAAGAACAAAAAAGCCTCCATTGCTCACTTAAAGCGAGCCTGCTGGGTCGGGTGCTATCAGTTTTTGTCATCTTTTTTGAGCGGCCACGGCCAGTACTTTGCCCTGGTAACAATTTTGCATTCCCAGTAAAATAAAGGCAATTTCAAACAGAGAAGGAGAGAAGCAAAAGAAGAGAACTGTCATTTACTCGCAAAATTTATTACCACTTCAAAGCACTTTAACCTACGCACCCGGGTCAAGCACCTCCATCCCAATTGTTTTTTCATACATTACATTCGAAAGCATTCAAAAACAACCCACTCAGTGCTTCACCCGGCAACATCCATCACAGCTTCAAAAAAGCCGCCAAAAACTGCTGGCTGTCAATCACAGAAAACAAGTTTCTGTTTTACTTGCCAGTCACACCCTCCCACTCGCGGGCGGCTCGCCACTCCGTAGTAAGGGCCGCTACTGACCACCACAAACCCCACCACCACCCATTTTTAATGCAGGCATTAAAAACAAAAAAGAGTGGTTAAGTAATTAGATTGGTTTTTATTAACTTCGCATTTATCACAAAAAAATATAATGATAATGAACTTTACCAATTCTCTTTTGTACTCTCTTACAGTATCCATCTGTCTTTTAACTGCAAGATGTAATTCCTCTAAGTATGAAAATGTCAAGCAGGAAAAAACGGATGTAAAAACTGAAAATAAACTAGCTCCTGATATAAAAACAAGCACTCCTGAAACAACTCATGTTACCAAGGAAAATAAATCAGGTGAGCAAGTAAAGCAAAAGCTTCCTTTGTATGCTTCAATTTCTGCTAGTAAGATGAATGTATTATATGATGGAGTAGATAATCCGGTCGAAATAAATGTTCCTGGAATACCTATAAATCACGTTAACGTTCAAGTAACTAATGCATTTTTCAGAAGAGTTGGAAATGTATATATGATTAATCCAAGACCAGGCTCTGCAGGTAGAAAATGCATTGTGAAGGTGTCAGCTAAAATTCAAGATGAATGGCAAGTGATAGATAGTAAATATTTTAGAATAAAAAGAATTCCAAATCCAATATCAATTGTCGCTGGTAAAACAGGAGGTAAAATTCGTAAAAATAGACTACTTGTAGAATCCGGAATTTACGCTAAGCTAACGGAAGATTTTGATTTCGACACTAAATTTACCGTTACTCAATTTACTTTAACAGTTCTTAAAGGTGGATATACTATAGACTCTAGTTCTAGAGGTTATAGATTCACATCCGAGCAGAAGGAATTAATCAAAAGCTTAAGTTTAGGAAGTAGGGTGTTTATTCATAATATTAAAGCAGTGGGACCTGATAAAATTCCTAGAAATTTAGGCAGTCTTGTTTTCACGATTGATTAATTTCCTCCTCCCTGATAAACAAAGATATTTCCTCTGTTTGCTCTAATATCAAATGTTTACCCCGCTTGAATTTAGCAATTCAGCCAACAAGTCAAGCTTATACAAAGTTTTGATGGATTTTTTGATCCAAACTATTTCCTGGGGCATAAAAAATCCATCAAAAAGCTTGACATCCCACCCGCATTCCGGATAATGATTGGATGCTTATCAGAAAGCAGCAAAACCTCTGGATGATTTCCCTTCCCAAATATTAATTTAAAGCATGATGATGTAAGTTAAGGTAAATCAATCTATTGGTTTGGTTTTCTCTTGGAAAGATACATAAGTTTGCTATAAGTACTAACCAAATCATCATCATATGAATAAGATATCATCATTTGTAATCGGCACTTTATCCACCATGGGAGTAGCAGAATCATTGGGAATGGGAAGTCCAAATATCCAAGCTGTTCAGGAAGTTCCCGTTGACAGCACGGAAGCACTAATTTCTGTTATTGGAGGAGCCATCTCAACCATTGTTGTTGCACTGCTAAAGCGCTGGTGGAAAAAATTAGATGAGAGAAAGAAGCAGCCTAATACTTCCTAGGGACCAAGTCTGTATCTGTCTCAATTCTATGTTTATTAATTCAATACTAACCAAAAACCTTTAATCATGGGGAAATACAATCAAGGAATCCTGGGGCCATTTACGGGGAAAGTGGGCTCAGTAGTAGGTAGCAGTTGGAAAGGGGTGAATTACATCAAGTCACTACCAGGTCCAAATGCATCAAATACGGAAGGGCAACAAAAGCAACGCAGCAGGTTCAAAGCTGTTGTAAGTTTTGCTTCTTCTTTGTTGGAAACACTCATTCGTCCTGTTTGGAATCTTTCAGCAGGAAAAATGACCGGCTACAATTTGTTTGTGAAAACAAACATTGCGGCCTTTGATGAGACGGGAGATTTATCAAACTTCTCTCAATTTAGAGCATCAGTGGGTAATTTGAGTTTGCCATCAAATCTTTCCATCCAGGATGATACAGATGTGTCATCAGGAATCGAGATGAGTTGGAAGGATGAAAGTGCTACTGGAGTAGGTAATGCTGACGATAAATTACATTTGCTTGTAATGGGCGGTGACAAAGTTCACATGCTTCATGCAAATGCAGCTCGATCTGATCAATCTGCAGAAATCACACTTCCAGTGGATCCGGGAGCAACTCACATTTACGCTTTCTTTGGAACTGCTGAGGCTGACGAATACTCTTTGGACCAATACCAGATGGTTAACGTGACTTAAGATCTTGTAATTTTAGGGTGCTTAAAGCTGCTGCGATTTTCGTGGCAGCTTTTTGTTTTTTATAGCAAAAAAACGTGCAAATTGTTTAAACCATGTTTAAACCAAACGGGAATATGTAAAAAAGCAGCATTTTATAAAAACGCTGCTTTCCTTTGTTTATGCGGAGAGGAAGGGATTCGAACCCCCGATACGCTTTTGGCGTATACTCGCTTTCCAGGCGAGCCAGTTCAACCACTCCTGCACCTCTCCAATGTTGCAATAATTGAGTGTGATGACAAAAGTAAAATAAAATTGCAGATTTAAAAAAAGTTAGGGAATATAAAATTTAACAATTTGCATATTTATTTATGCTGTAAATTGGGGGATTTTAAACATGAATTATTGGTAAAATACACTTATAAAGTAATTTATCTATATTATTTAGCTAGGCTTAAAATTCAGCCAAACATTTAAAGTTTATTTTTTTCTGAGTAAATGGGTGTAAGAAGGTAATTTCTTCAGCGTGTAGCATTAGACGATCAGCTTTTAGACCATAAAGAGGATCACCAACGATTGGGGTATTTAGTCCGAGAGGATGAGCTGCATGCACACGCAATTGGTGTGTACGCCCTGTGATAGGGTAGAAGTGTATTTTGCTTTGCAATGGAGTACGTTCAACAATTTTCCACTTGGTAAATGCCGACTTTCCATGTTCAAAACAAACCAATTGTCTGGGGCGATCATCCAAATCAACACGCAAGGGCAGATCAAGGGTGCCTGAATCTTCCTCAATAATACCATCCAATAGAGCTACATATCTTTTTTGAATGCTTTTGCTAAGAAATTGTTTCTGCAGGTTTTCGTGTGCAGATTTTGTTTTGGCAATAAGCATAATGCCCGAAGTAGCCATATCTAGGCGATGAACAATAAGAGGTCCATCAGCATGTGGATACAGATCTTTTATTTGAGTATATACAGATTCTTGCATCTCTTTGCCGGGTACTGATAATAAACCTGAAGGTTTGTTAATGATTGCAATTGCATCATCCTCATGAAGGACTTTTATAACTAGATTTTGATCTTCTTGCTTTGCTTTTTCTATGCTCATCCCGTTTAGCATGTGTCCTAGTATGGGCTCACATTTGCTTTTGCACGATGGGTAAAAGTAGCCATGTTTTCGGATTTCTTTTTTTGGAGATGTTCCCCACCAAAATTCTGCCATAGCAATAGGTTTCAGTTCGTTCTGAAATGCATAATGTAATAACTTAGGAGCACAGCAATCGCCAGCACCGGCAGGAGGAACCTTGGCTTCGGTCTCCTTAAAAATAAGGCTTGCACTTTTTTCTTTTCCTTCAATATTCAAAAAAAGATAGTTGTCGAATATTTGCTTTTGTAGCCGAGCTGATTGAGTTTTACGCGCTTGTTTTAGATCTGTAATTCTTTGGTAATGCTCATCCGCTTTTAATTGTAAACTTTCAATCTTCTCTTTACACTCTTTCTTTAACTTATTGAATTTACTTTTCTCTGTTTGGCTTTCTTTTACAAGATGTTTTAGAATGCTTTCCTTGTCAGGATGATTTTCAGCTTCTGCTCGCTTGCCTTTTCTTTCCTTCTTGGCATTCGCCATGACAAGTTTAGCTGCTTTTAAAGTGTCATTTACATTTTGAATTTCATCATCCAGTTCTTTCTGAATCTGTTTTATAGCTGGTGAATTTTCTGCATTGTAAATGGCTTGATTGATTTGATTTAATTCTGCTTCACCTTTACGAAAAAATCCATTGGGATTGGTGATTTCGAATACCTGTGGTACAAATGGAATCTGAGTTTCTTGAGCTTGATCATTGCCTGAATAAGCCACAATGTATCCAATTTCATCGTAGTGATTTTTTACAATCAACACGCCATACATTTTACCTTTTGAGTCGGGATTTGGCTTTCCAAGTTTGGCTTGAAGTTCCATTGCAGCTTGTACGCATAAAGGATGAGGCGTATAGTTAAATGGATTGGTAAAATACTCAGGGAGTACTTTGTATTCCAATGGTTTATTGAAGGTGATGAAGCAATGCATTCGCAATTACAAATAAGAGATTTGGATTCAGTATTTGCAAAAGAAGTGGTTTTTGTAGCCAGATGCAATAAAAAACCTGAAAGTTTTTTAATTCAATCATCATGTACATGTTACTCCCGAGAATTGGGATCATCCCTTTTGAGTTTAGTGCATAAAAAAAGCACCAAAGTTTTTCAACTTCAATGCTTGTTTCAGCGGAGAGAGAGGGATTCGAACCTCTTATCTAGCAAATATTTCATTTTTGGTATTTCTTAGGTAATTCGGGGGTTGTGACGTTTTCTTTATCCGTCAAATTCTTTTTTTTTGTACTTCAAAAACACTTTTACTTTCCCCTTTACTTTCCCTTTTGTATATTTGTGGAAACAAATTTAAAGCCTATGTATTTCTTTTTGAAAGAACCCAAGTCAGACAAACTTACACCAATTTATTTGATTTACTATTTAAAAAGTCAGAAGAAAAATTTTAAATATTCTACTAATCAAACCATTCACCCCGACAATTGGAATAGTGAAAGTAGAATGCCAAAGGCAAAAAGAGGAGCTAGTGGAGCGGAATTGAAACATACTTCATCAATGTTAAGTATGTATTCTGATTTCTTAGATGAGAAAGTAAAGGAACTTGATAAGCAAAATACTCCAATAACCAGAGAGTTATTAAAGCAATTGTTTGATGAAGAATTTAAACATAAATCTACTAAGCAGGAAAGCAGGTTTCTAACAGAGGCAATTCAAGATTTCATTGACACTAAGGGCAAGTCCAATGGACAATCGGATAGTTGGAATCAGAAATATACAAACCTAAAAAACAAGCTGATTGCTTTTGAGGATAAAAAAAGAAAGAAAATAGAGTTTACTTCAATAACGCAAGATTGGATTGACGAATTTTGTGGCTTTCTACGGATTATCAAGGTTAAACCGTTTAAACCACATAACGACAACACGCTACACCGTACTATTAACTTTCTTATCACAGTTCTTATTTGGTCAGAAGGTAAATACCATAACATCGACCTGAAAAAGATTAAAAATCCAGTTAATAAATATCAGCCTGACGATGTGTTTTTGACAGATAAGGAAATACAAGTTCTGGAAAAATTCCAGTTTCCCCGTGAATCACTGGAAAGAGCAAGAGATTTGTTCTTAATTGGGGTGTATTCTGGTCAAAGGTATTCGGATTATTCGATATTTGAGAAAGCTGATATACATGGAGACATGATTATAAAAAAAGCTGAAAAAACCGAAAGTGAAAGTTTTATTCCATTACACCCAAAGTTAAAAGCGCTATTGGATAAATACGATTGGCAATTACCTAAGATCTCCAATCAGAAATTTAATAAGAGAATTCAAGAGGCTTGCAAGCTTGCTGGTTTTGATGAAAAAATTAAGGAGATTATTTATAGCGGAACAAAAAAGGAGATTGTTTACAACCTTAAGTATAAAATGATTTCGAGCCATACGGCCAGACGTACTTTTATCACTCTTTCAAGTGAAAAAGGGATGCCAGATCATATCATCATGAAAATAACAGGAATCAAAGACCCAAAGACTTTGATAAAATACAAAAAGACTTCTCAAAAATCGGTTGTAGATTCCATGCAGAAATATTGGGGGTAAATATTGAGAGAGGTTCATTGTTAGGTTGTTAACCTGTAGGTGAACCTCTCTTGTGTTTTAATCATGGCTATTCAATTATAGCTATGAATTATTTCAGTTAATTTAAATTTGTCCACCAACACCCTTGAACTTCTCAACAAAAGAAGCAATCTTTTGAAAAACACTCTGTTTTTTAGTTAAGTACTGTGGATTCAATGGACTCATTTTTGGTAAAACTTCGTTGAGTTCAGTTCCATTTTCACTAGCATATTCATGTTTCAATGAAGTTGTAATGTAGCGTTTAGCTGCATCTTCATTAAGGTTTTCATCTGCAATTAGCTTGGAAACTTCATGTTTTTGCTTTTTTTGAGCAAAGCTAAAGAAAGCATCAATGATGGTTGCTTTATCTTGAATTTTATCAAGGTCAGTGCTATTGATAAAATCAACAAGTAGGCTTTCTTTTGCACGATTACCAACACTAGCACGGATGATGCGGCGAACCTCTTCAACTAGGGTTGCTTTGTCTTTGGTCTTTTTGTTGTGTTCAAAAATTAACTCAAGGATATAGTCTAGGTTTATCTCTTGAGATTTAAGAAGATCTATTTCAAAAACAACATCATCCCAGTCGATACTTGACTCTTCGGATTCTTTTCCGCTCTTTTCACGACGAAGCCAGTCACGAATGTCATTATAGGTTGAACGATAGTCTTGAATTGTTCGTTCAGCTGGAACCTCAACCTCTTGCATGGCTGCAATATCTTCATCAGTTACGTAATGAGTAGCTTTAAATTCCTCCACAGCTTTGGGATCTTCCAGATCAAGATTTTGGATAGCTTTTAAGCTGATAAACTCATCGTAGTTTTGAAGAACATTTTCAACACGAAGATATTCACCAAATAGCTTGGAGAATTCTTTTTTGTCTTTTTCAGTGACTATCTCATCAGGGTTGGGGAACTTATCATTTAACTCTTTTACTACATCAATATATCCACGACGAGCTTCTCCGGTTGCAATATCCGTAAATCCTTCCAAATACTCCTTGTAGCTCTTTTCAAGGACTACATTTTTGGTGCTACTATCTCCAAAAAGGGTAATTGCATCAATGGTAGATGTTTCCAAATCTCTAAATGTAACAATGTTACCAAAGGTTTTGGTGGCATCATATATACGATTAGTACGAGAATAAGCTTGCATTAAGCCATGATAGCGTAGGTTCTTATCAACAAAAAGAGTATTAAGAGTAGGTGCATCAAAACCAGTGAGGAACATGCCAACTACTATAAGAAGGTCAATATCCTTGCTCTTTACTCGTTTGGCAAGATCACGATAGTAGTTTTGGAATTCTTTACTATCTACTCCAAAGCTGGTTTTAAATATACTATTATAATCATTGATAGCAGCCGTTAAAAACTCCTTTGCGCTTGTATCCATTGCAGAGGGTTCAAATGTTTCATCAATAATCTCACCTATGGCATTTTGCTCTTCGTTGGCCGCAAAAGAAAAGATAGTAGCAATCCTAAGAGGCTTATCATCCCCATTTTGCAGCTTCTTTATTTCATCGTAGTAACATTTTGCAGCATCAACACTACTAACTGCAAACATTGCATTGAACCCTTTGTTGCTCCCATTTAATCTATGGGTTTTTAGCTTAAAGTTCTGTAAGATGTATTGAGATATTTCATTAATGCGAGCAGGATGAAGTAAAGCTTTTTTATTTTCTGCCGCACTTAACTTTTTCTCGTCTTGTTCTGTTTCAATAGCCTTAAATTGAGGACGAACATCATTGTAGTCTACCTTAAATTTAAGTACTTTCTCATCTCTAATTGCATCGGTAATCACATAAGAGTGTAGTTCTCGACCGAATACGCTAGCTGTCGTCTCTGAGCCTAAAGCATTTTCTGGAAAGATAGGAGTGCCAGTAAAACCAAATTGATAGTACTTCTTAAACTTCTTTTTAAGATTTTTTTGAGCCTCTCCAAATTGAGAGCGGTGAGCTTCATCAAAGATAAATACCACTTGCTTTTCAAAAATA
Organism: Marinifilum sp. D714; assembly: GCF_030851345.1. Lineage (GTDB taxonomy): Bacteria > Bacteroidota > Bacteroidia > Bacteroidales > Marinifilaceae > Marinifilum. Next base: position 64,702 of record NZ_JALPNU010000007.1, read on the forward strand.
GGAAGACTGCTCTCATTTTTCATGAGATTGTTTAATTTCTGAATAGTGGTTACTATGATTTTATTGTCATCCTTATCAATGTTTCGTTTGAGACCTGCTGTACTTTCCGATCCATTAACACTATCCGGTGAGAATCGTTGATATTCTTTCATAGTTTGAAAATCGAGATCTTTACGATCTACCACAAAGAAGACCTTATCGATAAACTCAAGTTCTGTGGCTAGTCGTGCAGCTTTGAAGCTTGTCAGAGTTTTTCCGGAACCAGTGGTGTGCCAGATATAACCTCCGCCTTCTGTGTTAGACCATTTTTTTGCTTGTGAAGAACTTGCAATTTTCCATAAAATACGTTCAGTAGCTGCAATTTGATAGGGCCGCATGATAAGGAGTGTGTCACTCACATCAAAAACAGAATAAGAAAGAAGTACTTTTAAAAGGGTATGTTTTTGAAAAAAAGTAGCTGTAAAATCTTTAAGGTCTTTGATAAGGGAATTGTCAGATTTTGCCCAGTTCATAGTGAAATCAAAACTGTTTTTATTCCTTTTGACCGTATTGGCAAAATATCGACTATCAGTTCCATTTGAGATAACAAAAAGCTGTAGGTATTTAAAAAGCGAATTTTTACTATTAAAGCTCTCTTTGCTATATCGGTGTACTTGATTGAAAGCTTCACGAATGGCAACACCACGCTTTTTTAATTCAACCTGTACTAATGGTAAGCCGTTTACTAGAATAGTAACATCATAACGATTTGCCTGACTGCCTTTTTGTTCGAATTGTGAAATTACCTGCACTTTATTTCGAGCGATATTCTTTTTATCTACCAAGTAGATGTTTTGGATATGCCCATCATCAAATACAAAATCGTAAATGTAGTCATCGTGTAGTTTTCTTGTTTTGTCAATGAGATTTTCACTTGGTTTGTCCAAATATTCATCAACAAAACGAAGCCATTCTACATCCGAAAACTCCATGTTGTTAAGTGTTTGCAACTGCACCCTAACATTGGCAAGCATTGTTTCTTGGCTAGTAAGCTTGGGTAAGTACTCATAGCCTTGATTGCTTAAATCCTGTATAAGCTCCCTTTCAAGGTCTGCTTCTGTTTGATATGTGGCAGGAGCTTCGTGTGCTTCTGAGAACTTGATGTATTTATCAAGAACAATGAAGTTCTTTGTTTCTGCTATGGTTTTATAGGTTGTCATTTTTGTGCTTCGTAATTTTTAATCATTTTTGGGAGAAGGTTAGCAATTTATCTCGGTAGTATTCATATTGCTTTTTTCTTAATTCGATCTCTTTTGGTAAACCTTCACTTATTGAAGAAGTGAGGGTGTCGAATTTATTGAGAATGGAGATTATGTATTCTTGTTCTTTTAATGGTGGGATAGGGATTTTAAAATCTTTAACTTTTGCATCTGAAATTGCTGGGTATGCTGAACCACTCTGATTTTCTTCAAGGTATATTTTAAACTCTGAAGAGGAAACCCAATAGAAAATCCATTTAGGTAATACTTCGGTAGATTTAGCTCGCAAAACACAGTAACCAGTACTTGCCACATCTCCAGAGTATTCTTTTGGGATTAGGCAATAACGCATCTGAGTAGGTCGAGTTGTTGCAAAAATAACATCATCTTTTTGTACAAGTTTTTTTGCTCTACTCGGCGCATTATTTCGTGTTATTTCAATTGTTTCAGTAATTGAGTTGTTAATACGACTTACAGATGATAAATCAATATAATGATAATATTCATCTGTTCCATTCCATTTAATATTTTTTGTTCGTTGTACCACTTCCCCCAAAGTCTTCCACTCCACTTTGTTCTCTTCAAAACTCAATAGTTTATCACGATAATAGCTATACTGTTTTTTACGAGCTGTTAGCTCCGCTGTTAGCTCCGCTGTTAGCTTTGTAAAGGTGTCTAAAATTCGAATAATCTCTTTTTGTACTTCCAAGGGGGGAATTGGGATGGGGAATTTTTTAAAACCATGCATGTCTACGCCTGCAAAATTACCGACAGTTGTATTGTTTTTACACCATTCATCTAGTATAAAGCAGTAATAATATAGAAACTTTGGCATCAACACTTCTTTATACTCCTTTTTCAAACTGAGATTCGTAAACCTCTGATTTGATAAATATGGGACTGTAATTAAAGCGTGTTCTCCAATTGTAGCTGAGGTTGCTATAATAATAGAATTAGCAGGGAAATACTTACCTCCTTTTATAGCAGATTCAGATACGTGTTGAATGGAATCTGAAAGAACTCTTCCATTTGTACGTAAATCTTCCATACGAAACCAAGGAACAGTACCATCTAACCAAAACTCTTTGTTTTTCTTTGATGGAGTATAACCATTCTTAACATGAAAAAGTTCATCTATTGTCTTCCACTCAACCTCAACTCCCTGTAACAATTTATCTATATAACTCATGCCTCAATCTCCTTTATTATTACATCAATATTAGCACGAAGAGCATCTATCTTTTCTACCGTTTTTGAAATTTCCTGATTCAACTCAATAATATCAATCTTCTCACGAGTATCCTTTGCTTCCACATAGGAACTGACTGAAAGATTATAATCATTTTCAGCAATTTTGTTATTGTCTATCGATGCTGCCACATACTCCACGTTCCCCTTACTATCGAACATCTTCATGATTTCTTCGATATGTTCATCGGTTAGAATGTTGTTATTGGTCTCTTTTTTAAAGAAACCTTCTCCACTAGCATCAATAAACTGGGTTGTGTTTTCTTTTTTACTTTTTGAAAGAACAAGGATGTTTACCGCTATAGAAGTACCAAAGAAAAGATTTGGCGCTAAGGAGATAACAGTTTCTACAAAGTTATTATCTACAAGATATTTTCTAATCTTCTGTTCTGCACCACTACGATAAAAGATGCCGGGGAAACACACAATGGCTGCACGACCTTTGCTTGAAAGATAACTAAGAGCATGAAGAACAAAGGCAAAGTCTGCTTTAGATTTAGGGGCTAGGACTCCAGCAGGTGCAAAGCGATCATCATTAATGAGTGTTGGATCATCACTGCCAATCCATTTTACTGAGTAGGGTGGATTAGAGACGATTGCATCAAAGGGTTTATCATCTCTTAATTGAGGATCTGTCAATGTATTTCCAAGCTGAATATTAAACTTGTCGTAATTTATGTTGTGTAGAAACATGTTCATGCGAGCAAGGTTGTAGGTGGTATGATTTATCTCTTGGCCAAAAAAACCATCTTCAATAATATGGGCATCAAAGTGCTTTTTCGCTTGTAATAGCAGAGAACCGGAACCAGCAGCAGGGTCGTAAATTTTATTTACAGTTTCCTGTTTGTGCATTGCCAGCTGTGCAATCAACTTTGATACATTTTGTGGAGTGAAAAACTCGCCTCCTGACTTTCCAGCATTGGCAGCATAATTAGAGATCAAAAATTCATACGCATCACCAAAAAGATCGATATGATTGTCTTCAAAATTACCAAAGCCTAGTCCAGCTACACCCTTAATTACAGCAGTTAAACGACTGTTTTTGTCTTCAACAGTATTGCCAAGTCGATTACTGGTAGTGTCAAAGTCGGCAAAAAGTCCTTTAATATCTTCTTCTGAAGGATAGCCATTTGCAGAGCTTTCAATAGCTGAAAAGATAGCAGCTAAATCAGTATTAAGGTTAGTGTTGGTGCTGGCATTTTTTGCAATGTTTGAAAAAAGCTGACTAGGATAGATGAAGTATCCTTTCGTTTTAATGGCATCTTCTTTAATCTCAGGCGTTATAACTTCATCAGAGAGGCTGGCATAATTAACGCTCTCATCTCCACCCTCAATATAGTTGGTGAAATTCTCACTAATAAATCGATAGAAAAGAGTTCCTAATACAAATTGTTTGAAATCCCATCCATCAACAGAGCCACGAACATCATTAGCTATTTTCCATATTTGAGCTTGTAGTTCGGCTCTTTGTGCTGTACTTGTCATTATTGTGTTTTTATATCGTTGTTTCTAAATGCTTGATTTTATTTTGATTCCTGTGTGGGATTCATTTATGCTTTCCTATGTTATGTATTCAGATGGTAAATCTGAATTGCATCTGCTAAATGTATTGAAATATCATAAGTGTTGGTGATAATTATTTTTTCAACACTTCAAATAATTCTAATTCCTTAATTGATAATTGTGTTTTTCCTTGCTTAGCTTTTCCTTTGATTCTAACTGCCCATTCGTGTTTATGGGCTTCTATTGCTTCAATATATTCCTCAGTGTCCAAAATAACTTTAATTGTTTCCTGTGTATTTGCTATCTCTGCAACAATCAATACTTCATTGTTTGATGAATGACGAGGAGATATAGAGGACAATCTTTTAATGTAACCTGTTGCTTCTAAGGAAACCAACTCTAATAATAGGTTTTTGATTTCTTTTAGATACCGATTAAAATATGATATTCTGTTTTGTACCTTAGTTGTTTCTATTCTTCTAAACTTTTCTACAGATGAAAGCTGTAATTCAATATTATTAATAGAAGTTTTGCTATATAAGTCTTTAATAGAATAAAATAATTCATAATTAAGAAGTTCTGAAATATCCTGAATGTAATTCTCATTTATTTCTACTAGAGTTGTAGTATTGAAAATTTCTTCTTTAACAAATTCAAAAACGTCAAATAACTTATTATTTATGCTATTTGTATCTATAACAGATACAGTAGAATATATTTCGCTATTTGGAATTGATAGCTTAGTAACATAACTACCTTTTTCTGTTTGTAAAGCCTTGCAACGATTTAGATAACTGTTAACTTCAAATTTAGCTGTTCCAAATATAGGTTTATTTGTAGTTTTAAATGTTACAGCTTGTGATAACACTTTCTTAAACCCCTCTAATGATTCTATATGCTTTTGAAATGGAATAGTTCCATCTAATGTTTCTGCATCAAAAATCCGATATTTTAGAATTGAATCATCCTTGGAGAATAAAATGCTTAAATCATCTGCATTTGAGTCTAAGGATAAAATATTAGATAGCTCTTTTATAAGATTATTAATATAGTAATCGAAACCTGTCTTTTCTTTTAAGTATTTTGGTATTTCAATTTCAAAATCAACAGGAAGATTTAATTGTTCAGGTGGTGAGAAATAATTAAATAGATTTCCTGTTCTAACGAATTTCCACCCTCTAGAAATAAGAAAATCTATTATTAATTCTTCTTTATATTTACTCATTATTCAAGTGCTGCAAATTGGTTAGTATAAAAGTTTAAATCAATTCTATTAGTTTTGGGAATATCAATATTTACGGTTGTTTTATTCATTGAATGGGTTTGACCTGTAGGTATTTGATACCAAAATGCGCATTTACGAATCATTAATTGTTCTGGAGTTAATTGAATCCACTCATCTTCATTTTCTGGCATTATAAAAACTGCGAGAATAAGAGGGATGAATGCTCCTGTTTCATTTGCTCTATCAATTAGATCATTATAATTCTTAACTTCTAAGCTGTATTTAATAATATTTTTTGATGTGTCGTTAAGATAGTTAATATACTTTTCTGAAACAGCCTTAACTTGTATGTCTACGGCTTTTCCTGTTGTTAGATAACGTCTTCGATTATGACATAACTTAGCTTTTCTAATAGATAAATCTGTACCATAATCTCGATGAATAGAATTAAAGAATCCGCTTCTATTTGCAATTACTTCTAGGTAATCTTTTGAAAGCTCTTCCATTATGTCTGTCTTTGTCATATTAAATTTTCTTCTATTGTTATGACCATTGTTGCTAATATTATATAGGCGTAACTGATTGATATTGTTTTCCTAAGGCAGTAGCTTGATTACGTTTATGTATCCAATTAATGTATGTAAACGTAATAAAATTATGAATAGAAATTACTTATAATTATCAATCAATAAATAAAAGGTTAGGCTATAATTTAATTTAGAATAAATTTAGATAATGCACAATGTATTACTCTCTGATTTATAATTCGAAACACTAAAAAAATGAAGAGCTAAAATAATTACTACTCCTTATTTGGATAATTCAAATTAATATTTGCCGTTCCCCCACGCTTGAGCGGTTGTCGTAAGTGAACTCTTATTCTTTTTCGTTTAAGAGGTTTCATATTCTGAGCTTGTTCCAGTTTTAACTCAGCTTCTTTTTTCTTGTTTTCCCAGTAATTTACAATCTCCTGTTTTGCATCCTCAAAGGTTTCTGCTTTGTCAAGCTCTTTATAAGCACTTGTATTCTCTTTTGTAAGTTCTACTGCTAACAAGTCTTCATATAGTAGTGCATACATATCTTTGTGTTTTTTTATTAATTGTCTATTGAAAAAGGTTAGGTTGCGTAGCTGCGCAAATTAACCAAATACTTTTTAATATTGTGGTAGGTGAGTATAAAACCATTTTAGCATTTTTATTCAAAATATTCTTTCCTAACTCTCTTTACCGTACTACGACCTACACCAGTAGCAGCAACGGTTTTATTGATGCTCATTTTTGCTTCCAAACAAGCAGCAACATTTGGGTATTTGGCAACCAGAGAAATAGAATCTTTGTTTTTAGAACCTTTTACTCTGCCTTTGTAAACACCTCTTTGTTTTGCTTGGGCAATTCCTTCTTTTTGGCGCTCTTTAATTCGATCATATTCCATTTGTGCTACTTGTGCCAGTACGGTTGTTATTAAATCAAAAGTTTGATTGCTTTTCTCATCAATCAGACTTTTTAATCCAAGGCTGTGAACAGTAACACAAACCTTATTTTCCTTCATAAATTTTAAAACCGCCAAAACGTCAATAATATCTCTTCCTAGTCGATCAACTTCCAAAATAATTAAATCAGAAATCAATCCCTCTTTTACGGCCTGAATTATCTTTTTTCCTTCTGGTCGATCTGCAAAAGCAACTTTACCGGAAATTTTATCAATAAAGGTTTCGCCTTCATATTTTCCCAAGCCGCCAATTTGTCGGGCTTCGTTTTGTTCTGTTGTCGAAACTCTAGTGTATTTATAAATTTTCTTATTCATGCAAAAAAATCCGTTTTTCTGGGTTTATTTTTAAAGTGGGTTCAAAAGCTGGGGATTCGACCTAAAAAACTTCGGTTTTTACCCTTCTTTTTGGGTTCGGGTTCAGGTGTACCCTATTTTGAACCTGCTTGTCCGAGGGTTCGACTCCCTCATGAAAATAGTATGTTAAATTTTCTGTATTCTATTTTGAATCCATTAGTTTTTTCCATTTTTCAGAAGCAATGATTTCTTTATAGATGAATTCAACTTGCTCTTTAAAAAGTAACTTTCCTTTGGTCAGTTCTAAAAATTCAGGAGCAAGACAATCTTTCATGTAACGATACAGTGTTGATCTGCTAACTTTCATTTTTACGGCAAACTCTTTTCTAGTCATTGTATAAAATTCCATAGTATAGGTTTTTGAGGTTTTTACATTCTGGGCAAGCATCACTTAATCTTAAGTCGTATTCATTGCCACATTTTTTGCATTTGTGCCAGACTTCATGATTATGCACATTTGTTTCTTTCTTCATTCTTTGATGTATCAGGTGGTATTGGTTTTATGTATCTGTCATTAAGCGTCTGTCCGGCTTTTAATTTGCCTTCCTTTATGAGCTGGTTTATTGCTTCTTTAATTTTAACACCTAACTCTTTTCTTAAATCAATCCACAATACATGAGTAGGGGCAATTCCATTTTCAATCTTTTCATTTGAGAGTCTTTGAATGGTTTCAAGTACTATTTGTTTCATCGTTCATATTGGTCTGGTTCAACTTCTTTTTCTTTTCAAATTCTTTCAGGAAGAAACGGGCAGCAACACCATGGTAATGTTTCTGCTTTCCGTTTGTTGTAACTATTATTGAAGTCTTTCGACTAGGTATCCCAGCTAACTTTTTTCTGCTAGGGTTGGTTGTTCTTGTGAGCATTAGATCAGTTCCAAGCTCATTAATGATTTTTAGTATTTCTTTTTGCTTCTGGGTTCTTCTGGCTTTTCGTTGTTGTGATACTTTCGTATTGTATGCCTTATCCCTGCACTTGCGGTTATCGTTACAGTACTTTGCATCTTTTTTCAGGTGTGAAATATCCTTACCACATACCAAGCAATATTTTCTTTTAAACATGTTCGTTTCTCCGACATGCTTGCCGCTAACAATACGTCCGGCATTTGTACCCATGTTTTTCTGCGTGTTGTTGCTAGGTGAAAAATTTTGAGAGGCAATAACACTGCTAAATTCATTGATTAGCTTATTTTTAAGTATCTCTTTAATGTCATATTTGGCCTTGTTTTTAATCAGACTTTCAAAACTTATTTTGTTTCGATTTCTCACTTTTGTAGTCATACTCTTTTCACGCCACCAGTTTGGATTTCGCCAATTCAAAAACCTTTTCTTTTGATATTCAGGAAGTTTGTTTGTGTTTGGTAAAGATTTCCAATCCAGTAGAATTGTTTCATTTACCGATTTTAAAAGCCTCTTTTCAAAAAGCTGGATCAACTTGTCTTTGTCGGTTAAATCGTGAAGAGTAACTATGCCGAAACGCTTTAATAATCGCATTCGTCTAAACCTTAGCTCATAGCGTATGATTTCATGAGAGCATTGTAGGGCGGCTTGTTGCTTTTTATCGTAGCTTTTAACCGTGGTATCCTCAGTAATAAACTGTTTTCCGATAAGGTTGTTGCCGTCATCACACATGCACTTTTCAATTTCGCCAACTCTGTAAATGATTGAATTGTAAAAGCTTTTAGCACATAGGTGTTTTTCTTTAATAGGTAGATTTAAACCAAACTCAAAGCTTTTAAGTATGGCTTTATCCGGTATTACCCCAAAGTCCTGCAATTCTTCCAAAGCTTCCGTAAAATCCAGATAGGAAAAGCGGTTGCCATTGTTACTGCCAGCATTGAAAAATCTGTGAATTGAGCCTTTTATAAAGCATTTCCCTGATAGTGTTCGAATGAAGTCTAAGCCCTGATAATGTGCTGCTTCACTGCTGGTTTGAACTACATTGCCAAACCTATCAAGTTCGTCAGCGATTTTAAATTGAAACTGCAAGCGTTTATCCGATTGCCACGTTTTAAAATCAAAGTCAGATAGTAGTATGTTAATGTAGTCGATCAAGGGTGAGTGAGAGAGTTTTTGGAAAGAAAATAATGTGGCATGCGTACCCAAATATTCTGCGTTTCCGATTGCTTATTTTGTGAGAAAACAAACATTTCCGTACCCGAAAAAAAGTGCGGCATTGATACCCCGTTTTTCAGCGTTATTATTGCTGTACCTTCTGTGCCTAAGATGTATCCAGTCCTTTGGGATTTGTACAGGTTGCTTGAGCAATCAAGCAAACAACAAGCATTATAATTTGATGCGTAGCCCCAATGCAAATGCCAACAAAAGCACAAAGGGCAAGTAGTATGAATAAGATTCTAAATACTTTCATTGTGTTTCTGATTTTCAAATTTTGTAACGATCTCTTTTACAAATTGGATTTTTGGGATTTTCCAGCCCTTGCCGTAAGGACGAGCAATGATCTTCTTGTTTGTATCCTTGGTCTTAATCCGGTTTTTTACAGTTTTTTCATGTATGCCGAGAAATTCAGCACACTGCTCAACCGACATGCAAACATTGTTTGCATCGAACAGAGCTGAGCCGATAAAGCTGGCTTCTATCATTTCGTTTTTACTCATGGTGCGATTCTTAAAAAAATAAGTGTAAAATGTCTTTCTTTTGAAAGGGTGATCTAACTGGTTGGTTGTTAAGCTTTTCTTGTAACTTCAATCACATTTCCGTTTCTTTTCTTTGAAAACGACAAGCCTTCTTCAATAGAAAGGTTACTTGCTGTAACACTGATAGATCGATTCTGTGAACAAGGGTATAATTCAACTTGTCCGATTTTCATTTTTCTCATTAGAGGTGCTAAAGGTTTTTTTTCTAATTCCATTTTATTTATATATTTGTTTACAAGTTTGTATTTCCATACAAATATAAACACAACGTTTACATAGATACAAACAAAACCCAAACAAAAAGTTTTAATAAATCTTAATTGCCTATGTTGGAGAGACTTAGAAATGCTATTGAAATATTGAAAAGTCAGCATATTATCAGGAATCAACAGGAATTTGTAGAAAGGATTGGATATAACAAGTCCAGTGTATCACTAATTCTAAACGGAAGAACGCCTCTATCCAAACAATTTGTTGTTAAAGTGTGTGAGGTGTTTCCAATGCTTAACAGCAAATATCTGTTCGATGGAGTTGGAGAGGTAATAAGAGTAGTGAAAAATGAGTCTTTGGATGGTGTTCCATATTGGAATTTATATGTAACAGCTGGTCATAGTGTATCTGAAATCATAGGACAAAATAAACCTGATGGATACATACAGGGATTACCCGGAGCTGATATTGCAGAAAACATTCTACCAGTGGCAGGAGCAAGCATGGAACCGGAAATTTCAAGCAGTGCTTTAGTGGGGGTAAGAAAGATAAATAACTGGGAAACGCTGAATACAGAAAGAATCTATTTGATCATTACTACAGAAGATCGAATGATTAAAAGAATTGAACACGACCCAGAAGATGAAAACATCCTTTGGTGTGTAAGTCCGAATTATCCAAAATTCAAAATCTACAAAAACGATATTATAGAAATACAAAGAGTTTGTTTTGTGTATAATCCGAAGTGATTGTACTTAAGAATGGAATCTTGGAGTGTATAATTTATTGAAAAAGTGTATGAAGCTACCTATACTAAAAATAGAAAACTCTGATTTAAATGAATTCATCAATTATTGGTCAGAACTTTATAGCTATCCTTTAGAGTCATTGTATAACGAAAGGATTTATAAAAAGAAGTTTGACGCAGAAGACTTATTGCAATTATTTATTTGGAAAAATGGAATGAAATTGAGTGCTGGTAAGCAAAAGTCATTCGAGGACAAAGTATTATCAAAACGAGATATTATAAATGACTTGAAATCAAAACAAAATCTTGGAATTAACGAATTTCAAAAACATTTTAATAATTTATCTGCTGTATGGAAAATCTTTCTGTTGCATATAATCAGACCAAATAAATACCCGATTTATGACCAGCATATTAATCGAGCATTCAATTATATTCATGGATTTGACTATCAAAATATCTCAGCAAATTCTATGACAAATAATAGTAAAGAAGAATTTTACTTCAATACATACCTTGAATTTATTGAATCCTTAAATGGTATAGATTTAAAAAAAATGGATGAAGCATTTTTTGCTTTTGGTCAATTTATAAATACTAAGACATATGTTCAGATAGTTAATTAAATGCTAGTTGTCTATTAGATTTTACTAGGCTTGAATTTGATTCTTTATAGGAAGCTCAATTGTAAATTTACTACCAATTCCAACTTCACTTTGGAGTAATAACCTTCCCTTATTTTTCTTAACAAATTCTTTGCACAATAAGAGACCTAGGCCAAACCCTTTTTCTCCTCTAGTTCCAATGCTGGAAAATGATTCCTCAATCTTAAAGAGTTTAGAAATATGGTGTTTATCGATTCCAACACCATTATCCACAACTGATAAATTAGCTAAGTTTCCCACTCTTTCAATAATTAGCTCAATTTTTCCACCTTTAGGAGTAAACTTAACGGCATTCGAAAATAGGTTTCGCAATACGGTTTCTAACATTTCTTTATCTGCATATACGTTGAAATCTTGCTCTAAATTTAGGGTGAGATTAATACTCTTGGATTCAGCCATTTGTTTGGCAAGATCAATAGGTTCCTTAATAATTTCTTTGACAGTGTATGACTTAGGATTGAAATCAATTTTATCACCTTGAGATTGTGCCCACATAAGTAGGTTGTTTAGAAGTGAATAGGTGTTAATAATTGCTTTATTCATGAAGTTTGCATATCTCTGTAATCGGGAAATGTTATTATTTTTAATGTCTTCCAGCATCATTTCTGAAAAACCAAGCAAAGAATTGAAGGGAGAGCGCAAATCGTGAGATATTATAGAGATAAATTTATCCTTTGAGGCCACTGTATTATTTAGTTCTTTTTCAAGTTTTTTCTTCTCAGTGATAATACGATTGCTTCCGCGTATTCCAATTATCTTTCCATCAGAATCATAGACATCCTTACAATCATGATCTATCCATTCAATTTTACCTGATTTGGTAATTATTCTGAATTCAACAGGTTTTTTTAATCCATTTTCATCGATCTCATGCTCATGTTTTTTAAATGTCCTTTGGTCTTCGGGATGGATGATTTTCTTTATTAATTCTTTGTTGGAATAAAACTCCTGTACCGTATAACCAGTCATTTCTTGTGCTGAAGGTGAGACATATATGCATTCACCTTTTATATTGATCATATATTCCCAATCTTTTGAATTGTTAATTAGACTTTTATAAAAAGTTAATTCTTTCTTTAGGTTTTCAATGGTGGTGTTTTCGTTTTGCATTTTAAACTGTGGCTTTCATTGTCTATACAATATACTATTTTAAAATGAGATATATCTAGGTAAGTTATGTTGGGTTGTATGAATATTTAACTAAAACATACTAGGGTTTTAGAAGATAAAGTTTGAAAAATATTATCGGGAAATGGTATTGTTTAGAGAGAAAATAAATTGAACTTCCTTATCGATAATATTAGTTGTTATTATTTCAATTCTGCTTTTATTGCATTATTTGTGATTTGTAGGAAAAAAAAGAGAGCTTTCGGCTCTCTTTTTATTTTTAATTGTCAGTAAAATTGTATGTAATAAGCAAGTTACCCATTCAGATAACTTGCTCATATACATTGTGAAAAAATGTTTATGTCAATAAACTATTATAAATTTAATAAAGAATAAATTAAATGTCAAAGACATGAAAAAATATCTTTTAGATTTTGTAAGGTTGTTTATCCAGACCTTGAAGAAGGTACCTCAATTTTCGTATTGCTTGCTGTTGTTGTTATTTTGGCAAGCGTTGTAATTTTTACCGGCATGTTTATGGAGTAACTTTCTCAGCCCACAATTCATCAAAAGGAGCTAGCATATCTTTCCAGTGTTTGAACAAATAAATTTTCGACAAATCCCAGCTTTCCCCCTGACCAGTATCAGGAATATAAGCCAATACGGTTAAAATTCTCGCTTTAGAAATAACATCATCCGGCCTGAATTCCACCATAGCCCCAGACGGTTGAGTGTAAGTTGTCATGCCGCCCGAAGTGGTTTCGGTATCGGTAATGGTAGCCCCAACAGTCCAATAAGCCCATTTGCCAGCCATGTTAGAGCCAAAAAGATCAGTTCCCAAAGGCCAGTAAGCCACTCTCATATATTTTCTGACGCCATCAACCAAAATCGGAATAGCTTGATTGCCGCTTCTTGGCGTTATTGTAATATCAGAACCAGCCGCCGAAATATTGAAATCAAAATCCTTAAGCAAAAACATATTCACCTTATGACCAATTTGTAAAGCTGGAATAGACAATTGTCCCAAATAATTTTTGTCAATTGTGTACTTGTCAACAGATATTTCAGCTGTAGTATTGATTCGTTCCTCTGCTGGAGCAATTGCTTTTTTGTAGATATTGTGCAGTACCAATTTTGAAGCATCCGTATTGTTGATATCATTAGGAATTGGCAATTTGATAACAGACAAAAGAACATCATTAACAGGGTCTAGGCTACTTAAATCTGGAAACTTACCAAGCCCAACTTTGTAGCTGAATTTGTCACTACCATCACTTACCAAGCTTGAATAAAAAGCAACATACATTGTTTTGCCTTGAATTAGATTAGCCCAAACTCCAATTGCAACATTTACATTTTTAATTCTAAATGTACGATCGTTGCTGTAAAGCTTTGCTGGAATATCTACAGGTGTATTTGGATCAGGATAGATTTTGATTTGTTTCACAACTGAACTGTATTCCGCTTTCATGGTGAAATCCTGCATAATCTTGATATGACTGTAATTCTCCATAGCTGGAATGACTCGCAATTTATCATCCAAAATAGGCTCAACAGTTATGCCATCCGGTGGTGTGCCGCCTAAGTTTAATCTTTGTTCAGCAGGGGCAAGGCAATTTTTCCAAAGCTTATAAATTTTGAAATCCTCCGCTTTTACGCTCCCTGTTACTCTTGGAACTTTAAGCGATACCACAAGCAAAGGAAATTGAGTGGCTGTTGCTGGATCTTCTCGTCTTCTTGCATCAAATCCAAAAGAGTCACCACCATAAGTCACCCAGCCATTTACAGTTGCATCCTTGTCTGCTGCAATCTTAAAGCCATAAGTCCAGCGATAGATTTTACCTGCTTCCGCTCCTGTAGTAGTTGCAAGGTCAATGGTTGGGCTACCTACGCCAATGTATTTAATGCCGTCGGTAGTTTGGACAGGAATGTTTTTCATTAATGCACCGCCATTATTTTTTAACTGCAATTTTACCCCATCCTTACCTTCAATTTTTTGAACCTCATAGTCAAAATCTTCCAGCAGAAAACCGTTTATTAATGGATTGTGATGTTCAGGAATATGCACAAAATTGTGAGAGTCTTTCGCAATTGTAATGCCGTCGTAATAATCGGCAGTCTTTAAGGAATGCTTCCAATGTTCAATAATTTCAGCAGATGACGTATCGAAAGTACCATCAACCTTTTTTAAGACTTTCAGCTGAGCGATTACATATCTTCCATTGTATAACGTGTTTTCATTTACCTCCATGAAGTCAGTAGCATCTTTCTGGTGTACGCTAATTATTCCGTAGTCGCTAGTCCAAGCATCCTCAAATGTGGAATAAATAACAAAATACTGAATCGTATCTTCTGTTGGAGTTTGAGAAGTCACGTAACAGTCTGCCATATTCATGAACTTGTAACCCGAAGGTGTGTAAACCGGAATAAATTTTTTATCGTAGTTTCTCCTGTGATTTGGTTGCAACATGAAAGAAGCGCCCAGGTAAGTTGGAACGAAATAAAAGTCTTCTTCCAATCTCCAATTGTGCGGCAAAGTTCGTATTGCACGAAAATCCTTTGGAATGGAATTATCTTGTTCCTCTTTTTCCAGCAAATCAAAAGTATCATTCCCCTGATCATACTTATAAATAGCCCAGCCAGTTTCTATGTTGGTATCGCTGGAAGCATCAGTCACTTTAATTTCCTGACCATTTGTAAAGTCTTTTTTTGCTGCATCACGATCAGCAATATTGTCAAATACCAAGTATTGTTGCTTTTTCGCAGGTTTACTTATCCTCATTTTCGATTAATTTTTTAGTGAATACATTGTAAATCTTGTCGCATGAATTGTATCGGTTTTTCTCACACTGAGCATTGCCGCCACGTTCAACCTGAATTACCATAGAACTATCATACTCACTCATGATACCACCTCTGGCAGTTCCGTTTGTAGTACTTTGAAAAATGCAAAGCCAAATCACATTTGGATACTTTTCAATCAAACTCATGAAATCTTCCTGAGTGACGTTTTTTAATTTCCCCCAGCTGTCAATGGCAATAAAATCATATTTCTTGCAATAGCTTTCCAGCTCTTCGATGCTATTTGAACTACTAACGGCCACATGCTTTTTAGCTTCGGGTGAGATGTAGGAAAGATATTTGCCAAACAATTCAGATTCAGGTGACACTTCCAAAGAAAGAAACAACCCGTTTAGTTTTTCCAGAGCAAACAAGTTGATCATCTGGCATAGCAAACGGGTTTTTCCAGCCCCTTTCTCACCACGAAGCACAATAGCAAATTGCTTTCTTTCATAACCACCCAGAAACTTACCCAGCTGACCTTTTAAAGCTGTGATATGAGAACTCGGTTTCCAATCGGCCAGACTGGTAATTGTCTTTTTCTGGGAATGACCCATTAAAGTCAATTGCTTAGTTTTCTGTACTTTCTTGCCCGTAGATTTAGGCTTTTTAGTTTCTACTTTTTTTTTATTCTTTCCCTCCTTGGCTCTGTTTCTCATTGACTTTGGAACAAGCTTGGAAAGATCAATACCTTCCAGAAGATAATCAGCAGCATCACAAGCATATCCATAAGCTTCGATAAGGTTCTTGTCAACATCGCCTTTGGCTTGACTCAACCAGCCTTTTAGGTAGGTAATTCCATTTTGTCTATTGTATTTTAAACCCAACTCAGAACAAATGATCATAGCACCCATTTCAGCCACCAATTCCTCATTCGGATAATCCAGAGTGGCAGAAATACCCAATTTCCCACGTCCCAAACGTTTCGGATTCATGGTACTGTGGGTAATCTCATGAAATAGGGTAGAGTAATATTCAGCAACTTTCTTGAATTGCTTGATGTTTACCATGTGGATTGACTCATTATTAAAATTCAGTGCGCTGTGTGTATAATAGCATCGGTCTGCCTGATCAGTATGAATTTTCGGAACACGTTTCTTTTTTACCAGCTCCCTAAGAAAGTTCTCAACGTACTGGTTGAACTCATTGTCTTTGAAAAACACCTGTTTGAAAACTGGCTTTTTAATCCCTTCGCAATAATCAATATTGACAGCACGGTGTAATTTAGGAAGCATCCAGTCCGGTTTGCGAGGTGTTTTGTCTTCCTTGTCCTTGTACATTGGAATGTATGACAAAACAGAAATAACTTTCGATTTATTAAGCAGTTTGCCACCCTTTTCTTTAAGAGCTGCCATGGTAATGAAATAAGGGCTTTTCCCTGCATTTCTTTCCATAGTTAGAATGTTTGTACTGTTCTTGTACAAACGACCAGTGATATTTCTAAACCCACTTAAAACAATACCGGATTCACTAAAAACCAAACCAGCTTTCCAAGGCTTTTCCCACTTGGTAAACAGGAAAGTTTTAATATCACTGATCAGCTCCAGTTTGAATTTTTCCTTATCATCTTTCCATCCGTCCAGATTGGATTCAAACAAACCTTTCAGAATTTCACTAGGTTTGAGTTTGTCAAAGACTTTTACTCTTCCTTTCGGTTTTGCTTTTGGAGAACTTGCTTTTTTTCTAACCGATTTCCTTGGTGTACTTTGTAAAATATATCCTAACATGATTTAATTGAATAGTTTGTTAAAGAATCCTTTCTTTTTCGATTCATCCTTTTTGTTATCCTGTTGTTGATCGCTTTCAGCATCGATAGAGATAACACCGCCTTTTTTGGCATTCAAATCCTTAATCTCAATTGTAGTTTGTTGAGCCGGAAGCTGGTTTTTGGCGTACTTGTAGCCAATGGCCATACCAAAACCAAGTCCGGTAGTAAAAAGAAGGATTGCTGAAAGAACTGTTATTTTTCGTCTAAGCATGATTTTTAATTTGATTGTTTAGAAAACTGCTCGCTTGCTATCCCTATTCCAATGGTTCCGGCAAGCAAGACCAATTGTTTAATAAATTCTATGTTTGCCTTTAGCAATCCGCTCATGATAACGGAAACGACAAGCAAGAATAGAATTTGTCTTTTGAAGCTGGGGCGTCCCTTCACATCCGTAAAGGTTGAACGAAGCCAGCTTTTCTTTTGGGATTTTTCCATAGTTGAGTCTGTAGGTTATGATTTTAATATCCGCTTTGATGTCGGCAAGCTCAAGTAACAAGCGTTGCTGAGTTCGATAGTTCTGGATTAATCCGGCAAAGCAAATACAGATCAGAAATACCAAAACAGTATGCTCCTTAGAGAAAAAGCCCTTTATTTCAGGAGTCGTCATTGGTATTTAGTTTTTAGTCAAAAAAAACAGAGAGATACCAACAATGGTCAATAAGCCAAGAGAAACTCCGGCACTGGGTAAATACTCTTTCATGGTATTAAGGCGATTGCTCCACACCTGAGCAAAAGCAGGTTGATTCTGCGCCTCTTTCTGTAAAAACACCTCCCTGTTTTTATGTAGCAATTGAGCCAAGTTGCTTTGATCATGTTTGGCAATAGCCGCCAAAGATTTTGCACCTATCACACCATCCACTAGTAAAGATTCTCCCAATTGATTCAAAATTGCTTGAAGTGTTTTAACAGCTCTGCCTTTACCGGAATTCACTGCATAATCAAAAAGCTGATTGGCCAAAGCTTGATCCAAAGCCGAACAATGCAATTTGTCCCAGAACTCACGAGTATAAAAGGTCTTTACATACTCATTTAGCTTTGGAAAAATCTGATTGGTTTTGAGAGTGCCGTATCTTCTTTGTTTGTCGATATATGGCCACCCAATCCAAGTTGAATGAAACTTTCTGGAAATACCAGCATAAGTCTCACCACCTTTATCTTTTGGATGGTTCGCATAACCGCCTTCTAAAGCACTGGTTATGCCGTATGAAATATTGAATACCGCCATAAGTCTAAATAGTTACTCCGATTTTGGAAAGAATGGCTTTAGCCTTGATCATTTCCTTATTATCTAATTCATTGTAAAGCTCTGCAACCAGTGTTCTTTTTCTTGGCATACCATACTCACGACCCACCAAAAGCCAATCAGCACTGTTCTTTAAAACAGACAAGTTGCTGTAAATTTGCTCCTCATACGTTCCGGGGTATTCCATAGCATCCAGTAAAGCTTGTGCAATCCCTTTTGCTGTTGCAATCCCAATGGTAGGAGTGATTCCCACCTTGTTAATTTCCTGATCGATTTGACTTTTTACCTTGGTTTCTGCGGCCTTTCTTTCCTCTTCACTTTTTGCCCCCGTAAACCAGCTGATTGTATCTTTCATGCCGGAATACATTTTGTATCCCATAAATAGCACACCAGCAAAGAGAGCTAAGCCCCCAATGTTGACTGCCATTTTTTGGTTCTTGTCAAGGCTTTTGTATTTTTTAGCTCCTGTTTCGGTAACGGTTTTAACAACTGCGGCCTGTGGTAAGATTCCTAACATAACGCACGATATTTATAAGCTGTTTTCAATAGCTTGTTAATGTCCTTTCTTGATTTCTGGAAATGCTCAATAATTCTTAATGACTGATCATTTAAGGGCTTTCCGAATGTTTCCAAAAGCTCTTCTTTCTCTTTAGGAGAATATGTTTTTTTCTCTTTTTTATCTGGCATGGTTTAAGCGTTTTTAATAACTACAGTGTTGTATTCTTTCAAGGCTTGCAAGTCTCTGTCTTCATGCTGAGAAATAAGGAACAAACCTTGATGCTTTTCAATTTGAGTAGCCAATAATTCAACATCGAAAATGGCTTCTTCTAAAATTCCGTTGATCTCTAAACTTTCATCCATCTTTAGAGGGTATCCAATCTTACTTGAATCACGGTGATAGATGTAGGCAATATCATTTGTGGAGTTGGTAATGATCAAAGATTTTGAAGCAGGAACACTTACCTCTTTTCGTCGTCCGGTTTCAATAATCTTTTGAATATCATCGAATAATCTTATCATGTTTTTAATGGATTTGGTAATCAAACAAAAAGCCCCTTTTGTAAGCTGAACCAGCAGACAAAAGGAGCTTTTACAATCAATTACAAGTGAGTTACAGTTCTATTTCTTACATGTGAAAACCAAAGCCCCTTGAACATCAGTACCAGCAGTAAAAGAAGTTACTACCCGTACCGAGTTGTTTACGATTGGTTGGTTCATTGAAATTTCCTCACGGCCAGTACCGATCTTGTAATATTCCAAAGGAACTGAGTCAATAAAAGTTTCCTTACCGTCGTGGCTTCTTATTTCAACATCCATATTATTTGCCCCATGAGCGCCCACAAAAGAAACACCAATGATTTCGGTGTAGTCTTCGAAGGACACTACCTCATTGGAGGTAGTATCTGGGTCTGCGGCTTGCTTGTTGATGTTGTAAACAAACCTGCGCATTATCCTCTATTTTCCGAAATTTTGTAACCAACAAATGCAACTTCAATTGCACAATTTCCGGCAGCATCCAAGATGTTCAGCTCAGGGTTAATCACTTGTGAAGGAGGAATAACAAATGGGCTAACATGGTAAGCCATTTGCTCCGGTTTATCATCTCCGGCAACTTCCGGTGACATGTGACGAAGCAAAGCTTTCATTTTCTCTTCGCCACCAACTTTGATAGACAATTCAGAGTTGAACAATGCACCATCAGCCTGAGAGCCGATAGAGAATTCCTGCTTGCTCATTTCGCTTTCATTGGCCAATGGAGCGCCAAAAGAAGTAGTGGAAATTAAGATTCCGGTAACAAGGAAAGCAGTGCCGCTTGTTAATTTTGCAGAATCAATGTTACGAACACCGTCTTTTTCTGCATCCTGTGGCTTAATCAGTTGTTGGATTCCCGATTTGCCGGAAAGCTCCTTTCTCAACCATAACATGTCTTTTTCAATGCGAGCGTTTGCCACATTGAAATTTACTTTTTGGTTTTCTTTGGCGATCATTCTAACCGCTTTCTTTTCTTCTAATGCTTTAATTAATTGCATGATATAGGTTTTAAATATTATTTACCGATTTAATTTGTATGTTGGAGGTAAAACTTAGTTTACCTCAGTTGAAACAACTTCCTGAACCTCGTCGTCATCGTATTCCACAAAATCATCTTTGATTTCAGGATCACGTAAAGCGGCCAAGGCGTTTACTTCATATTCATTTTCTTCCAACTCCATTTCCTCGTCGTAAATGTCACCTTCCAGTGCGGCCATAGCAGTAGTGCCATGAAGAGCCGGAATAAAACCTTTGTCCTCACCTTTGGCAAAAGGAGTCATTGCAGAAAGAACACCAGCAGTAGCAAAACCAGCTGCAATACTTTTGTAGTTGTTAGGAAGTTTTAAAGCACCTGCAATACCAACACCAGCGATACCAGCACCTAAGGCAACTTCTTTCAGTTTTTTCTTTTTCGGGTCGGTTTCCTCGTTCACTTTTAAAGCCTTTTTTCCTGCTACAGCTACCATTCTACCAGCCATAACACCACCCACGGTTTTAGCGGTTTCGATTAAAACCGCAGTAGTTTGATTTTTTCTCATTACTTACTTTTTTTAGAATTATTCCTGTTATTCTGATTAGCACCCCAAAGCAGACCCCCACCAATAAGAACCATTGCACCAATGGCAAGAGGACTCATGCCGGCCTTGTTTACCTTTTGATCCATGTACTGAGCACTTGTGCTTGTTGGATTGGAGCCTGAACTTGGTACAAGAGGACTGTTTTGATCCGGTGACCTGTGTTCTACAACTGGTAAAGGCGAATTGCTCCCAGACCCTTTGTGTTTTCCGTACTCTTTGTTGAAAATCACCAGATTGTTTTCAGCCTTTTGTTTTTTCTGAATCAGTCTGGCTTTTTTTTCTGGATCAGTTTCATTTTCAATTCGCTCAGAAAGGTTTTCAATCCGTTTCTTTTTCAGCTTAGTGATAATGTCACCAAGTCCAAGCGAGCTTAAAAGTTTCAGAATCGGCTTAAGAATCAGCATTGCTTTTGCAAGTATGCCTTTAGAAGCACCAGCTGCAACAACAGGAGCAACGCCCAATTCACCTTTTAACTGAACCTGCTTAGCAATATCCTTGTGTACCATTTTTAGGAATTCCAGACGTTCCTTTTCAAACTTTGACATTTTCTTAGGTGTGTGCTTTTGCTGAGCAAGCAACAATCTGCGGCGTTTTTCTGCGGCAGCTCTTCTACGTCTTCTACGTCTGCGGCGTCTACGTCCGTCTAATTCTCCCAAATTGCCATGTAAAGACATACTAGGTAAATCAGCTTTTTTGGCAGCCTTTTGCCAAGCAGAAGCAAGAACCTTTCTAAGTTTACTTTCCCGACCACCTAAGAAGCGGTATTTCTTGGCAAATTTGGCATAAGCACGTTTTGATTTCTCCCAAGCACTTTTCTCAATTCCCAACTGTTCAGCCTGAGCTAAAGTCAAAAGGCCATAGCCCATTTTTAGAGCAAGGTTGTTGGCATTTTTAGAGATTCTGGAACGAAGTACGGCACGAATGGCAATGTTGATCGGGTTGATTTTCATCATGAACTTTCCGATTTTCTTCAACTTCTTTCTAGCCCAGCGTCCTAAGTTGCGAACACCCTTCTTGATTGCCTTAAAACCTTTCTTGATTTTACGACGAAGCTTTTTGAAGAGTCCTTCCAGAGTACCCAGCAAGCCAACCGTGTTTCCTTCTTGATCAACAATACCATTCAAAGGAGAGAGGTTTGCAGTTTCCCAACCGGAACCATCCTCTAGCTTGATGATGATACCGTCCAAGCTTTCTCCATAGAGAAGAGCATTTAAAGCACTTTGCATGTGCTTCCAGTAGGAAAGACCAAAGCCCAGAGCATGAAACTTTTCCGGCTCTTTTTGGTATTCGCTTAAAGTGGTTGATAGCTGAGCAATTCCCATTTTTTTCAGGGCATTTTCTTCCTGTTGCAGTAAGGCAGAACCCATACCGTTAAGCTCTTCAGTACTGTCAATCGCTTCAATTTCGGCGTCGTATTGTTCGGCGCTATTGTAAAGCGACTGCAAAGCGCCCAAGCCTTCAACGGTATCTGGGGTAGCTCCGTAACCTGCTAAAGTTTCAATTTGCATTTGCGTATCTTTTTTAGATGTGTATTGAGCTTCACAATTGAAGCGATGTAACACGGTATCAATGCAAACATGATCAGAAACGATGTACACATGTGAAAAAGGCTTGCCCTCGTATCCAGCGATTCTGATAGTAAAAGGAATTCCCAAGCAGTAAAGAAGGGAACCAATGAAAATACTATGGTCGTCACAATCAGAAGGAGTATTTGGTTTTACCCTGTTCAGCCAAATTCGAGCAGGAGTGCTTAGTTGTTCAACACCCTTTTTGTCGTTTTTGTACTGGATGTGATTGAATACAAAATCCCAGATAGCCTTAAGAGTTTGAAATCGGGTTGCTTTTTGAAGAAAAGCCGCCAAATCTTTAACCTGTGCATGGTGGTTTTTGATGATTTCACACATGATTCTAACGGTATCTTCTACGCCGCCCTCAGTAAAAGAGCTGGTAAAACTTACCGATTTAGTATCAATCAAGTGAGAAAACTCAATACCAGACTTAACAGATCTAACCCCTTGTCCTATCTCTTCACCCTTAGAAGTTCGGAAAACTACGCCTCTCTGTGGATTATATGATTTAAAGACGGTTTCCATACTTAAAACTTGAAAAGGTTAGTTAGTAAAGAAGAAGGATTGCTAACCACTCT
The DNA here is from genome assembly GCF_030851345.1 of Marinifilum sp. D714. GTDB lineage: Bacteria > Bacteroidota > Bacteroidia > Bacteroidales > Marinifilaceae > Marinifilum. The sequence goes on from NZ_JALPNU010000007.1 coordinate 87,750, forward strand.
AGCAACATCTTGCCATGTTTTCGATATGTCGATTTTGATTGCAGGTGCATTAACACCGCTAATTTTTAGATTGTCAACATGCAAGGCAAGTTTTGCACCTTGCAGTTGTTTTGCTTGAACCAGTCTAGCAACTTGGTCAAGCTGAATCATGAAAGTATAACCAATCGATGCTTTGGAATTTGCCAATACCTCTTTGTTGGGATATTCAATAGGAGTGTAACCAAGACTAATTTTCTGCCCATTGTGATCCAAAACCAAATTGATGCGGTAAGTATCAAGAGTAGCTGCAAAAGGAGTACGGTTCGATAACTCAATAGAACCCTTAAGTTTTACAGCTGCTCTTTTTATATCCACGCTTACACGGGGAAAGTCTTTTGGGGCAAAGCTTAGCTTTGTTCCCAGATAAGATTGAGTTTTTTGCTCAACCTTATCCACACCCTTATTCACTAAATCACCTAATTGTTTGCGATAATATATAGCTGCTAAAGCGCCGCCGATTAAGATTACATGTCCTGTCTTCATGTTTCAAACATATGGGCTAATATGCTGGAATCCCAGCGAGTGCAACACCTTGCAACAGTTTGACACATATTGAAACAAATCGCAATATGAAAGGGAATAGCTAAGTAGTTAAACCAGTTTTTAAACCACTTACAAACCCTTTAAAGATATTTTTCAATAATTAAATTGTGAACGACCTCTTTAAAAAGAGTAAAAAAAATCGTAAATTAAATTGTCATTTGCATGGAGACTATAGAATAGTGTTTTAAATACAATTAGGGTTAGTCTTCAAGGGAACAATTTCACTGATGTGTGGTCTAGGTGTTTAACAAATATTATTGGTAGGATGAGTTGGTGGAATTGTTCCTTTTTTTTAATGTAATGGATTGTATGATAAATCCTTGTGAAAAGAAATGAAATATTAATTGCAATTAAAATTTATTTTTATTCTAGTATTATAAGATACTACATGAGTAGTCATTTTATGGGTGGAAGCCTTTCCTTAGGAGGGGCTTCCACCTTATTTTATGGCATACGAACATATACTTAAAACATCATCAATAAATTACATTGGCTAATCCTTTACATTATTTTTGCTTTGCATTTAAGGCAAGTCTTCCTCTTCGTCTGTATTGTTTTCAGCCTGCATGTATGCGGTTAATGAGCCAAATATTTGCATTTGCTCAGCATGACTTTGTGAAAACAGGAAATACAGCATTTGCACCAAGTATTGCTGTGCGTCGGTTTCCATTTTTCTGACTTCCTGAATGATCTGTTTTTCAGTGATGCTCAATGTTTCTTCCATACCACCTAAAGCGCTGTCTTTGCTGGGGATAAGGTTGTTTGCCAAAGCACCCAAAGCCCCTTGAATTGCAGGCATCGAAGTAATGGCATTAACCGTTTCTTTTACTGTGTTTGTGCTGGCAGTTTGCAGATCTCTTTGATGGGTGTTGTGTAGGTCTTCAATTTTATCCTTTAGTCTTCGGATTTCAAAGTCTTTGTTAAGATTGCTGGTTTCAAGCTGTTTGATCTGGCTTTCATATCCTTCTTTAAGGTTGAGAACCGTATCAAATTTATCCTTTTCAAGCTCTCTAATTTCTGTGAATCCATACAAGGAATTTGGGGTGTTATGTGGTGATACCAGCATGTGCTGGGTAGCTTTTTCAATTTTTCTTTCGTCGGCTCTTCTGTTTTTTGCTCTTCCGGCGCAAGTTTTGGAGCAATACTTACTATCAGATCGGCGGCCTATAATTGGTCTTCCACATTCTAAGCATTCCATACTATCTATTTTGATTAATAACTTAAATTCTAACCACTAAAAAAATCTTAAGTGGTTTATCTGGGGTAAAGTTATTTTAAAAGAGGGTTGGAATTTGTTGCGAAGTGTTTCAAGATGATTCAAGATGAAGCAGGGTAAATGTAGTTTAATATTCTCGTTCTTTCCCCTGAGCTTTCCCCTAAAAAACAAAAGCCCCTGAAAATCAGGAGCTTTATCTGTTTTAGTGCGGAGAGAGAGGGATTCGAACCCCCGGTACGTTGCCGTACAATGGTTTTCAAGACCACCGCATTCGACCACTCTGCCATCTCTCCAATACTTGTTTTGAGCTATTGTTGCTCTGTTATCTCTTGAGATAACGGGTGCAAATGTAGGACAAAATTTATTTGCTACCAAACATTTTTTTGCAATAAATTCGAATTATTTTCGAAGCGCTTGATGTTCAGTTGAATTATTTTTTCAATCAATGCAAGTCGAGTTCGTTTAGCATGTATAATGAGTGCTCGATGGTCTTAAATATTTCGCTGCAATATTCATTTACTGCCTTCGGGCTTCCCGGCATAGCATAAATTAAAGTTTTATTCATAACACCGGCAATTCCTCGACTGACCAATGAATTTGGCTTATCCATGCCATATTTTACCCTGATTAATTCCATAATACCAGGAATCTCTTTCGTAATGTGTTTTTTTACCACTTCAGGTGTAATGTCTTTTGGACCTATTCCTGTTCCTCCCGTGGTGAAAACAATGTCAAACTCTTCCGATTTGGCTTTGTCTAGTAGCATTGCTAATTCTTCTTTCTGATCAGGTATAATATGTTTTTCGATGCTATATTGTCGGTTTCGTGATTTGTAGAAATCCTGGCAAAGCTTTTCAGTCAAAGGACCGCTTTTATCAGCATATTCACCTCTGCTGGCTCTATCGCTAAGTGTAATGATCATGGTTTTTATTACTCTTGGATAATAGGTTAATGTATCACCAGCTTTAAGGGCTCCGTTTTTAATTACCCTACAAAAGATTCCTTCTTTGGGCATCACACAGTTGCCAACTTCTCTGAAAATATTACAATTATCTCCATGACATTTTTTACCAATCTGTGTAACCTCAAGTTCCAGGTCGCCAAAGATAAATATATCAAGTGGGGCAGTATGGTGCAATAAAATACCTTCAGTAGTGATATTCTCGGCAAATTCTCCAAAATTGATTTTTCGCTTTGCTTCTTCTGAGAACTTATCGATACTTTCTTTGGCCAATAAACTAACCTGACGGTGCCAGTTTCCCGAATGCGCATCGCCTTCAACTCCAATAGAGCTTAACTCAATACTTTCAACAGGTTTTTTAATCGTACCTTTCTTTTCTGAAATATTAACCGATAATACACTTACTTCTTTGTTCATAGTATGTTATGCCATTTTGATTTTAAAATTATTGGGGTGTAATGCCGATAGATATTTAAAGATCAATAACAAACGAAGTGAGCTTATTGATCATTCTTAAATACTAATCGGTATTATTTCAAGTCAGTTTTAGTTTTGTCCAATAGCTTAATCCCTTCTATTCTCATATTTTTGTCAACCGCCTTACACATATCGTAAATGGTGAGAAGGGCAATGCTTGCAGCACTTAAAGCTTCCATTTCAACGCCAGTTTGTCCTATACATTTTACTCTGGTATCTGCAATAACCGCATCCTCAACTATTCTGCATTTTACTTCAGCCTTGGTAATTTGCAGTGTATGACACAATGGAATTAAATCACTTGTTTTTTTTGCAGCTTGAATTCCTGCAATTTCAGCCACCGTTAGAACATCACCTTTTTTTAATGCATTTTCATTAATAAGTTGAAGTGTTTGTTCTTCCAATATAATTTTACCAGTGGCCCTGGCTTCTCTTATTTGCGGAATTTTATTACCAACATCTACCATATTGGCTTTTCCCTCATTATCGATATGACTGAATTTTCCCATTCTTATATTGTAAATGATCAGTAACTAGTTAATATGAAATTCGTTTGTAAGTACATACTATTACTAATTATTCATTATTAATTGATTTTACCCTCCAATTCCATAGAAACTTCCTTTCTTGTTTTTGCTTCCGGATTTTGGTTTCTTAATAATGGATTTTTTAATGGCCTGTTTGGCACCCAATTCCTTTAAATCATATTCACTCTGGTTAAACAAGCAAGGCTTAACCTTTCCATTTGCAGTTAACCTGATACGATTACATTCCAGGCAATTGCCACCATTTCCTCCTTCAACAATAGAAAATTCACCAGTTGCCAGATCCATTTGCCTAATGAAGCGAAGATCAAGATTCTTGCTATCACAGTATTTTCTTAATGCCTCCAAATCATCTAAATCTGCATTTGGCATTCTTACGCAATTGATTTTAACCGGACGTAAATCGGCTTCTAATGCCGCATCAATTCCTTTAAATACATCTTCAATATTACCCAGGCGAGTTAGCTTTTTGTATTTTTCAGGATTCATGGTATCCAAACTGATATTTACACGCATTAAACCAGCTTTGGCCAGATCTTTGGAGTATTTTTCCAGCAGAATACCATTGGTAGTCATGGCCAAGTCTTCAATGCCAGGAATGCTTGCGATTTGATGAACCAAGTCTACAATACCTTTTCTTACCAAAGGTTCACCACCTGTTAATCTTACTTTCGTGATGCCTGAGGCAATGGCTTCCTTTACAAATGCTACAATTTCTTCGAAACTAAGTACTTCTTCATGTGCAATTAGGTCAATACCTTCTTCTGGCATACAATAAGTGCAGCGAAGATTACAGCGATCTGTAACCGAGATTCTTAGGTAATTGATATTTCGATTATAATTGTCTAACATGAACAAATTCTCCTTCGGTAAATTCATCAACTTCTCTGGGTACAGCCATTATTCCATCCGCCAATGTGAATGCATTAATGTGGGCTGAGCCATGATATTCAATAGGAACCACGCGATTATTGGCATTAAAACGAACAGGGATAAATGCCAACCTGTCGGTTCTTTTGCGCTTGTAATCTTCTGCAATAGGCATGCGTACCATAGGTGCATTGTAGTCGTGTCCCATCAATCTAAACACAAGAGGTTTGCCTAATAATTCGAATTGCACAAATGACGATACCGGATTACCAGGCATTGCAAAAACGTATTGACCGTTTTTGGCAGCAAACACTGTATGTTTTCCAGGTTTTACAGCTAAAGTGTGAAACCAGATATTAAATCCAAGTTCTTTTAATATTTGAGGTACATAGTCGTAATCTCCAACCGAAACACCACCTGAAATGATTAAAATATCATTCTCCACCAAGCATTTTTCCATGGTTTCCTGTGTAGCTTCTTTTGAATCTTCCACTATGCCATAGTAATTGGCATCTATACCAATCTTCTTCAGTTGTGCTTGTAACTGCCATGAATTCACATTTCTAATTTGTGATTTATTCGGCTTTTGATGTGGCTCTACTAACTCACTTCCTGTGGCAATGGTCGCAACTCTTGGCTTTTTATATACCAATGGATTGGTGCATCCAACTGTTGCCAATACTGATATGTGCTGAGATTTTAGCCTGGTACCTTTTTTCAAAACCACATCATTCTCTTCAATATCTTCACCTTTGATACAGATGTTTGATTTTGTCTTCTCTTTGGTAAAGCGAATTCTGTTGTTTTCTAATTCTTCGGTGTGTTCTACCATTATTACTGTATCTGCACCTTCAGGTACCATAGCTCCAGTCATAATTTTTGAACATTGCTTACTTCCAATAGACTTAGAAGGAGCAACACCAGCAGCGATCACTTCCAAAACTTCTAATTCTTCTAATAGATCCTCTTTTTTACAAGCATATCCATCCATTGCCGATTTGTTGAACGGAGGAATAGCCATATCGGATCTTACATCTTCTGCCAATACTCGGTTTAAGCAGTCCGAAATATCAATATGCTCTTTCTCTAATTTTCGAGTGGCATGTTTTACTGTTTTTAAAGCCTCGTGAAACGTAATCATATTGCTAGTTCTTTATTACCCATTTTTGATCAGAGAAATCGATCTTATCAGAATCAAAATTGAACTCTTCACCATTAAATTCAATAATCAGATCAGCCAATTCTCTGTATTCTTTTGTGTTGGGCTTTAGTTTTTTATTGTTTTTGCTTTCTATCATTATAAATAATCCAGGCTCAAGAATCTTTCTCAACCCTCCCGATTCTATAATTAAAAGCTGATTATTTGAAATTATTTTATCCAGACAGCTTAGAACCTCCTTAAGATAATCATCTTTTGCTTGTATATAATATACTTCTTTTGCTCCTGCGGCGAGAAGTCGGTTACTATCTTTTTTACCTTGTTGAAGGTGTTCTTTTGTAATCTGATAATTCGTATTTTTTACAACAAACTCTGTATCTGGCTTAAGCTCATGAAAGTGAGGACATATTTTAATTCCGATAACCGAATACTTTTGTTTTAACGAATTAATAAGCTGACAAGCAAAGAGAGTTTTACCAACATTCTGGCCATTACCAGCCAGCAGAATTATATTTTCTCTTTGAATTGCCATATACAAAAAACCTCCAACTCGGTGCAGAATTGGAGGTAATGTATGCTGAAACAGACCAGTACCAGAGGGTACCATCAATTATCATTCACATCAATTTCGCTCCTTTCCAATTTTTGGACTTTTATCCTGCGGGAGGCAAATTCGTTTCCAAACTTACCCATCGGTTTATAAATCTTGCAGTTATATTAATCTGTTTAGAGCTTATAAACTCGGAGTTATTTTTATTATTCATCGTAAAGATATTAATATTAACGAATCTACAAATGTGTATGTGTTACTAATGTAATGGTTTTGTAATGTTATCGATTGTGTAAATTATTAAAGGATTGCTGGAAACTCTTGTTTTACTATGCTTTCAGACTTACTGTATCCAATTAATAAGATGAGAAGGAAAGAAAAAAAGAAGCTTATTTATAATTAGTTTTATTAAAAAATGGTTTTATTTACAAACCAGTCAAATATATTAATGGAATATGGGAAAGCACGGACACGATCATAAACATGATCATGGAAACTTGAAAGGAAGAAATCTAGGAATAGCCATTTTACTAAACGTTGGAATAACTGTTGCTCAAGTGGTAGGTGGTTTTATTTCAGGAAGTTTAGCCTTGTTGTCAGATGCTTTACACAATTTCTCAGATGTTTTAGCATTGGTGATTAGTTGGTTTGCAAGCAAGTTGGCAGGAAGAAAACAAACGGCTCGTCAGACCTTTGGTTACAAACGTGCGGAAATTTTGGCTGCACTTATTAATGCAGTTTCTTTAATTGTTATCGCATTTTTTTTACTTAAAGAAGCAGTGGAACGTTTGGGCGAACCACAGGAAATTCAATCAGGATTGGTTATGATTCTGGGAGGACTTTCCATTGTTCTAAATGGCGCAAGTGTATTGTTGGTAGTGAAAGATGCTAAGAACAATATCAATATGCGATCAGCTTATTTGCACTTGCTTAGCGATATGGTTTCTTCCATTGCCGTGGTATTGGGCGGATTTGTGATGTACATGTGGAAGGTAAGTTGGGTAGATAGTGTTTTATCCATTGCCATTGCGCTATATCTCGTTTATTCCAGTTGGGGATTAATTGTTGAAAGCATAAGAATCATTATGCAGTTTGCTCCAATTCATATCAATTTGGAAGAGGTGCAGCAGAAAGTAAAATCAGTTAAGGAGATTAAAAATATTCATCATGTCCATGTATGGCAATTGGATGATAAACAAATCAATTTTGAGGCGCATGTTAGTTTTAAAGAGGATATGCCATTAAGTGAAGTGAACAAGGTTCTATATGCACTCGAACGCATTCTTCATGATGACTTTGAAATTAACCATGTTACCTTACAGCCCGAAATTAATGGATATTGCCAGGATGAAAGTTTGGTGAAGCAAGAAAAGCCTCATTCGCATTAATCGAATGAGGTCATTAAATCCATTGGCTTTTCCAATATTGTTTGGGCACCATTGGTAAGTAGCTCTTCCATTTCTCTAAATCCCCAAAGAACACCAACTGCATGCATGCCTGAATTTTGAGCAGTGGCCATATCAACACCAGAGTCACCTATATACATAAGTTCCGAAGGATCAATTCCCATTTTCTCACCAATTAGAATTGCTCCTTTAGGATCTGGTTTTCGAGGGATGTCGCCGCCAGCTCCTAATACATATTCCAACTTCCAATCGGCAAGTAAAACCTTAACTACTTTTTGAGTCAATTCGTTAGCTTTGTTCGAGAAAACTGAAATCTTAATGCCTCTTTCACTTAGAGCGTCTAATAAATCTTTTATACCAGGATACAGGCAAGTTTTAACAATGCAGTTTTCACCGTAAACTTGCATCATGCGATCAAAGTTCTTCTCTATTTCTGTTGTATCTCTATTTTCCAGCGGTAAAGATTTTTCGACTAAAGTTCTTACGCCTCTTCCAACAAAGGTTTTGTAAGTTGCATAATCGTGTGTTGGAAAATTATTTTCTTCTAAAACCTGATTCATAGAATCGGCAATGTCCTCAATAGAATTGGCAAGTGTGCCATCAAGATCAAAAATTACTCCTTTTATCATGATATATGTATAGATTGAAATGCAAATATTGCACACTAATATCTTATTGCAAAATAAAAATCCCTTAAAAATAAAAGCCGGAATGAGATATTCAGTCCGGCTTATAAATATATTTTCTTTTTTTAGTGAACAGTAGATCGTAACTCAGCATTATAATCAACCATGATATCGAACCATTCATCAATCATGTTTTGCCAAGTTCCTTTACCATACAATTTTTCATATGCTTTCATGAAACCAATATCCTGCGACCAGGCATCATAACTGTCAAAATTCCAAACCAAACCAACATCTGCACTACCAGTAGTATGAAGTGGGTTGTTGAATACCAGGAATGCAACTCCCAGACTTTCGGAAGTTTTCATGAGTTTTTCGGCAATGGCTTTAAAGCGATAATACTGTCCACGCTTAATGTCAACAGCCCAAGCTTCATAATGTTTTGCTTTTTTTACCAGATCCATACCAAAAGACAGTTTTTCATTGAAATTCCATAAGTTTACAGCTCCATATTTTTCAACCAATGGGTCAATATTATTGTCCCAGTCTTCATCATGTCCATTTTGTTTTGACGGACGGCTATCAAGTGCAGCATAAGTTGTAGGACCCATAATCCACACATACCATCCAGCTTTTTGTCCATAGTCTACTCTTCTTAAGCCTGCTACATAATCTCCTTCAGGATGAAACTTATCGTTATGAGCTTTAATTGCTTGCTCAAATTTATCTGACATTCCACGTTTCGGTAAAATATATACACTTTCTACCACCACAGTTTTCTTCTCCTCTTTTTCCTGGCCAAATGCAACAAATGTGCAGAAAAGTGCTAAGCCTAGGATTAAACTCATCTTCTTCATGATAAATATTTTTTTAGTGAATATCCCCAAATTTACGACAATTATTTGGAAAGAGTCTAATTAAGATTTATTAAACGATAGAAAATCAAGCTAATAGAGAGTGTGTTTGAAATGGTGAAGTATTATAGAGAGTTTGAATTTTGAGTTCAATTTGAACAGGCGCATGTTACTATAAATACTCTGACCATGCTACTATCGATAACAGGGCTGGGATACTGCCAATATCCTAGGTAGTATTAAATTTTATTTTAACATGAATATTTAGTAACAAAAAATCTTTATATTTGATGCTCACAACGAAAAGTAATATTCGCTAATGCATAAAAATATTAACATAGCTATGATGAACATGCCAATTATTGGTATGCGAGGCGCTATGGGCATTATTGATATTACAACTACCACCACAACTACAACGACCCTTTAGGGGTCTATATTATTACATATCACCAAAGGTGAGTATTATCATACTCAAAAAGTACATAGAAATATTTGTGCCTGATTGTTTAATATGTCGTAAATTCATTTGTGCGATGTTAAAAGCACTAAATATCAAATAACTATAACCATTATATAATCATTGATAAGGGAGTTGACATTTGTAGGGAGATGAACTTATTAGAAGAAGTGAAAATCATGAAAGTTTTAAAATTTGGAGGAAGCTCGGTAGCCAATGCAGATAACTGTAATCGGGTGAAAGAGATTGTCAAAAAGAATCAAAAAAGCTGTAAGCAAGTTGTAGTTGTGTCGGCTTTTGGAGGTGTAACTGATGAATTGGAACGCTGTATTAGCTTGGCAAGTGAACGAAACAAGGAATACAAAAGTGTTCTGGAAGTTCTGAAGCAGAGACATCAGGAAATGATTCAGCAACTTGGAGTAAGTGGCAATCTGAATGAAAAGATCAATGCAAAATTTGAAGAAATATCGGAGCTTTTACAAGGGGTTTATTTGTTGGAAGATATTTCGGAGAAAGTTCGTAGCGTTATATTGGGTTCGGGAGAGTTGTTGTCTGCGGCAATTTTATCGGAATTCTTTAACAATGCTGGATTACAAACAGCATATTTCGATTCCAGAGAGTATATCAAAACACAAAATGGGAAAGGGGTTTATTTAAATGCTAAACAGACCAACCTAAATCTTGAATCAATAAAGGAAAAAGAATTTGAAGTTGCATTGTTTCCAGGATTTGTGGCTTCTGGAGCAAAAGGAGAAATAACGCTTCTTGGAAGAGGAGGTTCGGATTATACCGCTTCAATTCTAGCTGCAGGCTTGGGGTGTTCTGAATTGGAAATTTGGACGGATGTGAGCGGTATGTATACTGCTGATCCTCGATTTGTTTCTCAGGCTTTACCTATTGAAAGAATGTCATTTCAGGAAGCCATTGAATTGTCGCATTTCGGAGCTAAAGTGATTTATCCTCCTACTTTAATTCCTGTAGTACAGAATCAAATAGATGTTAGAATTAAAAATACTTTCGAACCTGATGATGAGGGAACTTTAATCAGCAAAACTCCCGGGGAGGTTCGTTCTGTTGTTCGTGGTTTGTCATCGGTTAACGATACTAACTTGTTTACCCTTTCGGGGAGTGGAGTTATGGGAATTAGCGGATTTGCCTCTCGATTTTTTACAAGTTTGGCGCATAGTAAAATCAATGTGGTATTGATTACCCAGGCATCATCGGAGCATAGTATCAGTGTTGGTATCCATAAAAATGATACAGAGTTGGCTGTGGATGCGTTGCGTGAAGAATTCGAAATGGAGATCAATATGAATCTTGTAAATGAACCAGCAGTGGAAGAGAATTTATCAGTGGTAGCCATTGTTGGTGAAGATATGGGATTCACTCCAGGTATTTCAGGCAAAGTATTTAGCGTTCTTGGCAAGAATGGTGTAAATATTCGCGCAATGGCTCAAGGTGGAAATGAAATGAACCTTACATTCATGGTTCGCACCAAGGATATTAAAAAGGTGCTGAACGTAATACATGAAGAGTTTTTCGATTCTACCTACAAAAAGGTGAACCTTTATATTGCCGGACTTGGTAATGTGGGAGGTAAGCTTCTCGAATTTATTAAAAATCAATACGAACATCTTCTGGAAGAAAAAGGGCTACAGTTAATTGTTAGAGCTGTTACAAATAGTAGAAAAATGTACTTTGCTGAAGATGAAAAGCTACTGGAAAATTGGGAAGACAAATTGAATAAGAATGGAGTTCAAGCAGATTTGCAAGAGTTTGTTCGCCTAATGGATCAATCGAACCTGAGAAATCGAATTTTTGTTGATATCACCGCAAGCGAAAAGGTAAGCGAAGTATACGAGCAGATATTAAATTCTACGGTTGCAATTGTGGCCTGTAATAAAATTGCGGCATCATCTGATTACGACAATTATAGTAAGATAAAAGCTACAGCTAAAAAGCACAATGTCGAGTTCATGTTCGAAAGTAATGTTGGAGCCGGTTTACCAGTAATTAGTACCATTAATAGTTTGGTAAACACAGGTGATGAAATTGTTGGGATTGATGCGGTAGTTTCGGGTAGCTTAAATTTCATCATGAACGAATTTAACAAAGGTCGCTCTTTTTTCGAAGCTGTAAAAATGGCTATGGAGCAAGGATTTACTGAACCTGATCCTAAAATTGATTTGAGTGGAATGGATGTTCTGAGAAAGCTACTGATTTTATCGCGTGAAGCAGGTTACCAATTGGAAGAGAGTGAGGTGGAGCATCAACCAATGATTCCAGAATCATGCCTGCAAGGAAATTCTGCCGATGAACTATTGGAAGATTTGGAAGCCAATAATGATTATTTCGAAGCTTGGAGAGAAGTAATGAAAGAGAAAAATGTTCGATTTAGATATATCGCTTCCTTTAAAAATGGAAAAGCAAATGTGAGTTTGAAGGAAGTAAGCCCTGATCATCCGTTTTACGATATTCATGGTAAGGATAATGTGATTTCGCTAAACACCAAATGGTATGACGATCAGCCTTTAATTATTAAAGGAGCTGGAGCTGGAGCTGAGGTTACGGCATCGGGTATTTTTGGTGATATTATACGAGTTAGCAGAAATTAATTGAGGTAGGATGGATCGTAAATCAGTAAACTATTGCATGGAAGACAGTAGTAAAAAAATAAATGAGATGTCAGAAGAAGTTAAAGTGTTTGCACCCGGAAGTGTTTCAAATGTTGGGTGTGGTTTCGATATATTGGGATTTGCCATTGATGGAATTGGTGACCAAATGATTCTTAAAAAGAACAATGAAAACAAGATCAGAATTAGTCCAGTAAATGGATATGAGAGCTTGCCAACCGACCCAAAGAAAAATGTTGCAGGAGTTGCCATTCAGGCATTATTGGATGATCTGGGAAGTGATCAGGGATTTGATGTTGAGATCTTAAAGAATATAAAACCTGGAAGTGGTATCGGTTCAAGTGCAGCTAGTGCGGCAGGAGCAGTGGTTGCAGCCAATGAATTATTGGGGAAACCCTATTCGAGAATGCAGCTGGTTGATTTTGCTATGAAAGGCGAAGAGGTTGCATCAGGTGATATTCATGCCGATAATGTTGCACCAGCTACACTGGGAGGTTTTTGTTTGATTCGAGGATACAATCCATTGGATGTGATTCATATTGAGCCACCAAAAGATTTATGGTGTGTGGTGATACATCCGCAAATTGAAATTAAAACCAAAGAATCAAGAGAACTTCTTTCTCCTGAAATTCCTTTGAAAAAGGCCATTCGTCAGTGGGGAAATGTTGCTGGACTAATGTCAGGTCTTTATACTTCAAATTATGAGTTAATAGGTCGATCGTTGGAAGATCATATTGTTGAACCACAAAGGAAAGTTTTGATTCCTGAGTTTGATGAACTGAAACTATCAGTAATGGAATCAGGAGCTTTGGGTTGTAGTATTTCTGGTTCGGGACCATCGGTATTTGCTTTGGCAAATGGAAAAGAAACAGCAGATGTAATTGCTGGAGCTATGGATACTGTATTCAGAAGAACAGAATTGGACTATAAGATTTATGTGTCAAAAGTGAGTGAGGGAGGAGTTAAAATCTTATAATCAGAAAAACATTGAATAATAATGAAGTATTTCAGTACCAATAATAAAGAATTGCGATACAGTTTTAAAGAGGCTGTAATAAAAGGATTAGCTCCCGATAAAGGTCTGTTTTTTCCTGTTGATATTCCAAAACTGAGCGATCGGTTTTTTCAAGATTTGCCTAATAAAAGTCTCGCAGAAATAGGATTTGAAGTGGCTAGGCATTTTGTGGATGAAGATATAGATGAAAAGCTACTCAAGAATATTTGTGAAGAAGTATTCAGTTTTCCGATTCCTTTGGTTAAGGTAGAAGAAGGAGTGTATGGCTTAGAGTTATTTCATGGTCCAACTTGTGCATTTAAGGATGTTGGAGCACGTTTTATGAGTCGATGTTTAAGTGCTTTTGCAAAAGAGAGTAAAAAAGAGCTTACCATACTGGTTGCCACTTCAGGTGATACAGGAAGTGCCGTTGCCAATGGATTTTTGGGAGTTGAGGGTGTGAATGTGATTATTCTTTATCCGAAGGGAAAGGTAAGTCATATTCAGGAGCAGCAGCTTACCACTATGGGGCAAAACATAACAGCTCTAGAAGTGGAAGGAACATTTGACGATTGCCAGGCTTTGGTTAAGGAAGCTTTCGCAGATGACGAATTGGATACAAAATACAAACTAACTTCTGCCAACTCCATTAATATTGCTCGTCTGTTGCCTCAAAGTTTCTATTATTTTTATGCGTGGGCTCAATTGCAAGAGAAAAACAAGGAGGTAATTGTTTCTGTGCCTAGTGGAAATTACGGTAATCTTACAGGAGGGCTGTTGGCAAAGCAAATGGGATTGCCAATTCATAAATTTGTTGCAGCTGCAAATAGAAACAAGATTGTGCCAGACTATTTAGATAGCGGAAAATATGAGCCTAAACCATCAGTTCAAACCATTTCTAATGCCATGGATGTTGGAACTCCTAGTAATTTCTCGCGAATGATGGAGATTTATAAAGAGAAATACTCTGATGTGATTAAAGATTTAAAAGGAGCTTGGTATTCTGATGAAGAAACCAAAGCTGTTATGAAAGAAGTTTATGAGCGTGAGTCGTATGTTTTAGATCCACATGGTGCGGTTGGCTATTTGGGACTTAACAAATACCTTAATAGAGGAAAACAAGTTGGGATATTTTTAGAAACAGCACATCCTGCTAAGTTTAAAGACATTGTTGAAGATGTAATTGAAATAGAGGTGAGAATACCCAATTACTTGCAAGAATGTTTAAAAAAAGAAAAAAAATGCGTTGTTATCGGAAAAGAATATCATGCGTTAAAAAATTATCTATTGAGATAAAAAATGATATGATTAAACCAGGCCCAAAGGCTTGGTTTTTTTGTATTTAAATAGCTTGGTGATAAGGTGTTTATAGATGTTAGGGAAAATAATCAACGATTGTGAATTTATCTTATCTTTCAGAAGATAAGGGCTTAAGGATAGGTGTGTTGTAGATCTAGTTTAAATGATTGATTTTTGAAAAAGCTTTTCGTAAATAGAATTTGGTTAAACTAAAATCGAGGATGAATAGTTTTATGATTTTATAATTACTGCTGTGTGTTTCATATTCAGTGCAGTTGTAAAAAAATAGTTCCTTTATTATGTTTTTATTTTTAAAAGATGAATTTTCTTGTTTTTTCGTAATTGAAATTTGCAAACGTCCAGAAATCCTTTATATTTGTATATAAATCAAATTTAAAAGCATTTTTTAACCCTAAAATTTTATAAAGTTATGAACAAAGCTCAATTAATTGATGCAATTGCTAGCAAGGCTGGTTTAACTAAAGCTGATTCTAAAAAAGCATTAGACGCTTTTATTGAAACTACTACTGAAGCATTAAAAGGTGATGATAGAGTAGCCCTTGTTGGATTCGGTTCATTCTCTGTATCTAAGCGTGACGCTAGAACTGGTAGAAACCCACAAACTGGTAAGCCAATCAATATCCCTGCAAAAAAGGTTATTAAATTTAAGGCTGGTTCAGAATTAGCAGACTCAGTACAATAAATATATTGTAAGTCATAAGAAATTAGGGGGGTAGAAATTACCTCCTTTTTTTATACCACAAATTTTAAAGATGGAAAAAGATGTACTGATCAGATCAATTCAATTTCTTGAAGAATTTGCAACAGAAAAACGCATAAATCTGATAAATGAAAATGTAGGCAACCGCACAAGATATATTACCGTGGCATTGGAAAATATTTTTCAGCCGCAAAATGCAAGTGCTGTAATTCGATCCTGCGATTGTTTTGGTATTCAGGATTTGCATGTAATCGAAAACTCAAATGAATACACTTTAAACCCTGATGTTGTTATGGGATCTTCAAAATGGGTAGATTTACATCGGTATAATGAAAAGGATGAGAATACGCTTGATACTATAAATTCTTTGAAAGAAAAAGGCTATAGAATTGTTGCTACAACACCTCATACCAATGATGTTCTTTTACCAGATTTTGATTTGTCGAAGGGTAAATCCGCATTTTTTTTTGGAACAGAACTAACAGGATTATCAGATGTTGTAATGGATCACGCTGATGAGTTTGTTAAAATCCCAATGTATGGCTTTACAGAGAGTTTTAATATTTCGGTTTCAGCAGCCCTTGTGTTAAATCATTTGGCGACAGAAGTGCGCAGAACTGACGTAAAATGGCAGTTATCGGAACAAGAAAGCTTAGAGCTTAAATTAGAGTGGCTAAAAAAATCAGTTAAAAGAGGAGATAAATTGTTAGAAGAGCAATTCAGACGTTGGGGAATTGATTGAAAATGATAATATTTAGAAGACTTTAATGGGTATGTATCTAGACCTTTAATATTTTCATTAAATATTTCGGAAATGGTAAAAAGATTATTATTTTTGATGAAGACATTATTAGAATAGATAAATAAAATTTATTCGCTAATTCCTGACATTTAAATAATACCACTATATGAATTGTGTTGTAATTGACGATGATAAGCTTTCTAGAAAAGTTGTAGAGAGTTATATTGAGAGAACCGATTTCCTTACATTTGGAGCATCCTATCCAAGTGCTATTGATGCGATTAATAATATTAAAAAGAATGAGCCTGTAGACTTAATCTTTTTAGATATTGAAATGCCGGAAATGAGTGGAATGGAATTTCTGAATAGCCTTAACACAACTCCTCAGATTATTATTATTTCTTCAAAAGAGCAATATGCTCTTGAAGCTTTTGAGTATGATGTAACAGATTACTTACTAAAACCGATTAGTTACAGTAGATTTTTTAAAGCAGCTAATAAGGCAAATAAGCGTTATAAAAATAGCGAAGGATTTATTCAGGATAAGAACGAGATCTTTATTAAGAGCAACTCATCGCTGGTTCGTTTAAATTACGATGATATTCTTTGGATTGAGGCATTGGAGAATTATGTTGTGGTGAATACCTATCAAGAAAAGTATACCATTCACTTTACAATGAAGGCTATTGAAGAAAAAATGCCAGCAGCACGTTTCTCAAGAATACATCGTTCTTACATTGTAAATCTAAGTAAGATTGAAATGATTGAGGATAATTCAGTGATAATTGATACCGATGGAGGACCAAAATCAATTCCAATTGGAAAATCGTATCGCGATAAATTAATGGGTGATATTAATTTAATGACTCGATAGTTTTCTTTATCGCAGGATTTTTTTGAATTTTGTATTCAATAAAAATTCTGTATATGATTACCAATAGACAATTATTTCTACAACACGTAGCTACAACTTCTGATTTTCCAATCGCATTGGAAATAGAAAGAGCAGAAGGTATATATATGTACGACCCGAACGGGAAACCATATTTGGATCTCGTTTCGGGCGTTTCTGTTAGTAACCTGGGACATGGCCATCCAAGGGTAAAGCAAGCCATAAAAGACCAGGTAGATAAATACATGCACTTGATGGTGTATGGTGAATTTATAGAAACTCCGCAGGTTCAACTTGCCAAATTATTATCCGATAATCTTCCGGAAAGCTTAAATTCAGTTTACTTCGTGAACTCAGGAAGTGAAGCCAATGAAGGTGCACTTAAATTAGCCAAAAGATATACTGGCAGAACCGAAATTATTCACTTTACAAGAGCATATCATGGCAGCACACATGGAGCATTAAGTGTGCTTTGCGATGAGGAAATGAAAAATTCATTTCGTCCATTGCTGCCAGATGTAAGAATGATTGAGTTCGGAAACCAAGGTGATTTGAAACAAATTACCGAGAAAACGGCTTGCGTAATTCTGGAACCAATACAATCGGAAGGTGGAATGATTATTCCTTCGAAAGAATACATTCAGGCATTGAGAGCCCGTTGTACTGAGAAAGGAGCTTTGCTGATTTTTGATGAGGTACAAATGGGTTTTGGACGAACTGGAAAATTATTTGCATTCGAACATTTCGATGTTGTGCCTGATATTTTGTGTTTGGCAAAAGCAATGGGTGGTGGAATGCCAGTTGGTGCTTTTATTTCTGACAAGAAAATTTTGGATTCCTTCAAAACCAATCCAATGTTAGGACACATCACAACTTTTGGAGGTCATCCGGTTTGTTGTGCAGCTGCCAAAGCTTCATTAGAGGTTCTTTTGGAAGAAAATATTGTTGATGATGTTCAGCGCAAAGGAGAGTTGTTTGTGGAGCTTCTAAAAGATCATCCTTTGGTGAAAGGGTTCCGTCAACTGGGACTTTTTGTGGCAGTTATTGTAGAGTCGAAAGAAATCATGTTGGAGATAATGAAAGAAGCACATGAGCTGGGAGTTGTAATGGATGCTTTCCTTTTCTGTGATGATGCTTACCGGATTGCTCCTCCGTTGAATATTACCGATGAGGAAATTCGTCACGCTTCTAATCTTTTGATTCAGGCAATGGATAAAGTAAAAAAACAGGCATGAGATTTATTGGAGTTGTAATTATTCTTTTGTGCATGAACCTCGGTGCCAATGCACAATTATTGGAAGTTGAGAAGGAAATTGCAGGTGATTTTGAACAGCTGGTGCAAGCTGACAATGATTCGATAAAACTTGTAATCTGTAAGAAAATTGAAGATTCCTTTCTGCGCGTATTACCCCAAAAGGAAAGTTTTGATTATGCTTTTTCCAAACTTAACCGGATTGGAAAAATTACATCGCCAGATCTTAGATTTAGAATTTACAATTGGAATTGTGTGCTCTCCGATGGAAGTTATAAGTATTTTGGAATACTTCAATACAAGGAGAAATCTAAAATAAAGGTGAAGCTTCTTTCCGATAAAACGGAGGCAGATATGTTCTCAAGATATCTGCCGGAAAATTGGCCGGGAGCTTTGTATTATCAGATTATCCCATTCAAATCGAAAGGTGGAGCAAGCTATTTGCTATTGGGGTGGGATGGAAACAATGTTTCAACCAATAAGAAACTGATAGAAGTGTTGAGTTTTGAAAAATCGGGGATAAAGTTTGGAAAGCCCGTAATTGCCTGGAGGGGAAAACAACTGAATCGTGTGGTTTTCGAATACGCAAAGCAAGCACGAATGAGTATCAATTACCAGGAAAAAGAAAAGAGATTGGTGTTCGATCATCTGTCGCCTTCCAAGCCTCAATTCGCAAACCAATTTGAATATTACGGTCCGGATTTTACACACGATGCTTTACTGTTGAAAAAGGGAATTTGGATTCTACAGGAAGATGTGGATGTAAGAAACAAGTAATACCGTTAAGAAAATCTATTTATAAAAAAGGTATAATTAATGAGCGATACATTTAAATATCAGACGGAGCAATTTGCCGATGTTAAAATATTAAGATATCAGGTACCAGGCTTTGGAGATTTGAGTTTGCAGCAAAAAAAGCTGATTTACTTTTTGGCTGAAGCAGCAAGGTGTGGACGTGATATTCTATTCGATCAGAATAACAAGTACAATTTAAGAATTAGAAGAACTTTAGAAGCCATTGTAAAATCATTCTATGGAGATAGAGAGTCGGAAGATTTTAAGAACTTTTTGGTTTACACAAAAAGAGTGTGGTTCTCCAATGGAATTCACCATCATTATTCGATGGATAAGTTTCTGCCAGATTTCGATGAGGAATATTTTGGAGATTTATTAGCCAATACCAATCCTGATTTATTGCCATTAGGCGAAAAAGAAGAGATAATAGATTTAATGAATCAATTGGTGCCGGTAATTTTTGAGGAAAACACTGAGGCAAAAAGAGTTGTTTTAAATCCTGATTTGGATTTAATTGCCGATTCGGCGAACAATTACTACGAAGGAGTCACGCAAAAAGAGGTAGAAGAATTCTACTCTAATGCTGATAAGGGTGATGCTGAGAGACCTCTGTCCATTGGTTTAAATTCGAAGCTGACCAAAGAGAATGGCCAATTAATTGAAAAAATCTGGAAGATTGGAGGAATGTATTCTTCTGCAATTGAGAAAGTAGTTTTCTGGTTAGAGAAAGCGATAGAAGTTGCGGATAGTGATCTTCAGAAGGAATCATTAATAAAATTGGTTGATTTTTATAGAACAGGCGATTTAAAAACATTCGACGAATATTCTATTCTTTGGGTGAAGGATTTGGATGCTCATGTAGATGTGGTAAACGGATTTATTGAGGTTTACGGCGATGCACTAGCCTTTAAAGCAAGCTGGGAATCGGTTGTGAACTTTAAGGATGTTGAGGCTACCAAACGCACAGAAATTATCTCGGATAATGCACAATGGTTCGAGGATAATTCGCCGGTTGATGATAGATTTAAAAAGGATGAGGTAAAAGGTGTGAGTGCCAAAGTAATTACAGTAGCCATGTTAGGAGGCGATTGTCATCCGGCTACGCCTATTGGAATTAACTTGCCAAATGCCGAATGGATAAGAAAAGAGCACGGAAGTAAATCTGTAACCATCGATAACATTACACATGCCTATCATCAATCATCGCTGAAAAGTGGAATGTTGGAAGAGTTTGCTTATAGCGATGAGGAAGTTGCAAGAGCGAAAGAGCATGGCTATTTAGGTGGAAATCTGCATACCGATTTGCATGAATGTTTGGGGCATGGATCGGGACAATTGTTGTCAGGCGTGGGTATGGATGCTTTGAAAAACTACCATTCTACATTGGAAGAGGCAAGAGCTGATTTGTTTGCACTGTACTATATGATGGATCCGAAAATGGTTGAAATTGGATTGATGCCAAGTCTGGATGTTGCAAAAGCAGAGTACGATGGATACATCCGTAACGGATTATTGACTCAACTTACCCGTATAGAATTGGGTAAGGATATTGAGGAATCGCACATGCGAAACAGACAGTTGATTGCAAAATGGGTATTTGAAAGAGGTGACAATGCAATTGAGAAAGTGAAGAAGGAAGACAAAACTTTCTTTGTGGTGAAGGATTACGAAAAACTGAGGGGGCTATTTGGAGAATTGCTTGCCGAAGTACAAAGAATAAAATCAGTAGGAGATCTTGAAGCAGGAAAAGCTTTGGTTGAGAATTATGGTGTTAAGGTGGATGAGGATCTACATAAAGAGGTGAAAGAGCGATTCGAAAAATTGAATCTTGCGGCTTATGCTGGTTTCATCAATCCTGATTATCATCCAATTATTGAAAATGATGAGATTGTTGATGTGGAGATATCCTATCCTATGGACTTTATGGAACAAATGTTAGAGTACAGTGAAAAGTATTCTTTCTTGCCACATGTAAACTAATTTGAAGGAATCTTAAAGCTGTTTGATGCTCTCACTTCAAGTGAGGGTATCAATATTTTAAAACTAAAGGAAAATTTACCACAAAGGGTAAAAAAGGTTTTCACAAAGGAACACAAAGGGTTTTTGCTATTAGCAAAGGCCCTTTTTTGTTTTGGTAGTAGAGACGTAGCATGCTACGTCTGTACGGTAGTCAATATAAGTCCTGACAGGTTTATAAATATAATTTAACATGCGATGCGATGCGATAAACCTGCGATTCCAATCAATGGCGATTTTCATTTAGAAGTCATTTCAAGAAGTTCGAATTGCACGTAACTGACAGCTTCATCAATAATTAAATTTAATTCTGAACTTGAAAAGTTCATGTTTAAAGCTACGTCATCGGCAAAATACGCTTCAATTATTGGAGATAATCCTCTCAATTCGTTACTATATTCATTAATTTTGTGCTTAATAATTTCTCTTTTTATAGAATTAGGTAACTCGCGTAAATCCTGTGTTTCTTCATATAGTTTTTTTAATATGAAATCTTCCATATGCCTTTTAAGAGTGAAAGCTGCTTTTAATTTCATGGGTTTATGTTGATTAAGATTTATTTTGATTTCGAATCTTTACAGGTTTATTTTGGAGGTAAAATAGTAAATTGAATAGCTAAACAGTCATCACATCCATTTAGTTTGTGCCACTCATTCTTCGAAATTATTTTTACCACTACTGATTTTAATTCACCTACATGCTTTGCTTCGAAATTGATCTCAATATTTTTTTGATTTTTAACCTCCATGTCATCAAATTTCCAAATTAGATCATATTCATTTTCATGAAATGAAGGATCTACCTCAATTTGTAGACTTACAGTATCATTACAATAAATATCGAATCCTCTATTATTAATTATTAAACAATTGGTTGCCCAATCAATATTTTCACGAAGAAAGTGTTGTCCTAACGAATCAGAATAAGATAGAATTGTCGGTACATTAAATTTTTTCTCTTGATTCATGTTACTGTATTGTATTTTTATGGATTCAATGATATCATTACTGTAACAGATTACTTTTTCTAAATGACGAATCGAAATAGGATTGATATGATATAGGCGGTTTCTTATTTCGCTGAGATCTTCTAATGTATTCTTTAATTGAATTCTTCCTAATGGATAATTAGATTCAAAAAATGGGCGAAAATATTTTTGATATAAATCCTCTTTACAAATGATATAGATTAAATGTTCGAGAAGAGATGCATCTATTATTCTACTAAACCTTTCTGGATGTTTTTGAAACCTTGAGTTTATGCTATCTCGTATCTCCTTTTTTATTAAGAAATGACCTACAGGAGATTGATAGTTAATAAAATCATTACCAAAATCAGCTGATAATTGTTGATCGATAACCCTTCTTAACCAATATTCTAGATTTTCTAAATACTTTTTTGCGTATTCCTTTTTAGATTCTTCTGTTAGTTTATAAAGTGGCATTTTGAAAATGATTCAATTCTAAAATAAGTTTTCAATATTTCTCCCTCCAAATAATTCAATTAAATGATTAAAGGCTTTTAAAATTCTCTTTGCTAAATCATCATTTAATGATTCTTCATGGAAAGCTAGGCTTAATATTTCACGATTTTGAACTCCCATGCCATTATCATTTACATTATTCCCAATAAGGATAACTTTGATAGGTTTTTGATCTTGGTAACTAAAATTCAATAGCTGGATTTGATCCTTACTTGTTATATCAACATTTAATCTTTTTAAATCAAGTTTAGTGGTGTAAAAGATTGGTTCTTCATTTTTTAATTTGAAGTCCCATGATATTGTTAGGTTAGAATTTTCGACTTCGAATTTATATATACATTTTAATTGTTCGCTATTAGGTGAAATCTCCCTTATTTTTTTATTAATCCACAAAATAGTTTCTTCTTTTGTTGGAGAGTTTCCTTGAGAATACATTAAGTTACTAAATAGTATCAGGGTAAGGCAAACGATTATGTGTTTCATAAGAGTTGAGGTAAATTCATAAAATGTAAGTTTTTAATATAATAGAGAGTAAAGAGACAGGATTAATATACCTGTCTCTATTTTTGAAACATACTGTTTTACCAATTATTTTTAATCCAATCTTTAATTTTATCTTGACTTCTAATTGAAGTTGGAACATCTTCTCGTATCATTTTTTCAATTTTATTTGCACTTGATTTATTCTTAAGAGAATAAATATCTGCAAACTTGTTAATAAAATAAAGAACTTCATATCCTTCTTTTCGATTAAGAAGAGTGTTGTCTGGATTACCCGTAATTTTCGGATTGTCGTCTCTATAGACAGTCCAAGAATAGTCCGTGTAGACTAAATCTGATTTACTTATTAGCGCCATTTCTTTTTGATTTATGTGTTAATAATTAAAAAAACGAAACAAGGCCTTACAGCCTTGTCTCTACCCAATTAATTAAATACTTATGACTTATTCCGCCTCGCTGTTTCCTTCTTCTTCTGAAGCAGGTCGGTTTCTACGAGTCCTTATTTTTGTGTTGATGGTTTCGATGTAGTGAGTAATTTTTGCATAAACTTCGTCAAACTCATCAGTTTGAACTTTTGCCATCACCATTAGGTAAGGCAATAGTTCGTTGTTAAAAATATCGATCACCACTTTTTTCTGAATGCTCGAAGGAATGGTATCTTCCTTTAAGGCTTGTATGTCTTGGTTCTTTAGGTAAAGCGTATTTAACTCGGTAGCAACCGCTTTTAATTCTGCCAATGGAGCCGCAACCCCTACCAAGGAATCTACCACAGGTTTCATATCAGGCTTTTCGTATTCTTCTACTAGTGAAAAAGCACGAGCCAACTCTTTTTCGTAACCCAATTTGTAGAAAGTAGGATCGTAACTAGCCAGTTTGTCTAAAGCTTTCTCGGCATTTTTAGCTATGGTTTCGTCGGAAGAGTAGGTGTTGGCTTCAATAAATTTTTTCACACAAATTACCCTGTCATCAAAATTGCGATCTAAATCAGCCAATTCTGTGGTGTACTCATGCTTTCGTTCAATGCTTAATGCACCTGATAAGGTGTTGGTTTCAGTACTCAGTTTCGTTTTTAGGTCTGATAAATAAGCATTGGTGCTCAAATCGAGTTCTCCCAAAAGAGTGAGAGAGTTGGTTGCAATATGCTTTGCTTCGTCTGCATCGCATCTGCTTAGGATTTTTATTTCCATAATTCAATGTTTTGGTTTGTGATATAAGGTTTTGTATTATTGGGTAAATCTAAATTATGAAAGTAAATTGAATTGTAAAAATTAATCAGTATGAAAATACTGATTTTAATATTTTAGCAAACTTGGCACATTTGACAGCTTGATTTGATGGAAAATAATTGTACTTTAATTGGTTTTTTATGTTGAGAGATGAATGTTCTTGGCAAAACGAACTTTAGTTTGAGGGAGAGCATAATTCTTTTGTCAAAATACCCTCAACGATAAAAGTTTTCAAATTTCACCTGACAAAATGCTCTCGACGTTCAGAGTTGCAAAAATCCAACGGACAAAACGCTCTCGACAAACGAAAAACTCAGAATTTTACTGACAAAATGCTCTCGATGATCGGGGAGGGGAAAATTTCAATGGAAAAGAGCTCTCGACAGATAGTGAAAAGGAAAATCTGTTGGCAATTTGTTATTTGGGTAGAGACGTAGCATGCTACGTCTGTACGGTGTGGCATAAAAGAAAACCTGCCAGAATTTGTAATCCTGACAGGTTTATATTAATGATATTTTGGAAAAATTTTAAAAATTAAATTTCAATTTCACACCTGTATCTCTGTGATGCTTGCCATCAAAACTCCAAACGACTTCAACATCCATGAAAAGGAAGATTTGTGATAATCCGTAACCCACTTCCCAATAGTTTTTCTTGTTTTCGTGAGTTAGATAGTTGGCAAAAACTCTTTCCTGAATGGCCAATGAATTGTTCAAAATTGGCAAACGTTTCAGTAAGAATCGGTCAGACTCATATTGCAGGTGAGCCTCAAGATAATCTTCGGTGGTTGAGTGCTGATAGTAATCCAACAAACGGAAAGTGTTTAAACCACCACCCAACATTACAGTAGGCTTGCTGGTATTAAAGTGTTTAAAATCCGAAAAGTGCATGTTGTCACTAGTTAGAAAGGTTCCGGCTTTCACGTTATAGGATATTCTATCATTAAATCCGGTTTCAAACTCTTGTCTAATCGAGGCTTCGAGCAAGGAGTAATCGGCTTCCGAATCGAAAACATCTTTAATGGCTTGTTTGTATCTTAAGCCGAATGTTGGTTGATTGTGATACCAGGTCATTCGTTTCACACCTTTTTCGATAGAATATCTATGTCGTGGCGTGTATTCCAATTTTGCTTCAACACTAAATGCCTTGTTGTCTTGCACCAATAAAGGATCAACTCCTTCAGGGATGTTGATGGTATATTCATTATCATCAGGATCGGAAATGTACCATGAGTTGTTATTGTACAACTGCTTTCGATTTGCATATTCAACACTGGCAGATAATCTTAAACCATTTGCCAAATCGGCATTGTGCCAAATGTTGATATAGTTTTTATCATACAGTTTCATGTAATTGTCCTTAAAATACAATGAACTCATGGCATTCAGAAGTGGATCGATACCTGTTTTTCCATTAAAATCGACTGCTTTGCTTCCCAAGCCAAAACCAATGTACGATCGTTTTAATCCGTTGTAACGATAATATGTGCTTAAGGAATAATCGAGATGTTCCCTTGAAAATGCATAGGTGAATTCCGGACTTAAAGTGAAGTAATGACCCAAAGTGTCGGATTTTGTATATCGAAAAGGAGCATTAAAGGTAAATCCCTGAACAGTATTGTACGATACTTTATCAAAACTTAATAATCCTGGTGTGGTGAAATTTGAGTTCGATTCCTTGTATTTGTAGGTTTTACCAAAAAGCAGGTGATTGAATTTAAATTTGCGATTGGCCATACGCACTGAATCCTTGTACTCCGGAGTATTGCGAACAATTTCCATGGAGTCCTTTTTCTCGAAACTGATTTTCTCATCTTCCGATAGAGGAATAGGACGCATCTCTGCCCAATACAAAGAGTCTTTGTCTTTGGCATCCTTGGCCATTTTTACTTTTTCAATTTTGATTTCCAATGGCTCTCGCACCTTTTCCTTTTTGGGTTTTTCGGTGTCCTTTTCCATTAGGCGAGCCAATTTGCGCATTTCGGAATTGCTCATGTCATCCTTTTCCAGAAGCGTTTGAATTTCTTTCTTGCGCTTTTGTTCTTTTACCGATAACACTTTCGATTCCTGATTACCCAATTCTGCCACTTGTGCTTCTTCTTGTTTTTTAGAGATGTCGAGTTTCTTCAGGTAATCATGATCCAAATCGGGATTCAAAGTAATCTGGTAATCTTTAATAGAGGCTACATACATGCCTTCCAATCCGAAACCCATGCCTTTAAATTTGATGTTGAAATCGAAACTTACCGGCATCCAAACCTCTTCTTTTACCGGAGCATACAATTGGTGCATGTGTACATCGGTCATTGGTAAATTCAATTTTAAATCGGCAGAGTGAATGTTCCAGTAGTTTTCGGCAATATTGATGTAACCGCGAAACAAATCTTTCCCTTTTCTTTTGGGTGTTACCTTAATTTTGTTGATCATTCTCCCTTGATCTTCAAAAACCGATTCAAGCTCGAAACGGTACACTGCAAAAGCAGTTTTATCGAGCGGAGAGATGAATCCGTCATCTTTGGTATTGTACAAGTTGGCAGTAATAAACTGCATAGGATCGGCTTGCTCACCCAAACCAGATGAACGTATCGAGATAACCTCTTCCTTTACCTTATCAGGCAATTCGAAGTGAATTTTTGAAATGTTTTCGGTTACGAAAGTTTTTCCTGCGGTAATGCCTTCTTCTGCCAGTTTCTTTTTAAATAATCTGGGTACGCTGGTTACTTTCCCCGATCCTTTTAGGTAAACCATATTGTTGTATTGGCTAACCTGCTTGGTGTAATAATCGCCCATTGCAATGGCTTTGCGCATTACATAGTAAGCAGGATCTTCACCGCTGGCCAACACCTTAACCTCTTTTAGCTGGTAGGTTTGAGGAGCCAAGGCAACGTCCATGTTCAGGTCGTTTTCTGTCATGTTAACCACAACTTCTTTGGTCTGATATCCGAGGTATCTGTAATGTAAATTCCATGTTCCTTTTGCAAGATCCATATAATACTCCCCATCAATATTTGAAGTGGTTCCAGTTGCCAATTCCTTGATGTAGATGTTTGCAAATGGAATGGGTTTTCCTTCTAAATCTGTGATCTTACCGCTAATTTTCTGTGCATATCCCGATAAAGAAATCAGGAAGAAGAGAATGATAGTGTAAATTTTTGTCATGTTTGGCTTTGTTTAATAAGTGTGTGACGGCTTAGTATTTATTTTTGTTACATATTCAATTGTTGTATTGTGAACAATAGGATTTGTATTGAAAAGTGTGAATTTATGAAAAGTATGTTTTTTTATTAAACGATTTAATAAGTTTTATGTTTTTTTAACAGCTTGGTGAATTGATGATATTGAAATAAATAATAGATTTTGGAGCTCCGCACAAATACACTTTCAGGTTAATAATGCTACAAATATTGCGCAGCTAAGCTGCTTATTTTATCTTTTTTAATTGAATTTTTGTATGGTGCAGAGCACCGAAAATATTTGTAGCCATCAGAAAATATTATGGAAAGAGGTACAGCGTACCGAAATATATGTTTGACTATTTAATTCATAAAAGTCAATCATGAATTTTAGATGATCTTAGAAAAAATGAAGTTTTTGCACGTTTTTATTAGGCAAAGCTGACAGAATTCTGCACTTTTTTCACCTTTCCTGTCTTAATGTCATAATTATTGTAATGGCACAGGCTTTGACCAAAGGCAAGAGTAAAATTTAAAATTAATCTTTAAAAACAATATAACTATGTCAACAGGAAAAATTGGTGTTACCAGTAACGATCTGTTTCCGATTATTAAAAAATTCTTGTATTCAGATCATGATATCTTTTTGAGAGAGATTGTGTCAAATGCAGTGGATGCAACTCAAAAGTTGAAAACTTTAGCTTCAACTGGCGAATTCAAAGGAGAATTGGGTGACCTAACTGTTCGTGTGAACATTGATAAAGAAGCTAAAACCATTACCATTTCTGATAAAGGTATTGGTATGACTCAGGAGGAGATTGAAAAGTACATCAACCAGATTGCATTCTCGGGTGCTGAGGAATTCCTTGATAAATACAAAGATCAAGCGAATGCAATCATTGGTCACTTCGGTTTAGGCTTCTATTCTTCATTTATGGTATCAGATAAGGTTGATATCGTAACTCTTTCGCACAAAGAAGGTGCGAAAGCCGTAAAGTGGAGTTGTGAAGGGAATCCAGAGTATACTTTGGAAGAAGTTGAGAAGACAGAAAGAGGTACTGATATTGTAATGCACATTTCTGAAGAGGAGAAAGGTTTCTTGGAAGAAAGCCGCATTCAGGAATTGTTGAACAAGTATTGTAAATTCTTACCTATTGAGATTGCTTTTGGTAAAAAGAAAGAGTGGAAAGATGGTAAGGAAGAAGAAACAAACGAAGATAATGTAATCAACGATACAAATCCTGCATGGACCAAGAAGCCTGCTGATTTGAAAGAAGAAGATTACAGCAGTTTCTATCGTCAGTTATACCCAATGGGCGAGGATCCATTGTTCCACATTCACCTAAATGTTGATTATCCTTTCAACCTAACAGGTATTCTATATTTCCCAAAAATTAAGAATAGCGTAGAGATTCAAAAGAACAAAATTCAGTTGTACTGTAACCAGGTTTTTGTTACTGATTCAGTGGAAGGAATTGTTCCTGAATTCTTGACCTTACTACACGGTGTAATCGATTCGCCAGATATTCCATTGAACGTATCTCGTTCATACTTACAGTCTGATGGAAATGTGAAGAAAATTTCGAATCACATTACCAAAAAAGTGGCTGATAGCTTAATGGATATTTTCAAGAAAGATCGTACTGAGTTTGAAAACAAATGGGATGATCTTCGTTTATTCGTTCAGTACGGTATGTTGACTGAAGAGAAATTTTTCGATAGAGCGAAGAAATTCTTCTTGATCAAGAATACCGAAGGAAAGTATTTCACTTTGGAAGAGTACGAAGCAATCATCAAGGAAAATCAAACTGATAAAGACAACAATATCATTAACCTTTATGCTACCGATATGGATGCTCAGTTCTCATATGTTGAGGCTGCTAAAGCTAAAGGATATGATGTGTTGTTGATGGATAGCCAGTTGGATAATCACATCATCAACCATTTGGAGCAAAAAGAAACCAACAAGAAATATGTTCGTGTAGACTCTGATGTAGTTGACAAGTTGATCCAAAAAGATGAAGTAAAAGAATCGAAATTATCAGAAGAAGAAAAAACTGATTTGATTCCTGTATTCAACTCGCAATTGCCAACCGAAGGTGTGAACTATATGGTAACTTTTGAATCGTTAGGAGAGGAAGCACAACCTTTAATGATTACTCAGGCAGAGTTTATGCGTCGTATGAAAGATATGGCTGCCATGAATGCTGGAATGGGATTCTATGGTGAAATGCCTGACTCTTACAATTTGGTTGTAAATACCGATCACGATTTGGTAGGAACCATTTTGAAAGATAAAGATGCGAAGCTAAGCGATAAGCTTACGGAAGTTTCAGCGAAATTGACTCCACTTTTCGAAGAGAGAGATGCTTTGGAAGCTTTAAAGAAAGACAAGAAAGAAGAAGAAGTTCCTCAGGAGGAAAAAGATAAAATGGCTGATGTTCAGAAGCAAATTACTGAAGTGAATGCTGAGAAAGAAGGCTTGTTGAAAGAGTTTGGTAAAGACAACCAATTGGTAAAACAATTGATTGATCTTGCATTGTTGGCCAACAACATGCTAAAAGGTGAGGAGCTTGCTAAATTCGTGAAGCGTAGCGTTCAAATGATCAAGTAATTTTATCATTCGATAAATATATTGAAAGCCGGACTTTTAGTTCGGCTTTTTTGTGCTTTCTAGACGCAGATTGTCATGATTATTTATGATTTGGCTTGTAGCCTGCGAACATTATATGTTGTAATTGAGTTAAATCATAAATGTTGAAATGCTGTCTAGATTAACGCTGATTTTACCATGATGTTTAAGCGATCAGTGTTAATCTGTAAAGTCTAATTCAAATTAATAAACTGCTATTTACAAGTAAGAGGATTGCACAGCTCGTTCCCTATCATAAAAATCAGCGTCAGTCAATGAATACAAAAGAAAAAGCCCCAAACGGAGCTTCTGTTATTTCTTTTTCAACTTATTTCTTTTTTTCTGATTTCTCTTTTGAGCTTCCAATTGTTTTTGTCGGCCTTTCGAACCTGAAGGCGTTTTCATGTTCTTGGCTTTTTTCTGATGGAAGGCTCCGGTATCACGTCTTATCGTATTTTTTACCTTGATATTTCTAGTTTGCTTTTTCTCATCTTCCAAAAGTTGCGAAGTGATCTCAACATCCAAAGGAACAGATTCTAGAGAAACAGGCTTGCGGATCAAATCCTCGATTTTTTCCATCAATTCCTCTTCGCCTTCGTTTACAAAGCTTATTGCCGTACCTTCTTTCTCCGCACGACCTGTTCTACCCACACGGTGAACATACTCTACATAGTTGGTAGGAATATCAAAGTTGATTACATGACTTACATCTTCAATATCGATACCACGAGCTGCAACATCCGAAGAAACCATCACTCTTGCTCTACCTTCTTTAAAAGCATTCAAGGCATTGATACGAGTATTTTGAGCTTTATTGGAGTGAATCACACTTAGTTCTTCTCCTAAAATATCTTCTAACCTGTCAACAATCCTGTCAGCATTTTTCTTGGTTTCGGTAAAAACCATCACTTTGTTGAATTCCTCTTTGTCTTCTAAAAGGTATTTTAACAAGTTTACCTTACTCAAAATATTAGGAACACGATATTGAATTTGATGAATATTCTTTACGGTTGTTGCCTGCGGAGCAACTTCGATTCTTTCTGGTAAGAACAAGAAATCATCAGACATTTTTGCCACTGTATCCGAGAAAGTTGCTGAGAACAATAGGTTTTGATGTTTTTCTGGCAAGATATCAAAGATGGCATTCAATTGAGGCATAAATCCAAGATCCATCATCTTATCCGCTTCATCAATCACCAAAGTTCTAACTTGAGACATTTTCAAAACTCTTGTCATGTAGATGTCCATCAAACGACCAGGAGTTGCAACCAAAATATCTACACCTTCATAAACCTTTTCTTTCTGAGTATTGATATTTACACCACCGTAAACGCCCAATGTACGAATATCCATGTATGGAGTTAACAGCTCAATGGTTTCGCAAACCTGCAAAACCAACTCTCTGGTAGGAACAACGATCAATGCACGAGGATCCATTCCTTTTGCAAAATTCAGTTTCATTAATATTGGCATTAAGTAAGCCAAAGTTTTACCTGTACCGGTTTGCGCAATACCAATGATATCTTTTCCTGAACGAACAGGAGAAAATACCTGGTGTTGAATTTCAGTAGGTTTTTCAAATCCGGCTTCATCCAAAGCCATTCTAATTTGCTTACTTAGTTTGATATCGTCAAATGAAATCATTGCTCAATTTTTTTAGAAAAAGTTCCGCAAAAATAGGGAAATTTTAGTGAATGCGTAAATTTGTTAATGTGGAAATGTTTTCCATGGACTATTAATTGTAAATCAATGGTTTACTTCCAAATCGTACTTACTTCATTTTTTAAAGTGGCTATGGCTTTATCAATTTCCGGATTCTGAATCTGCATATGTGATTCAATTACGGCTTTGCTCAAGCCAAGAGAAGAGTCGGTTACTATCAATTGTGATGCCTCTGAATTGATAAGCTGAATGATATTTTCCTTTGCGCCTTTTATTTGTTTCCACAATTCACCAGTAACATACATTTGTTGTGATAAATTGTGTTCGAATTCTGTTCTAATGGCAGCAACCAACTTTTGCTGCAATTGCTGATTGTTCATTCCAACAGCATTTTCTCTTACAATTAACGATTCAGGATGAATTCTCTCTAAAAAGATAATTAATCTTTCATAAGCTTGTAATCGAATGGGAGTGATTTCCTTTTGATTGTTTAGGAATATTTCTTGTTTTCTTTTTTGTTCATCTCTTTTAAAAAATGCTTTTATTACAAAGTATGCTGTTGCAAAAACTACCAATGATGGCAATATATATTTACTTATCTCAAGAATACCTGTCATTTTTTTAGGTTTTAGTTTAAATTTTCGTTTTTAGTACATCCCCTGTATGTTTAAAAACAGTATCTTTACGTGCAGTAAGCAAAATTTTGTAAAACCACTATATTTTGTTTACAGGGGGACATTATTTTAACAAAAGTATTAACCAAATTTTTAAATCCCTAAATTAAATTTAGAATGTTGAAAGTTTCGGACCGTATTGCAGCGATGGAATTGTCTCCAACGCTGGCAATGTCACAGAAAAGTAGAGAAATGAAAGCTCAGGGAATCGATGTGATTAACCTGAGTGTTGGTGAACCTGATTTTGACACCCCTGATCATATCAAGAAAGCAGCGCAGAAGGCAATTGATGATAATTATTCGCATTATTCGCCAGTTCCTGGGTTTCTTGAGTTGCGTCAGGCTGTTGTAAATAAGCTAAAACGTGAGAATGGATTAGATTACACAGTAGATCAGATTGTAGTATCAAACGGAGCGAAACAGTCAATTGTCAATGCCATGATGAGCATTGTGAACAATGGAGATGAGGTAATCATTCCTTCGCCATTTTGGGTTAGCTATAGCGAAATTGTAAAACTTGCCGAAGGCAGATGTGTTTTTATTCCGACAAGTATTGATCAG
Source organism: Marinifilum sp. D714 (assembly GCF_030851345.1). Taxonomy (GTDB): domain Bacteria; phylum Bacteroidota; class Bacteroidia; order Bacteroidales; family Marinifilaceae; genus Marinifilum. The sequence goes on from NZ_JALPNU010000007.1 coordinate 120,711, forward strand.
GACTTTAAAATTACACCAGAACAGTTAGAAAAGGCAATCACACCCAAAACAAAGGCTTTTTTGTTCAGTTCTCCAAGTAATCCAACCGGTAGTCTTTATTCAAAAGAAGAATTAAGAGCTTTAGCTGATGTTTTCGTAAAACATCCAGATATTGTCGTATTATCTGATGAAATTTATGAACATATTAATTACGTTGGTGCACATGAAAGTATGGCCCAATTTGCTGATATGAAAGACCGTGTTGTTGTGATCAATGGTGTTTCGAAAGGATATGCAATGACTGGATGGAGAATTGGTTATATTGCAGCTCCAATATGGATTGCAAAAGCATGTGGTAAGTTGCAAGGGCAGATGACGTCAGGTGCATCTTCTATTGCACAAATGGCTTCGGTATCAGCATTGGATGGTGATCAATCAAGTGTAGTATCAATGAGAACGGCTTTTAAGAAGAGAAGAGATTTGGCATTGACACAATTAAAAGAAGTGCCTGGTTTTGAAATTCGCGAGCCGAAAGGTGCTTTTTACCTATTCCCTCAGGTGAACCAGTTGTTTGGAAAATCGAATGACAATATTACCATAAATAACGCCACCGATTTGAGTTTGTATTTGTTGGAATCAGCGAATGTTGCAACCGTAACGGGAGAGGCTTTTGGTGCTCCTGAATGTTTGCGATTATCTTACGCTACCAGCGAAGAGCAAATGGCAGAGGCGATTCGAAGAATTAAATCTGCTATTGAGAAATTGAAATAATATCTTAAGCATATAAAATGGAGCCAGTACAAAATGTACTGGCTTTTTTGTATATAATCAATTGTTAAAAAATCATAAAAAATAAAGATGATAGGTAGTGAGATGCATGATCAAATGGGTTTAGTAATAAACTATAATCATGAAAAACAAAAGCTTATCAACCTTAATGATTGTCTTATTGACAAGTAATTTTTTAATGGCACAACATGTTTATCATTCCCATGATAGACCTAAAACAAGTGACAATTTGGAATTTTCGGATAAAAAAGAGAAACATCGAACAAGTGATTTAGAAGTAGGTTTTCACTATGGACCAGCTTGGACATCTGGAGAAACAAAAAATTTTGCAAGTAAAGGAAGTTCGTTTAGTATGAATTTAGGTGCTAACAATGGATTGTTCTATTTTGGAACAGAGCTCAGTGTTACTCATTGGAAGGATCATAACAGTACGCAGGAATCCAAGGATTTGAACTTTAATGAAACTAATTTTTTATGGCTGATTCATACCAGAATTTTTCTGGGTGAGGGAAAAGTTCAACCATATCTGGGTATGGGTACAGATTTACTTAGTTTTGGAGAATATTTAATTACCAATGAAGAGGATGATGATGACTATTATTCCCGTTATGAGGATGAACCCAAAAATTACAATGCTTGGGTAGTTCCTAATTTTGGTGTTCGTTGGAAAATGGGTGAGGAGATTACTGGGAATGTAGGATTTAGTGCGGATTTATCTCAAAATTATAGCTATGTTAGATTACAGTTGGGCCTGGTGTTTTAATTAAACTCAGAAAGGTATTTATAAAGAAACTCCCCCAAAGGTTGGAGGAGTTTTGTATATCAGGTATTGATTTACTTACGAGTATAATTCTTTCAAGCGTTTTGCCATACCATCTGCTAAAGCTTCACATTGGTCGAAATCTTCTTCTCCAGGAGCACATAATGCTTCAGGAGTAATTTCGATGGTTTCCCATTTAATGTTTTCAGCAAATTTATTCAAACGCTTAAGGCCACCGCCTCCCCACGATTTAGAACCGAATACACCAAGAACGTGATCTTTAACACCCATGTGCTCTAATTCGTTGATCAAAGTTTCCATTGTTGGGAAAACATCACCATTATATGCGCAACTACCCAAAATTACTCCACGATATCTGAAGATATCATTGATAATGTATGATGGGTGAGTTTTAGATGAATCGTGAATACGGATTTTCTTGATTCCTTTTCTTACCAAATGACGCGCAATATTATCAGCCATTTTCTCTGTGTTACCATACATAGATGAATAAACGATAACACATCCTTCATCAGTTTTGTATTGGCTCCACTTGTCGTATTTGCCAACAATATCAGCAATGTGAGTTCTCCAGATTGGACCGTGAGTAGCACAGATCATTTTGATTTCCAAGCCACCTAATTTTTTCAATGCATTTTGAGTTGGACGACCGTATTTACCTACAATATTTGAATAGTAACGGCTAATTTCCTCTTCCAGGTAATCCAAATCAAGTTCATCGTCGAAAATACCACCATCAAGAGTACCGAAAGCACCAAAAGCATCACCCGAGAAAAGGATTCCATTGTTCGATTCGAATGTTACCATAGTCTCTGGCCAATGTAACATTGGAACCATGTAGAAGTTTAATTTGTGCTCACCTAAATCGATACTATCACCTTCTCTAACTTCCATTAAATTGTCTTTAACTCCGTAATAACGCTCCAACATAGGGAAGGTTTTCTTGTTTCCAACAATTTTCATTTCTGGATATCGTTCCACCAAAGAACGAATAGAACCAGAGTGATCAGGTTCCATGTGATTCACAATTAGGTAATCAGCTTTACGACCATCAAGTACTTCCTCAATATTGTCAAGGTATTCATCCATAGTACCTTTTTCAACGGTGTCAACAATGGCTACCTTCTCATCTACAATTACATATGAGTTATAAGCAACACCCTTTGGCAATGGCCAGTAGTTCTCAAAAATGTGGGTTCTACGGTCATTAGTTCCTACCCAATAAATCTTCTCAGTAATGTTGTTCTTATTGTGCATTTCTTATTGTTTTGAAATATTTTGCATTTTCAGACTTTAAAATCTTTTTGATAATCGTATTTTTTCGAGAATCAAAAAGGTTGAAAGACGAAGCAATTCTCTTAGTTAAAAACAAATAAAGAGAAGCCTTGTTTTCAGGGCACAAAATTAAGAATTAATTTTTTTCTTAAATCAGAAAAGAACATGTTCTTGAAAAAAAATGATCTATTGCTGAAGAAGTCGGATTAGTTGTTGTCTATTTAAGATTTTAATTTCTCTTCGATGAGTCTCAATTAATCCTTCTTGTTCCATTTCTTTTAAACTCCTGGCAAAGGACGGGCGGGTTACCCCAAAAAACTGTGCCATTTCTGATTGAGATTTCGGCAAGGTAACCTGTACCTTGTTCGGGGCAGCCAATTTTAAAATGTAATTGGCCAATTTACCTTTAATGGTTTTAAAATTTAAAAACATCAGTTTGTTGGCCAGAAACTGACTTCGATTTGAAATTAAATTCAGATAGTTGATAAGGAATACTTTATTCTTTTGAAACAAATCAAGAACCGACTCTTTTGCCAAAGTGAAGATTTCCACATCTTCATTTGCTGTTACATTTACTGGAAACTGATTTCTTTGGCCGAATAAAAAGGCGGAAGCAATGGGATAGGGCGCCATAATATCCTCAATTTTTATGCTCTTTCCTGATGGATCGAGCATTTCTCCTTTCACACTGCCTTTCATTACAATCATTAAATGTTCACAACGATCTTCACGAAAGGCAACCATGTCACCTTTTGAATATTTCCTAATTTTATACTGAGCACCCAGTAACAGAGATTCCATTTCTTCTGGTGTAATTCTTCTAAAAACTGGTGATTGAGAGAGTTGTTGAAATAGCATTTTGTTGTTCCAATTATTATTTTCTCAATGATACGGGTTTCCAAGCAATCTTCAAAAAATAAAAGAGGGTTTTGTCCTTTTCTGGTAAGTAAGGACCACGCTCAGAATTATCCTAAGAAAGACATATTTATTCATGCAAATTTCAATTACTCATTAATTTTTAGACCATTTTCAATAAATTTCTTCTAAAACTGATTACCGAAATCGTGGTAAGAACGGCACCAATTCCCAGTAGAATAATCATCTTAGGCAAAATATCGATAAGTGGCAATTGTCTCCAGAAAATATCAAAGAATCCTTCCATAGCCCAGTAGTTTACTGAAATTACAGCCAGTTTTTTCATGATTGCAGGCATAAAGAAAAGAGGCATCATACTTCCGCCTATAGCTGAAATCACAAGAATAATAAGAGTTGATAAACTTTCGACTTGTTTTCTACTTTTACATACCGATGCCATAAATATTCCGAAGCTTGAACAAGCTATGGCTGCACAAAGAATCATTAGAATAAGTGCGGGTAGGTTAATGAAAATATCTAAACCTAATGCCAACCAGGAATAAAGAAACATTACAGTTAATTGCAATACTGCCATGAAAAGGGTTGACAGCATTTTACCATACAAAATTCCAGAAGGACTAACAGGAGCGATTAACAATCGACGAAAGGTACCATCTTCCTTTTCTTTTAATAAGGATGCTCCACTGGCTGACACACTGAATAGCAGCATCATGATTGCTATACCTGCAATGGCTTGCACCAATCCAAGGTTTCCATTTTTCTTTTCACCAACAAGTGCTGTCATTGGAAGTTCAGAATTCTCTTCCATTTCAGACTGTTCTTCCGAATTGTTGAAGCCGTCGAATTGCTCTGCTACCTGGGCTTGTATATCTTCTAGTTCAGAATCCGATAAGTCTGGATTTTTATCTTTAATCCATGTATTTACTTTGCCTTTTATGCCTTTCTTCATGGTTATTCCAAAAAGATTCGACCATAAAGCCTGCTGCAATAATCCCATTTCAATCTCTTTGGCTTCATCATAAAACAATTCCATGGGTATTTTTTTGCCAGCTTCAACAGAATCCTGAAAGCCTTTGTACAATACTAAAACAGCAGTTCTTTTTCCTTTTTTGATTAATGTTTCGGCTTCTTCATAGCTTGTAGCTTCCAACTTTAGTCCATCTTCAGCGTCTAAAGTTGAGAAAACTTCTTGTGACAGATCAGTTTTGTCTTGATCTGAAAACAGTAAGTTAATAGGTCTCGATTTCTCTGATTCTCCTATACCGCCATACATCAGCGCAAAAATGGTAATTAATGCGATAGGTAAGAGAAGGGATAAGAATACTGCGGTTTTATCTTTAAAATATTGCTTGATATCTTTTAATGCGATTGTAAACATTTTGCTAGGTTTTAGAATGGAAAGAGATTAGTCGCGTAATGATTTACCAGTTAATTCAAGAAAAATACTTTCTAAGCTCAGACTTCTGATGTCTATCTTATCAAGCAGAAGTTCAGATTGTGAACATCTTTGAATTAACTCTGGTAACTCTGCATTAGCCTGCGATGAGGATAGAACTAAATGATTTTCATTCACAATAAGTTGTCCCTCGTATCGATCGATTAATTGATCTAATCCATTTTTATTGGGATTGGAATATTTTAAATGAATTTCTTCTTTTATGGAAGAATTGGCTTTCAGCTCATCCAAACTTCCTTCTGCAATGATTCTTCCTTCATCAATAATTCCAATTCTGTCACACAAACGCTCTGCTTCTTCCATATAATGAGTGGTATAAATCATGGTTAACCCACGAGAATGTAGTTCTTCAATGACTTCAAAAATCAAATTTCTACTTTGTGGGTCAATACCTACAGTAGGTTCATCCATAAATACGATTTTGGGGTCGTGAAGTAAAGCAGCGGCAATATTAATTCTTCTCTTCATGCCTCCGGAATAGGTTTTAACTTTGTGATTTTTTCTATCGGAAAGTCCAAGGAATTCCAATAACTCATCACATTTGTTTTGGAGCTGCTTGCCTCTAATTCCATACATGGTACCCCAGAAATTGAGATTCTCAGAGGCTGTTAAATCTTCGTATAGAGCAATTTCCTGAGGGACAACACCAATCAACCTTTTACATTCCGTTAGATTTTGATACAATGATTTCTCTTCATAGAATATTTCACCTTCATCAGGCTTTAGCAGAGAACTTAAAATACTAATGGTAGTGGTTTTACCAGCCCCATTGGGTCCAAGCATACCATATAATTCACCTTTTTGAATGTTCAGGTTTACATCAGTAAGAGCCTTAACTTCTTTGTAAGATTTTGATAGATTTTTTGCAACAAGCATAAGGTTTGTGTAAGGTTAGCGATGAACTAATTTACACAACTTAATTAGAATTATAAAATCATTTTTAGGAAATTAACGTAGCAAAGCAACATTGCCTTTCTTTAGCATTTTTTTGCCATCAAGGTAAGTAACCTCTAGTACGTAAATGTAAACATCGATATCCTGCAATTCACCTTTATATGATCCATCCCAACCAATATTTATACTATTGGTTTCGAATATTTTCTGTCCCAATCGATTGTATATTACCAGGGTTGCATTCTTGATATCTTTACCATAAATGAATAACTTATCATTATGACCATCGCCATTTGGAGAAAATGCTTTAGGTAGACCCACAAATGGATAATTTTCCAGAAACTCTATGGCTATTGTATCGTGAGCTATACAGTTGTGTTCATTTCGAACTTCCACCCAGTATTCTCCTGGTTTATTAATTGATATTTTCTGTGTAATTTCACCGGTTGACCACGTATAAATGCAATTTGGTATGCCAGCATCCAAATCTATTCCTTTATCAGGATATGAAATCAAATCCTGACCCAAATCCACATTAGGAGCTTCCTTAGTTGTTATTTCGATACAATCAGATTCTGTATTACCATTTGCATCAGTAACTTCCAGACAAAATTGTCCCTGCTTCTTAAGGTAAGTTTCAGGTGCGTCACAATTTATTCCACTCCAACGGTAAGTTAGAGGGGGAGCTGGATTTCCTTCAAGATTTACAGTGACAAATGTCGAATCCCCTTCACAAATACTTTGGTCTTCCCCAAGAAATACGCCAAACTTTTGACCATGTTTATAATCGATAAATAATGTATCTTTATTTGAACATCCATATTGATCAGAAACCTCAACAACAAATACTCCTCCAGTGTTAGCCACTATTGTTTGGTTTGTTTCTCCATTGTTCCAAAGGTAACCAGCCCCAGGGTTTTTTGCATCCAAGGTAGCAGTTTCGCCTTCCCAAAGCACCAAATCAGGACCTAAATTTACAATTGGGTTAGGATGATATTGAATAGTGGTACTTGCTGTTTTCTCAAAACCATCCGGATCTGTTACGGTAACAGAATATAATCCACCTTTTTCAATTGTTATTTCAGATTCTTTTATTCCTGTATTCCATTCATATTGATATTGCTGATCAATTGACAAACTGGGACTAAGAATCATCTTTTCATTGCCACACAGGTGAATAATTTCAGGTAATTCAATTTTAAATATCTCATTTTCAAGTTTAGCAGTAAATTCTTTAGTACTGGAACAGCCATATTCTGAGGTTTTGGTAACCGAATATTTCCCACTTTCAGAAAGGATAATTGAACTATTGGTGGAACCATCAGACCATAGGTAAGTGCAATTTTCCTCATAAATATCAATTGTATACTCCTGATTTTGAATCACCACCAAATCATCTATCAATAATAGGGGAGAGTTTTGAACTTTAACTTCTACCGATGCACTTACTTTTTGTTGGTCAGCTAAATCGGTAACAATCAATTTATATATACCAGCTTCGCTTACTTGGATGGATTTACTTGTTTCTCCATTGTCCCATTGAAAAGAATAATTCGAAGGTAAATCCATAATGGGAATCAATTCGCAGGATTCTCCTTGGCAAATATTTTGTGTTTGGCCCAAATCAACCTTAAAACTTTTTACAAATTCAATACCTGCATAAATGGTGTCGCTGTTACAACCCATAATATCTGTTTCAATTAATTTTATAATGCCTGTGCCTTCAGTTTTTGGCCATTCAATTGTTAAATTAATGTCTTTTGTAGTTGATTTAATGGCAGTGTTATTTTCGTGTAATATCGCACCATCTGGCAATACAACCTGATATGTAGAGTTTTTACCAATTTTTGCACTATAATTCAAGGTTGAACCTGTTTTGACCTTTGGAAAGTAATCATTGAATTCAGGGCCTGGTAAAGGTAATATTTGAATTGTGGCAGAGCGGGAATCTTCGGGAATATTCAGTGGGGTTAAGTCTTCTAACCAGGCTTCTTTTAATTCTATAGTGTAATACTGAGTCGAACCACTTAAGTTTCTTAACGATAGTGAAAAATCATATTTGGAAAACTCAATTGCGTTGTTATCATTAAGAATTACTGCAGGACTATTGTTTATTGAGTAACTGGCAAACCACTTTTTATCCTTAGGTCCTTCAATTGACAGATTTATTTCTTGTGTGGGTAGAATTTTTCCATTCGTTGCAGAGCAGTACATGGCTTCATAGTTAGCTATAATTTTAACCACATCAAGGGTTTCGTTATTATTATTGTCCTGGGCCAGTACAAAAAATGGCAAAATTAATGCAACAAAGATGATAGAAATCTTAGAAGAGAAATAGAATAATATGTGGCGTAAATTTGCCATGTGCAACAATTTTTCTCAAAATCAAGAAAAGTTTTCATTAAGTTTATCGATATAAAGATACTTCAAAATTATCAATCTATGAATTTTAATCAATAATTTAAATTTATTCGTCAGTAAAAATAAGGTTTTAGTCCGAAAGGAAATTTTTGTTGAGTTAAATAAAAATCTATTGTGATTGCAAAAAAATACAATGTGTAACATCGGTTACAATTTATTTTTCCTGAAGCATCTACATTTGCAATAGAAAATCAATAAAAATCGGTTTCACAATGGAGAATCAATATTTTAATAGCACAGATAGTTTGCTTGATATTTGTACCAAATATCCTGAAACAGTGAAAATTTTCGTTTCGAACGGATTCAAGCAATTAGAGGATGATAAGAAAAGAGCTCTTTTTGGAAAGTCTCTTTCCTTGGAGATGGCTTTGAAGATGAAAAAACTGAATGTGGATACTTTTTCAGCATTGCTAGTGGAAGGTATTGATTCTGTTCGTGGGCAGGTTGATGGTGACTTAAACCAGAAGACAAAAGAGAAAAAAGAAGATTCGGTTCATGTTCAAGGTTTGTTGCCTTGTCCGGTTCGAGTTCCTTTAGTAGAAGGTATCGATTCTTTCATTGCTGACTATGAGAAGAAATACAACAATGAAATTGTGTATGATTTAAAGGCTGCCTCAATGGGATTGGATTGGTTAATTGATGATGTAATCAACCAGGAGAATACCGATAAATTAGCAGATATATTTATTTCGGCAGGATTTGATTTATTTTTCGATGAAAAATTAATGGGTAAATTCAAAAAACAAGGTGTATTTAAAGATAGTACTGGCTTTGACCGATTAAATAAAGATTTTGACAATGAAGAGATTTGTTTGAAAGATCCGGAAGGACATTATTCAATGATTGGAGTTGTGCCTGCAGTATTTTTGGTGAACACAGCAGAATTGGGTGACAGACCTGTGCCACGCACTTGGGCAGATATCTTTAAGCCAGAATTTAAACGAAGTGTAAGTTTACCAATTAGCGATTTCGATTTGTTCAATTCCATGTTGTTGCATATCTACAAGGCTTATGGCGAAGAAGGTGTAAAAGGCCTTGGAGCTTGTTTACTGGAGAGCATGCACCCATCACAGATGGTAAAATCACATACCAAAAAGAACGAAAAACCTGCGGTAACCATTATGCCATATTTCTTTACCAAGATGGTAAAACAAGGTGGACCAATGATTGCAGTTTGGCCTGAAGATGGTGCCATTATTAGCCCAATATTCATGCTAACAAAGGAAGATCGTTTGGAAAAAACACAACCGGTTATCGATTTCTTTGCTTCGGAAGATGTTGGAGAGATTCTTTCTCACCAGGGATTGTTCCCAAGTATCAACCCGAATGTTGACAATAGGCTACCGGAAGAAAATAAATTTATGTGGTTGGGTTGGGATTACATTAATAATAATGACATTGGATCTTTAATAAAGAAATGTGAAGCGATTTTTAATAACTCTATTCGAGATGAATCCTTCAAAAATCTTGGACCATTGTCTTATACACCAGGTAACTAATCAGAGATTTTAATTTATTATTCAGACTTTAAACAACACAACATATGAACTTAGTTACAGTATCAGGACCTCCTTCATCAGGAAAAACAGCAGTGATTCTTAAAACCATAGATTCTTTCCAGAAGCGTGGTTTGGAAGTTGGAGTAGTAAAATTCGATTGCCTTTATACCGATGATGATATTTTATATGAAAAAGCGGGTGTTAAAGTGAAGAAAGGATTGTCTGGATCACTTTGTCCTGATCATTATTTTGTAAGTAATATCGAAGAAGTTACCCAGTGGGGAATTAAAGAAGGTTTGGATATTTTAATTACCGAAAGTGCTGGTTTGTGTAACCGTTGTTCGCCTTATGTGAAAAGTGTGACTGCAGTTTGTGTAATCGATAATTTGAGTGGTATCAATACGCCAAAGAAAATTGGACCAATGTTGAAATCTGCCGATATAGTAATTATTACCAAGGGTGATATTGTTTCGCAGGCTGAACGTGAGGTTTTTGCATCGAGAGTGAATACCGTAAATCCAGGAGCAAGCATTATGCACGTAAACGGATTAACTGGTCAGGGAGCTTACGAATTAAGTACTTTACTATACGATGAAAAAGTGGAGGTGAAAACATTGGTTGGTGAAAAACTTAGATTTTCTATGCCATCGGCTCTTTGTTCATACTGTTTGGGTGAAACCAGAATTGGTGAGAGTTACCAAATGGGTAATGTTCGAAAAATCGACATGGAAGATAAGAAAGGTAAGAAGTAATAAGTTTAAAGGAGAAAGTAAATAATCCAATGACTAGCCACTTGCTTTAGCTGGTGGGTTAAAAAGATCGACACAATGATTACAACACAAGATATACAACAACAAACAATTGCCGAGTTATTTGAGCAGTATCCTTTTCTACCTGGATTTTTCGAAGAAAACACCCTGGATGTAGATGGACAAATAAATGAAAAACTGGATGATTTTCTGAACATTTTGGATGATGAAGAGGAAAAAGAAAATCGTGCAATGGATAAGACTCAGGTAATGGAATCCATGGCCGAATACATTACCCAAATGTTGGCTTTCCTTGGCGAAGATGAGGATGAGGGAGTGAATAGCATTACACTTTTGCCTGGAACCAATAAGTCGGGGGAAAAGGAAAAATTTGAAGAGTTGACCATTAACAAAAGTGAGATTGTTTGTATTGTTGGTCCAACAGGTTCGGGTAAAAGTCGATTGTTGGCAGATATTGAATGGGTGGCACAAAATGATACGCCAACATCCAGAACCATTTTGGTAAATGGCGAGAAAGGCGATAAGAAATGGCGAGTTACTTCGGGGCATAAATTGGTTGCCCAGTTGTCTCAGAATATGAACTTTGTGATGGACCTTTCGGTTTATGAGTTTTTGGAATTGCATGCTCAAAGTAGATTGGTTGAAGATGTAGAAGGCATAATCAACAAGATTTTTGAACAAGCGAATAATTTGGCTGGTGAAAAATTTAGTTTGGATACTCCGATTACTAGCTTGAGTGGTGGGCAGTCGAGAGCCTTAATGATTGCTGATACTGCCATTTTAAGTAAGTCACCAATTATTTTGATTGATGAGATTGAAAATGCAGGTATCGATCGTAAGAAAGCATTGGAACTGTTGGTAGGTGAAGAGAAAATTGTATTGATGGCGACTCACGATCCAATTTTGGCACTAATGGGAGATCGAAGAATTGTAATCAAGAATGGTGGTATTCATAAGGTGATAGAAACCAGTGGCGATGAGCAAAACCTACTTTCAGAATTGGAAAGAATGGACAATGTGATTCAAAACATGAGAACTCGTCTTCGTCATGGTGAAATTATTCGACAGGAAGACATTGGGTTCTAACAATTAGTAATTATCAATTAAGAATTAATAATAGAAAATAATTATACTGGTTTTTGGCATTGCATACGAATGACCATTGACTAGGACGAACTAATCAGGAGGAAATAATTATGCATGACGGATGCGCAGGAAGCTTTGAGAACGGAAAACAAGTAGTTGATAAAATTAGAATGATGGGCTTTGCAGAGCAATTGATGCCAATGCCTATGGATATTGAATGTCATGGTTGTAAGGAAACTTTTACCATGGAAGAATTCGAAGGACACTGCCCTAAATGCGATATGGTGCATGGTGTAACACCTTGTCACGCTTTCGACCCTAACAATATTATGGCTGCAGGTATCGGTTACTAAGATTAATAAGAGAATATAGATTACCACGGGTTTAAACCCGTGGCAATTTAACCCAACAGAATTTCCTGTTGGGATTTTTTGTGTCAATAAATTTGTAATTTAGGTCACGTTATTCACATACAATTCTATAAAATATGAATCTTAACTTAGTTGATCAACTTACATTATTGGCATTGGATGATGAGAAAGGAAGCTTTATAGCCGACAGTTTTTCTTTTGCATATGGACTAGCGGGAGCTGTAATTCTGGAACTTTCATTGCAGGAGAGAATTGAGGTAGAAGGAAAGAAGATAAAGGTAAAATCAAAAGAAACTTGTGGTGATGCATTGTTGGATTATTTTCTGGACAAAATAAAGCACTCCAAAAAACAGAGGTCGATTCAAACTTGGGTAGAAATAATTGGAGAAAAGTTTTCCTATATTAAAGATGAAACACTTGCTAAACTTATCGACGAGGGGATTCTGAAAAAGGAGGAGAAAAAGATTCTTTGGATTTTTTCTGTAGATAAATTTCCAACTGAAAATGCAAAGCCAGAGAATCTACTCAGAAAACGCTTGAATGATATCCTTATCAACGATTGTGAGGTTGACATGAATGAAACCATGTTGATCAGCCTGATTGACATGTGCGAACTTAATCAGGAAGTTTATGGCAAGGAGAGAGCCAAAGAGTACAAGAAAAAAATAAAAGGAATTATAGAGAAAGGGCAGTTGAGCTCTTCAATAGGAAAGGCAGTAAAAGAAATACATGAAGCATTAATGGCGGTGATTGTTGTTTTAATTACCACTTCAGCGGTAACAACAACGATCTCTTCATAAATTAGATATTCTTTTTCAGCTCTGATATTCGTAAATTGAATGTCAATTCACTTAAATCAGTACAGATGAAAACAGCAAGATTAAAACCTGGAATTACACATAGGGAAATATTGATTTTTCTGATTTCCTCATTGGCAATTGTATTGTTTCTCTTTTATGTAGACGAAGGATACTATTCTTTTGATTGGATAAAAGAACCATTTGCTCTTGTGCTTGTATTGATTTGGCTCCTACATTTTTGTGTCAAATATTGCTTCATGTTTTACTGTGGAGAGTAAAAGATTCAGTAGTCAGAACAGTTTTAAGTACTTTTTTCGGAATAGTAACAGGTATTACGCTGGTTATTTCTGCTTTTTATTTTTTTTCATATTAAAGAGTTAGCTGAAGAGGTAATACAATCAGCGAAAATCATTAACATCATACGAAATCTGCGTCTGAATTATTTATCTTCACACTTCTAAAATTAAAGAATGTGAACATGAACAAAGAGCAGATCATAAATCAAACTGTAGAATTTGTAAAGCAAACATTGGCCAATGCCGAAGGAGGTCACGATTGGTGGCACATTTACAGGGTATGGAAAACGGCCAAGCATTTGGCACAAGACGAAAAAGTTGATCTGTTTGTTGTTGAATTGGGTGCCTTACTTCATGATATTGCCGATTCAAAATTCCACAATGGCGATGAGAGTGTTGGACCGAAAATGGCAAGAGAATTTTTATCTTCTCAGCAGGTTGATGAGGATGTAATTGTACATGTGGAGCAGATCATCAGCAATATTTCTTTTAAAGGAGGAGAGGCTCAAAAGTTCAAATCACCAGAGTTGGATGTGATACAAGATGCAGATAGAATGGATGCCATTGGCGCAATAGGCATTGCTCGCACCTTTAATTATGGCGGCCACAAAAACAGGGAAATTTATAATCCGGAAATTGAACCTAATCTAAATATGACAAGGGAAGAGTACAAGAACTCAACAGCTCCAACCATCAATCACTTCTACGAAAAACTATTGCTGTTAAAAGACAGAATGAATACCAAAGCTGGTAAAACCATGGCTGAACAACGCCATCAGTTTATGGTGCAATATTTAGAACAGTTTTATAGAGAGTGGGAAGGACAGTTTTATAATCTATAAATAATTTTTCCAGAGGCGGCCTTCTTACTGCCTCTGCTTGTATACAATTGGTAGAACTATACTGAAGGACAGCAAGCAAATTAAGCCATCTGTTTCTTTGTTTGCATTTTATTGTTTTGTAGATTCATAAATTTAAAACTAATAAGGCAATATTTTAAATTGTCAATATTTTATAGCTCCTAGTCTAGGAAAGCAAGGGATTTTATCATGCGAAAAAAGAAAAAAATAGAGATATTAAAAGAGTCATTTGGAGCGTTAAAAAATGATGCATTTAATTTTGATTCGATTGGTAGTTATTTTAAAAATAATAGCAATAGCGAGTCGTTTCATATTCTATCCGATAAGACCTGTAATGATCTGGATTTTGAAGAACTATTCATGTTTCTGGATCGTACAAATTCGAAAGTTGGTCAGCAGTATTTGTATAATAAATTAAGAAGCATCCCTGCACAATCGGAAGCGCTTGAGTTCAAAGAGAATTTGATTCATAAGCTTTCGCAAGATGAACAGCTTAGAGTTAATACTCAGTTACATCTTGATAAACTCAGCAAGACAGAAGCTTATTATATTGCCTCTTTATTTCAAGGAGAGTATGAGAAAGCTCCCTGGTGGTTCTTTGTTATTCGTTTGTTATCCTTTACCAGTTTGTTGTCATTATTAATGATTCCGTTTAATGCAAAAATGTTCTTTGTTTTTTTTGGAACTTTCATTGTCAACATCGGATTTCACTATTGGAACAAAAGGAATTTATACAAATACCTGGGGTCTATTCCGCAGCTTTTAAAATTGAATAGTATTGCGGCTAAGTTATTTAAAGTATCAGAATTTAAAGAAATTAATCAGGAGCTTAAAAGCTCAATTCAAGTGTTAAAGCAGGTTCGAAACAGAATGTCATTCTTTCGATTAGAAGCCAATCTGCAAAGTGAATTTGAAGCCATATTTTGGGGAATCCTCGAACTGTTTAAAATCGCTTTTCTTCTTGAACCACTGTTACTATTTGGTATTTTAAAACGATTAGATAACAAGAGAAAAGAAATTGAAAATGTTTATTGTTTTATTGGAGAAATAGATGCTTTGATTTCTATTGCCTCCTTAAGAAAAGGGATCGATTATTATTGTATACCTACAATTACCAAGTCTGAAATCAAGGCTGAAAAGGTTTATCATCCATTGATACCGTATTGTATTTCCAATACCATTGAGGTGAATGAAAAATCCATTTTACTGACAGGTTCAAATATGTCTGGAAAAACATCTTTTATCAGAACCATGGGGTTGAATATGATTTGCGGACTGACCATCAATACCTGTTTTGCAGAAGCAATGACTTTTCCTCGTTTGCGAATTTACTCTGCCATCAGAATTAACGATGATCTAATAAATGACAAAAGCTACTACTTTGAAGAAGTTTTGACCATTAAGGAGATGATTAATAATGCCTCAAATGGCAAAGCAAACCTGTTTTTGTTAGATGAAATTTTCAAAGGAACCAATACCGTTGAGAGGATATCTGCAGGGAAAGCTGTTCTTTCAGCTTTAAGCAAGAGCAATAATTTTGTATTTGTATCTACTCATGATATCGAACTTACCGATCTCTTGACAGATGAATATG
Source organism: Marinifilum sp. D714 (assembly GCF_030851345.1). GTDB lineage: Bacteria > Bacteroidota > Bacteroidia > Bacteroidales > Marinifilaceae > Marinifilum. The sequence continues at coordinate 136,458 of NZ_JALPNU010000007.1, forward strand.
AATTGTATCACTTTAGTGAAGTTGTAAACGAGAATAAGGTGGATTTTGATTACAAGTTGAAACCTGGGAAATTGAAGAATAGAAATGCAATTCGAATACTTGAAATTAACGATTATCCCGACGATGTAATAGATGAAGCAATTGCCATTTCAAAAAGTCTAGATCAATTAACAATCGAAAATAAACATACGGTATCATGAAAAACAAACTAATCATCTCACCCTTGTTTATAGCATTGGGTATCTTGATTAAATTTTTACTAAAAGAGGGACACATCCTCATTGATGAGGAAATTATGAACTTTTTAGCAGGCTTCTTTTTAGGGGTTGGAATTGGATTCTTGATAGAAAGCATATGGACCAGGTTTGGTAAGAAAAAAAAACATAAAAATAAGAACGAGGCAATTTCTTCTCGCTATTTCTTGATTTGAATTTTACTGTCAACTAAACTATATTTGAAAGGAAAGCAATTGATCATTCCAAAAATTCCAAAACACCACACCACTAAATTGAACCTTAAACTAAATTGTCATGTTTAAAACAAAACGATTAAGCTGCCTTCTGTTATTGGTATTTTGCCTTAGCAGTATCTTGGTTAAAGCCCAAGGATTAAGCTCATCTCAAATTGATTCCCTTGCCAATAAAACATTAGAATCCTTTCCAATGGCTGGATTTGCCGTATCGGTAGTTCACAATGGAGAAGTAGTACACGCCAAAGGTTATGGAGTAAGATCCATTGAAAGCAAACAAGCTGTGGATGAAAATACTTTGTTTGCTATAGCTTCAAACAGCAAATCATTTACCGCTGCAGCTTTGGCCATATTGGTTGATGAGGGAAAATTGTCATGGAAGGATAAGGTGGTGAAGCACATTCCTGAGTTTACCATGTACAACTCCTATGTGCGAGATAATTTTACTGTGGAAGACTTGCTGTGTCACCGTAGCGGGCTTGGATTGGGCGCAGGTGACTTGATGATCTTTCCTGATGGCAGCGATTTCACCATTGATGATATCCTGGATAGTTTTCAGCACCAAACACCAGTGTCGGACTTTCGTACCAAGTACGATTACGATAATTTGTTGTACATCGTAGCGGGAGAAATCATACATAGACTGAGTGGCATGAGCTGGGCAGAATTTGTAGAGGAGAAAATTATGAAACCACTGCAAATGAATGCTTCTGCAGGATCGTTCAAGAGAATTAAAAACAAGGATAATGTAGCATTGCCACATTCATCGGAGTATGGCGAGTTGGAAATTGTGGATGCCTACACCAATCCATTAATGGATGCTGCAGGTGGCATTTACGCCAGTGTAAATGATTTGAATAAATGGTTGATGATGCATTTGAATGGTGGAAAGTATGGGGAAGATGAGCAATTGTTTTCATCGCAAAACCAAAACAACATGTGGAGAGCTCACACCATGCTTCAGTTTTCGGCCAAAGGAAATGGCAAATACGAGAACCATTACAAAGCCTATGGTTTGGGTTGGGTGATCGAGGATTATAAAGGGTATACCATCATCAGTCATACCGGGGGATTGCCAGGCATGCTTTCAAAAACCGTATTGATTCCTGAGCTGAATGTGGGGATTGCGGTTTTAACCAATACACTACCTGGTGGGTATGCTTATTACATGATTCCGCAAGCCATTATCGATTCGTATATCGAAGCCAAACCAACCGATTGGAATGCCTTTGCAGCAGAGCGTCTAAAAGGAACGCAAAACAAGGTAGATTCAGTTGTGAATGCCGTTTGGAATACGGTTGATCTTGCCAAAGATGTAGCGATCCAAAAGAAAGACTACATTGGTTTGTATTGTGACAAGTGGTTTGGGAAAATGGAAGTGTATGAGAAGGATGGTGAATTGTGGATGCGCTCCCTACGATCGCCTAAACTAACTGGTAAGATGCATTATTACAAGGCCAACAGCTTTGCGGTAAAATGGGCTTATCGCGATATGAATTGCGATGCTTTTGCCATTTTTGCCCTGGATGAGGAAGGTAAAGCACAAGGATTAAAAATGAAAGGAATCTCGCCCAATATCGATTTCAGTTTCGACTTTCAGGATTTGAATTTGAAAAGGGTAGAGGAGTAAAGGAGAAAGGAGAAAGGAGAAAGGAGAAAGGAGAAAGTTGCAGTCATCCCGAGGAAACGAGGGATCTCTTTACAATATTAAAAGGCCAAGAGCCAAGGAAAAAGAGGCAAGTTACAAGGGCGGAAAAAGCATTCAGCATTCAGCAATTGATGCAGGCCCAAAGTCCCCCTTTAAATGGGATTTAGGGGGTAAGCCTAAACTAAGCCAATATGATTGACTATATAGACATTGAACCACAAGAAATCTCTTTGATTAAAGAAGTTTGGATATGCAATAAAGAATTTCATGAAGAGATTGATGAGAACTTTACCTCTCAGTATGCAAGTTTGGATTTTGAAACTCGAATGAACGCCATTGTTCAGAGTGGAAAGAACTTGAAAATAAGCATTGCAAAAAAGAACAATCGCATTTGCGCATATTGTATCTCAAGTATTGAAAATTGCAAGGGAGAAATAGAATCTTTGCATGTGTTGGAAAGTGAAAGGGGAAATGGAATCGGAAAAAAATTAACCCAGATGCACTTGGAGTGGCTAAAATCAAAGCAGTGTAAAGAAATAGGCTTGTATGTTGCTTCGTGCAACGAGAATACAATTGCCTTTTACAAAGAACTTGGTTTGCTACCCAACCTTACCTACATGCAATTAAAGGATTGGTGATGAACCTTATTTACATGTCTGGAATCTTTGAGATGCTGACATGTTCGTGAAAATATAGAGCCGCACAATGTTGTGGCTTTTTTTATTATGGAATGATTGGCTTACTTTCTATGGAATCGTAAACTGCATTTACATTTCAAGCATCTTGAAGATGCTTGACGTGTTTGTGAAATAAGAAAACAATATGCGCTTAATGGTGTTTTGATTTTAAAGCGGTAAATATCTGTGAATTAAAACGTGAGAAGTTTTTGATCAAGCTTACTTCTTTCGTAAATTATAGATTCGAAAAATCATTTTAAATTAAATATCATGGAAAATCATACAGGAAACACAGGCAAATGTCCGGTAACTGGAGCTGTAGGGAAGCACAGTCATGCAGGAGGAGGACCAAAAAATCGTGATTGGTGGCCCAATCAATTAAAGCTCAATATTCTTCGTCAGCATTCATCCTTGTCGAATCCTATGGGAGAGAAGTTCGATTATGCCGAAGCCTTTAAAAGTTTGGATTATAAAGCGCTTAAAAATGATCTTTACGAATTGATGACGGATTCGCAAGAGTGGTGGCCTGCCGATTTTGGACATTACGGACCTTTGTTTATCCGCATGGCATGGCATAGTGCAGGAACCTATCGCATTGGCGATGGAAGGGGAGGTGCTGGCGCCGGACAACAACGATTTGCGCCTTTAAATAGTTGGCCAGACAATGCCAATCTCGATAAGGCCCGTAGGTTGCTTTGGCCTGTGAAGCAGAAATATGGCAATAAAATATCATGGGCCGATTTGATGATTCTGGCAGGAAATGTAGCATTGGAATCCATGGGCTTTAAAACTTTTGGATTTGGAGGTGGTCGTGCCGATGTTTGGGAACCCGAAGAAGATGTGTATTGGGGATCAGAATCTGAATGGTTGGAAAATGACAAGCGCGATTTAGGCCTGGAAAAACTGGATAATCCACTTGCGGCAATTCAAATGGGACTGATCTACGTAAATCCCGAAGGGCCGGATGGAAATCCCGATCCTCTTGCTGCAGCAAAAGACATTCGTGAAACATTTGCTCGAATGGCCATGAACGATGAAGAAACAGTAGCCTTAATTGCAGGTGGTCATACCTTCGGGAAGTGCCATGGAGCAGCAGATGCGGAACACGTTGGGCCAGAACCAGAGGCTGCCTCGATGGAGGAGCAGGGTTTGGGATGGAAAAGCTCTTATGAAAGCGGAAAAGGAGGCGATACCATAACCTCTGGACTGGAAGTAATATGGACACAAACCCCGGCAAAATGGAGCTACTATTTCTTTAAGAATCTGTTTGAATACGAATGGGAGCTTACCAAAAGCCCGGCTGGAGCACATCAATGGGTGGCAAAAAATGCCAAGGAAGAAATGCCAGATCCTCATGATCCTTCGAAGAAACGCAAGCCTACCATGTTGACTACCGATTTGTCCTTGCGTTTCGATCCTGCTTACGAAAAAATATCACGACGATTTTATGAACGTCCGCTCGAATTTGCCGATGCCTTTGCACGGGCATGGTTCAAATTGACCCATCGCGATATGGGACCGAAAAGCCTCTACCTTGGGCCCGAAGTACCTGCCGAAGATCTGATTTGGCAAGATCCGATTCCGACAGTAGATCATGAACTGATTGATGAGAATGATATTGCAGACTTAAAATCAAAAGTTCTTGCATCGGGCTTAAGTGTTTCGCAAATGGTTTCAACGGCCTGGGCTTCGGCTTCTACTTTCCGAGGATCCGATAAAAGAGGAGGAGCCAATGGTGCCCGCATTCGTTTGGCACCGCAAAAAGATTGGGAAGTCAATCAGCCCAAGCAATTGCAAAAAGTGCTAAAAACTTATGAGGCCATTCAGGAAGAATTCAATGCCTCGCAATCGGGAAACAAGAAGCTATCAATGGCCGACCTTATTGTGTTGGCAGGTTGTGCAGGAGTGGAAAAAGCGGCAAAAGATGCAGGAGTTGATCTTGTGGTTCCCTTTGCTCCGGGACGTATGGATGCTTCGCAGGAACAAACCGATGTTGAATCCTTTGCCGTTTTGGAACCCATTGCCGATGCTTTCCGAAATTACCAGAAAAAGAAATATGCCGTATCTACCGAAGACTTGTTGATTGACCGGGCTCAGCTGCTTACATTAACAGCACCCGAAATGACAGTGCTTGTGGGTGGTTTGCGTGTGCTCAATGCAAATTACAATGGGGCGAAACACGGTGTGTTTACCGATAGACAGGAGGTGTTGAGCAATGATTTCTTTGTGAATTTATTGGATATGAATTTGGCATGGACAGCAAAGAATGAGCACTTTGAGGCTCGCGATCGCAAAAGTGGTGCAGTAAAATATACGGCTACACGCGCCGATTTGGTTTTCGGATCGAACTCGGAGCTAAGGGCAATCGCCGAGGTGTATGGCAGTGCCGATGCTCATGAAAAGTTTGTTTGCGATTTCGCTTCAGCCTGGAATAAGGTAATGAACCTGGATCGATTTGATTTGAAATAGAAGGAGCGTTCAGTATTTAGCAATCAGCTTACAGCATCCAGCAATCAGAATTTATTTGCAGCGGACAAAGTCCCCCTTTCAGGGGGGATATAGAGGGGTGTTAAGCGAAGCATCAACGAACTTGTAAATAATAAAATGCATGCACATGTCTGGTTTCTTTAAGATGCTTGGCATTTAAAAACAAAAGAGCCGCATTATTGTGTGGCTCTTTATTTATTAAAGAGTTTAAGGGAGAGAATGTAACAATTGAGGGAATGTTGATAGTACTTGTTATCTGATTAGCTGTATGTAAATGATAGTGAGGTGTATCTGTAGTTCAGTTAAGTGCATTTGGAGTAAGATTAATAGGACAAATTGATACATTAATTGAACTCGTAGGATAATTAAATGAATAGATTATAAGGCTAAAAGAATCTGGATATTGGTAAGGTTTAGCTGTAATTAGATTAAATGAATTTGAATAATTGGTAGGGTGATTTATAGGTAGTTTAAATGGACTTGTTTACCAATTAAATGTATTTGTATGATGATGAAGTGTATCTGTAAAGCAATTAAGTGTATCTGTATAACAATTTAGTGTATCTGGAGTAAGATTAAGGGGACAGGTTGACAGATTAAAAGGATCTGGAGAATGATTAAACGGACTGATTGTCAGTTGAAGAGTATCTGTATGATGGTGAAGTGTATCTGTAAACTGATTAAGTGTACCTAAATCATAGTTAAGATCATGAAATGAATGGTGAAATAAAACTGTAATATGTTTAAATGTATTTGTATGCTTATTAAGTAAGCTTGTGAATTGATCAAGCGAAATACAATTGACCTCTGGAATCCGTAATGAGACATGGAATTCAAACTTGAATGACTATCTGTTGTTGCCATAAGAATTAAGAGATGTAATTTATCTTTTATTTCGTTAAGCTATAAAAGCCTATAAATTAATCATAGGAATGCTTTGATTGAACTTTATTGTTTTGTAGATTAGAAGTTCATTATCACATTGCAATAATATAATTCTACTATTTCTTATTTTCTAATCAACTTTTTGCATGTGATTTTTACTAATGTGTTACTTAAACATACCCAAATGAAACTTGTAAAAATATTAGATCTTGTTAATTCGTTAGAGAAAAACTCTTTCCTCAAGATTATTGATTGTATTAAGTCCTCAAACCCTAAGAACGCTAAAGAGATAGATAAAATTTTATCTGATAGCAGTAATGATCTAAAGAATGTTGATAGTTTAAATATTTCAAAAGTATTTGACCTGGTCAAGTCTGAGTTTGCTGAAACTGTAAAATCAGAATTCGTTAATACTACCTCACAGCTTGATATTTTAATTGATATTATCATTAAGGATGGTAACTGTATTTTAAAGCAAGATTGGCTAGCTCGATTGTATGAAAAAGAACTAAAGAATATTAAAGAGAGAACAAAAAGTCTTAAAGTTCAACTAGAGGATGAAAAATCTGAAATTCCTGAACTGCTAAGGAGAGATTATGAGATTTATAGAGCATGTGTTGAAACAGCATATATAAATGATGGAGATAATAATCGAGATGCAAAAATCACGGATGACGAACTATCAATACTTTTGACCTTAGCTAATGCATTAGAGCTATCACAAGAAGAAGTTAAGATGATAAATTACTTAACTATTCCACCTGAAAAATTAGATATCGATTCTATAATAACATTTCTTAAAAATATTGGAGTAATCTTTTATTCAAGGAAAAACAATTTGGTTTATGTTGCGGATGAGGTTGTTGCAGTACTAAGAGAAATGAGACAAAAAGAGATTGCGGATAAATACTATAGAAGAGTATTGAAAACTTTTAAAGAATCGCAACTAAATCTTGTGTGTAGAAAGCACAATATCAATATTAAAGATTTAGATTATGAAGAAAAAGTAAATCGTATAATCACCAGTGGAATTTCATTTACAAACTTATTAAAAACGGGAATTTATAAGGATGGAGTTAATCTAACTGAGAAGAAAAAATTCTTAAATGAATTATGGGAGAATGGATTGAAAGTTGAATCTTCATTGAGAGGAACAACACTTGAGGATAAAATTGAGAATTTGATTTTATTCTTTAAGGAGCAGGAGAAAGATGAAAAAGTTGGTATTTCTATAGAAGGTTATGAGAGACTTTTAATTGATTTAATCGAAGAGTTAAAAACATTTAGAAAAACATTTCTAAAGAAGTTTGAAATGCCTGAAGAGACTGTAATAAACAGTTCTACTCTTCTGGATTGTAATATTAAACCAAGAGATATCTTAGATATACTGAATGCAGATGAACTCAAAGAGTTTGTTAATGTGAAAGGCTTAAAATCTAGAGGAGATCTAGTTTTAAATATTTTAGACGCATATAAAGATGCAGAAAACTTAATGATTGAAAATTACGAAGCTATTGGTTTCCGAAACCTGGAATTATTAAGAGAAAATGGAATAACAATTAAAGAGAGTGAATTAGGACTAAAGTTCGAAGATATCACTAAAACCATTTTTGAAAAGCTTGGTTTTAATGTTGATGAAACATTAAAGAAAAAGCTTAACAATGCAAAAAACAAAATGGATTTAGTTCTAAATCTGGGAAATGAAGATGTAATTATTGTTGAGTGTAAGACAGTAAAAGAGAGTGGATACAATAAGTTTAGCTCGGTTTCAAGACAAATGAAGTCCTATGTTAATGTTGCCAAAAATAATGGTTACAATGTTGTTAAATCACTTTTAGTAGCACCAGAATTTAGTGATGACTTTATAAACGAATGTGATTTAGAATTTGAAATAAACCTTTCACTTATTACGGCAAGTTCTATGGGTAACATTCTTGAAGGATTTAAAAATTCAAAACACAAACAATTTCCTTATCAATTATTATTAAAAGATGTGCTTATTAAAGAGGAGCGTATATTAAAGGCGATGGCTAAAAAGAATTAATCATGAAAAAAGATTATAAATCCCCATGCTGGTGCGCGATTCTATCGCGTTCCATTTTTAAACAGAGCCACATGAGAAGACTCATGCTGTAGTGAGGGGACATCAAATCACTACTAGACATCAATATGGAAATTCTATATTAATTTGATACATGACGTTTAAGTTTTTTTTATATAGCTACTTTTTTATAGTCTTTTTATTATTCGCTGTGATGCTTTGGCTTGATCGAAATATAAAGACAGTAAAGCAACGCTACATTAATAAATGGACATTATATATTCTCTTAGGCATACTGGTATCTATTATTATCTCAATGAAAATTTCAGTTAGTGCTGATATACCAGATTACTACGAGTTAGGTGCGATGGAATGGATTTTGGTTCCTCTATTCATTGGTATGATAACAATTCTAGTATACTTGGTACTCTTACTTTTCAGTAGAAAGTTGCGACTACATGCTGGAATTGGTTTGATTTTATTCAATTTAGCAGTAGGAATTTATTACTACCACTTGATATAAAGAAAAAACAGAGTAGTATAGTTGGTTATAGCTAATGCCGTGGTTCGGATCGGCTGGATACAGAAGTGAGATTTTAACGATAGAACTATAAACAAGCATAAAAGATCAAAAGCACTAAATGAAGAACTTAGATAAAATAAATAAAAATTTTACTGTGGATTCTAGTGAAGAATTAAAGGAACTTAATGTGAATAATTACCGAATTAAAAAAGAGCATCTGGCCAGCAAGTGGACTGGTGGAACAACTACCGAATTGTATATTTTTCCTGAAGACTCTCAATATAAAAATGGAGATTTCCTTTTCAGGATATCAAGCGCGACGGTGGAAATCGAAGAATCAACATTTACTCCATTGCCGGGAGTTGAACGAATCCTTATGGTACTTGATGGACAAATACAACTGGAGCATGAACATCATCACAGCAAGCTTTTAGCACCTTTGGATACGGATCATTTTCAGGGTGAATGGACAAGCTTGTCGAAAGGAAAATGTACCGACTTTAATCTGATGTGCAAATCGGACACCAAGGGCAAAATGAAAGGTTTTAATGTTCTGGAAAATACCGAGCAAAAAATTGATATGGATGGTAAAATGAATTTCATTTTCCTTTATAAAGGATTAATTGAAATTAACGGGGCCAGACTAAGCGATGGTGATTTGCTCATTGTAGAATCTCCATCCTTAAATAATACACTTAAAGCTTTGCAGCAAAGTAAATTTGTGGTGGTTAATATCACAGAGCTAAAATAAGCGTTTAAACCCGATGCTTTATAAATGATCTGGCTGGTGCGCGATTCAATCGCGTTCCATTTTTTTGAACAGAACCACACGAGAGGACTCGTGCGGTAGCCTTGGGGGTTTAATATTACAAATGATTCATTTCTTAAATAAAAAAGAATAAACTATGGAAAAAGCTTATAAATCATTAGGAATTTTACTTGTTATTTTTGGGGTAATATCCATGTTACTTTTATTAGCAAAAGGATTCAATTTTTATCAATTAGAAAATAGATATTTGTTTGGGGCCTTGGTTTTTGTGGCAATTACTTTTCCAGCTTTTGGAATCAAGTTGCTTAGGAAAAATAAATTATAATTTTTATTGTCAGTTTTAATTGAGATAAACAGACTACAATAAATGAATAATCAGGTAATAAATAACTTATACGAACTTTGGGAACAAATTGGCAATATCACCAATAGGATTTCAAAAACAAACAGTTATACCGCAGTTTCGATGGGTGATTCGGATTGGCCTAACAGAATTTTTAATTTGGAAAATAATGCTGAAACATTAAGTAAAATTGTACAATTAAGTAGGAGAGGAAAGACCCCTGAGATGATAACAATTCCAAAGCCAAATGACTTAAGTGGAAATCCCAATCTGGAATTTGTGATGGCGCAAAAAAATATGGCTCTTGATTTAAAATTATTCTCAAGTACTACAATTACCAATCCTAATATCAAACAAGTAGTAACAGAAGAGAATGCCTTAAGCTTTGCGGAAACAGCATCAAAATCTTTTGGATATAAAGTGGACGATCAAGTAATCAATGAAATCCTTAAAATCTCTAAGAGCATTAGATTATTTACATATCAAGAAAATAAGGAGAGTTTGGGCTGTGGAATTGTATTTTTTGATTCTCGTAATAATGCAGGGTTACACATGATTGGAACACTTCCGAAAGGCAGAGGAAAAGGAATCGGGAAAAATATGACAGAGTATTTATTAATGGAAGCGAAAGAAAATAATGCGAGAACATGTGTTCTTCATGCTTCAAAAATGGGAGAGCCAATCTATATAAAATTGGGCTTCAAGACCTATGGAGAACTTGAAACTTATAGGGTATTGAAGGAAAGAAATAACTAAAGCTAATACCCTTGCGGGTGCGCGATTCAATCGCGTTCCGTTTGTAAAATAGGACCATACGAGAGGACTCGTGCGGTAGCGGGGGCAATTTTTAAAATAAAACCCATACTAATGTGCAACACTAGAAGGACAAAATAAATGGAGAAACTTAAAACAATAGCCAGTTTTGATTTGCCGCATGAAGCTCATTTTGCCAAAGCGAAATTAGAATCTGAAGGAATAAAAGTCTTTTTAAAAGATGAACTTACCGTGCAGGTGGATAATTTTATTTCTAATGCCATTGGTGGAGTCAAATTACAAGTTTTTGAGAGAGATGTTATAAAATCAAATGAGATTCTGGTGGAAGCAGGATTTCTTAAACCTAAGAATATTGAATCTGATCTTTACGAATCTAATTTATCTAAGTTAACATCTAGAATACCACTAATTGGAAGATTAGGTTTTGAGATAAGAATGCTTGTAATATTGGCAGTTTTAGCGATTGCTGTATTAGTTCCTATTGTACTTTCATCTTTGCCCAGCAAAACAGAATTAATTACTCGTGAAACTTGGTATCTGAATAGGATTAGATACAACGGGAAATACTATAAGCCACAAACAAATGAATTAAAATTAGTATTGTCAAATGGATATTCAGAAAATATTAAATTCTATGAGGGAGGAACGGTTCGGATGCCTGGTTTTAATACGCCTTCAATTGAGGCAAAATGGAAATTGGAAAATAATAAACTCGTAATATTTGATTCGGACACATTAAACTACATTTATGATGGCAGTTATGATCTGAATGTGAATTCAAATTCAATTTCTCTTACATCTAAATCAACAAAAATAGTTGGGCGCATTGAGAGAGTTCATCTTTTTTGAAGAATCCCCACAGTTAGCAAAAGTTTGTAGCTCGTGTATTTCGAAAGCAAAAAGCGCTTAACGGTAAAACAAAAAACTGAGCGAAGCTAAATGCTTCGCTTTTCTTTTAAAATCTCTTAAGTAAATACTTGTATCGCAATTGGAATAGTGTGCAGCAAATGGATAAACCAACCGGAAAGCCAAACCATATTCCTACTGCACCAAAGCCCCATACAAATGCCGATAGGTAGCTAAAGGGCAAGGAAATCACAAAGTAAGATACAAAGGTGATGATTACTGGAATGCGAGCATCAGCGAATCCTCTAAGGGTGCCGGCAAGTACAATCTGAATGCCATCAACCAACTGAAAAATACTACAAACAACGAGCATTTGTGCTGCCAGGTTGATAACCGTGTGATTGTTGGTAAACATTAGTGGCAAAATGTTGCGAGCTCCTATAAATACAAGCATTAAAAGTGCACAATACAGGTACATCAGATGCATGGCCGTTTTGGTTGCTTTTTTAATTCCAAGGCTATTGTTCTCCCCCTTGTAATGACTCACGCGTATGGTGGTTCCGGCTCCCAATCCTTGATAGATCATGAAACCAAGAGTTGAAAGGGTTATGGCAACCTGGTGGGCAGCCAAACCTATTTCACTTACCCATCCCATCATAATGGCGCATAAGCCGAAAGCACTGGCTTCCATAACCAATTGACCTCCCAATGGAAGACCAAGCTTCACAATTTGTATGCATTTGTCCCAACAAAATCTGCTTTGCTGGTATAGCTTTACAAAGAATTTGAACTTCTCATTTCTATGGAAGAGTATGATAAAAGCAATGGCCATAAATGTTCTGGCCAATAAGGTTCCTACTCCGGCACCTATAAGACCCAACTCGGGTAAACCCATTTTTCCATACATAAACAGGTAATTTCCTACTACATTGATTAAGTTGGCCCAAAGCATAATCTTCATGGCTGTTTTGGTGTCACCAACCCCTTCAGCAAATTGCTTAAAACCATAAAATATCATCATGGGCACTACCGATATCATAAGAATTGCCAAATAATCTTGTGAGGCTTGCAATATAGATTCAGGTTGTCCCATATGTGGAATCAGAAAATACAGAATCAGCAATACCACAGCCAAAGCTACGCCCATAAATGTATTGGCCAGTAAGCCATTCTTAATCCATGATCCTATGGAATCATAGTCCTTCTCTCCATAGTTTTTTCCGATTAATGGAGTTAATGCAAAGGAGTAACCCATTCCAAATATCAAAACCAGGCTAAACAGGGTGTTGGTAAATGATGCCGCAGCAAAGGGAGTGGTTCCCAATTGACCAATCATTACATTATCGATTAAACCAACTGTAATTTGTCCTGCTTGTGCGATAATAACCGGAATGCTAAGCGATAGTGTTTTTTTATATTCGGTGGAATGTTGCTTCCAAAATTTCATAGTAAGTATATAATTGATTTGTGTTTCGATACTGATTGTTCAGTATTGAAATTCAGTTTTCTGATTTTCCGGCTGCAAATATATTTCGGTCAAAAGGCAAATTGCTTTACATTTGTTAAGTCAGAATCAAAAAATGTTTTTATGAGAAATGCAATTTCCGCTATCGATAGGTATTACAAACTGTCGAAACAAAGCAAAGATTTAATCATTCATGAATTCGAAGAAGTTCGGATGAAGAAAGGAGAGGTGTTAATTCATGAAAACATTCGCTCGCCTTACCTGTATTTTATCGAAGAAGGCGCAGTAAAGAATCATTATATCGATGAGAAGGGAAACAAGAAGGTGGTTTGGTTCGGATTTGAAGGCAATATCTGTTTTTCAATGAATTCATACATTGATATGAATTACATTCATGAAACAACGGAATTGCTGGAAGATAGCTTGTTTTACAGGGTGAAAATAAATCATGTAAAAGCATTGTTTAAAGATCATTGTGATTGGGCAAATTGGGGCCGATGCTTTATGGAAAGTGTTTTTATAAATACCATTCATGAGTTGGATGAATTTAAATCGCTTGCTACCAAAGAAAAATACATGAAGCTCATTGAGAACAATCAGAATGTGAAGGAAAGGGCTCCTTTAAAGGATATTGCTTCCTATTTGGGTGTTTCACCGGTAACCATAAGCAGGTTGAGAAAAGAATTGGGATTTCAGGAAAACAAGGATTTTTAATATTTGAAGCATATGCATAGAACCTATCACATTGTAAACGGTGATTGTTTAAAAGAGATGTTTCCCAAAAATATCGAGGGAGAAATAATTGTGGCTCGTGAATGTTTGGTGGATGGTGAGGTATCTGGTGACAGTTTGGATGAGTTATTGCAGGTTCGGGCAAAGTTTATTTGCAGCAAGTATCCTATAGATAGTGAAGAGGAATATCATCAGGGAACTTCAGCAGAACTGAAAAAAATACTGGAGATAAATGAGAAGGATGAGGTGAACCTATGGTTCGAAGATGATCTGTTTTGCCAGGTGAATTTTTGGTTTTGCTTGAATCTTCTGTTCGAGAACCATAAGAAACAGAACATTTTTCTGGTTCGACCCAATAAAGGCAATGAATACAGCTTTGGCAGAATGAATCAGGAGGAACTATCCGTGGCTCATGAGCACAAAATGTCAATTGAAGGCAAATCATTGGAACTGTTGGCCAAATTGTGGAGGATGTATCAGCATGAGAATTGGATGGAGATGCATGCACTTGCTGAACAATTGAAAGACCAATTCCCTTTTTTACTTCCTGCTGTAAATGCACAAATTGATCGTTTGTCAAAGGAAAAGTATGAAGGCCGACCAAAGGAAAGTTTACGAAAAATTATAAGCGATTTAGAAACTACCGAATTTGCACCCGTATTTCAGGAGTTTTGCCAAAGAGAAGAAGTTTATGGTTTCAGTGATTTACAGGTGCGTGCTCTGCTGGATGAAATCTTAAAGAATAAATAACTCTTTTTGTCACTGCTACTTATAATGATAACCCCTAAGAAGTATTAAAAAAATGCCTTAATCCCCATAAAGCCACTTTTTGTCAAGAGTGGGCTAAGAATGTGAATCTAAGTTTTAATGTCTGCGTAACAACCCCTAGCTTACTGCTACCAAAATATGTGTATGAAGAATTGTTGGGAGATAATGAAGTGTGGACGGGAAGAGAATGGTGAGAATGTGAAGGATTTGGGAGTTTGCCCAGCCGCGCTTCCCAACGAATATGATGGAGTTCACAATGGACATGCCGGAGGTCGATTTTGTTGGACGATAACAGGAACTTTATGTCATGGCAAGCCTGGTGGAACTTTTGCACAGAAATTTCTTACCTGCCTGACTTGTAAGTTTTTTAAGCATGTGCAAGAGGAGGAGGAGCGGTATTTTATGGTAACTCCAACACAGGCAAAAGCAAACGCTAAGTGTAAACTACTAAATGCGAAATAAAATCAAGAGACAAAAATGAAGAATTGACTTCTTTTTGTCTCTTTTATATTTTAGTCCAAGTTCAATCTGTATAGTCCTATTCAGAACCATTTGTAACATCCCTTAGCTAGAGAAAGATAATTAATGATTTTTTGTTCCTCTTGTAAAGATCCAAGAGGCAATGATTGCAGTAAACGGTGCAACCAATACCAATCCAAAACTACCAACCAAGGTATGAAGGATTTCTCCTGAAACATAGTTCAGGTTTAGGATGTTAATCATTGGAGTTCCCTGTGCAATAAATACCATCAAAAGAGCAGAGAAACCACCTGAGTAGGCAAGAAGAAGAGTGGTTGTCATGGTTCCTACAACAGCTTTTCCAACTTCGAATCCTGAACGACGCAATTCCTTTCTGCTAATCTCTTTGTTTGCCTGGTATACTTCTGCTTGCGAGGCTGAAATGTCCATAGCAATATCCATTACAGCACCCGAAGAGGAAATGAAAATCCCGGCAAGGAAAATTTCAGTAAGGTTCAGGTAATTGTATCCCGAGTAAAGCAAGGTTTCCGAAAAAGGTTTAATGGCACCATGAATATTAAAAAGCGTACCAAACAATATGGCCATGATACAGGTAACTGCAACTCCACTCATTGCACCTAAAAAAGCGCTTAAACCTTTTTTATTGGTACCTGCTACCAAAAATATAATTACCGATGTTAGTAAGGCTACAATAGCCAATGAAAGTGGGATAGGAGGAAAACCTTTTAGCAATCCTGGCAACAGTAATTTCCATATGGCAATGCCTGCAAACATAAAGGATAGCATGGCTTTAATGCCTGTCCATCCTGCAAAAGCTACCAAGATGATTACAAATAGAGCCAAAAGAAATGCTTCCAATCGAATGCGATAATGATCCACCACTGTGGCACTAATAATTTGTGAGTTATCCTCGTTTAAATTGAGCACAGTAAGCGTTTTGTCTTTCGGCAGAAAGAATTTGTCGAACTCCATTCTTCCTACCAGCTGATTAAAAGCATTTAGCTCTTCTCCCTTAAACTTACCGTTTAGGATTCTGATTTTTAAGCTTTGTGTGCCTGTCTTAATAATACCTGTCTCAACAATTAAACTGTTATCGGTTTCTAAAACCAATGCTCTTACACGAGTTGTGTTTTTGTCTGCTTGGGTTTCGAAACCATTTGGGAGTAGTACAATTATCGAGCTTAACACGATTAAAAGTACAATCAGAATTAAATCGGATTTTTGAGGAATGCTGAATTTAAACATTTGGCAAAGTTAGAAAAGAAAAATGTAGGAGACGCAGATCATTATGACTTTGTATGATTGTTTATGATCTGGTTGGCTGTATTCAATTGGAGCTTTTGGCTTATGGATTTGAATCATCATTGATCAAGTTGATTTGTGTATTACATAGGACGAGATTTCAGTATGAAAATGTGCATTTGGTGTTCACTTCTCCTCAAGGAGAAGGATAGGATGAGGTATATTGAAAAGGATGAAGCAGATTAATTACGATTTTGTATGATTGTTTATAACCTGGTTAGATGAACACATTCAAAGGCGTTGAAAATTTACGATTTCAAATCATAAATAATCATGATGATCTGTGTCAAAGTAAAAAAAAGCCCCGCATTTGCGAGGCTTAAGAATTATTTGTTCTCTATTAATTTCATTAAGTTTTTTGGAACATCGGTATTGTCGAAGAATCCGGTAAACAAATCGGCTCCAACCCCAATGGAACGAATTGGAATTGGCGCAGCTGTGTGAGAAAAAGATGTCCAACCAATACCAGCTTTTTGCGATAAAATATGACAGGCAGTTGTTGTGAATGGATCGTAACTACCATATAGCAAATAAAACTGATCGTCTTTCTTCATTTTCTTGTTGTAGTTCATGCTTTTTTCAAAGGCAGTTTTTAGTTGCTGCATCTCGAATTCACTTAAATCAAGACCTTTTTCAGTACAACCTAAACCAAAGTGTTTTTTCGCCAATTCCAAACCATCTTCTACTTTGTAGTTTCCTTTGTTGTTCTTTTTGTAGTCTGAAATTAAGTTGGAGAAACTTTCGTAAGAAACATTTTGGTGTTTTAGAAGTGCAAAGGCTGAATCGTAATGACTACCTGCAAATCCTAATGCCATACCTCCGGTTTCATGATCGCCGGCAACCAAAATTAAAGTTTCATTTGGATGTTTTTTGTAAAAATCCAAAGCGACGGAGACAGCATTATCGAACTGAATGACTTCCTGAATTGCAGTTGCAGCGTCGTTGGCATGACACGCCCAGTCGATTTTACCACCTTCAACCATCATGAAGAATCCATTTTTGTTATTTAATAGTTCAATTCCTTTTTCGGTAAATTCGGCAAGAGAGATATCTGATTTTCCATTTTGATCGATGAAATAAGGAAGAGATTTTCCACCAACTAATTTTGGTGCAATACTGATGATTTTATCATCACCTTTCTTTAATGCTTTAAATTCTTCTATAGAATTGGTAAATCTATACCCTCTGGCTTCTGCAATTTTTATAGAATTGCTTTCTTTTTGTTCTAAATCAACGGCTCCTCCCATGCCAAAATTGGCCATGGTGTTTTTGTTATCAATTTTGCCATCGCCTTCAGGATGCTTAATTCCTCCACCAGCAAAGTAGTTAAAACCACTTTTACTTAAATCAAGGCTTATATTATAGTACATACTTCTACTAGGTTGATGAGCATAGAAGGAAGCAGGGGTTGCATGATCAATCGAAACAGAAGATACAATTCCTACTTTATATCCATTATCTCTGGCCATTTCAGCAATTGTCTGCAAAGGTTTTTGCCTTTTTGCATCCATGCCTATTGTATTAATTGATGTTTTTTCTCCTGTAGAGAGTGCAGTTCCTGCTGCTGCAGATCCTGTAATAAATCTGTCGGTAGCATAAGTGGTATAAAAACCTTGCTTTGGTAATGTGTTTAGTTTTAATTTTTGGATTCCATTGGTATTGTTAATGGCTCCCAAATAGGCTTCAGCAGTGTTGGTTTGTGATAAGCCCATACCATCTCCAATAAAATAGAAAATGTACTTTGGAGATGCCCCCTGATAGTTGTCTCTTTCGCTAGGTTGTGCAAAAACACTGCTAATGCAGAATGTAAAAGCAAGAATCAGGTAAATAGTGATTGGTTTTAATCGTGTCATGTTTTTGGTTTAAATTTTTTCAAAACTACAAAAAAACATTTATCTGTAATGATTTTAAATAGTAAAAGAAAGTTAAATCTATATTAGATTTTATTTCATGCGTTCAATGCTTTGTTTGTTCTTCTCGTTAAAGAAGTTTTTGCCTTCTGGAGAATACAAATGGTCTACATATTCTTTGAAATAAGCAATTACCTTATCGCGAACCACTTTCATGGTAGAGTTCAATAATTTATTCTCTTCGGTAAATCCTTCAGGCAAAATGGCAACTGCAGTAGGCAACCAGCGATGCGGAAACATTTCCTCATATTTTCCACCTGGACGATATTCGTTCAGTTCTGATTGTAATAAATCCAAGGCAACTTTCTGACCTTCTTCCGAATCAGGAGTAAGATTTTGCTCTTTCAGTTTGGCTACAATTGCTGCTTTATTAGGAACTATAAGAGCTATGGTATAAGGATCCTGATTGTTATACAAGATACACTGATCCATCAATGGCGATTGATCAACAAAAGCTTCTTCGATTCCTTCAGGACTGAATTTTTCTCCGTCGTTTGCAATAAGTAAAGACTTGAATCGTCCAAGTACATGCAAGAAACCATCTTTGTCCATATAACCCATATCACCGGTATGCAACCATCCATCTCTAAGTGTTTCTGCTGATGCCTTTTCATTCTTCCAGTAACCTTTCATTACGTTACTGCCTTTTATTACAATCTCACCTTTCTCACCAACAGGTAGGGCATTGCCATCATCATCACAAATGTTTAGGTCCATATTGCTAACCAAAAATCCCGATGAACCCAATTTGTGCTTGTGATGAGCATTTGATGAAATAATAGGAGAGGCCTCTGATAATCCGTAGCCTTGGTACATTGGAATGCCGATGGCATAAAAGAATTTCTGCAATTCAATATCAAGCAATGCGCCACCTCCAACAAAGAATTTTAAGTTGCCTCCAAAGTTCTCTCTAATTTTCGAGAATAGTATCTTATCGTAGAACATGTACATTGGTTTCAGGAACATTCTGCTTCCCTTGCCTTTGTTCCATCCATGATCGTTATACTTGTAGGCCAGTTTTAATGCTTTGTTGAATAATTTCTCAACTTTAGGACCTTTGGCTTTTATTCCTTTCTCAATGTTTTTTCTGAAGTTCTTAGCCAAAGCAGGAACACTCATTAAAATGTGAGGCTTAATTTCCTTGATGTTTTTAGGAATGTTTTTCAATGCCTCCATTGGCGATTTACCTTGTTGCACGGCAGCAATAGATGCCCCTTTCAGCATAAAACTATAGATTCCGGCAGTATGAGCGAAAGAATGATCCCATGGTAAAATCAACAAGGTCTTGTAATACTCAGGAATGTGCATTAAGCTCGACGATTGAATTACATTGCTTGTGTAATTGTTATGCGTTAGAATAATTCCTTTAGGATCAGCTGTTGTACCAGAAGTATAGGAAATATTAGCGTTATCATCAGCTTGTATTTCTTGTTGAATTTTATCCAAATCATTTTTGTCATCTTCGGCAAGTATTTCACCCAAGCTCATGATATCCGAAAGGAAAACTTCAATTCCATCTACTTCAATATCTTCATCAATTACTATGATTTTTTCCAGAGTTTTGATTTCATCCTTAATCAAACGAATTTTTTCCAGATGATTTTTTGATACAATAACGTACTTTGCTTCGGAGTGAATTAATCTGAATTTTAATTCATTTTGTGCGTCAAGTTTTACAGATAAAGGCACATTTACAGCACCAGCAAATAATATTCCTAGTTCTGAAAGAACCCAAGCATTTCTTCCTTCCGATAAAAGACCAATTCTATCTCCTTTATCAATACCGGAAGCATACAAGCCATAGGCTAAAAGTTTAACTTGTTTATGCAGTTCCTTGTAGCTCAGTGATTCATATTTCTCTCCTGTATGCTCCCACAAATATGGATTGGAACCATATTTTTTTACACTTTCCTCAAAAAGTTGAATTATAGTATTCATCGATATATTATGTCAGTCTGATGTATAATGAATTAAGAAAGCCAAAAGTAATCGATTCGGGAGTCAAAACAAATAATCCATTTAAAATTAATTAATGTTTAAATTGATTGAATTCTATTCTTATGCGATTTGGTTTTAGGAATTGCTTTGCCAATACTTTTCAGAAATGTTTAAAGCCAATTGATGCTTAAATTTAGACACTGCAACTTGCAGGACAAGGACTGAAGCTTTAAATTGTATTTTTTACATGTGTTTGATAGGAGTTTAAACCTTAAATGTATCCCTGCAAGTTGTGGTAGGTCGATTAAAGATTAAAATATCTCTTTGCTAAAGGTTTTTGTATGCCTTAAGGGTTTGGAATGGGCATTGTTCTTTTTTATTGTTCATTTTGATTGGTAATTAAGGATGATTCTAATCTTTTAACCCCTTAAAAAAGCTGATATTTCTTCTTGTTTTTGCAGGTGCAAATATCTATTTTGAAGCCGATTATCAAAAAAGCAATAAGATTAATATCTAATTTCGTTTTCACCCTAAACGAATACAAGATTGTCTTAATAGAAAGAAACCTAAAAACTAACCCTAACCCAATGAGTAGTTTAGAAAAATATTTTAAAAAGTTTCGAAAGAATACAGTTGGTTACGATGCTAGCTTTTATTCCCCTTTTGGAAAGCAAAAGATTGTATATGCAGATTGGATTGCCAGCGGACGTTTGTACGCACCCTTGGAAAAGAAGATGTTAAAAGAGTTTGGCCCTTATGTTGCCAACACGCATACGGAAACCAACGAGACCGGAACTTTAATGACTCAATCTTACCATAGAGCTCAGGAATTAATCAAAGAACATGTTAATGCAGGTCCGGACGATGTAATCATTCATGCCGGATTTGGGATGACGGCTGTTGTAAATAAACTGCAGCGTATTCTTGGACTGAAAGGTTGTGGTATGATTGGTAGATATCAATGTCAAAAAGAAAGAGAAAAACCAGTGGTTTTTCTGACTCATATGGAGCATCATTCCAATCAAACTTCCTGGTACGAAACCAATGTTGATGTGGT
Source organism: Marinifilum sp. D714 (assembly GCF_030851345.1). GTDB lineage: Bacteria > Bacteroidota > Bacteroidia > Bacteroidales > Marinifilaceae > Marinifilum. The sequence continues at coordinate 157,572 of NZ_JALPNU010000007.1, forward strand.
AGTGGTTCCACCAGGCGAAGATTTAACCATTAGCCTGGATAACCTGAGAGCCGAGTTGGAAAAATATAAGGATAGAGAGATGAAAATTGGTTCATTTACGGCCTGTTCCAATGTAACTGGTATTGTTACTCCATATTATGAGATGTCTAAAATTATGCATGAATATGGTGGAATCTGCTTTATTGATTTTGCCGCATCGGCGCCATATGTTGACATTGATATGCATCCTGCCGATCCAAAAGCAAAACTGGATGGAGTTTTCTTTTCACCTCATAAATTTCTGGGAGGTCCTGGATCTTCAGGGGTAATGATTTTTGATTCGAAATTGTACAATTGTGAGGTTCCCGACAATCCGGGAGGAGGAACGGTTGATTGGACAAATCCTTGGGGAAAATACAAGTTTGTTGATAATATTGAAGCTCGTGAGGATGGTGGAACTCCAGGTTTTCTTCAAGCCATACGTACTGCTTTGGCAATTGAGGTTAAGAATCAAATGGGCACCAAGAATATTGCAGATAGAGAAGAAGAACTTTTAGATTTGGCTTTTGGTAAATTAAAGGCAGTTAAAGATGTTCATGTCCTTGCCGACAATGTTCAGAAGAGATTGGGAATTCTTTCATTTTACGTTGAGTACATTCATTACAATTTGTTGGTAAAGTTATTGAATGATCGATTTGGAATTCAGGTAAGAGGTGGCTGTGCTTGTGCCGGTACTTATGGGCATTATTTGCTGGAAGTAAGTCAGGAACAATCGGATGCCATTACCAGTGAAATTACTTCGGGCGACTTATCGCATAAGCCAGGTTGGGTGCGTTGGTCTTTACATCCAACAACAACAAACAAAGAGGTACTTTATTTTATCGACTCTTTGGAAAAGGTAATCGAAAACTATGAGGAGTGGAAAAATGATTACACTTACAATCGTAAAGTGAATGAATTTTACTACAGCGGAGATAAGAATATCAAGAAAAAAATAGAAGTGAACGGTTTATTCGATCTATAAGACAGAGTTCTTTAAAAATATTCAATGCTTATCTGATTTTTGGATAAGCATTTTTTATGTCGATTAAGTCGAAGATTCTAATTTTACATTCACTTATTACGAAAACTTCATCCAAAAATTTATAAATGTGCAAATACAAATATTTTTATATTTTTGGTAAAGATTAACCAATCAGATCAAAAAGTGTACGATATAATAGGAGACATTCACGGAGAGGCGGAAACACTAAAGAAACTGTTGAATTCCTTGGGATATACCGAAGGAGAATTGGGATATACTCACCCCGAAAGAAAGGCTGTATTTGTTGGTGATTTTGTAGATAGGGGACCTGAGATTTTTAAGACCCTAAGCATTGTGATGAAGATGGTGACATCGGGAAATGCTTACGCGGTAGTAGGAAATCATGAGTTGAATGTTCTGGCTTATTATACAAAAGATAATGATGGTATATTTTTACGCGATCATAACCTAAAGAATAAGACTCAAATCAAAAAAACTTACGAAGAATTTAAGCTTGATAAGGCAAAGCGTAAAAAATATCTGAAATGGTTGCGTTCTCTTCCAATTTTCCTGGAGTTGGATGGGTTTAGAGTGGTTCACGCTTCATGGGACGACGAGGCTGTTGAGATTATAAAGAAAGAAAATCCTGAAAACAGGCTTAGCAAGAAGTTTTTAAGAAGAATCTATTTCGAGCGTGGAAAAGTATTCAATGCTTTAATGTTATTGCTAAAGGGCAGGGAGTTTACTATGCCCGACGATATGGTGCTTAAAGATGGTTATGGTTTTAAACGTACCGCATATAGAATAAAATGGTGGGAACCAATGCAAGGAAAGGGCTTTGAGGATATTTCATTTGGGAATAAATTTCAACTTCCCAATTACACGATTCCTCGCGAACTTTGTTATGATATTCCTCTTTATCCTAAAGATGAATTACCTGTGTTTTTTGGGCATTATTGCCTAAATGGGAAAGCAGGTGTAATTCGTGAGAATCTTTGCTGTGTGGATGGTTGCATTGCAAATGGAGGCATAATGGTGGCCTATCAATGGAATGGTGGACCATTGGATTCTGAGAACATCGTAAAAATAGAAAAGGTAAAAAAAGTAGAGATTTTATAGGTATATACCGATTGTGAAAATATATGAGTCATTGCTTCGCAAGCTCACACTGCCTAACATTTTCTACATCGCCATTATACTATTTTCTATAATAGCTCATTAAATATTACATTAGGTATTACTTACCCATTTTCTTTGAATAGATTAAAAATAGGATTCCTGAAAATGACAAAGGAATCAGAATTAGGAATACCGCCCAACTCATTGTATCCAAAAATCCATAAAGAGCGATTGCCACACTGCTTACAATCATGATGTAGGCACTGATTTTGATTTTCCAGAAGGAGAGAAGAAAACCCGCACCATATAGCATAGAAAGGACGTAAAATACAAAAATCCAGAATTCGGTATACTCAGATTTGTTGTCAAGAATTTCAATAAATTCAGGAACCATAAACAACAGAAAGACTCCGGCAATTAAAAATCCTATAATCCTTGCGATCAGTAGAAAAAATCTCGATGGATGATCTTGATAATTCGTTCTTCTTTCCATGATTCGTTTTTGAATTGTTGAGAAAAATAGCAATACTTCGCGGTTACAATTAAAATTAATCAATTGTTAAGATAAAGTCAAGCAAAGCGAGTGATGTTGGATTTTATGGGATTGTTCGTAATTTCGCACAAGATTAAATACTTCTTTTATGGATAAGATTAAGGTAATTGGCTTTGATGCAGATGATACGTTATGGGTTAACGAGCCATATTTTCGTGAAACAGAAATGAGATTCTGTGAGTTGTTAACCAATGGAATGAGTCTTGATGAAGTTACAAAAGAGCTTTTCAAGATTGAAATAGGCAACATTCCTTTGTATGGTTATGGCACTAAAGCTTTTATTTTATCCATGATTGAAACAGGTTTGAAAATTACCAATGGCAATCTATCTTCGGAAAAAGTGCAAGCGATTTTAGAGTTGGGGAAGGAACAAATCAATAAACCTGTTGAATTAATAGATGGAGTAGAGTCCGTTCTAAAATCCTTGTTTGGAAAATATCGTTTGATTGTAGCAACAAAGGGAGATTTGCTCGATCAGGAGCGCAAGCTTAAGAAATCAGGATTGTTAAAATACTTTCATCACATCGAGGTATTGAGTGATAAACAAGAAAGTGATTACGAGAAACTAATCAAGCATCTGGACATTGAACCTGAGGAGTTTTTAATGGTTGGGAATTCTTTAAAATCAGATATTCTGCCTGTTTTGAATCTTGGAGGCAAGGCTGTTCATGTGCCATTTCACACTACCTGGGTACACGAAATGGTTGAAGAAGAAGAAATTTCCAATTCAGACTTTCAAAAGATCGAGAAGATTGAAGAATTGATTAGTTGCGTTTTATAGATAGGATTTTAACTCGTTTACTCAGCATTTGTCCCTGGTCTTTTTGTGTTTGGATTTTTTTGACTACATCCATTCCTTTTGTGACTTTCCCAAAAGCAGCAAAACCTTGTCCATCGGGGTTCCGCATTCCGCCAAAATCTAGTTCTGGTTGATTGCCAATACAAATAAAAAACTCGGTACTTGCCGATCCGGGTTCTAATCTGGCCATGGAGATTACTCCATTGGTATGCAGAATACCAGTTTCTTTGGTGGTTTCGTGATTTATGGTAGGCAGCTTATTCACGATTGAATCATGGAATAAGCCTCCTTGTATTACCTGAATCTTTATATCATTGTGCGGCTGATTGTCCAATCTGACAACTCGGTAAAAACAAGCATCTTTAAAAACATTTTCATCAATGTTTTGCATGAAATGTTTCGCCGTAATGGGCGCTTTGTCCTCAAATATTACCAATTCAATTTCACCCAAATCAGTATTAATGGTAACGGTTGGGTTTTGCGAATTGCAAGCAAATACCGTTAACACAAAGGCGATAATAATGATGCTATATTTTTTCATGGTTGCGAGAAATTAAATCAAACCTCTGGATTTCAATTCCAAATATTTATTCAAACTGTTTATCGTTAGATCTTTTGGATCAGTCAATATCGTATGAATACCATACTTTTCCAACTCTTTTGCAATTAGTTTTTTATCGAATAAGAACTTTTCTCCAATGGTTTTTACGTAAATATCTTCAATGCTATCAGCTGTTTTTCTAGTCATTTCTTCAATTTCCGAATTGTTAAAGAAAATCACAACCAAAAGATGATCTTTAGCCAAACCCTGTAAATAGGGCAGTTGCCTTTTCATGGAATCCAAACTTTCGAAGTTCGTGTACAGCATAAGCAAACTTCGGCCTCTAACAAAGTGCTTTACCGATGAATAAAGCAGCTCATAATTGGGTTCAGGATAATCGGTTTCCTGATTGTACAAAACCTCCATGATTTTCTTTACTTGTGTTCTTCTTCCTCCTGCACGAATATTGGAATGAACATTTTTACCAAAGCAAAGTAAACCTGCCTTATCGTGTTTTAAAATTGCAGTGTTCGATATTACCAAGCTTGTATTTATGGCATAATCCAACAGGCTAAGTCCATAAAATGGCATTTTCATGGATCTGCCACAATCAATAATCGAATATACAGGCTGTGCCTTCTCATCCTGGTATTGATTTACCATGATCTGTGATTTTCTCGCTGTTGCCTTCCAGTTTATGGTTCTGTAATCATCTCCTTTTACATACTCACGAATCTGATCGAATTCCATTTGATGCCCAATTCTGCGAATTTTTTTGATTCCAAAATCAGTTAATCGGTTCGAAATAGCCATTAGTTCGTACTGGCGCATTTGCATGTATGAAGGATAGCAAGGAACCATTTCCGAATTACCCAACTTAAACCTTCGTTTGATGATTTTTAAGAACGAATAGGCATAAACATTAATTACACCAAAATGATACTCTCCGCGACTCAAAGGTCTAAGCGAGTAATTAAGCAATTTTTCTTCTCCTGCTTTTAGCGATAGTGAATAGTTAAAATCCCTCTTTTGAAACTGAATTGGAATTTCATCAATCAAATCAATATTAACTGTAAAACTGTAGTTGTGCTGTAGCTTAATTTGAATCGGATTTTCATCTCCATTTGAAAGCTTTTCCAGGCAAATTCGTTCTGCCTGAACAGCATCTTTAGTCCGATACAACAGAAGAATATCAAAGCCCAAAGCTATCACAAAAAACAGGCAGGCAAGTTTTGCTATGGTATATAGTACTGGGATAAAAAAGCCCAATACAGATATTACAGCAATAGCACTTATCAGCCAATAGAAAAAAGGGTGTAGGTATAAAGATTTTATAAACTTCATTATCGTGGGATTTCAATACCTTCCAAAATGTGATGAATGATTTCCTTTGGTTTAATTCCTTCCATTTCCTTCTCAGGGGTTAAAATTAAACGATGATGTAAAACCGGAGCAATAATGTTTTTGATATCGTCAGGAGTCACAAAATCGCGTCCATGAATGGCAGCGAATGCCTTGGCTGCTGTCATTACCGAAACCGATGCACGAGGAGAGGCTCCCAAAATAATTCCAGGATGATTTCTGGTCTTTTGAACAATCTGCACAATGTATTTTCTAAGGTTTTCATCGATATGAATGGACTGAACTCTATCTTGCATTTCTTTAATTTGATCAGCAGATATTACCTTGTTTATGATTTGAGTCTCTATAGCACCTCTTCGTTCATGTTTGGTTTCAAGAATACTTAATTCTTCCTCTTCGCTTGGATATTCAAACTCAACTTTCATTAAGAATCTATCCAATTGCGCTTCAGGCAATCGATAAGTTCCTTCCTGTTCGATTGGATTTTGTGTTGCCAATACCCAAAATGGTTCACCCATTTTATAGGTGTTTCCATCAATACTCACCTGGTATTCTTCCATTACTTCAAACAGGGCAGATTGAGTTTTGGCAGGAGCACGGTTGATCTCATCAATCAACACAATGTTCGAGAAAATTGGACCTTGGTTGAATTCAAATTCCGATTTGCTCATGTTAAAGATGGTAGTACCCAAAACATCCGATGGCATTAAATCAGGTGTAAACTGTATTCTTGAAAAATCAGAACTGATTGCTTTTGCCAATAGCTTTGCCGATAAAGTTTTTGCAATTCCCGGAACACCTTCAATTAAAATGTGCCCTTTAGAGAATAGACCAACAAGTAGTAGGTCTATGTTTTTTTCTTGTCCAACAATTACTTTTTGGATCTCAAACTTAATTTGATTGATTAGCTGATTTAATTCACCTAAATCAATTCTATTTTCGAATTGTGTGTTTCTTTCCATATGATGTGATTGTCTTATTTGCAATTATTATAGATGTACTCAATTTTGGAGTGGAAATCTTCCAAACCCTCCTGAGTTAAATGTGTTAATGTTTCGATTGATTTGGATTGATCGAACAGCATTCGCAAGGTTTTTTCCGGTAAACCAGATCTACTGCTCAATTCTTTGATGTTTTCCTTCTTGAATTCGATGTGATATCGAGATCGAATGAATTCTTTAAAGTATTTGAGTTTCTTATCTGCAATATCTTTGTGGTTCTTCTTGGTATAATACAAAGAACCTAAAGTTTGAATAAATTCAAGAGAAGTGTTTCTCAATGGTTGTATTATTGGAATAATTCTCTGTTGTCTTTTTCCTTGAAACAGAAGCAAGAATATCAAACAGAAAAACAATAGGTAAAAACCCAATTTTAATGGCGGATGGGTTAATAGGTACCTTAGTGGCGAACTGTGTCTTAATGCTCTTGTTGGTTTGTAATACTCATCCCAAACAATTGATAGGTTAGGAAGATAGCTAAAAGCCCCTGCAATGTAATCTGCATTATTAGCTTCAACCACGTTGTAATTGGTAAATGCCAATGGTTGGCAGCTATAAAAGATATTTCCTTTGCCAAATTGTTTTTTAATAAATTGGATATTCTTATCTACATCTCTTCCCAGTACAATTAAACTGTCTCTGTTAAATTTTTCAATGCTTACAACATCAAAAGCCTTTTCGTATTTATATTTTTTATTTAAGGAGATATTCTGGTTTTCCAATTTTTGAATACGCACCGTTTTTCCTAGATTGGAAAACATTACATTGGGCGTAAGGCTAAGGTCAAGTGTATCTGCTAAGGGATGACTAATTGATGATGCTGCAATAAAAATTTGATTTCCATTCTCGGCAAGTTTCACCAACTTATCGACGTCCCATTTTTGCATTTCCAGATTGTTGGTAATGAAAATGTAGTTTTTAAGAGGATCTGATATCCCGCTTTCGGGATAATTAAAAACAGGAATTGTTTTGAATTCTACTTCATTGTTTGGAAACAATTCTGTTTTAATCAGGTCCATTAACAGATAGGAGCCAAAAGGTCTTTTGTCATCAGAATTGAAGTTTTGCGTCCAGTCGATTGGTGTTGGAGCAAATAGTTCAACAAGAAACAACACTATGAGTATGATGATAAACGGATAAGTTGATTTTGGAATTATCAGTTTCATATTATTGGTTTCTTGTATTAAACAATGAGTTAAATTTTTCGAAATCCTGCCCAATTAAGGCATATTCTTCTTGAATTATCGAAAAGTTTCCATACCAAACAGCTTCGTACAGATTGCTTAGCTTATTAAAGTCTGTTTTTACTTGCTGGTCTTTTATTTCGTTGATGTAATCGTAATTGGTTTTTTCGGCCTTCCAGTTGATGAAATTATTTTTGCTAAGTGATTTTAAAGAGGACAAGAACTGGTAACGAACTGCAAGTCTGAATTCTCCCATTTTAACGGCTTTTGCAATTTCCTCGTCCCAATTCACACTTTCAGGATTTACATCATCGGCAAAGGGAATATTCATAATTTTTTGATGCGGACTGAACAGTCCACTTGAGTTACTTTTGAGGATAATGTAAATGAGAAGAATTATTAGTCCGCCTAGGATGATGTATCGCAAATACCATACTACTCCAAGGCTTTTCACTAAAAAGACATACCACCGGTTCAGCATCAAGCGTATTTTATCGAATAGGCTGATGTTTTCAACTTCAGAAAACTCGTAGTTAAAATCCTTTTGTTGGCGATAGTTTTCAATTCTACTTTTGGTAATGTCTTTTTTATAAATCTCTACTTGACCTTTATCAAGAATTAAGGTATCTGCCTCATTGGTTTGGACAGCAAAGAGTTTGGTTCCCGATAGTATCAGGAACCAAGTTATTAAAATTAATATTCTAAACGGGTTATTCATCTGTTTATAATTAGATATTTTAGGCCAGATGTAACTTACCAATTCTAAATAATTATTTTCATGTGTGAGGTAATAATTATTTAGAAATGGACGTTTCATTATTACCAACAGTTTCCAAATCCTTTAATAAAGCCGGGCTTTGTTTTCTTTCAATTAAATTAAAGTACAATATAGAAATTGCAATCATAGGTATTAATTGTACAAATGCATATCCAATGGTTTGAATAATTGAGAAAATAATAGTGACCGATTTGCTTGGAGTTATATTATCTCCTGTATTCGTAAGATATTCTATAATAAGTGTATGTATTCCTGAAGGTAGTTTAAAAGTTAGATTGAAAATATAGCAAATGATACTAATTACGAATAAAAATGCAAAGGCATTCCACCAGTTGTTTTTGATTAAGTTGAAGCATCCACTCAATGCATTACCAATACTTTCATTCTCAAAAACGATAATTGGCATAACTAAACTAAGACAAATGGATAAATAAATTCCTGGGATTAATACAACTACAAAACCTAATGTCATCAAAATTCCACATAGAATCATAGCACCAAAAATTTTCCCAATATTGCCAAGAATGGCCTTTCTTACCTCATTTAATTCAAAATTATTAGAACCTTTTTCGCGATATAATTTAATGTATTCTAAAGAGAACGATATTGTTATGGTGTAAGTTAGTAACATCATAATCATCATTCCTACTATAATTCCTGCAATCTCTGTATAATTTGTTAGGAAGGGATTATTATCCTGTTGTGGTATTAATACTCGATATTGAAAAAGTCCAAACAAGATACCATACAATAAACTAAATGGTAGAACATAGTACAGCATTCCTTTTGATAAGTTTTTAAAGTTGTACTTTATAAAAAGAAAAGTGTCGCTAAAAAGAAGCCCAAAATCTCTTACTTTTTCAAGTCTAAAATTCTCTGTAGTCATTTTTTATAATTTATGTTGATTCTTATATACTTTAACAGGATTAATAACAAAATACCAAATGATAAATGAAAAGGAGCTGATGATTATAGCCCAGCTCAGTGCCATTGGCATGTCGGTGTGTCTGGTTACGAAACCTTCCAAAAAGCCTGCAACTATGAATATTGGAAAGATTCCAGCAATAATTTTTACTCCTTTTCTAACACCCATTTGTATTGATGTTTTTCGAGGCAGAGTTCCTGTAAATATTAAGCTATTTCCTAAAACAATACCTGCAGCGCCCGCAATTACAATAACCGATATTTCCAAGGCTCCATGTATCCATATTACCCGGGTCGATTCCCAAAATAAATCGTGTCGCACAAAGAAGTATGTGAAACTACCCAGCATAACTCCATTAGAGAATAACACATATCCAGTTCCGAAAGCAGTGAAAATTCCCAGTACAAATGCCAGTATAGATACTTTTACATTATTAATTGTGATGCCCAGAAACATTAAGGTTTGTCCATGTTGTTTGTAAACAGCCATTGGATCACTCTTTTCAATGTTGTTCAAAGTCATGTTTACATAGTCATCTCCTAAAATGGTTCTAACAAATGCTTGATCTCCTCTTGAAGATAAAATTCCAATTAGAACAGATACAGAGAAGATCAAAAAAGCATATAGCAATTGCTTTCTTATGTCGTACAGTGTTAAAGGAAGTTCGGTAGTCCAAAAATTTCTGAATGCTCCTTTTTTTGCCTTTTTGTTCTTGTAAATTTGTTGATGAACCCGCATACTTAACTGATTAAGGTATGCAGTAGTTGAAGACTTGGGGAAAAATGTTCTGGAGTAAGATAAATCATCAGTAATTTGGATGTATAAGTTAGCCAAAGTATCTGGATTACTTACTGATTGATCCTTAATTAACAGCTCAAATTTTTCCCATTTATCCTTATTTCGATTAAGAAATACAATTTCTTTCATAAATATTAGAGCCAATAGTCTGTGTTAGATCGCTAAAGTTATTTTAAATAGTTTAATAAACAATGGTGCTTGTTGATAATTTACATCATATTTATTTAAGTTGTAGAAAAACAGTAGTGTATGAATTCTGGTTAATAAATTATGCTTGTAAATTTTCATCTTTTGTTTGCGATGGGTATATTCGTTCTGTATTAAACAAAACTACCTATGTCTAAAATTGGAATTGAAACTACTCAGAATGTACAATTAAATTTCCCACTGGCGAGTGTTGGAGAAAGAATTGCAGCTTATCTGCTTGATGCTGTATTTATTGGTGTTTGTGCTTTTTTTATAGCCATGATGATTGGACTATTGGGAGAGGCATTTGCAATAGGATTTGTTTTTTTGGTACCAGTTTTATTTTATAGTTTACTTTTTGAAACCTTTATGAATGGACAAACTCCAGGAAAGCGTATCATGAAAATAAAGGTTTGTAAGATTGATGGAGATGCTCCGGGATTTATTCACTATTTAATTCGTTGGATGTTTCGTTTGGTAGATATTACTTTGACTAATGGTGTAGCAGCAATACTTACTATTGTTATTGGTGAAAAAGGCCAAAGAATTGGAGATATTCTTGCAAAAACAACTGTGGTTAAAACGAACCATACCTTGAAACTTACCAACACCATATTATCTGAGATACCAGATAATTATCAATTGGTTTTTCCGGAAGCAAGAAAAATTGAGGATAAAGATTTGGAGCTTTTCAAAAGAGTGATACAACAACTGAAATCGATGGACGATCCTGTAGAAAAGTTGACCTTTGGTTTAAAAGCTCGTACAAAAGTGATGGAGCAATTAGGCATAAAAACAGAAATGAAGCCAGAGCAATTTTTCCAAACCTTGATAGATGATTATAACTTTATTCATAAAAACTTATAAATCAGTAGAAATCGACAAAAATTAATTTTTGTCGATTTTTTTTGCGTCCATTTTTCATATTCTGCGTCTACCTGATTGAGATTAAAATTTAAATGTAGAAAGTAAAAAATTAAAGAATATGAATAACGAATGTTGTGGATCTCAAGTGTATCATACAGGGGCGTGTTGTAATGATGATAATGTGAAGGCCGAATTGGTAGACCAGGTTTTAAATGCTCAGGAAGAAAAGCCTTTAAAAGATTGTGCTTGTAAGGGACTTGGCCCATGTCAGTGTCCGCCAGAAAATAAGGAAAAGAATGATATTGCTGATCAATTTAAAGATATGAAATACGTTATTGATGCGTGTGGCTGTGGTGAGGGTTGTGGCTGCTAAATCAACAGAAATATATTTGCCTTTCTATTCAGAATAACCACTACTAATTAATTTTCACAAGACCATTTATTTATTATTTCGTGTGAGCGGAGAAATAAGTAAGTGGTTTTTTATTTAGAATAGTTATAGATAATTTTTCAAAATTTATATTTTTGCTCTATAGTTTAATTTGAGAATGTATGGTAGAGCATATATGGAGAACATATCACAAACAATTGCTTTCTTTTATTCGAAAAAGAGTATCCGATTCAGCTTTGGCAGAAGATTTATTACAGGAGGTTTTTATAAAGATTCACAATAATATTGATACTTTACAAGAAGGAAAGAAGGTAAAAGCATGGTTGTTTCAGATAACCAGGAATACCATAATTGATCACTATCGTCGCTGTGAGCATCATGAAGAATCAGAAATTCAGCTTCTTGAGTTAGAAGATGAAAATGATGTTGATGCAATGGCCGATATCCAATCTTGCATTGTGCCTATGATCAAATCTTTGCCCGAGGATTATCGAAATGCACTTTTGTTAAGTGAGTTGAATGGCTTGAGTCAGAAAGAACTTTCAGAAAAACTACAAATTTCATATTCTGCTGCTAAATCGAGAGTTCAGCGTGGAAGAAATCTTTTAAAGAAAGCACTAAGTAAGTGTTGTAGTTTTCAAAAAGATTCTAAAGGAAGAATCATCGACTATGAAAAGAAAGCATCAAGCTGTAACAATTGCAGAGAAAATTAAAAAAGCCATTAGCTTCAAAACTAATGGCTTTTTTAAATCTATTAATACCTGTTGTAAAATCTTCTCAACTCCTGTGTGAGATCTGTATAAATTGGTTTGGTAAATTCAATAAATAAATCTTGGTGTGGAGGTGGCAATATTGGTTCTTGTTCGCAAATTTCCAGCTCTTGCTTGGTCAATGCTCTTTCATCTCCATTAAAATGTCCCCACTCGTGGAACCAATTGAACTGACCACCAAATTGCTTGTCGTTGATGATTTTTTGGTTGCCAAACTCAATCACCTTCAAGGAAAGCAATCCTTTCGAAATGACTTCTCTTTTGTGAAGGTGTAATTTTGCTTTTACTTTATTGTATACTTTAATTTTCTCTCCATTTTTTAGCGTTGTGCTTCCTACTTCTACACTATCGGTACTAATTACTTCTTTCTCATAATTGGTGTCGTGAGTTTCTCCAACAACAAAATCTTCAAATCCCATGGAAATAATTTGATCTGGATATTCAAGTTTTTCAAGTTCAGCTTGCTTAGGAGTGTAAAAACGCACAAATCTTCTTTTGATATTGTGGAAAAGGTATTGAGTTACCTGATCCTGGAAAAACTCTGAACTTAGCTTGTACTTTTGAGAATTAACCGGGATGTGCTCAATGATCACTTTTAAGGTTGCCATGTATTCTGCCTCCTCAAGTTTGATCTGAACATCTTTGTAATTGGGAACAAAACCATTGGCTTTTTGGAAGTGGTTGTAGGCATTGATTCCATCTTGTCGGCCACCTTTTGCCAATGCATTTAAGCCAGCCTGGTAACATTCAGGTGCAGCATTTAGCTTTGCCTGTTCCAATTCATACTGGTATGATTTTGGATTTGGAATCAAGCGAATGGCTGCCGGACATCTGTTGATGTCGTTGTACATTCGATTCAACAACTGATATTTATCCACAGACCTGGTATTCTTAAAAGGATCGGCAGACGCCTTTAAATTATTAATTTCTCTCTCGTACCATTGTACTGCTAACGGGTAGCTTGAAAGTAATGTTTCCTGCGCTTTTACTTTATCAGGATTTGACCTTAAACGATCAACTGCTTTTGTAACTGCTGTAAAATAATTTCCCTGTTGTAATGCTTTTTCACCAGAACTACAGGCCGATAAGCTAATAATAAATACTATTAAAATGTAGTGTAAAGTTTTGTTCATGTTTAGTGGTTTTATTCATAGGCAAATTTAAATTAGTACTACGACAATGCCATGGGATTGTTTCTATTTATTTGCCATACTTGTTTAGAAAACTTAAACAAATAGCGAGCCATTTTTTTACAATGGCAAACTTTAGCAATAATATTTTAACATTCGAGCATGGATTATTACAATTTCTTAACTCCACATAAATTACAATTTATCATTTCATAAACTTTCTTATCAAATAAGTTAACAAGCGGAAAGTACTTTTACCTATAATCAAGTAGATGAATTTATGACAAAAATTAAGCGAAAGGTAGAAGTTGTAGTTTTATCTGATATACATTTGGGAACAATAGGATGTAGAGCTGATGAACTACTGAAATATCTAAATTCGATCCAACCTAAAAAACTAATATTGAACGGTGATATTGTGGATATCTGGCAATTTAAAAAAAGATATTGGCCTAAATCCCATATGCGTATTATTAAACACATTACATCTTTATTGTCAAAAGGAGTTCCAGTTTACTACGTAACTGGTAATCATGATGAATTGCTGAGGAAATTTGAGGGATTTACTTTAGGCAAATTACAAATTGTAAACAAGTTGATTTTAAATCTAAATGGCAAGAAAGCATGGGTGTTTCATGGCGATGTTTTTGATGTTACCATGCAATATGCCAAATGGTTAACAAAGCTTGGTTCAATTGGATATGACCTGTTGATCATGATCAATTCAATGGTGAACTACTTTGCAAAACTAATTGGGCGTGAGAAAGTTTCTTTATCAAGAAAAATAAAAAACAGTGTAAAGTCTGCAGTAAAATACATCAATAGTTTCGAGCAAACTGCAGCAGAAATTGCTATTGATAAGGGCTATGATTACGTTGTGTGTGGTCATATTCATCATCCGGAATTTAAGGAAATAAAATCTAAGAACGGATCGACATGTTACCTGAACTCAGGTGATTGGATTGAAAGTTTAAGTGCATTGGAGTATCATAAAGGAGAATGGAGCATTTATGAATACAATAAAGATCAGAATGCGAAATCCTTAGAGCCTGATTTAGAAAGTTATAAACTGGAGGATGATGAAAAAATTTTTAAAGAGATGCTTGTGGATTTTACATCTATGTCTGGAAAAACAATTTCAGTTTCATAACAAGCACAATGCAAAAAAGATCTTGGAAATTATTAAGAACTGTTATTTGATCTAGAATTATTTAATGAAAATATTATACGGAATTCAAGGAACTGGTAACGGACATTTGAGTCGTGCCATTGAACTTATACCGCATCTTCAGAAAGAAGCCGAAGTTGACATATTAATATCAGGATTGCATCATGACTTGGAGTTTAATCATCCCATCAAATACAAAAAGCAAGGGTTGGGATTTTTCTTTGGTAAGAATGGTGGAATTGATATCTGGAAAACCATCAGAAAATTTAATATCTATAGATTTTTAAAAGATATAAAATCATTGCCTGTAGAGGAATATGATTTGGTAATTAGCGACTTTGAGCCCGTTACTTCGTGGTCCTGTAAACTCAAGAAAGTGTTTTGTTTAGGATTGAGCCATCAATCGGCCATGTTGAATTCAAGAACACCAATGCCTGAGAAAATTGAGTTTTTAGGTTATCAGGTTCTGAAAAATTATGCGCCATGCAACCACAATGTGAGTTTTCACTTTAAGGAGTATGGACATAACATGTTTACTCCTGTTATCAGGAGAGAAATAAGATTATTGGAGCCCGAGAATAATGGCTACTATCTTGTTTATTTGCCTGCTTACTCTGATGAGAAACTGATTTCTGTACTTTCGCACTTCCCGAATTATAGATGGGTGGTTTTTTCGAAACACTGCAAAAACAGATATCGCTTCGAAAATGTTGAGATTAACCCGGTAAATGGAGAGGCCTTTATCAAGAGTTTGAAAGATTGTGCAGGAGTTCTTTGCGGAGCTGGATTTGAAACTCCTGCTGAGAGTTTGTTTTTGGGAAAGAAGCTTGCCGTGATTCCAATGAAAAATCAGTTTGAGCAAGTTTGTAATGCTCACGCATTAAAAGAATTGGGAATTCCTGTAATTGCAGATTTAGAGGAAGATGGCCCTGCCAAAATAAAAGAATGGATTAATGATGGAGTTGCAATTGAGAAATTAAACTATCCTGATAATGCAAGGTCGGTGATTGAATTTCTTTTGCATCATTATGCAGGTCAGGAAAAGGTGGAGTAATCCATTTTAGGCTTGTTCGAAAGTGACATTTGTTGTATTTTGATCTGACCAACAGAAAATTATAACTATGTCAGAATTTATTAATAACAATGCCGCTCGCATTGATTCTCTTTTTCAGTTTTGTTTAGACCTTATTAATGGGAAAAATGGGAAAGAATTAATCAGCACTCATCAGGAGGCGATTGATCATTTATGCCCCAACGATATTATTCAGGTGGTTCATAGGTTGGTTGAGGAAGATTTACCAATGGAAGATCTGAAGATAGGGATCAATAAATCATTGAATGTCTTCCACAATGCTATTATTGATCATGAAACGCCAGAATTAGAACCCAATCATTTCCTGGGGATTTTAATGCGGGAAAATGGAGAGTTGGAAAAACGATTAGTGGAAATCAAGCCTTTGGTTAAATCTTTTAATAAGGCACAAACTGAGGAGCAATTAAAGAACGATCTGCAGGAAATTCGTTATAGAATTGAGGAGTTTGCAGAATTCGAAAAGCATTATTTACGAAAAGAGAATATCTTCTTTCCTTATTTTGAGAATCAGTATCCCGAGTACAAATGTTTGGGCGTTATGTGGTCTATTCATGACGATATCAGACGCATAAGGAAGGAATTGTTGCAGGCCCTTGCCACCGAACAAGCGGATCTGAAATTGATTAACAAACTGATTGGAGACCTGTTCTTTTTAAAGTATACCATCATTTTCAGGGAAGAATATTTGCTATTCCCCGTTGCATTGAATGCCGTATCATCTGATTTATGGGATGAAATGAACCAACAAAGCATGGAAGTAGGATTTAGCTTTATCGATCCCCCGGTTTTTACTCCAGGTCGAAAAAGTAAAAAATCCAAGTCATTTTCATTCGAGGGAAAAGAGCTCGATGCAAAGCAATTGGGCAACACCTTACTGAATTTTGATACTGGCTTAATGAGCTTGGACCAGGCAATGATGCTTCTGAATCATCTACCTGTTGACATCACCATGATTGATGAAAATGACAGGGTGAGGTTCTTTTCTAACCCTAAGGACAGGTTCTTTACCCGCTCTAAAGCCATTATAGGCAGAACAGTTCAGAACTGTCATCCACCCGAAAGTGTACATATTGTTGATGAGTTGCTGAAAGCCTTTAAATCGGGAGAAAAGGATAGCGAACCCTTCTGGATTCAGATGCAAGGCAGGTTTATTTTAATTCAATATTTTGCTTTGCGCGATGATGAAGGAAGCTACAAAGGTTGTATTGAAGTAAGTCAGGATTTAACTGAGCTTAAGACTTTGGAAGGAGAGAAGAGATTGATGGAGTAAATTGAAGGCAGATATTTCAAACAATAAGCCCTGAAAGAATTTTCCTTTCAGGGCTTAATATTTAATATCGATTTATTTACAATCTGCTCATGAATTTTACAGGATCGATAATATAGCGAACGTGGAAAGCAGAACCAATTTGTCCATCTTCGTCAGCTGCTTCAATTTCGAAACTTAATTTTTTACCATCTACTTTTACCAATTTTGCAGTGCAAGTAATTTTAGCACCAAGCTTGCTGGCTTTGATGTGTTTGGTATCAATTTGAATTCCAACAGAGTCCATTCCTTCTTCAAGATCAGCATCGATGCAAGCCACTGCAGTTCCTTCCATAAAAGCAACCATTGCAGGAGTTGCATAAACATCCAATTTTCCTGATCCGTGATATTTTGCTGTATTTTGTTCGCCAACAATCATTTCTTGTGTGGCAGTTAATCCTTCTTTTAAAGCCATATTCTGTCTGATTTAAAATTCTGATGTAAAATGGAATTCAAGATTCGGATAATTTGATTGTGCCATTTGAAGCATGTACCCTGAATCTGCAAGGAAAACATCTCTACCATGCTTGTCTTTAGCCATGTACTGATATTTTGCCTTTTTGAATTCTTTTAATTGTTCCTCATCCTCGGTTTTAATCCAACAAGCTTTGTGAAGCATGATTGGTTCCCAACGACAGGATGCACTGTACTCGTGTAGCAAACGATACTCGATTACTTCGAACTGTAGAGCGCCAACGGTTCCAATTACTTTTCTTCCGTTGAACTGAGAAACAAACAACTGCGCAACCCCTTCATCCATTAACTGGTCAATCCCTTTTGCCAATTGCTTCGATTTCATCGGATCAGCATTTTCGATGTACTTGAACAATTCAGGTGAGAAGCTTGGAATTCCTTTAAAGTTGATTTTTTCACCTTCAGTAAGAGTATCTCCAATTTTAAAGTTACCTGTATCGTGCAAACCAATAATGTCACCAGGGAAAGCTTCCTCTACAATTGATTTTTTCTCGGCCATAAATGCTGTTGGGCTCGAGAACTTCAACTTCTTGCCATTTCTTACATGCAGATATGGTTTGTTTCTTTTAAAAGTTCCCGATACAATCTTTACAAAGGCAATTCTGTCTCGGTGGTTTGGATCCATATTCGCATGGATCTTAAACACAAAACCAGAGAATTTTTCTTCTTCCGGTTCGATTACTCTTTCAACCGTCTGACATGGCAGTGGAGAAGGAGCTACCTTAATGAAGACATCTAATAATTCGCGCACCCCGAAATTGTTCAAGGCTGACCCAAAGAATACCGGCGCAATTTTAGCATCCAAATACTCCTGAACATCAAATTCAGGATAAACTCCCGATACCAAATCCAACTCCTCACGAAGTACTTCTGCATCTTCTCCAATGTACTCTTCCAATTTCGGATTGGAGATATCATCAAATTCGATACTCTCTTCTACAGTTTGAGTAGCAGGAGTAAACAAACTTAAATTTTTGTGATAGATATTGTAAACACCTTTAAAGTCAGGGCCCATGTTAATTGGCCAACTCAAAGGATTTACACTCAATTGCAATTCTTTTTCAATTTCATCAAGCAAATCAAAAGCATCTTTACCCAAGCGGTCCATTTTGTTAATGAATACGATCACAGGTGTTTTACGCATTCTACAAACCTTCATTAGCTTTCTGGTTTGTGCCTCAACTCCTTTGGCAACGTCAATTACAATAATTACACTATCGCAGGCTGTTAAGGTACGGTAAGTATCCTCTGCAAAATCCTGGTGACCTGGAGTATCAAGGATGTTTATTTTATGTCCTTTGTATTCAAATCCCATTACCGATGTTGCAACCGAAATACCTCTCTGACGTTCAATTTCCATGAAGTCAGAAGTTGCAGTTTTCTTAATCTTGTTTGATTTTACAGCACCTGCAACATGAATTGCACCACCAAAAAGAAGCAATTTTTCGGTTAGTGTAGTTTTACCAGCATCCGGGTGTGAAATAATTCCGAACGTACGGCGTCTTTTAATTTCTTCTTTGAAACCCATTTATAGAATTGTATTTACTTTCAAAATTTAGCTTGCAAAAGTAATAATTAATACCGACAACTTATAGAATATATTGCGTTTAAAACTTTAATTCCCGGTTAATAATTGAATCTTTTTCTTATCTTCACGCTTCCAAAATTCAAAACACACTTAAATGAAGCAAATTGGGTTACTTTCCGATACACATGGGCATCTTGATTCAGTTGCATTAAAGCATTTGAGTGATTGTGATGAAATTTGGCATGCTGGAGATATTGGAAATATTGAAACGGCAGAAACTCTTGATCAAATCGCACCTCTCGTTGCAGTTCACGGCAATATCGATGGTCAGGAAGTTCGTTCCAAATATCCAAAGCATAATCGATTTACCTGCGAAAATGTGGATGTATGGATGACTCATATTGGAGGATATCCTAAAAGGTATGATGTAAATGTGAAGCCGGAAATTTTTAACAATCCGCCACAACTTTTTATTTCAGGACATTCCCATATTTTAAAAGTAGTATTCGACAAGGAGTTGAACTTGTTACATATTAATCCTGGAGCATCAGGATTACAGGGGTTTCACAAGGTGCAAACATTAGTGAAATTTATAATCGATGGTAAAGACATTAAAGACCTTCAGGTGGTCGAATTCGGAGCAAAGGGTAGATCTCTTTAGCGGAATTAAAATTCAAACCTGAAATCAAATTTATTAGGGGGAATTTTTCGGGGTATGCTAAAATTATGCCAAAGGTGTAAATTTTGAGTTTTCTTAAACAAGAAATTTACCGTCATCTTTTTAAAATACCAAGTTTTTGTTATATTTAGATATCTAAATTTGATCTTGTTTAACACTTGTTTATAAGTTTTGGATGAGGCTAAAATATTGAGATTTAGAAATATCAGCATTTAGAAATATGTGTCAAAAATACGCATAAAAAGATCGGGAAATCTGAAAAGGCATATCCAAATTTTAAGATTTTCGATTGTTAAGTGTTGAAGGGCCAAAATTTGAAATAAAAATTAATCAAAAAATTCACTAGACATGCTATTTGATTTTGAATTGATAAAATCTGTTTACGAGAAGATGCCCGAAAGGGTGAATAAAGCCAGAAATGTTCTTGGCAAACCACTAACTTTAAGTGAAAAAATATTGTATTCACACTTATCTGTTGAAGAAAAAGGTGAAAAATTTGAAAGAGGAGTAGATTACGTAAATTTTGCTCCAGATAGAGTCGCTATGCAGGATGCTACTGCTCAAATGGCTTTGCTTCAGTTTATGAATGCAGGTAAAGCAAAAGTAGCGGTTCCATCTACAGTGCATTGTGATCATTTAATTCAGGCATCAATAGGAGCAGAAAAGGATTTAGCTGATGCTAAGGATCAAAACAATGAAGTATATAACTTTTTGGAATCTGTATCTAATAAATATGGTATTGGATTTTGGAAACCAGGAGCTGGTATTATACACCAGGTAGTTCTTGAAAACTATGCATTTCCTGGAGGTATGATGATTGGTACCGATTCGCATACTGTAAATGCAGGAGGATTGGGTATGGTAGCCATTGGTGTTGGAGGAGCTGATGCGGTTGACGTGATGGCAGGAATGCCTTGGGAGCTAAAAATGCCCAAGTTAATTGGCGTAAAGCTTACAGGTAAATTAAGCGGATGGGTTTCTCCTAAAGATGTAATATTAAAAGTGGCTGGTATTCTTACCGTAAAAGGTGGTACTGGTGCAATTGTAGAATATTTTGGCGAAGGTGCAGATGCCATGTCATGTACTGGTAAAGGAACCATTTGTAATATGGGTGCGGAGATTGGTGCTACCACTTCTATTTTTGGTTACGATCAGAATATGAGTAACTATTTGCGTCACACAGGTCGTGAACAAGTTGCAGATTTGGCTGATGTAGTGATGGAGCATTTGCGTTCGGATGAAGAGGTTTATCAGAATCCAGAAAAGTATTACGATGAGTTGATTGAAATTAATCTTTCAGAATTGCAACCTTACATTAATGGTCCATTTACACCTGATTTGGCTCATGAATTATCATCTTTTGCCAAAGCTGTTAAAGAGAATGATTATCCACAGACTTTGGAAGTTGGTTTGATTGGATCTTGTACCAATTCATCTTACGAAGATTTATCGAGAGCAGCATCACTTGCAAAGCAGGCAAAAGATAAAAACCTTAAAGTGAAGGCCGAGTTTGTAGTAACTCCAGGTTCAGAATTAGTCCGTTATACAACGGAAAGAGACGGAATCCTGAAAGAGTTTGAGGATATTGGAGGTGTGATCATGGCCAACGCTTGTGGTCCTTGTATTGGACAATGGAAACGCCATACTGATGATCCTACAAGGAAAAATTCCATTATAACTTCTTTTAACAGAAATTTTGCAAAAAGAAATGATGGAAATCCAAATACGCATAGTTTTGTAGCTTCGCCTGAATTGGTAACGGCTATGGCTATTGCCGGTGATTTGTGTTTCAATCCAATGACTGATACTCTGATTAATGAAGATGGAGTAGAGGTGAAGTTGGATGAACCAACAGGATTGGAATTTCCCCCAAATGGATTTGATATGAAGGATTCTGGTTATCTGGCTCCTCAGGCAAATGGTTCGGAAGTCGTGGTAGATGTGAAACCGGATTCGGAACGTCTTCAGTTATTGGCTCCTTTTGGAGAATGGGATGGTGCGGATTACAAAGGATTAAATCTGTTGATAAAAGCCAAAGGAAAATGTACTACAGATCATATTTCTATGGCTGGTCCATGGTTGAGGTTCCGTGGTCATTTGGATAATATCTCGAACAATATGCTGATTGGAGCTGTTAATTATTTTAACGAAGAGACCAATTCCATTTTCAATCCGGTGAACGGTACTTACGACGAAGTTCCTGCTACAGCAAGAGCGTTAAAGGCTAAAGGAGTAGGTTCTATTGTAGTTGGCGATGAAAACTATGGTGAAGGATCATCAAGAGAACATGCAGCAATGGAGCCGCGTCATTTGGGTGTTAAAGCGGTTATCGTGCGTTCTTTTGCTCGAATTCATGAAACCAATTTGAAAAAACAAGGTGTATTGGCACTGACATTTGCCGACAAAACGGATTACGATAAAATTCAGGAAAAAGATCAGATCGATATTAATGGTTTAACCGATTTTACTCCTGGACAACCATTAACACTTGTTGTAACACATGAAGATGGTACAAGCGATCAAATTGTTGCGAATCATTCGTACAACAAGGTTCAAATTGAGTGGTTTAAAGCAGGAAGTGCACTGAATTTAATCAGAAAACAAAACAACTAAAACAATAAACATTTCATAATTCTGGAATCAATTACCCCACTTGATTCCAACTCTAAAGTATAGACCATATGAAGAAAACACTAAAACATACTTTGTCTGAAAAGATTGAAGAACACAGACCAAGAACGAAACGCCTGTTAAAAGAATATGGAGATGTGGTTGTAGATAATGTAACCGTATCTCAGGTGATTGGAGGAATGAGGGGATTGAAATCACTGGTTACTGATATTTCTTATTTAGATCCTGAAGAAGGTATCCGTTACAGAGGATATACATTGGGAGAAGTAATTGAAAACTTACCAAAACCCAAAGGTGGAACAATGCCTTATGTAGAAGGTTTGTTTTATTTACTGCTAACTGGAGATTTTCCTAATCAGGAAGAGGTAATGCAGGTGGTAGATGAATTTAGCAAAAGAAGAATTGTTCCTCGCTATGTTTATGAGGTAATTGACTCTTTCCCATGTTGCAGTCATCCAATGGCAATTTTCTCTACTGCAATTTTAACACTGAATCGTGAATCGGTATTCAATCGCCAATATCATGCAGGTTTGAATAAAAAAGATTATTGGGAAGCTACATATGAAGATGCGCTAAACCTATTGGCTAAACTTCCGGAAATTGCTTCTTATATCTATAACAAATTGTATCGACAAGGACCAAGAATTCAATCAAACCCTAACTTGGATATGGGAGGGAATTTTGCTCACATGATGGGAATTGATTCTCCTTATGATGATGTGTCTCGTCTTCACTTTATCATTCATAGTGATCATGAAAGTGGTAACGTTAGTGCTCATACAGGTCATTTGGTAGCGAGTTCCTTATCTGATATCTATCTGTCAATATCAGCAATGATTAATGGTTTGGCAGGACCTCTTCATGGTTTAGCTAATCAGGAAGTGTTAAGATGGCTGCAGGATGTGATGGATAAGATGGGTAATAAATTGCCTACCGAAGATGAGATGAAACAATTTGTTTGGGATACTCTAAATTCAGGACAGGTAATTCCAGGTTTTGGTCATGCGGTATTGCGTAAAACAGACCCTCGTTACATGTTGCAGCGAGAATTTAGTTTAAAGCATCTACCCGATGATCCAATTTTCAAATATGCAGATTTACTTTACAATGTAGTGCCTCCAATTTTGAAAGAGCATGGTAAGGCGAAAAATCCATGGCCGAACGTAGATGCTCAGTCAGGTGTAATCCAATGGCATTATGGTGTTACCGAATATGATTTCTATACGGTTTTATTTGGTATCGGTAGAGCTATTGGTATTTGTGCCAATATTATTTGGGATAGAGCATTAGGATATCCTCTGGAAAGACCTAAATCTATTACAACTGATATGCTTGAGAAAATAGCTGGTATTAAAAAAGAGGTAGTAGAAACACAACAAAGTTAAACGATTATAAAACAAGGCAGAAAGCTGATTTCAATTTATTGATTTCAGCTTTTTTTTATAAAAAAACTGTAAAAAAGTCTGGTGATAACTTTTTTACAGTTTTGAAGCAAAAACTAACAATATGGAAAAGTTCCAATAAATACGATTTAATAAGTGGGAAATACTTCAAATCCTACTAAACTCTAACCCTTACCTAAACAATGTAGGATTTGAAGTATATTTCGCAGTTGAAAATTAAACTACCTCTCTACTCACTCACAATGATTGTATGGTTAAACATTGTGATTTCCCTTTCACATTACAAATATGGTTTCTTTTGTGACAGAAAAATAGATTGAATTTACCCAAACTGCTCTGTTTATATACTCAAAATGCAATGGGTATTTTACGCCATAGGAGACATAAGTAAAGGTAAAGTTTAATGAGGTTGTATTGTAGGTAAGAAAAAAGCCAATCTTTTTATGACTTGTAAAGATTGGCTTTTGTATGGTTTATGATTCTGTTTTTATCAGAATACTCTTAATTTCTCCTTCTAATTTTTCCAGATCTTTGGAGACTTGATTTTTCATGTCATTGTACTTATCTGAAAACTTTTGAGAAAGGCCTTTATAGTAATCTACACCACTTAAAAGATTTTTCTTAAATCCTTCGAGAGATTTAACTTGCTTAGGAATTGGATTCTTGATTTCCGATACTTGCTCTTTTAAGTAATCGTAATACAAATTCAATTCTTTAATAAACATGTGAGGCCTGTCTTTTCTATCGATCAAATTGGTACGATTGTAAATGTGATCAATCATTTCCTTTAGCTTCACCTTTTTAGTGAAATATGCAAGGTTTGGCCCAGGACAAATTGAAACACCATCACCATCTTTCTTCGTATCAATGTCATTCACCAAATAGGAAGCAGTGGATAATCCCTTACACAAGCAAGTTTTTTGAAGTAAAAGATTTATCTCCTTCTCAAGTTCTTCTTTTGGTAAGTTTTGTTCTCTTAAGTGAGCTAACTTTAACTTCTGATACTGTCGAGAAGCGGTACAAATTGGTTCCTTGGTAAACTCAGTGTTTGCAATCATGTATCGCTTGGTACAAGGACTTCCTGGTTTATTTTGCTTCAATCTGTCCCAAACATCGGCATCTCTTGTGTTGCTATTCAAATTATTGAATCTTACTCCTAGAGGAGAAGCGTGACTTAGAGACAGATCTTCTTCATTGGCTTTTTCAAGCAATGACAATGTTTTTTCATCAACATCGCAAGCTTCTGGAACCATTAAAAACGGAGAACCCCAGCCAATTGAATCCAAATTGTATTGCTGCATTAGGAATTCATGTTCTTCTGCAGTTCCTACACCTCCCTGGGCGGTAACTTTAATACTTAGTGGCTCGGAAGGAACAGTTTTTCCCTTTTCTTTTAAGGTGTCAAAAAGAACAGGATTAAGACTATCTCTTAGTTCATCTCGCTTCTCTTTGAACTCCTGCAAAATAGGCCCCATCAAAAAACCATCAGTGGCAAATGCGTGCCCACCACAGTTCAAGCCTGATTCAATTCGATATTCCGAAATCCAGATTCCCTTTTTGGCAAGAAAGCGTCCTTGAATTAGAGCCGATCGGTAATCGCTCACTTTCAGAACAATTTTTTTCTTGATATATCCATTTGTATCTGGATAGAAATCATCGAACTGCTCAAGGTAGCCATACAAACGTGGGTTCATTCCAGCAGAAAGGACCATGGAGCTCTCCAGGTTACTCATCGCAAATCCACGAAGAGCTGCATGGGCATCATTGAATTCTACAGGTAAATCTTCACCTTCATATTGGTTTCCTTTGTCTAATTTGGTCATGATATTTACATCAATAGACCCAAGAGGAAGGTTATTGCTTAACCATTCTTTTGCTTCTTTCACATAAGGATTATCAGCAAATTTTTCTTTGAACTCTTTCTTTACTTCCGAGAAATCAGGTAGTAGGTCAAGATATTCTTCTAATTCTTTTCCTTTATCCTGAATTGATTCTTTAAGATTTTCAAACTTCTCCTTCACCAAATTATCTAGTAAATTTAGATAAGATGTAATTCTTTCTGCACGAAAATCTTTGGTCTTTTCTGTAATAGGCTTAAAAGGAAGACTTAATTTCTTACAGTACATTTCTCGCATTTTCTCTACAAGAACATCATCTACGATTGATACTACCGAAGAAATTCCCAAATGAGCCACTTTTACAGGAGTATCCACTGTAAATCCTGTACCCATAACAGGAATGTGGAAACTATGTCCTAAAATTTTACTCATGAATTGTTTTTATTGATTTAATGATACTTTAGCAATGTTATGCATTGACTTTTTTATCGTGTGGCAAGTTAGATCAAATAGCCATCAAATCAAAGATAATTCAAGAGAAAGTGCTTCATATTAAAGTTAAAGCTTATGAAAGTTGAATAAGAAGTGTTGTGATGTTTTTCAAAAAATAAATTAATCCTTAAAATAATTCGAATTGTTGTGAATCATTGCCTAAATCAATACCTTCTATTTGTAATAGTTTGGCTTTAATATCAAGTCCTCCAGCATAGCCTGTCAGTTTTCCATTTTTACCTATTACTCTATGACATGGAATGATTATTGGAATTGGATTTTTTGAGTTGGCCATTCCAATTGCTCTACAAGCATTGGGTTTTTCAATGGAATTGGCGATGTCTTGGTACGATTTGGTTTCTCCAAAAGGAATTTCTTCCAATTCTTTCCAAATTTGTTTTTGAAAAACCGTTCCATCTGGATCCAATTGCAATTCAAATTGAATTAGTTGATTATTGAAATAGGCAAGGAGTTGTTCTTTTGCCTCTGAAAGTTTCTCAGTACTTTGTTCCCAAGTGCTTGAAATTTCGAAAGGTTTCAATTGATCTTCAAAAAGAATCTTTTTCAAGCCTTTATCGCTCGCTAAAAGTAACAGGTCTCCAATTGGAGTGTTGATGATATCGAAATAGAGCATATGCTTTTAATCTTCAAATTTAAGAATCAGCCAATAATCCTTTAACTACTACCGATGAAATGAAACAACCAAACAAAGGAGGCATGTATGAAATGGTTCCTACATTTGATTTTTTGTTTCTGCTTTCATCCAGAATCACTGCATCTTTAGAAACATCTTCAGGAGAGAATACTACTTGTACTCCTTTGTATAGACCAAGTTTATGAAGGCGTTTTCGTAGCATGCGAGCCAATTTACAATTGTATGATTTTGATATATCGGCAATTTGAATCTTACTTGGATCTGTTTTGCCGCCAGCACCCATTGCACTTACAATTTTTAAATTGTTTTGCAGACTATGGTAGATCAAGAAAATTTTTGGGGCTAGTGTATCAATGGCATCAACCACATAATCATATTCCTCTTCCTTTAATACTTCAATCATTCTATCATCTTTAAGATATTCATTAAGAATTCTTAGGTCCAAATTAGGATTGATATCTAAAAGACGAGCTCCCATTACCTCAGCTTTGTCTTTGTTCACATTTGATGTTGTTGCTGGTAGTTGTCTGTTAATATTCGATGTGTCAATGGTATCGCCATCAACAATGGTCATTTTTCCTACTCCGGCACGACAGATCTGCTCTGCTGCATATGCTCCAACTCCTCCTAATCCAACCACAAGAACATGCGAATTCTGTAATTTTTCTAGTTTTTCACTTCCCAATAACAGATTCGTTCTGCTCAACCACTCTTCACTCATATTTTAAAAACACTTTAGGTAATTTAATAGAATTTGCTTTTTTAATACTTCAATATCAATTCCTTTTATTTCTGCCGCTTTTTGATAAATTTTTCTAATATCGATTTGCTTATCATCAGTTTCTAGAAATATTTTTTCCAAAGGGATTTCACGAAAAACGCTTTGAAGTTTTTCGTTTCTTAACAAGTTTTCTCCAAATGAAAGGAAAAATCCAAACTTTAATAAATCCTTTGCCAATTGCAAGCTCTTATTATAGCCATGAAAAACCCATGCAGTTCCAGTGTCGTTTTCTTGTTTGATTCTAAGAAGCTCTTCTTGAGATTTAACGCAGTGAATAATTACTGGTTTTTGCTTTAATTTGGCCATTTGAAGTTGTGCGATAAAAACCTTTTCTTGAATGGAAATATCTGTATCCATCAATTTATCAAGACCAATTTCACCAATGGCTATGTTATTCTTGTCGGCAGTTAATACTTCTAAATAGTTATCTATAGAATCGATCTCTAATTTTTCAATGTCCCAAGGATGTATCCCTTTGGAATAGGCTTGATCTTTATTCAATTCAATTTTAGATTCACCAATATTCATATTAAAAATAGAAAGGATTTCTGGATCCGAATCCACTTGATGTGTATGAATATCTATGTAAGGAATTGATGCCATATTTATGAATTAATAAACGCAAAAATAAGAATATTGCATGGTAAGCCAAAGTGAAGAGAATATGTGATAAATAAAATTTTTAATAAGCTTTTAATTATTTGAATGTTGCAATTACTTCTGGCTGCAATTCGTCAAAAATGTATGAAAAAATCACTGAAAGCCTTGTTTAATGGTAGATTCTTGCTTACTTTGCAAGTAGAAACAGAACGTTCTTTGCATATAGAATAAAAGCATTCCGCATTAATTAGCGATTGTTAAACTCAACAGTTATCACATACCGAGAAAGCAACATGCTTGCAAAAGCAGGCCCCAACCTTCGGGTTGCTTCGGCACAGGGGAAACTTGACCAAGCAGGCACTCAAATCCTGTCGTACAGGAGTTTAAAATCCCATTAATTAATGCGGTTTTTTTATGTCCTTTTGTGTGATTTGCTTTAAATAGAATTGCTTTCTACCTGTTTCAATTTATAGTTGGTACCTTTTTCTTCAAAATTGGGTTCCAATACTTCCCAGCATATTAATTTTACAAGAATTCGCTCCGCTTTATATCTGCTTATTTTCGCCAGTTTGCAGAATTTATTCAAACTAATGTTTTCATTAATTTTTAGGTGTTCCAGCAGTAAACTTTCAGTTTTGGTATATTCCAGGTAAGTGCCAGTTGGTTTCGATTTGCGTTTCCAAACTTCCAGGAGAATTCGGTTTGCTAGTTTATTTTCATCATCTTTTCGTACGTATGCCAGCCACTTTCCATTTTCATTTTGTGCATAATGGGGCATATTACTTGATGGTTCTATTGTAATTTCAAGTACATTTTTACCATGAACGGTCCAAACCTTACTTTCAAATTCGATTTTAGGTTTGGAATACATTTCAGCTGCAGCCTGAATCATATGAAACTCTTCATCAACCTTGGTTCCAGCAATTTTTCCATTGTCTTTAACACCAATAAGTAGTCTGCCTCCATCGGTATTGGCAAAGGCTGATAATGATTTGGCAATTTTTCGTGAATCGGTAATGCAAAATTTGAAATCTTGCTGTTGGTGTTCGCCTTCACGAATCAGTTTTTCTATATAGTGAACCATAATCAAAAAACTTTAACGGTTCGTAATATCTAATAAATTAATTAAGCGATTATCCAAAAATAATCTTCATTTCGCAGCGTTGACAGTTGAATTCCAACTTGTAGCGATTTTTATTATCGACCAAAAACAGTGCCTGATTTTTCTTTTTTTCTGTCTTGGTTAGTTTTTGGCACATTCCAAACTCATGACGCAAACAATGCTTGGTAGTCATGATGGCTTTACCTGAATGATTTTTTTGTAGTTCGAATCCTTTTTCGATTTTTTCCACTCCGCATTTATGATAGAACTCTTCGGCCTTGCAATTTACCACATTTCCCATATAAGTTAATTCTTTTGCAGGATATTGTGGATGAGCGATAAGTAATCTGTTTTCTTCCTGTTTTGCAGCTTCTATTCTAATCTGTGTTAATTGTTCCAAGCATTGTCTGCGCAGATCATTTAATCTCTTGGCTTGGATAAAAGGAACTCTCTCAAAGTTGATTTCGATATTGTTGATTTCAAAGATAGAATCACCACTTTTTTGAAGTTGCTTTTTGATATTGCTTAAAGCCAATTCTTCATTTTTTGCACTTTCAAAGTCTTCCTGAATTTGAATATTTGCTGAGATTTCATCTTCATCAATCGCAGTAAGATTTACACACCCATCGAAAATATCCAGGTAGAATTCAACGCCAATTTTTCTAATGGCATTGTCCTTTTTCAAAAGCTTCGCAAATTTATGATCGTTGTTACGAAACAAGCTAACTCCTCTCTGAAGCATGCCCATGTCATTGGGAAAAATCTTGTTTCCTTGAACGCCATTTACCTGAAATCCTTTTAAGAGCTTGTTTTTGTTGAAGAAACAAAGTCCATCACCATTGTGTAGTTTAAATTTGCTATCAACAACAATGTGATCTTTTTTCACTTCTCTGATTTTCCCAATTTCTTTACCCATCGATTTTGGCGTATGGAAATTGGCAATTTCAGGAATTCTTCCCGTAAAAAAGTAAGGAGTATAACCACGATTAAAAGTAACATCAGGATCGGGTTTAAAACCAGGCTTTATTGTTCCCGATGAAGCTTGTTCGTACTCCCTTTTCTTATTAAATATTTTATCCAAAGATTGTCGATAGTGGCTCGTAACATTCTTTAGGTAAGAACTATCTTTTAATCGGCCTTCAATTTTTAAAGAACAAATCCCAGCGTCTACAATTTCACTTAAATGATCAGTCAAATTCAGATCCTTTAGAGACAGAAGGTGTTTATCCTTGGCGATTACTTTTCCCTCATCATCAACCAAATCATATTTCATACGACAAGCCTGACTGCATTCCCCTCGATTTGCTGAACGTCCGCCAATAGCATGGGAGAAATAGCATTGTCCACTTAACGAAACACAAAGGGCACCATGTATAAAATACTCCAGCTCTACACTTGTATTTTTTCTAATATTTTTAATCTCTTCAAGAGATAATTCTCTTGCAAGAATGATTCTTTTGAATCCAACTTTCTCTAAAAATTGAATTCTTTCTAAATCGTAGTTGTGAGTTTGGGTACTGGCATGCAATTCGATAGGAGGTAAATTCATTTCCAGTATTCCCATATCCTGAACAATTAGAGCATCCGCACCCATTTCATGCAATTTATGAATTAACTTTTCAGCCTCGTTTAACTCATGATCGTACAGAATGGTATTCATGGTAATAAATACTTTAGCCCAGTATTTATGAGCATATTGTATTAGTTTACCAATATCTTCCAGAGTATTTCTGGCAGCAGATCGTGCACCAAACTTAGGTGCTCCTATATATACGGCATCGGCTCCATAATTTATAGCTGCTATTCCTGTTTCCAGGTTTTTAGCAGGAGCCAGTAGTTCAATTTTCTTCATGCTTATCGCTAATTTCAAACGAAGATACAAAGCAATGTTGAAAGCACTCAACATTCTTCCAGCTTATTTATTTGATCTATGAAAATAGTTCTCTTAGGATTTTAATTAAGAATTTTTTAAGAAAACTTTTTTCAGATGAATCGTTCTTATTTATATCTTGTATAAATAAAAATAATAAAAGAATATGACTAAAAATACATTGCTTAGCGATTTCTCTATGGGAGATTTGAAGCTAAAAAACAGGATGGTAATGGCTCCAATGACAAGAAATAGAGCTGGTGAAGGGAATGTCCCAACTGAATTAATGGCTGAATATTACAGACAACGATCAGGTGCTGGTTTAATCATTACCGAAGCAAGTCAAATTTCTCCTCAGGGAGTTGGATATCCGGCAACACCTGGAATATATTCCAAAGAACAGGTAGAAGGATGGAAGGTGGTTACCAATGCAGTTCATGAAAAAGGAGGAAAAGTGTTTATTCAGTTGTGGCATGTGGGAAGAATTTCTCATTCGGATTTTCACAATGGACAATTGCCCGTGGCACCTTCAGCCATAAAAGCGGCCGGACAAGCTTTTACCTATGAAGGATTAAAAGATTTTGAAACACCAAGAGTTCTTGAATTGGAGGAAATCAAAAAGATTATAACAGATTTTAAAATTGCAGCAGAAAATGCAAAAGAGGCAGGTTTTGATGGAATTGAAATTCACGCTGCCAATGGATATTTAATTGATCAGTTTTTGACAGACAAAACCAATCATAGGAAGGATGAGTATGGCGGTAGTATTGAAAATCGAGCTCGTTTTTTATTCGAAGTGTTGGATGCGGTTTGCGAGGTTTGGCCAAATAATCGAGTAGGAGTCAGGTTATCGCCAAGTGGTTTATTTAATGATATGGGTGATTCTGATCCAAGAAGCTTGTTCACCTACGTAATAGAAAACCTTAATACATACAAGCTGGCTTATTTGCATTTAATTGAGCCGTTGATGCCAATTGAAGAATACCCACAATTGGTTCAGGATGTAGCTACTGAGTTTGGCAAGTTGTACCAAGGAATTAGAATGGTAAATGGTGGATTTTCAAAAGATAGTGGAAATAAGGTCATTGAAAACAATATTGCCGAATTGGTTTCTTTTGGAGTTCAATATTTGGCAAATCCGGATCTGGAAAAGAGATTTGAATTGGATGCAGAATTAAATTTTCCAAACCAGGATACTTTTTATGGAGGAAATGAGATTGGATATACAGATTATCCGAGTATGAAGTAAAAATAAAATAGCGGCAGTTCAAACTTGAACTGCCGCTTTATTCTAATCATTTATTTCGATAGAATATTCTGCTGAGAATTTCTTTCCCGGTTCTAATTTCTGTAACAACTCTTTGCTTGAAAACTCTCTGTTGGTATCAGCACTGTCTGCAATTCCAATCCAAGGTTCGATGCACACGTATGGCGCATGTGGTTTTGCCCATAGTCCTAGATAAGGAAAATCATCAAAGTGCACTTTCAATTCAAAATTGGATTTCTTGCATTTTAAGCTTACTGCTGAAGATTTTAAGTTTTTCAATATTAAGGCATCGTTGGCAAAGATCTTTGGATGAAGATTAATGATGTTTGAATTGTTTAAGACTTGTTTGCCTTCAGATCCAATTAAACCACCGTCGGCCAAATTCCAGGTGTTTAGCGTTTCGTTTTGCTCGAATTCCAAATAGTAATCGCTGTACTCTTCACCATTTTTCAATTGATAATTGAAGGCTGGGTGTCCACCTAAATTGAACAACATTTCATTGTTTCCGGTATTGGTAATCTCATGAACGATATTCAACTTATTTGCTTCCAGAATGAAGTGAATTTTGAACTCAAATTCAAAGGGATATATTTTTCGAGTATTTTCATTTGAAGATAGAATGAAAGTCAGGCGATCTTCACTTTTTTCAAATAGTTTTACATCTGTATTGTTGCGAACAAATCCATGTTTAGGCATGGCATATTCTTTACCTTCATGATTAAATGCATTTTCTTTTAGACATCCGATAATAGGAAATAGGTTAGGAGCGTGGCTTCCCCAAATGTCAGGATTTGCTTGCCAAATGTATTCGGTTCCATTTTCAATGGATTGTATGCTGCATAATTCAGCTCCTTTTTCAAGAACACTTACCTTTAGGTGATCATTTTGTATGGTGTGTTTCATTTTATTCTGTTTGATGCATAAAAAATGCCACTAGTAAAACTAGCAGCATATATTATAAATTGAAAACTTCTATATCATTTTAATGTCTTCTTTCTTTAGCCAGCCTTCGTTTCCATCACTTAACTGAATGTTTCTCCAATCTCCCAATTGATCAATTACTTTAACCTTGGTTCCTTCGTGTAAAAGGAATAGTTCTGTACCGCTCACATCTGGTGAACCTTTAATGGTAACGCTAGGGCTAAAAATAATTGCATACTCACGATTTGTAATTTCATCGGTTCTGGTTGATGCAAAGGAGTAACTAACAATGCTTAGTAATAAACTGATTCCTGCGAAAAAGAAACCTAGTTTTTTTAATCCAACTTTGTTGCTGTACAAGTAGAAACATGCAAATAGCAAGCACAAAAAGAATAATCCGATGGACAGGTATGACCATAAATCTGCTGAGAAAGCATTTCTAATTCCTGAAAACCATCGCTTAATGAATAATTCTGGTAATACTTCCAGCTTGTCTAAAATATGAGCCTGAGCCATTTTTAAATTGTACTCCACATCTTTGTCTTGAGGTGCAAGAAGTTTGGCTCTCTCGTAGTTTAAAATTGCAGGTGCAATTTCTCCTGTTTTGTAATATGAATTGGCAAGATTGAAGTAAATCTCAGGAGCTTCGATATGTGTTTCCAATACGAACTCGTATAATTTAATTGCCTTTTCGTATTCTCCTTTTTGGTAAAAATCGTTTGCTTCACGAATAGGATTATCCTGCGCCTGAGCGGCAGAAACAAATAGCAAAGCAATAAGGATATATAATAATTTCTTCATTTCTATTCTATTTTACTAGATGCTCTTTTCTAATTTGGTTATGGTATCCATCGTTTTTTTGTACAATTCATCCATTTCAGATGATCCTGAAGAAGGAGCGTAGCGTGCGAACTCACAAGTATCCAAAATATTCAGGAAGTCTTGGATTAGTTCATCTTCTACATTCTTTCCTTGTAGAATTTCAGTAATGTTTTCCTTGTTCAAATCAGCCAACGGAAGGTTCAACTTATCAGAAGTATAACCCCAAAGAGCTTTTAATATTTCATCGTAGAATTCTTCTTTCTTCTGTGCTTTTAAACTTGCCGAAGCAGCTTTCAATCTCTTCATGGCAACTCGGTTGGCACGTTTGTTTTTAACACGAGCAAGGTCTGCATTCTCTTTAATTCGTTTTCTGTTGAAAACAAAGGCAAGAATGAATACCAAAAATGGAATTACATAGGCAAGGTAGAAATTGGTGGTACCAAAGAATACTTGACCTTTCAATCTTGGAGTAAAATCATTGGTTTTGATAAAACGAATGTCCTTCCCTATAAACTTCACATCTTCTTTCGAGAATGAACTGATAACAGCACTGCTTGCATCACCACTTCCTTTTCCAACTTTAATATTGAATTTTGGTGTTGATCGGGTACGGTAAATTCTAGCTTTAGGATCAAAGAAACTAAAGTCTACCGGAGGAATTTCATAATTGCCAGCATGACGAGGAATAATCAAATATTCAAATGTGGTCGATCCTGTCATTCCTTTTGCAGTACTCTTTAAATCCTGGTTGGTTTTAGGATCATAAACTTCAAAATCTGCTGGGAAGTCAAATTCCGGTGGGTTAATTAGTTTCAGGTTACCATTCCCCGAAATTTTAACTTTTAAAGTGATTGCTTCATTTGCTTGAAGAGAATCTTTATCAACATTGGCTGACATTCTAAAGCTACCAACTGCTCCATCAAAACTTGC
Organism: Marinifilum sp. D714; assembly: GCF_030851345.1. GTDB lineage: Bacteria > Bacteroidota > Bacteroidia > Bacteroidales > Marinifilaceae > Marinifilum. The sequence continues at coordinate 192,536 of NZ_JALPNU010000007.1, forward strand.
TGGTTTGTTGGCAGGAAACTCTTTCACACGAATGGTAACAGGTTTACTTTTTCTTGGCACACGAATGTCCTGATAGTTATCAAAGAAATCATCAAAGAAGCCTCTGTTACCACTTGATCTGCGTTGACGAATGATGCATTCCAATTCAAATGGATCTATGGTAATGTTACCTGTATGCTGAGGGAATAGAATCAATTTACGGATTACACCAGTATTGTAAATGGTGCCATTCACATTTTCTCTTTGCAGAGAAATTTGTCCTGGTGTTGGAATTTCTTGGCTCAGAAATCCATTGAACGAAGGAAATTTTGAATCACCAAATCCAGCAATGTTTAAACGAGTATAAACTTTAATGGTAGCAACAACATGTTCGCCCATGTAAACGCTCTTGCGATCCACATCCACCTTTACAAACAAGTTGGCCTGTGTAATTTTATTGGCAGCAGCCTGTGAAGATTGATTGCTTTGATTGTTTTGAGGTTTTTCGTTGGCTTTAACTACTTCTATACTCACCGAATTGGAGCTGAACTCATAGCCTTTTACCTTAATTTTGGCTGGGTTTACTGTGTACTTCCCTTCTTTTTCAGCCAGTAATACATATGTGTAGGTATAGGTAGTTGACGAACTCCATTTCCCATTGATGTACTGAGAGCTGGAATTGCGAGAGGTAGAAGGCCCCATCAAAACTCTAAAGCCTGATAAGGAAGGCAACTGAATGTCCTTGGCTTTTTCGTTTACCGTATAAACCAATCGAAATTGTTCGCCCACTTCAACCACGCGAGGTGCTGCAGCCGTAAATTTAACTTCTTCTGCAAACGAGGCAGAAGTAATGAATAATGTTGCTAATAGTAAGAAAAATATTTTCTTCATCCGTAATGTTCTGTTTTTCAGATGTATTTATTTTGTTTTTTCTTGATGAAAAATCTCGCACAAATGTACTTATAAATCATCAGTTAAGACCATGATTGAACAAGCAATTACCAATCCTTTTTGATTTTGGTCTTTTTCGCTTTCATTGCTTTGGCTTTGGCTTTTTGAACTTTCTCCTGAACTTTTTTCTCATCGTTCTCTAAAGCCTCTAGCAAGCGTTTGGCATCTTCTTTCGAGATTTTAGGTTGTTGCTGCTGTTGTTTTTGCTTGTCTTTATCCTTATCTCCTTTTTCTTGTTGGTCTTTATTTTTGTTCTGATCCTTCTTATCCTGATCTTTTTTGTCTTGATCTTTCTTGTCCTGGTCCTTCTTATCTTGATCCTTCTTGTTCTGGTCTTTTTTGTCCTGATCTTTCTGATCCTTATTTTGATCTTTGTTCTGATCTTGTTTTTTCTGCTCTTCTTCCTGTTTCTTTTTCATTTGGCGAGCATATTCCAGGTTGTATTTGGTTTCCTGAGAATTTGGATTGTATCGCAAGGATTGCTTGTAAGCCTCGATACTTTCATCAATCTTTTTGCTTTCCAAAAGTGTGTTTCCCATATTGTGAAACAAGTGACCAAGCTTTTCAGGATCCTTTTCGTTAACAGCCAAAGTTTGGAACTGCTTTAAAGCTTCTTCGTATTTTTTTTGCTTGTACAATGCATCACCCAGGTTGAATCCAGCTTCGTAAGAATTGATTTTCTTATCCAAAGCTTTGCGGTATTCAACTTCCGAATTCTCAAATTTCTCTCCCTCAAAAAGTTCATTCCCCGAGCGAATAAACTTTCTTTCCTTTTGGGCTACTGCCTCCATGCTTAGAAGACAAATCAAGCTAATGAATATCAATAATACTTTTTTCATTTGTGTGGATTTGTATCGTTCTACTTCGATGGATTAAATAAATTAATGTCTTTTAAATGACGGTTCTTACGTTCCAAAACAAGGAATTCAATGAATAAAAGCAACAAACCGATTGCCAGGAATATCTGAAACTTTTCGTCGTATGCAGTATAAACCCTGGCTTCCAATTCTGTTTTATCCATTTTATTGATTTCTTTAAATAGAACGTTTAAACCCGTGGTTGTGTTGTTGGCAATTACAGCTTTTCCACCTCCGGCGGTTGCAATTTCCTCCACCATTTGCTGATCCAGTTTCGAAATCACAATGTTGCCTTCGTCATCTCGCCTGAAATCACTGGAACCAGCTCTCACAGGAATAGGAGCACCCTCAGGCGAACCCATTGCAATGGTATGAACAGCAATTCCCATCTCTTTAGCCATGCTAGCGGCTTGTACTGCATCATCTTCATGGTTTTCACCATCGGTAATTACAATAATGGCTTTGCTGGCTTCGCTATCTGGTGTAAAGCTTCTTGTTGCCAATTCAATGGCAGAACCAATGGCGGTTCCTTGTATAGGAACAATATCGGTACTAATGGAAGACAAGAACAGTTTTGCCGAAGCATAGTCCGTTGTAATTGGCAATTGGGTATAGGCTTCACCTGCAAAAACAATCAGACCTACTTTATCGTTGTTAAGCTTGTCAACCATTTTCGAAATGGCACGTTTTGCACGCTCCAAACGGTTGGGTTGAATGTCTTGTGCCATCATCGAGTTGGAAACATCCAATGCAATGATTACCTCAACACCTTTTCTTTTTATCTTCTGAAGCTTTGACCCAAATTGCGGACCTGCTACACCAATAATGATAAAGCTTAAAGCCAATATCAAAATTGAAAATTTGTAAACAGGTCTGGTAAATGATGCATAAGGCATCAAATGAGAGATGATGTTCATCTCACCAAATTTTTGCAAAGCTTTCTTTTTAATTACATGGCTTACCCAGTACAACACCACCAATATTGGTATGAGTACGAATAAGTATAGAAATTCAGGATGATCGAAACGAAACTGATCCATTTATCAATGATTTTCGGTTTATCAAATAATTACAATTAAGGAATGTTCCTTAAAATTGAATTGCGTAATGCAATCTCCAATAGCAAAAACAATGCGGCAAGCATCGCAAAGATTAAGAACTCTTCACTTTTGGTGCTGTATTGTTTTACTTCAATTTTACTTTTCTCAAGCTTATCGATTTCAGCATAAATTGCCTTTAGCTTGTTGTTGTCTGTTGCACGGAAATATTGTCCACCAGTCATTTCTGCAATCTCTTTCAGTACAGATTCATCGAACTTAACCGGCATATTTCTCATGCTGATACCAAAAGCCGTTTGCACAGGGTAGGGAGCAGTTCCTCTGGTTCCAATCCCAATGGTGTACACGCGAATGCCAAACGATTTGGCCAGCTCTGCAGCGGTTAAAGGTGCAATTTCACCTCGGTTGTTATCACCATCGGTAAGTAGAATTACCACTCTCGATTTTGCTTCACTGTCTTTTAATCGGTTCACCGCATTTGCCAGGCCCAAACCAATGGCAGTACCATCTTCAATCATACCACTTTGGATATCCTTGAACAGATTAATCAATACTGCATGATCGGTGGTTAGCGGACATTGCGTAAAACTTTCTCCACTAAAAATTACCAATCCAATTTTATCTTCAGGGCGACCTGTAATAAATTCTGTAGCCACCTCTTTGGCAGCTTCCAAGCGGTCTGGCTCAAAATCGCGAGCCAACATACTACTCGAAATATCCAAAGACATTACAATGTCGATCCCTTCGGTAATGGTATCCTGAAATTTGTTGCTCGACTGCGGACGAGCCAGTGCTATAACGATAAATGCTATTGCCAAAACACGAAATACAATTAGCGCATGACGCAAATAGTATTTGTAGGTTTTGGGAGCAGCATTAAAACTTTTTACAGTTGAAACCTGAATACTTGCATGTGCATTTTTGTCCTTCAGAATGTACCATACGATTACTGGTACCAGAAGCAACAAAAGGTAGAAATATTCCGGATTTGCAAATTCTATAGAACTCATAGTCTATTGTTTCAATGTTTACTTGTTATCCTCAGATTTATTTTCTTGTTCCGATTCTTCCTCTTTTTTCTCTTCTTCCTTTTCTACCAAAATAGTTGATTCAATAATTTGGTAGGCATATTTCAAACTTTGTTCGTTTTCGTTAGGAAGAGGTTGGAATTTTGCGAATTTAGCCAAGTCGGCGCGTTCAAGAACCTCTCTAAGATTTGCATGCCACTTGCTGTTTACTTCAACCGAGTTTACTGCCTCAAGAATTTCATCGGTAGTAGACTCTTGAGTAGACATGTTATATCTTTCATCAAGATAAGTTCTAATGGTATCCGTTAAATCTGAGTGGAACTGTTTTACTTTTCCTCCTTGCCATAATTTTTGCTGTTTGATCTCATCCAATTTCTTCAGCGCAATCACATGAGCTGGCTCAATTGGTTTTGATATTGCAAATAAAGGCTCATCTTTCTGACGGAATCTGAAATACCAGATTAGGAATACAATTAGTGCAAGTACCAGTAAACCTCCCAATAGCCATGGAGCAATTTCTGCAAATGATACTGGCGTTTGAATCGGCATTACGATGTCAAAATTTCCTTTTGTGGTATCAATTTGCATGGTTTTAACGCCCAATAGCAAAGTATCGGTACGCAAAATCTGATTTACGCTGCCATAAACCTGAAATTCGAAAGGTTTTAACTTGTATACACCGCCATCGAATGAGGTAATGGTGTAATTCTTATTCACCTTAATTACGTCATTGTCAAGTGCAGTAGTATCCTGAGGAGTTTGCTTTATAATTTCAACTCCATTTACAATGCTATCGGAAAAAACAGGGAAGCCAATTTTAAGCTCCTTTGGTTGCTCCACCGATAATTGCAAATTAATCTGATCTCCAATTACAATTACATTGGTATCTAGTTTTACTCCGTAATTGATTCCTCCATCGTTTTGTGCAAACGAATTGTGAGAGAATAATACCGAAGCAAATACCAAAGTAAAAGCAAAAGCCTTTGTCAGGAAGTTAATATGTTTTTTTATTTGATTTGCCATAGTTCTCAGTTACCTGATTTTAGTGTCCTCTGCGTTGGAATAAGTTGATCAGTGATCTTACGTAATCCTGATCGGTTCTGATGTTCGCCACATCCACTCCCGAACGCTTAAAAACTTCGGTGGTATTTTCTTCTTGCTTGCGCCACCACCCGGCATATTTTTCACGAACTTTTTTGTTCGATGTATCTACCCAGGAATATTCTCCTGTTTCGGCATCTTTAATTTTAATCAGGCCAATGGAAGGAAGTTCCGTTTCGCGTTGATCGTAAATTTTAAGTGCCACCACATCGTGCTTTTTGTTCGCAATGGTCAAAGCATTTTCATAATCCTTATCATCGATAAAATCTGATATCACGAAAGTGGTACAACGCTTTTTAATAGCATTGGTAAGGTATCGCATTGCATTGCTGATATCGGTACTTCGGTGTTCAGGTTGAAAATCGATTAACTCACGAATAATTCTCAGGATATGAGTTTTCCCCTTTTTAGGAGGGATAAATTTCTCGATGGTATCCGAAAAGAAAATCACCCCAATTTTATCGTTGTTTTGGATTGCAGAGAATGCCAAAACAGCGGCAATTTCGGTAATCTGATTCTTCTTCAGCTTCGACATGGTACCAAACTCACGGCTACCACTCACGTCAATCATCAACATTACGGTAAGCTCACGTTCCTCTTCGAACAGCTTAACGTATGGATTGTTGTAGCGAGCCGTAACATTCCAGTCGATGTTTCGGATATCATCACCATACTGATATTCGCGAACTTCGGCGAAAGTCATTCCTCGACCTTTAAACGCAGAGTGATACTCACCCGCAAAAATATTGCGGGAAAGACCCCTGGTTTTGATCTCAATTTGCCTTACGCGTTTTAATAATTCACTAGTCTCCATAAAATTTAATTACGAATTGATAATTACGAATTAAGAATTCTGTATTGATAATTAAGAAATACGTATGTGATATTATTCGTAATTCTTAATTGATCATTCGTAATTGATTACGGTACTTCAACAGTATTTAGAATTTCGCTAATGATATTTTCGCTGGTAATATTATTCGCTTCAGCTTCGTAAGTCAAGCCAATTCTGTGACGCAATACATCGTGAGCTACTGCACGAATATCTTCAGGAATTACATATCCTCTGCGCTTTATAAATGCATAGGCTTTAGCAGCAGAGGCCAAAGAGATACTTGCACGAGGCGATCCACCAAATGCAATCATTTCTTTGTATTTTTCCAATCCGTAATCTGCAGGGAAACGAGTTGCGAAAATAATATCAACAATATATTTTTCAATCTTTTCATCCATGTACACATCCTTAACCACATCGCGTGCTTTAATGATATCTTCTGGCTTTAAGATTTGTGATGCTTTAGGAAATGCCTTCAAAAGGTTCTGACGCATGATTAATTGCTCTTCCTCTTTTTTAGGATAGTTGATCACCACCTTAAGCATGAAACGGTCAACCTGTGCTTCAGGAAGCGGATAGGTACCTTCTTGCTCAATCGGGTTTTGGGTTGCCATTACCAGGAATGGTTCTTCCAGTTTATAAGTGTTGTCACCAATGGTAATCTGACGTTCCTGCATAGCCTCCAATAAAGCAGCCTGTACTTTTGCAGGAGCACGGTTGATCTCATCGGCAAGTATGAAGTTGGCAAAGATTGGTCCTTTTTTCACCACGAACTCCTCTTTCTTCTGGCTGTAGATCATTGTACCCAATAAATCGGCAGGCAAAAGGTCTGGAGTAAACTGAATACGGCTAAAGTCCGCATCGATAGTTGTTGAAAGTGTATTAATGGCAAGTGTTTTTGCCAAACCAGGAACCCCTTCCAATAGGATGTGACCATTGGAAAGCATACCGATTAAAAGGCTTTCAACAAGGTGTTTCTGTCCAACAATAACTTTGTTCATCTCCATAGAAATCATATCCACAAAAGAACTTTCTCTTTGGATACGCTCATTTAGCTCTTTGATATCAACAGTTTGGATCATAGAAATATTTATTTGTTTACTTAAATTTTGACATAAAATGTTCCGGTTTCCCGAAAAACCTCTACAAAGATAAATTTTTGAAGATTTTATAAAAGTTCTGGGCCGTTAAAAAGTGTTAACGTTTGGAATGAAGGTGCATGAAGAAGGAATGAACTGTTGATATAAATAAATGAGTAAATTACTGAATGGTTTTGGTTAGAGACGGGATTAATCCCGTCTGTACGGTTGAACTAATAGAAGTAGAGCCAAGACATGCCTTGGCTTTATCGATTATTGTGATTAGCCATTGTAGAGACAGCATTAATGCTGTCTTTAACATACACACAAATGCAAAGAGTAGAATTAATCTTGCTAGAATTAATAACATTTATAGAATTGTGTATTTTTGTCCCAGATTAAAGAAAAACTCTACGATTTGAACAAACGATATTTTATCAGGTTAAGCTATAAAGGCACAAATTATCATGGATGGCAGATACAGCCCAATGCAATTACAGTGCAGGAGGTGTTGAACAAGGCGCTATCTACCATTTTAAATTGTGAAATCAATGTGGTGGGTTGCGGTAGAACCGATACAGGGGTTCATGCCAGCGATTTTTATGCACATTTTGATGTGGATGAGCAAGTGACTTTTGATTGCGATAAATTAAGCTTTCGTTTGAATCGTTTTTTGCCTCACGATATTGCCATTAAGCAAACTTTCCGGGTGAGGGAAGAGGCACACACTCGTTTCGATGCTACAGCCAGAACTTACCATTACTTTATCACTAAGGAGAAGAATCCTTTTCGATTGGAATCGCACTGGAAGCTGGCTTACGAATTGGATGTGCAAAAAATGAATGAGGCGGCTAAAATTCTGTTTGAATTCGAAGATTTTACCAGCTTTAGCAAGCTGCACACTGATGTAAAAACCAACAACTGCAAAATCTACCAGGCAGAATGGAAGGATAATGGCGATGAGTTGGTGTTTACCGTTAAGGCCGATCGTTTCCTTCGCAATATGGTTCGTGCCATTGTGGGTACTTTGGTTGAGGTGGGCCGAGGAAAAATGAATCTGGAAGATTTCCGCCAGGTAATCGAAAGCAAGAACCGATCAAATGCTGGTTCATCGGTTCCTGGTCATGGATTGTTTTTGGCGGCAATAGATTATCCTGAATCCGTAAGGGATTTGTAAGACTCCTTTACATGACTTTGTTGTTTCGCAAAACCTTTTTGTTATTCCGTAACATTAGGTGATTAGTCCGTTCGTGAAAATAATCTTTCAGAACGGTATTTTACCCTTTCCGTTACAAAGGTGAGTATTTCCTTTATGCAAAGGAAGCAGTGATTGGGTGTGCGGAAGGGCTTCCCTCGTGTGCTGAAAAACCAAATTTGTGCGCGGAAGAACTTCCACTGTGTGCGGAAGGCTCACCTTTGCGTGCTGAAGAAGAAAATCGGCGTGCTGAAGGGGTATCTGGCTGTGCGGAAAGGGTACCTTGGTGTGCAGAAACAATTTCTTTCCGTGCGGAAGCTGATTTTTTGTCTGCGGAAAGGCTCCCGAATGAACGGAAGCTGACCCTTCCTAAAATAGCTTGACAGATTATTACTTAAATTTGGGGAATATTAGATTGATTATTCCCTAATAGGTACTGCAAATATATACTTAA
>NZ_JALPNU010000080.1 GCF_030851345.1 Marinifilum sp. D714
AGATGGGCTACCGCTACTACCACCACCAAGAGGATTGGAAATGTCACCAATAAAAGGCTCATGTCCACCGTCCGATTCGCGAGGATCATCAAATGAATTGTCTGGTAAATCTATACTCCAACAATGTTGTCCTTTGTAAATCCATCCTGCAGTATCATTTCCTGCCCAAATATCATTGCATATTTCCATGGTAGCTTTTGTATTTACACCATCTTTCTTTTGGCTATGGGTATTTTCAAACTTATACTTTTGGTTAATCTGAAATAGCTCTTGCTTAAAATATTCAAAAACCCAATCGAATCCTTTGGCCGGATAAGCATCTTCATCATTAATAAACAAACGATACTTTAGTTTTTCTGTTTCTGCACATAATAAAAGTATGGCATTAACCTCTTTGTTTTTAAAATCGGCCAGGGGAATCACATACATTGGTTTTCCGTTTGATGTGTAACTTACTTCCCGGCTCCAGTGTGGTGTGCCAAGTAGCTTCTCCTGTAATGCATCAAATTGTTCCGGCGT
>NZ_JALPNU010000081.1 GCF_030851345.1 Marinifilum sp. D714
GATGATGTGAATGTTACTGTTCATCCAAATCCTGTTGTAGACCTTGGTTTAGATCAGGAAACCTGTGCTGGAGGAACTATTACCTTGGATGCAGGTAATCTTGGGGCAACTTACCTGTGGTCAAACGGTGAAACCACACAAGACATTACAGTATCAACTTCAGGAAACTATTCAGTAGTTGTTACCGACGCCAATGGTTGTTCAGCAACGGATGATGTGAATGTTACTGTTCATCCAAATCCGGTTGTAGACCTTGGTTTAGATCAAGAAACCTGTGCTGGTGGAACAATCACTTTGGATGCCGGCAATGCAGGAGCTAACTACCTGTGGTCAAATGGAGCAACAAGTCAGACCATTACAATATCAACTTCAGGAAACTATTCAGTAGTAGTAACAGACGCCAATGGTTGTTCAGCAACGGATGATGTGGATGTTACTGTTCATCCAAATCCTGTTGTAGACCTTGGTTTAGATCAGGAAACCTGTGCTGGAGGAACTATTACCTTGGATGCCG
>NZ_JALPNU010000082.1 GCF_030851345.1 Marinifilum sp. D714
TTTGTGCTTCTATTTTCAAAATAGTTCAAAATCCCGACGTAGTGTGTTTTGATTGAGTTCGATACGATTCGAAAGGATTTCATTCCAGTCTTTTCAACCTGGTCATACCATTGGGCTAACTTGGCATATGCTACACCTTTGTCCTTCGTTTTTGAGAAAATGTTTTTTAAGGCTTGACTTAAATCATAAGCTTGTTTCAATTTAGGAAACTTATCAAATAAAATACTAGCCCTAAACCTCTGAGAATCGCTCCATTTATATGGGGATTTGAACAAGAGAAAACGACTACGAATTAACAACTGTCTCAAAGTGTCTCCATTGGCAAGTAAAGTAGTCTGATAAGATATCCCCTTGCTTTTGGCGGATTTTATCGCCTTATTTTCTTTGTCAATGGCTTTCCACCTGTAATCTATTCTTAATTCCTGAACCGCATCATTGGCCAGTTTTTGGACATGAAATCGATCAATAACCACAACAGCCTTTGGAAAACACCTACGTACAACTTT
>NZ_JALPNU010000083.1 GCF_030851345.1 Marinifilum sp. D714
CCTCAAGCCGGATGGGCTTTTCATTTTTGGCTTGACCCAAAAACGAAACAAAAAAGTCAAGCCAATCGGATACTGCTCGCCTTTCCATAGCAACGATTTGTCCCGACTCGCGTCCGATTGGCGACTCCCGATTGATGTGTATTACAGAGTTGTTTTAATCTTATTTTGCCTGAAGGGCAAAGATCATTTAGCCCAGGGGAAGGGAGCGAAGTGACTGCCGCCCTGGGTTAATAACACCGTATTCAAATCGTCGCAACCGAAATCTTAATTGGTCTGGAAAAACTATTGCGACGAAATGAAATTGCAATTCTTATTTGTCCTCAAGCCGGACGGGCTCCTACTTTCTCCATTGATGAGAAAGTAACAAATCCCGATAGCTATCGGGACTACGGCGCACCTACAAAGTGACCCATCACGGCTCAAAAGCGAATAGAAATAAATAGTCTCACTCATACTTCGTTCGACAGCATTTCTATTTGCCGCTTTCTCTGCCTATGG
>NZ_JALPNU010000084.1 GCF_030851345.1 Marinifilum sp. D714
TTGCTCTTAATCAAAACGAATAAAATGACGTTATGGAGCTAATACTCTAAGTACTTTGTTTCTACAAAAACTTAGGTAAAATTATTATGGTTCTACATGATTTTTAGTGCGTGAGTTATTGAATAGTACTTAGAATACTTAAAGTGCCTAAAGTACCTAAAATTAAAATATAAGAAATAATTATAGCAGTCAATCATTTAGCATTGCTCTTAATCAAAACGAATAAAATGACGTTATGGTGCTAATACTCTAAGTTCTTTGTTTCTACAAAAACTAAGGTAAAATTATTGTGGTTCAATATGATTTTAGTGCGTGAGTTATTGAATAGTACTTAGAATACTTAGAGTGCCTAAAGTACTTAAAGTTAAAATATAAGAAATAATTATAGCAGTCAATCATTTAGCATTGCTCTTAATCAAAACGAATAAAATGACGTTATGGAGCTAATACTCTAAGTACTTTGTTTCT
>NZ_JALPNU010000085.1 GCF_030851345.1 Marinifilum sp. D714
GCGGGGGGTTGAAAGAAAAAACCCACTCACATTGCTGCAAGTGGGTTGTGTTTACATTATTTTCTTTGAAAATAGATACGAGCGGAAAACGCTCGCACCATCAGTCAGTGCATGCTCGGACTATCTGGGGAAATTCTTTATAGTTGAGAATTTATTTTCCAAATCAAATCATTCAATTTTGTACCTTCAAAAGCTCTTGTAGTAATTCCTCTAACTTTAATAAATTCTTCAATTAGGTCTTTATTGAATGCTTTATCATTGGTATATTCATTTTTCATTCTAATAAGAACATTTTCAATAAGATAAAAAACCCCGCTGCCGCACGAATCCTTTCGTGTGGCTGTTACATTACAACAATAACATCTTCCAATGTTCCTTTTTCGCCTCTGTAATCTTTAGCACTGCCATAGATGTATTCTTCTGGAAATGTTACCAGTC
>NZ_JALPNU010000086.1 GCF_030851345.1 Marinifilum sp. D714
TATACAGCGGTTCATTAAGTTGTGGGGATTTTCTTTTGTAAATGTCAAGCATCGATTCATAACCACGCTTCTTCAAGCGATTAAGGGTAATTGTAGTTCCAAGTATTGGACTTTGAGCAATAGCCCAACCACCCATTCGAGAACGAGACCACGCATAGGCTTGACCTTGTTCAATACCTAAACGAATCAAACTACGCTTCTTCTTATCAGGCTTTTTCCAATGGTGCCAGATGCAATATCTGAGCCTGTTACGAACCCATCCATCAACATCTTGAAGTTTGACCAGCATACTGGCCATGCGGAAGTTGTTTACCCAACCTCTTTGCACCTCAGCAAGTTTTTGAATACGTTCTTCAAAACTCATGGGTGTCGTTTTTCGAGTGATGGTTTTTAGCTTTTGTTTCAG
>NZ_JALPNU010000087.1 GCF_030851345.1 Marinifilum sp. D714
TCCGTTGCTGAACAACCATTGGCGTCGGTAACAACTACTGAATAGTTTCCACTTGTATTTACAGTTATGGTTTGAGTCGTTGCCCCATTTGACCACAGATATGTTGAACCTGCATTAACGGCATCCAAGGTAATTGTACCTCCAGCACAGGTTTCTTGGTCCAAACCAAGGTTTACAACCGGATTTGGATGAACAGTAACATTCACATCATCTGTTGCTGAACAACCATTGCCATCGGTTACTACTACTGAATAGTTTCCTGAAGTTGATACCGTAATAGTTTGAGTTGTCGCGCCATTTGACCACAGGTAGCTTGATCCCGGATTACCGGCATCCAAGGTAATAGTTCCACCAGCACAGATTTCCTGGTCCAAACCAAGGTCTACAACCGGATTTGGATG
>NZ_JALPNU010000088.1 GCF_030851345.1 Marinifilum sp. D714
ACCCTGCAGCTGTTAGCGATGGTGCAGAATTTAAACCTAAAGCAAATGAGTTGGATTCAAGTGTAAAACTTCCGCCACCCAAATCAAAAGTTATGATAGCCGCACTAACTTCATCATTACTACTTGCCGTTAGACCTGTGTAGTTTACCACACCACCAGATGCGGTTTGAGGCAAACTTCCACCTAAGGTCCAAGTTCCATTTCCTGTAGCAGTCGCATCTACCTGTGTTGCTCCATCAGAATCGCAATTGTTATCATACTGATCTTTCAGTTGAAGAACAGGTTGTGTTGCCAGTGCTGCACCATTTGTAGCAGGCGCTGCTGGCTGAGTGGTAATGGTGAATTTTGCAGCTGCTCCATGGCCAATAGTCTGTGAAACAGTTGCATCAGCAT
>NZ_JALPNU010000089.1 GCF_030851345.1 Marinifilum sp. D714
AATGGGGCAACGACTCAAACCATAACTGTAAATACAAGTGGAAACTATTCAGTAGTTGTTACCGACGCCAATGGTTGTTCAGCAACGGATGATGTAAATGTAACGATTCATCCAAATCCGGTTGTAAACCTTGGTTTGGATCAGGAAACCTGTGCTGGTGGAACTATTACCTTGGATGCCGGGAATCCTGGGGCAACTTACCTGTGGTTAAACGGTGAAACCACACAAGACATTACAGTATCAACTTCAGGAAACTATTCAGTAGTAGTAACAGACGCCAATGGATGTTCAGCTACAGATGATGTGAATGTTACTGTTCATCCAAATCCGGTTGTAGACCTTGGTTTGGACCAGGAAATCTGTGCTGGTGGAACTATTACCTTGGATGCCGG
>NZ_JALPNU010000008.1 GCF_030851345.1 Marinifilum sp. D714
TTTTAGAGGTGTGAGGGAAATTGAGTTTTTCCTATTCAGACTTTCTAAAATTTATGCTTGAAACATACACTCCCCTCAAGTTTTCATCTTGATCCCATAGCTATGGAATTTGGAATTCCTTCTGTATCCTTAACTTTCAAACCAATTAAACATGTTTAAATTATACAGCTCCCTTATTCTTGTAGCTTTTATTGCTTTGTTTTCCTGTCAGCCAAATCGTGTAGAAAGCTACGCAATGCGACTAAAGCCAGGAATGGATTTAAAGCAGGAAATGGCACAATTTGTAAAGAAAAGAGAATTGCAATCCGCATCAATCTCTACCTGTGTAGGTAGTTTAAGAGAGCTAAAAATTCGTCCTGCCAACCAAAAAGAGCTTTTGCATTTGAAAGGACATTTCGAAATTGTATCGCTAAGCGGAACTTTTGCCGACAAAGGCGAGCACATTCACATTTCGGTATCCGATAGCACTGGCTACACCATTGGCGGACATTTGGTGGATGGAAACCTGATTTACACCACTGCTGAAATTGTATTTTTAAACAACACCAACATCGAGTTTACCCGCGAAATAGATCCTGAAACCACCTACTACGAACTAAAGGTGAACTAAAAGAGAATTGGCACAATGCACCTATAAACTTCCAGCTTAAGAAATCGTCATCCTTCATCTGGTGGCGATTTTTTTATACAAGCATGCTTTTAATCCTTTATCGCCAGGCTAATGGTATTTTGAAATATATCGAATACTGAAACTTAATTTTTCACCAGGTAGCAGATCATAATAGAATTATTCTTAAATTCAAAATGGATAAAATCATTAACACTTTTGGCAATGACACTACGATTTGGATTGAGACCATTCCTTTTAAACAATAGCAAAAACAAATACACAGCTGTAATTACTGATAACGAAACTGTATCCGAAAAGGAAATTATTGAAGCAATGATTGCCAAAGGATCAACAGTTAGCAGAGCCGAGGCATTGGCTGTTATAGAAGAGTACGAAGCCGCTGTTTGTAAGGCAGTAGAGGAAGGCAAGAATGTAAACACTCGGATGTATAAAATTCATGCTGCCATTAAAGGAGTATTCGAAAGTGAAAAAGAGATTTTTGATCCCAAACAACATTCCATTCAAATTAATATTAAGGCTGGCAATAGGCTAAAACAATGCGTGGAAAATATCAAACTTGAAAAAATAAGTTTAAATGATAATGTCCCCCTACTCCTCACCATTCAAAATTTACACACCAAGGAATCAGAGCAGCGATTCTCAGCCAATCATGTTATTTCGATTCGTGGCAAAAGACTAAAATTTGATCAGCAAGACCCAAATCAAGGTATTTTCTTTGTTAATGAAGATGGTTCGGAATTTAGAATGGATAACCTGATTAAAAACAAACCATCGGAACTTATATTTATTGTGCCCGAAAAGATTAATGGCAACCAATTTATTCTTGAAGTTAGATGTATGTTTCCCAATGCCAGTCAACTTAGAATTGGTAGGCATCCCGATCGCTTCACCCTCTATTGATACCTATAACTTTTTCGTCGAGAACTTTAACTTTCTTCGTCGAGGTTTACAATATTTTTCGACGAGAAACTTTCTATACTTCGACAAGAATGATTACTATACCCTAAGCCATAAAACAAAAGTTACGTGAGGATCTGTTCCGTATTGGAGATACTCTCTCATTCTTCCTTAAATAATAATATGATACTTTTGTAATGGAATTATTGTTTTGTACATTCACAGGCAGAAACATAATAAGTGTACCATACTTCCTAATTCAGGTAGGTAAATACACTTCTACGTTAACTGCAATTAGAATGAAACAATACGACAATGCAATACTCGAGTACGAACTTGAGGATGATGAAGGTAAACAAAAATTAGTACTTGCTCATTTCGGTAACGCAGTTTATTCAAGCCAGTGTCTAGAAGAAACCTTCTCTATAATGTTATGGACTGATCGGATTTTCAAGAAGAAAATAAAAACAAAAAAAGAGGTCAATACAATAATTGAAAGTGTTGAGAATTCGAAAAAGACAATGGGAAATTTCATCAATGAAATCAAACAAAGCTACAATCTCCCTGAACCTCTTGAAAAAGAATTAGAAATAATATTAGAGAGACGAAATTATCTGGTACATAAATTCTTTAAATTAGAGATTGATAAAATGTACTCAGACTATGGTAGAAAAGAAATCATCAAATATTTCTGTAATTTTATTGATGATTCAAAAGACATCGATAAGAGACTATACGGTTATTACAAAAATTATCTAGACAGGCTTGGCGTGACTGAAGAACGTATCGAAGAATTAATGATTGAACTAGAAAAGCAAGAACTGGAAAGAGAAAAAACTGCAGTTAACAGCAAGTCATAATGCATGCCGAAATTTACCAAGATAAATACATAATTGAGATTTTAACGAGAGTAAATTAAACAACAAACCTGCTTAATCGGTAGCATCACGCCATATCCACGAAATGTTGCCACCCATAAAAGAAAAATGAGTCAGTTAATAAATGAAATAAAATCAAGAGGGGAAAATTGTCTGGAAGCGGAAGTATTTGAAGATAAAATACAATTTAAAAATACTAACATTTCTTTTCCCTTAACAGAAGAATGGGAAGTGTTACATGACAACGAAGTAATTAGCAATCTTAACAACTACATATTTCCATCTGACTTTTCCAAAGAGTCCAATACAACTCCAGAGAAACTAATTTCAACTATTCCTAAACCTATAATAACGATTAGGGATACTTCTTATGATTTTCCAATGAGTATCAGCTTTTGTGCTTTTCAAGGACAAAGTTTGAAAAATGGCCACAACTTGAAACCAAGAAGCATTGTCAAATACGAAATAATGTGGAGTAGTTGGATTTTCGAAAAAATAAACAAAAACGGTTTTGGCAGAAACACAGTGAAACAATTTAAGATTAACGAATATTTTGCGGCCTGTGGAGGAACTGTAATTAACTTTAATAATTCGAAATTTAAAAATATAGAACTAGCACTATCAATTTTAGCTGTAGAAATTGATGATTTAGTTATTATTCTTTATGGCCTTTCTTATTTTACAGATTATGAAAAAATGATAGGAAGTATGAAAAAGATCAAAATGGTAAGGCCTAATTAATAATGTAACAAAAAAAATAAACACAAGTGGTATTTGATAAGGCTGTAGTTATATAATGCCCCAAAAATTAAGCAGGACCGTTAGCGTTCATTATAAAACCCAAATCAATAAATCTCTTTTCATATATAACAGATGAAGACGGTAATATTAATAATATTGGCTTTGCTTATAAGCTTTTCCTCTTCTTTTTCACAAACATTAAGAGAAAAAGCAATAAGAAAAGCGAAAAATGCTTTTGCCAAATCTGAATATTCTTTTCATTCTTTAGAATTCTTACCTGTAGAAAATACTTATACCTATGTTCTTGATAAATATTATAATATAAAATGGTATTTCACAGATTCTTTGGATTACTACAATTGTTATGATTCTGTAATGATAAAACTACTAAAGAATAAATATGGATTAGACTTCCTTAATAAAGCAAGAGTAATTGCAGATAGTTTAGATCAGACCAAAAACTGGAAAAGAGATGCGAGCTACCCTGGTGGCCAAAAAGAACTTTTCAAGTTTATTTATTCAAACCTAAGCATAGATTCAATCAATCTTGAAGCAATAAAAACTAGAGTAATTCTTCAAATTGAGATCGATTCAACAGGAAAAGTTATAAATCCAAAAATAATGAGAGGGATTAATAAGCAGATTGATAATAGAGTTATTGAACTTGCTGAAAAAATGCCCAATTGGAAGCCAGCTTACTTATATGGAAAGAGGATTAGGCAACTCTTTACAATTCCAATACATTTAGAAATAGAATAATATTGCACCTACTGCTGTGGTATTTGTGAAAAACTCAAAAAAATGAAACTGAAACAATTGACATTCATTTTATTTCTATCATTAACATTTTCTTGTGGAGATAAAGAATCTCAACGAGAGAAGACCATTTATGAAAAGGAAGAAATTAAAGCTTTAAATGACGTTTTTGTCCATTTATTTGGAGAATTTTTAAGAGACGGATACAGTCCCGGCCCTCCTCCTGCTCCACTACCAAAAAATGCCACTAAAAATGATTCTATTCGCTTTGAAAATGAGTTAAAGTTCCATAAGCAGAAATTAGAGGAAAAGAAAAGAGGTATCATTGATACTTCATATTATAAGCCAATAAAACTATACGTGCATGACACTTTAATAAAATTCAATAGAGATATTAATTTTTCAAAATCTGAATTATTGAAGCATGTACTTGGTACTCCTCGCAAATTTGATCTTTACCAAATTAAAAATGTAAATGCTTTTAAGTTGAAAAAACTTTCTAGTTATAAAGGAAACAGAATCGGCATACATTTTATTTTTTCAAGAATTATATTTAACAAAGAATATAATTTGGGATATTTTACTTACGATTCATATCAGCATGGAGATTTAGTGACAATACAAAAAGTAAATAGCAAATGGATAATAAAAAATAGTGAATCGATCTGGGTTGAATAGTTAATTAATCCCAAAGCTACCCCCACGCTGCCGCACGAATCCTTCCTAGATTCCGCAGGTCTCCTGTCAATGGCAGTTTTCTAGTTGTTTATTGAAAAATTTAACCATACAAGAGGAATCGTGCGAAAGTGACTCCCTCCCATCTCCCAAGTTTAAATAATAATATGATACTTTTGTAATGGGATTATTGTTTTGTACATTCACAAACTATAATTGCACAATACATCCCCATATGGTATGTATTGTGCAATAAGCGATAGAAGAGAAATATATGCTACATTGCGTTTATACATACGTTTCCACATTGAAAAAACAATATGACTGACAATCAAGACAAAATAAATCAGCTCCTTGACAAGCTGGACTCTCTTTTGAAAAGACAAGATGACTTTTCCAGAGAAATCAATCATCTGAGAACTGAGATAGATAAACTGAAAACCACCGAGACTGAGCAGACCGTTGAAAAAGAAGAAACGGAGCTGGACTTACCTGTAACCGACACAAACTTTGAATTGAAAAAGGAAAAGGTAACGCCTAAGTATGATTATCGTCAACAGGAACAGCAAAAGCAAAAACCTCCAAAACAGACTGCTCCACCTGTTATCAAAACACCGAAAGTGAAGTCCGACCTTGAAAAATTCATTGGTGAAAATTTAATCAACAAAATCGGAATTGCGATTACCGTTATTGGCGTTGCAATCGGTGCAAAATATTCTATCGAACACGATTTAATCAGTCCGCTAACAAGAATAATCTTAGGCTATTTGTCAGGACTAGGGCTTTTAGGATTCGGAATAAAATTGAAGAAAAAATATGAGAATTATAGTGCTGTTCTTGTCAGTGGAGCAATGGCTATATTGTATTTCATCACCTATTCCGCCTACAGTTTTTATGACTTGATTCCGCAAGGCATTGCTTTTGCAATGATGGTTGTTTTTACGGCTTTCACAGTAATAGCAGCCATAAATTACAACAGACAGGTAATTGCTCATATTGGATTGGTAGGTGCTTATGCGGTTCCGTTCTTGCTGAGTGAAGGTTCAGGGAAGGTAGCTATCTTGTTTGCCTACATGGCAATTATTAATATAGGGATTCTTGTCATTGCCTTCAAAAAGTACTGGAAACCACTCTACTATTCTTCATTCGGGCTAACATGGTTGATGTATTTAATATGGTATGTATCTAAATATCGAATCGATGAATACTTTGGTTTGGCCCTGGCATTCCTTTCCCTATTTTTTGTCATCTTTTACCTGATGTTTCTTGCCTACAAGTTGCTCCAAAAGGAACAGTTTAAAATTGACGATATTATCTTGCTGCTTACCAACTCATTTATCTTTTATGGAATTGGCTATGTAATTCTTAACAAGCACAATACCGGTGAGCAATTATTAGGTGTATTTACACTTTGTAATGCCATTGTGCACTTTATTGTAAGCGCAATAATTTATCGTCAAAAACTTGCTGATCGAAACCTATTCTACCTGGTTTCAGGCCTGGTGTTGGTTTTTATCACCATTGCCATCCCTGTTCAACTAGACGGAAACTGGGTTACATTGTTGTGGGCAGGCGAAGCTGCTTTCTTGTTTTGGATTGGCAGGACGAAAAATATTCCGGTCTACGAAAAGTTGTCGTATCCGCTTATGTTTTTGGCATTTTTCAGCATTGTCCACGACTGGATGATAGTATATAATAGCTATTATCCTGAAATGGCTGAAACAAGAATAACTCCTTTGATCAATATCAATTTCTTAAGCTCAATATTGTTTATTACAGCTTTCGGTTTCATCAACATACTGAATCGAAACAAGAACCATGCTTCTGCATTGATATCGCATAAAAGACTTTCAAAAATCATTTCCTTTTCAATACCGACAATACTGCTTTTCACCATTTACTATGCTTTCCGCATAGAAATTGCAAATTACTGGCATCAGCTTTATAAAGACTCCGCATTAACCATTAATGCTGACGGTGAGCAGTACGCAAATTACTATTGGAATTACGATTTGATCAAGTTCAAAACAATCTGGATAATCAATTACTCCCTTCTGTTCGTTTCATTGCTTGCTTTCGTGAATTTCAGGAAACTAAAAAATCAAAAATTGGGACTCATTAATCTCGGCTTGATTACTTTAACGCTAGTCGTATTCTTAATTCAGGGGCTATATGTCTTAAGCGAATTACGGGAAAGCTATTTGGAACAGGCTTTATCGCAATATTATCAAAGGGGCATTTTCAATATAGGAATAAGATACGTTTCATTCGCATTTGTATCTATGGCACTGTTTGCCTGCTATAAATATCTTCGACAAGAGTTTATGCAAAGAGATCTTAGGATGGCCTTTGATTTCTTGCTGCACACAGCTATTTTGTGGATTGCCAGCAGCGAGTTAATCAATTGGATGGACATAGCCGAATCATCACAATCGTACAAACTTGGATTGAGCATTCTTTGGGGAGTTTACTCACTATTCCTAATTGTATTGGGAATCTGGAAAAAGAAAAAGCATTTGAGAATCGGAGCCATTGCACTGTTCGGTGTAACCCTTGTCAAGCTATTTTTCTATGATATTTCACATCTCGACACTATCGCAAAAACCGTTGTATTCGTGTCTTTAGGTGTTCTGCTACTGATAATTTCATTTTTATACAACAAATACAAACACATTATTTCGGATGAAGTACCCAATTAGAATATCATGTTTTTTGTTCCTCATTGTGGCATGTTCATTTTCTTATGGGCAGATGGCTGAGTACAATTACAAGCAAGAATTAAACGCAGTTTCAGAGCAATGGAGTAAGATAATTCTACCAAATGAAATTTTCGAAAAAACTTCGCAAGACCTCTCAGACATAAGGATTTTTGGATTAACAGCAAGTAATGATACTATTGAAGCTCCTTTTCTCTTGCGAGAAATCACCGAAAAAATATCACGTAAAGAGGTAGCATTTAAAACACTCAATGCTTCTCATAACAAAAAGGGCTATTATTTCACTTTTGAAATTCCCAGCATAGAATCCATCAATCAGATGAAGCTGAACTTTGCGCAAGAAAACTTTGACTGGCGAATTAGCTTGGAAGGGAGTCAAGACCAACAGAAATGGTTCAAACTGGTTGAAAATTACAGAATTTTATCCATCAAAAATGACCATACTGATTTTCAATTCACGAATGTAACCTTCCCGAGTTCAAAGTATCGTTTTTTCCGACTGCTCATTCACAGTAAAGAGAAACCTGAACTGAGTGCTGCGAGTATTGAACAACACGAAATTACGGATGGCAAATTCAGAAAATACAATATCAAGAAAATCAATACTCAAGAAAACAAACAAAGCAAACAGACTGAAATTGATATTGAGCTGCAATTGCCTGTTCGTGTAAGCCAAATCAACATAGGCGTTTCAGATGCTTATGACTATTACAGACCTGTGACAATAAAATGTTTGACAGACAGTTTTAGGACAGAGCAAGGATGGAAATACAATTACAGCACATTGACCTCTGGAATATTAAATTCCTTAGAGAAAAACGAGTTTAACTTCAACAGCAAAACGGTTCAAAAACTAAAAATTTTTATTGACAATCGCGACAATCAAGCTTTAACGATTGATACAATCGAAGTGAAAGGATACATTCATGAATTGGTTGCTCGTTTCACAATCCCTGCGACCTATTTCCTGACCTACGGAAATAAAAGTGCGGCAAGTCCCAATTATGACATTAAGCGATTTACCAACAATATTCCTGAGACATTAATGACATTAGAATTGGGTGAGGAAATGACAATAGCAAAAAAGGAAATTCAAGTGGCAGAGCCTCTTTTCAAAAATAAGATATGGCTGTGGGTGATCATGATCGTAATAATAACATTACTCGGATGGTTTTCAGTAAATATGATCAAAAAAAATTAACAAGCTGCGGCAACACCATGCAAAAATGATACAAGATGATAATAATAAAAGTTGATACGGAAATTGAACTAAAACAATTAGAACAATCGGATTCGAAAGCTATTTTTGAAATGATTGACAGCCAAAGGGAATACCTAGGAAAATGGCTTCCTTTTGTAGAGTTTACCAAAGAGGTATCAGATACCGACAAATTTGTATCTTCTGCTGTCAACGCACCGGAAGAGAGGTTTGAATATGTATTCGTAATTCGGATACAGAACGAATTCATTGGTCTTATTGGATTTAAAGACACTGATAAACTAAATCAAAAGACAGAAATTGGTTATTGGCTTTCCGAAAAACATCAAAAACAAGGAATTATAACAAAATCAGTAGAAAAACTGTGCGATTTTGCTTTCAACCAACAAGGGATCAATAGAATCCAAATAAAATGTGCTGTTGGTAATAAACCAAGTACAAAAATTCCTCAAAGGTTAGGATTCAAATTTGAAGGAGTAGAAAGAGATGGAGAACTGCTAACAGGAAATGTATTTACCGATTTAGAAATCTACAGCAAATTAAAATCTGACAAATAATAAAGGAGATTAAAGCTTAGTTAGAATTGCTAATCCAACTCACTATCGGTGAGCGATTCATTTGCACTTCATTGGTAAATTGTAAGCACAAGAAGAGTCTCGTGTGGTAGCGTGTCTCTCCCCTCACCCAGCTTAAATAAATAGGATGCCTTTGTAATGGTTTGATTGTTTTGTACATTCACAGACAGCTATTGATACAAATCCTAGAACATGAAAGTCACCGCGAAAAAGAATGAACAAGTTGCCAAAATGATCTTTGCAAGCATTTATCCACTTTACCTGGATAGGTTGGTAAAGAATGGCAGAACCAAAGAAGAACTCAACCAGGTAATAGAATGGTTTACCGGTTTTGATGAACAGAAATTGCAAGAGCTTATTGATGAGAAGGTAACATTTGAAAGTTTTTTTCAAAGAGCTAAAATACATCCCAACGCACACTTGATTAAAGGAGTTGTTTGTGGCTATCGAATTGAAGAAATCGAGGATGAATTTGAACTGTACAGACAATGTAGACAAATGGAAAAGCTGATTGATGAATTGGCCAAAGGTCGTAAAATGGAGAAAATTTTACGAGAAGAGAAGAAATAATAAGCAAAGAGGCTGTCCAAAAAGTAAGTTCAATCGAACATAATGTCATGTTGAATGAAGTGAAACATCTGCTTATCGAAGGGACAGATTCTTCTCCCGAGCCTTCGGGATCAGAATGACAATAATATTGAACTTTTTGGACATCCTCTTTTTGTATTATCCTCAAAATAAGAAAAGAATTAGGAAGCTCTTCCCAAATTAAAAATCAATCACAATACCAATGGTAGGAATTGGTGATCCTTCCTCTTCCACTACCTGCTCCAAGCTTCGAGGTTCGGTGATCATTCCATTCTCATCTCTTGCCAGAATGTACTCGGGCGCTTCGGGGGTTTTATGCATGAGTAGATTTTGAATCTCCAGGAAAAACTCCAGAGATAACTTCTTGAAATTGTACTTTTTATCAATTCGCACATCCAGTTCGCTGAAAACACCCAGTTTATCCTCTCCCATTCTGCTGTAATCCAAAACAATTTCGGGATAGCGATTCAAAGTTTCGTCCAGATTGGTTGGCACAATTGGTGTTTCACCTGCAAAACGGTAGCGTGCACTAACCTCCCAGTTTTTCTTGAGTTTGTATCCTCCGGTGAATGACAAAAGGTGACGACTGTCCCATACCGATGGCAAATATTTGCTGCGATCGAATCCCGTAAACTCACTATAGAAAAAGGTATAGGCAAACAAACCGTAGAATCGCTTGCTTAGCTTTTGCTGAAACTGCAATTCCAGTCCATAACTTCTTCCCTTTCCAAGGGTCTCAACCGCTTCGTTACCCAGTACCTCGAAATCGGCACCTTTATTGGCCAGGGATACCTGATCTGCTATGGATACCGGATAATCGCTATACCTCTTGTAAAATGCCTCTAAACTGATGCTGGCTGCTGGTCCTAGTATTCTTTCCAGTCCAAGAACAAAATGATCACTTCTGGTGTAATCCGCATCCTGATTCACAAAGCTTCCATTTTCCTGGTATCCCAAAATGGTATAGGGTGCTATTTTGTAATATCTTCCTACTGATGCTTTCAGTTTCCAATCATCCACAAACTCGTAAGATAAAGCCATACGAGGCGATAAAGTCGAAAGCAAAGAATTTCCTTTGGTAAAACTGTCTCCATCCACTCGCAGGCCAAAAGAAAGATCCATTCGCTCATCCAGAAAGCTTCGCGTGATATTGGCAAATCCACCATACTTCATGAAATCAATTTCGGTTTTGTAGGCATAATTGTCGTTCAAATCAAGGGTTTTGTTTTCATAATCGCTGTACTGCATATTTAAACCAGTTTGAATCTTCCAATCATTTTTAAAGGTTGTTACTGCCCAACGAAGTTTGGTTTCTTTTTCGCGCGAATCATTTCTAAAGTAAAGCCCCGTTTGGTTTCGATTGTCTTCATAACGAGAAAAATCATTCTTTAACGAGTTGTTGCTAAGACTTGTCTGCATAAATCCCTTTCCCGTTTTAAATCGGTGTTTCCAACTTAGGCCTATGGTATTACTCTGCTGCTCGATAAAAGGAGCTTGCTCCAGTATGGATAGTTCATCTCCTTCAATATCTCCACTGTCATCTACAGCAAAATCGTCAATCGATCCCAATCCAATTAAGTTTAAGGTATTGTATTTGTCGATTCTATGTGTGACTTTGTATTGATAATCCCAATAGTCGGGACGTATTGGCAATCCTATCAGTTCGAATAAAAACTGAAGATAAGAACGTCGTACAGAAACCATATAACTGGTTTTGCTCTGCTCTTTTCCCTTTTTAAACAGGGGACCTTCATGAGTTAAGGCAGCCTCGCTGGCACTCAATCTAAAATTGGTGTGATAGGAAGAGCGGCTTCCTTCTCGCTGGCTGAATTGTAAAACTCCCGATAGCGCATTATCATACTGACTGCCAAATGCCGAGGTCGAAAGCATTACATCATCAATAAAGGATACGTTCAACATCCCAACCGGACCACCCGAGCTCCCCTGCGTACTAAAGTGATTGATATTGGGAATCTCTATTCCATCCAAATAATAAACCGATTCGTTGGGTGCTCCACCACGAATGATCAAATCATTTCGAAAACCTCCCGGCGATGGCGAAATGCCTGGAAATGTTTGTGCCACACGTACCACATCATTATTTCCACCAGGATAGGTGGCAATCTCAACTGCTGATAAGGATTGTGTTGAAAGCGGTGTTTCTCTTGGGCGTGTAATCTTATTCTGATTGGAAACAATTACTTCAGACAAGTTGGTTGGGGCTTCTTCCAAAACAAAATTGTATTCTTGATTTCCTACCGATTTAACATCGATATTGTAACGCGTTTGACTTTTGTATCCCAAATAGCTTGCTACCAAATTATAGGATCCGGGCTTTACCTTTTCAATCTGGTAATAACCATTTTCGTTGGTAATGGCACCTTGCGTTGTGTTTTCAAGATAAACTGATGCACCAATTAAGGCCATTCCTGTCTCATCTGTTACATATCCTGATATGGAAGTACTAATTTGCGAATAGCAATTAATAGCAAGGAGTATAAAAAGGATGGATAGTAGTTTTCTCATTTTGTTGTATCATTCTTATTTGTCTATACAAACAATCAAGATATAAATATGTTTCCTCTTATTTATCATTTAAACAAAAAAAAGAGCCCCGGTAAGGGCTCTCTTCAATAACACTAACTAAATCAGATGTTCTAATTACCAACAATTAGAATACCTAATGCTTTTTATTTGTCAATATAATATTCATACATTTTTAAAGCATCTTCCCATTTGTTGATTCGAAACTTTGCATTTTGTGTTCCTAAGTCAACTTTCTCCACAAATTCAGGATTTGTTTCTTCCAATGAATCCAGATGCTCATTCATTTTAATGTAAATATTTTTACCAACTGTAAATAGATTTTCAGAGATACCTATTTCCTCACCTTTTGAAATAGTCAAATAATACCTGTTATCTTTAACCTCTAATTTTTCTGTTAATCTGTTTAATGCACCACCCATCATTTGTGCAGCTACTTTCTTCTGTTTGTCACTGGCATTTTTCACCTTTTCAAAATCAACCTTCAAGAAAAAGAAGTATTCGTATTTCTCATGTCTTTTCACAGCTCGAAACAAATCAGAAGCATCACATCCAAAAATTTGAACGGAATCTTTACCATGCTTATTATACAAGCGATTGCGCACATCATTCATTGCCTGCCTTTTAACTGGACCTTTGGTGTCTTTGCTCTTTAAAAATTCCAGAAAGTAATAGGGACGATTAAAACCATATTTATTGGCTTCTACTTGCGCTTCCTTTGGTGATAACATCAGGTTTTTACCCAACTGATACCAGGAGTAATTATCAATATAGAAACGGTCGTTGGCAATCTTTTCCGTTCTAAATTCCTGAATACTTTGCCCATTTGTTTTAAGAAGACGAGCAGAATCCTGTGCACTCACCTGATAATTGTTAATTTCATTATCAAAATCAGCTTTAAATTGAGCTATATAGGACTCATGATCGTAAGAATTACAAGCTGATAACAGCAGTACAATCAAGATTAGATAATGTGAATGTTTCATAAGTAAATGTTTTTATTTCTTAAGTTTCGTCAAAGTATTACTTCCACTCCTCCAACAAAGCTTTTGCTTTTAATTGATGTTCCAATACAAATCGCACATAGCGAATGTCAACGGAGATCTGACGGGTAAGTTCAGGCATAAACTTGTAATCGCCTACTAATCCGTTACCTGCACTATCGAAGTTCAAACCAATCAATCTCCCTTTGGCATCTAAAACAGGACTACCTGAATTTCCTCCCGTGGTGTGGCAGTTGCTGATAAAACAAGTGGGAATTGTTTTCTTCGATTCCTGAATTGCCTTTTCGCAAGACTCAAGATATCCATTTGGCACTTCATAAGTTTTAGCGTCTTTCTTACTTTTCTCAACCAAATCATTTAAGTCAGACATATATGAGTATTCAATTCCTTCATCATTAATCCCAACAATATTTCCATATGATACTCTAAGACTTCTGTTTGCATCAGCGATGATTTTTTCGTCACCTTTCATTGCTTTTACTGCTTGTAAATATCTTTTATGATATTTGCCGTACTCTTTTCTGATGGTAGCCCGTTGCATGTATACCATGTCTTTGT
Source organism: Marinifilum sp. D714 (assembly GCF_030851345.1). Lineage (GTDB taxonomy): Bacteria > Bacteroidota > Bacteroidia > Bacteroidales > Marinifilaceae > Marinifilum. The sequence continues at coordinate 13,784 of NZ_JALPNU010000008.1, forward strand.
TGATTAGGAAGTAGCTCAAGCATAAGTCGAATACTGGGTCGTTCGCTAATTTTTCTCGGTCCTCTTTTGTGAAATATTTTAGAAACTCAATTAAGCTTTCCTTGGATGCAAACAATGATTGACTAAAAATATCATCAATATACTTGTTGAAATCACCATTGTATTTGGTTCTTGCATTTACAATAGCAGCTGGCTTGTACTGATCACCAACATTTTTATCGTATAAGGCTACAAGTGTTTTTAAGAAGGTCTTCTCTGTTTCAACATCATAAGCATTGTAGAAGTTTGAGGCTTCAACTCTCAGCTTTCTCAACTCTTTGTTCAGGCGTTTTTCGTTCACATTTTTACGAGAACTTATGGCATTCAGCATATCAAACTTACCTGCAAAAGCAACAAAATTTCCACCTCTAATACCGCCCTCGAACACATACATATTCAATTTTTCAATAGTATCTAAACGTGCAACACACGATTCAATGCCAGGAATGATATCTGCATATTTTTCTCTACGATCTTCTGATGAATTAAGCCAAGCTGTAAATTCTTCTTCTTCCTTCTTTTTCAGTTTGATCAAATCTAATTTTTCAATTCCGCGAAGTTCTGCTTTCCAGCGTAACAAACGGTTAGATGTTTTCGCCATGAAATCGGAATATTTCAACCATAAATCTTCATTTTTATTCATGGCTTCTTTAATAATCTCCATTTTGGCATCTCTGATCTTGATTCCATGGTAATTTGTAACATCAACAACCTGTTCAATTGCTCTGGCCGTTACATATTGCTTTGTACTACCCGGAAAACCATATACCATTGCAAAATCACCATCTTTGTATCCTTTTAATGATAATTCCAAGTGATTTACCGGTTTGATCGGCTCATTTGCAATTGAATATTTTAATGATTCATTGTTAGAATTCGCATAAACGCGAAGTATCGCAAAGTCTGCCGATTGACGAGGCCATTTCCAGTTATCGGTTTCTCCTCCAAACTTTCCCAATGTCAAAGGAGGCATTGCAACAATTCTTACATCGCGATAGATTTCATATACTTCAAGAAAATATTGAGTTCCACCAAAGTAGGATTTTATCTTTGTTTGATAATGGTTTCCTTCCTTAGCCTTAGCAGTAATTTCCTTGGCTCTCTTATTAATTAATCGACTCTTTTCGATGTCCGACAAAGTCTCTGTTCGGTTCAAAAGATCCTCGGTAACATCTTGCAAGCGAACCAATCTCGACAGGGTTAATCCCTTAGCTGGCAACTCATCTTGTTGGTTTTGAGCATAAAAACCATTTCTCAAATAGTTATGCTCTTCGCTACTATGCTTATGTAAATAAGATACCACAGTATGATGATTGGTTAATACCAATCCTGATTCCGAAATGAAAGATCCGCTTCCTGTGAAAGTTGTAGGATTACTCTTCGATCCTAATCCAACAATAGCATCTTTCAGGCAAATTTTATTGATATCATAAACATCATTAGCAGACAGTTTAAATCCTGCCTTTTTCATGTCCTTGATATTGTATTTTTTTAATAGCGATGGAATCCACATTCCTTCGTCTGCCTTTACTGATGCTACTGACAGCACCAAGCAAATAAACAATAATTTTAGTCTAAGCATTTTAAATTCAGTTGTAGGTCTCCCCATTTGATGAATTTACATTCATCAATTATCTTTTTAATTCAATTTATTCTTTACTCTACTGAACTATGATTTAGTTCAAAATATATTTAAGGAAGGTGAAATGTTTTTTGATGTTTTCATTTCCCTTTTCAGCTCGTTTGATCGAAATGTTCTTAATAGATTCTAATTCTGCTTTAATGTCAGCCATGATTAAATTATTAAACACATGACCACCTTTATCGGCATTATCTTTCAATAATTTTTGCAGACCTTTTACATATTCTACCTGCATATTTCTCATCCAGTCTGTTTGTTGCTTTTTAGCCGATACATTAAATAATCTATCTGTAATGTCTGCTAAATATTCACCCACTGTATATGAGTCTTTTGATTCAGTTGTGCATGTATACATTCTAACCAGAACAGCTCTGTTCAACAGGTCTTCAATCTTTTTGCCTTGCGAATTCATGATTTCGCGATCCAGACTTCCCAGTCTTCTCTCTAAATCTTCACTCTTCATCCAATCAAATTGGGCAAGCAATTCATCCATGATATAGTCCACAGCTTCCTTTTGCTTTTTGCAACTTACTGCCACATATTTTTCGGGATGAGTCTCATTGGTAACATCAAATTCGAAAACACCTCCTAATCTGGCTTCAACATGTTTAAAGTACCTGTTGTACTGTTTGATTACACCATCGTACATCCATCGCAAATGATCATCTCCAAGCTCATCAGCAGCAGACCATTCAATCAGATTCTTCATGATTAGCTTTGCATTTACTGCACCGTAGCGACTTGCTTTCACTACATCATTTCCTAAGGATTCCGTTAAAACAGAAGGATCTAAAGTTCCATCTCCCATACCATTTTTAGCACCAAACAAATACATATCATCTTTGCTACGCTCTTGGAACCATTTGTTCAATGTTACAATTTCTTCTTCTGTTGTATTTACTTCGTAAATAGGTTGGTATGCCCATTTAATTGCGAAATAATCATACACTCCCAGTAAAGGTGGAGTTAGGCTTACTCCTTTGTCTTTAGCCTGAGTAATGTAATTGTTTCGAGCATAATCCATAATTGAAGCGGCAGTTCCATATTTCTTGGTGAAGCTTGGCGATCGTAATGAGTCTACAGGGAAAGCATAAGATGCTCTATAATTATGCTTCATGCCCAAACAGTGTCCAATTTCATGTGCAGCAGCGTAACGAATTAACTCTCCTAAAATTTCATCTGAAATATCATTCATATTTCCTCTAATGGCAGGATCGTTTGCAGCTGTCTGAGAAAAACGCCACTGGTACAGTTTGCTAATCACATTGTGATAAAAAAGCACATCACCCTGTAAGATTTCTCCGGAACGAGGATCAATCCAATGGTTACCCATAGCATTTGCTTTTTCAGTAGTAATGTATCTAAAGCAATTGTTTGTAAAATCGTTGGCGTGAAAAGAGGTATCGTTTACCGGATAATCCTTAGCAATAATTGCATTCTTGAATCCTATTTTCTCAAATGCCATTTGCCAATCTTCAATACCAGTCTTAATATATGATTTCCATTTTTCAGGAATCGAATTGTCTACGTAAAATACAATTGGTTTCTTAGGTTCAACCAATTTGCCATTCTTATGGTTTTGAATGTCTTCCTTTTTAGGTTCTAGTCTCCATCTTCTAATATATGAGTAGGATTTTACATCCATATATTCAGATGATAATTCTTTTCTTACTTCTTCGTAGTAGTTAATTTGGGCACTTGCTAAACGAGGACGCATAGGTTCTTTGGGAAGTAAAACAATTGAGCGGTGCAATGAACACATAAATTGACTGCGCTTTCCCATAAATCCCATTTGAGTTACAATTTCAACATTGCCATCATATGCTCTTGCGTCAATGGTTTTTGTAGCTTCAGGTATTACTTTTCCCCTGCTACCACCACCAAATGGTGAAATTTGAGGAATTTGATTGTTAAAGAATTTGGTAACATCAATTACCGATGAGCTATTCCTTGCGTTTCGTGCTTCCTTTTTGAAAGCAGTATAAATGGTTTGAATGTTGTTTCGATCGAAAGAAATACTAATAGGATCCTTGGCATCCATTACCTTTTCAGTATCTATTATATGCAGATATACGCTCTTATCATCCTGGCTGAATCTTACCAAGATTGGATTGTGCATCATTTGACCAGCAACTGCATTTTTGGTAGAGCTAATTTCTTCTACCCTGCTACCAATCAACAAATCTCTCCCCATAATGCTATCGGGAATTTCAAACCACAATTTACCGTCATTCATATGAATGCTGATAAACCCGCTATCGCTGATTTCAGCTTTGTTTATCAAAGCTTGATATTTTTTAGCTAATGCTGCATTATTCATTTGTGCACTTGCCGAAAAGCTTAGCGCAAGAATCAATAAGAGAAATGATAATTTAAGTCGAAACATCTGTTTTTATTTAGAATTGTGTGGGTTGTTTCTGTTTTAAAGCGAATAGATAAAAGCGATCGGCTAATGCCGATCACTTTCTTTCGTTAATTATTCTGCGTAGAATGTGTACTGTAACTTTATAGTATAAGTATCCCCATCTTTTGTTGCATATTTTTCATCAACAACTATGTCAGCATCTGCACATGTAAATACAACATCAATATCCACTATTCCTGTTGCTAAATTGTAAGTACCTACAGTCTTCTGAATTTGAACTTCAACTGGAGTTACATTTGAAGACTGAGAAATATCGCCTTGTGTATTTCTTGAATCTTCGTACCAGAAATAATAGCTTTCTGTTCCACCTTCAACATCAACTGTAGTTTTAGCTTTCCAATCTACCCCATCTTTTATCTTGTAAAGGGTAATAGTTTGCTCTGGAACAACAACTGTACCTTCTGATGCTGAAGCATCGGTTGAAACAAATCTTAACCAACCATCCGTCTTTATTTCACTTCTTGAATAAGTAGCTTCATTAGAGAAGAACTTTGTTAAACCAAAAATATCTCCACACTGAACTTCATGTCTTTCTTGTTCTATAATATCAACATTCTTATAGCCTAATTCTTTATTGTAGTGATTGATCACTTCTTTCCATTGGTTACTGTCATCAGCATTGGCAGCAAAGAAATTCAAAGTACTCATTGATGAGTATTTTGCATCAACATTGTTCCAATATAAAGATTTTACCCTATAAACCTCCAAATCAGTTCTGTATGGAGGCATAGTTCCTTCATAAGCTCCACCACCTGCGAAAAAGTAATCGTAAGTATTTAGATCATTAAACCATTTTGTAAAATCAACCTGTGGATCAACAGCATTAATTGCTACAGTATTTTCCGTTGCTTTTACCGCATAGTCAGTTACAGATGGTGTCTCAAAACCGAAAGTTACTGTTTTGTCCATTCCAATATTACCAGTATACTTCATCGTTACAGTAAAATCAGCAGAAACATTACCTGCAGGAATAGTAATTGCATCATTAGTTAAACCAGCAATTTCGTAATCCGTATCAGCAACTAAATCTCCTGTAATTGTCAATGGAATTACCAAATCAGTAGCAAATGTTTTGCTCAAACCAACAGTAATGGTTTTTACCTCCTCCATGTATGGATTGGTAACAATGTTAGAAGTTGCAAACGATACTTCAGGTGCATCCGAAGGAGGATTTGCATTGTCTACAATTATTATGTCTACATTTGCAGGAGTAGACAATTCATAACCTGTACCTGCTTGCAATTCAATATTTACAACTTTACTGTCCTCAATTGCCGAAACATTTATAGGTGTAACAAATATGTTTGCTGAAGTTTGGTTGGCAGGAATGGTTACAGTCTTTGCAATTTCCTGATAGTTCACTCCTTCAACAGCGGTACCCGATATAGCAATGCCCACATTATAAGCTGTTCCAAGTGGAGCATCAGCATTTACTTTTACCACCAGGGCAGAAGTAGCAGTTTCCGAAATTTCAATTGCATCCGCAGTGATTGAAAGTTTAGGGATAATAGGATCATCATCATTACTACAGCTTGCCAAGATTAGTGCGGCTACCATTAGCCACAACATGTTCAAAAAATTTTTCTTCATCTTGTTAATAGATTTTTGGTTATGGTTGGATCTTCCCAAGGGGTATCGGAAAGATCCTTTATTAAAATTAATTATCTCTCAATGTTTAGTATCCTGGATTTTGCTCCATTTGGTCATTGAATTCAATCGCATCCTCAGGAATAGGAAGAACAAACAAATTATTTGGATAGTCAATATTTATATTCTCACGCGCATTACAATCTACGCGGTGCAAATTTCTTCCCATTCTAGCAATATCAAAGAATAGGTGACCTTCGAATGCCAATTCTCTTCTTCTTTCATTAAAAAGCTCTTCATCCAAAGCAAAACCTGATAATTGTAGATTTTCGGCATTTGGGTTAGCACGTTTACGAATCACATCTAAGTCTGCACGTGCTTGAACCTCATCTCTAACTGGTAAATTTAAAGAAGCCTCAGCACGAATTAGGAACATTTCAGCTAAACGAAGAACAGAAATATGATTGTCTTGATCAGCAAACTCTACCCATTTTTTAGTTAACTGAGCTTCCATTTGAACATCAAATAACTCTCCACGAACATCTCCATCATTATATAATTCAATAATATCATTTGTAGGAAGTAAGTATAAAGAAGTTCGAGCTTCAGAGATTCCTATAATATCCGAAAGTGGAGCTCCAATTTTCCTACCACTATTATCAACAATAAAAATATCTTCTCGACTTGGTTCTTGTTTTGAAAATGATTCTACAAACTCTGCTGTAGATAATAGAGATACCTCTCCATCTTCTATAACTTTTGTTGCATATTGTCTTGCTCTCTCCCAATCACCTTTATACAAGTAAACTCTTGCCAATAAAGCTTGTGCAGCAAGCTTTGACATATATGCTTTTGAATAACTTGCTCCTACATTTCCAATTGCAGTACCTAAATTTCCTTCAGCATAAACCAAATCTGCAATAATATTTTCATAATTATCAAATAATAAATCACGAGTCACCAATTCATCATATCGTATATTTCTAAGCATATAAGGAACACCCAGGTGTTGTGCATTTGCAGTATACGAGTATGGCTGAGCATAAAAACGAGTTAAATCAAAATGTGCCAAAGCCCGGATGGCCCTTGCTTCAGCCTCAATTTGTGCCTTTTCTTGCTCAGTTGCATCTGCTACATTTTCAATATTTTCGATTACATTATTCGCATAGCTGATTACTCTGTACAAATGTTTATAGAAATTACTCATGTAATCAGCCTCTCCCTTTACGGTATGTGTAAACTCGAATGATGGGAGATAATTATATGATTTAGCATTTTCGAAAGAAATGTTATTTACCTTAAGGTTTCCTCCCTTAATTTCCGGTGCAATAATCATATCTTTTCCATAATAACTTCCGTTACCTAACTCATAATACGTTCCATTAAGTGCCTCATCTGCTCCATTCAAAGTAGAGAACAACTTATCATTGGAAATTTTGGTTTCATCTTCAATATCCAGAAAATCAGAACAAGAAGCTAAACCCAAAACCAATAGTCCTATGTATGTGATATTTTTCATTTTTGTATCTTCTTTTTTAGATGACTAATTAAATTCCAAGTTTTAACTGAAAGGCAAATGTTCGTGACTGCGGGAATGGATAACGGTATTCTGCCAAACCATTTCTACCTGATTTGCTGTCGTCTTTATACCATGTATAAACATTTGAAACATTTACTCCCACTGAAACATTTGCCAATTTTACCCTTTCACAAATGTGTTTTGGAAAATTGTAATTCAGAGAAACAGATTTTAACGCAATATTTGTTTGATCGAACAGATAGCGTGAACTATTTTGATTGAATGAAACATCTTTGGCTAATCTTGGAATGTCAGTAATATCACCAGGATTTTGCCATCTGTCTAAGAGGTTTATACTTTTATTATAAATGTCTAGGTTTTTCTCTTTTTCCATATCGCGAGCAGGATATGGCATCATTTTATCCGCCCCATACTCATAGGAAATCATAAAGTTTAGATTGAAACCTTTATATCCAAAACTATTAGAGAATCCACCGGAAAAATCTGGAGAACGCTTACCGATAATGGTTTTTTGTGAATTACTATTGTTACTTAACACGCTATAATCTTCAGTAATCACACCATCTTTGGTATACCACATAGGATTTCCATTATTCGGATTAACTCCCGCATATCGATTGCCCATTATTAATGAAGTAGATTCGCCAACAATAAGCGCTGCATTCCCTGAAGTAAATTGATCAGCATAAGCAGACAATTTATCCAATTTATTCTCATTAAATCCAATATTGAAATTCGATGTCCATTTTACCGGACCTAAATTAATATTGCTTGCCTTTAGTGTAAATTCGAAACCAGAATTAGTAAAATCAGCAGTATTTACAGAAATGTTATTCCAACCTGTTTCAGGAGAAACATTCAATGATAAAATCCCATCTTTGGTTTTGTTGTTATAATATTCCGCTTCAAAATTTAATTTTTTCAGAATCTTAGCAGTTAAACCTACATTAAACTTCCAGGTAGTTTGCCATCCTAAATCTTCATTGGCAGCAGCATACGGAGTTGCTATAATTTTTCCATTGTAACTTGAACTAATACCATAGCTATATAATCCTCGTGCCGAGAATGATCCAACCTTAGCATTTCCCAGCTTACCATAGGATGCCTTTAACTTTAAGAAATTAATAATATCATTCTCCTTCCAAAAATTTTCTTTCGAGATGGTCCATGATCCTCCCACCGAAGCAAAGTTTTCTACTTGTTGGTCTCCTCCAAAGTACGATGAAGCATCTGATCTATAATTAACTGAAAGAAAGTATCTTTTCTTAAAATCATAATTAAACCTTCCGTAATATGACCTGGTGGCATCTTCACTTTCAGAAGATCTCACCTTACTATATTCATCTTCTGGAGCAAGTCCTAAAACTTTAATTTTCTCAGTAAGTAAATTGGTTTCGTAAGCTGTTGTACTTGAGCTTTCCTCATGCTTTAACTGAATACCTGCAGTTGCCCCAAAAGAGTGATTCTTATATTCTCCATTGTATACCAATTGTGTATATGTAACCCAGTTGTTGTTTTCTTTTCTGGTCTCCTTAATTTTACCCCCATCATCGTCACCTCGGCCATTTTCTTTAGAATAGAAGGTAAATTGCTTTGTGTTGGTATAATCCAAACCAAACATACTCTCTGACTTGATGTTTTTCGATAATTTAATATCAAGCCTTAAACTATTGTTCGTATAGAATTTATCAGATTCATTAATGTTTTGATCTAAATCAGCTAATGGATTTGCATAGAATTCAACCTTTGTATAATCACCATTTTCATCATAAATCGGGATATTTGGTTTAAATGCATATGTTGCAAAAGCTGCATATTTATGAGACTTAAAACTAGTAATACCACCACTATATGATAATCTGATCCCTTTAGCCAATTCTGCATCTAAACTTAAGCGAGAGGTAATACTTTCCGAATCATTCCCTTTAGTCGTCGTCTCATTATCTTTATAACCTAAGGAAAGACGATAGGTTACCTTATCTGATCCTCCAGAAATACTCAAGTTGGTTTGATGCGAAACAGAATTTTGAAGAGTTAAGTCTCGCCAATTGGTATAAACATCAGTACGTCCAATCTCTTCTGCAATTCTATCTTCAGTATAATTTGTTGAATTACGATACCATTCAGATGCCAATTCAACATATTGATCCGTATTTAAATATTGAATTTTATTAATCGGACTGCTTAGTAAAGTTTTGTGTGATAATGAAACTCTCGTTTTACCCTTTACTCCTTTTTTTGTGGTAATAATTACCACACCGTTTGCTGCGTTAGCACCATAAATTGCTGCAGCTGAAGCATCTTTCAAAATGGATACTGATTCAATATCTTCAGGGTTAATCAATGCCAACGGATTGATAACAATTTGCTCATCACCGGCTCCACCTCTTTTGTCATCAATGTTAGGATTTAAAGCATCAATCAAGGGTACACCATCCAAAATATACAATGGTTCACTCGAAGCTGTAATATTATCACCCAAATCTGGTAAAGAGTTATTACCACGAATACGAACCCTTACCGGACTATTCGGATTTCCGTCATCCGATTCCAAATACACACCAGCAACCTGACCTTCCAACATTTGGTCAACACTTTGAGCGTTACTGTGCTTTAGCAATTCATCAGATTTTACCTGCTCTACCGAACCAACCACAGCCTCACGTGATTTTACGCTACCGTAACCAAGAACAACTACTTCGCTTAGTTTTTGGTCGGCGGATTTTAATTGTACATTAATCACTTTCTGACCTTTTACCGCAATAAATTGGGTTTCATAACCAATAAATGAAAACATCAGTTCAGCATCCGATTTTGTTACTTTTAAAGTAAATTTTCCATCGAAATTAGTGGTTACCCCATTCGATGTTCCTTTTTCAAGCACAGTAACACCTGGTATACCAAGCTTATCACCTGCATCGCTTACCGTTCCCGTTACTGTCAGTCCCTGCGCAAAAAGCTGGAACTGAAGTAAAACAAGAAATGCTATTAAATAAATTCTTTTCATAGACTTATTATTTAATTGATTTTAGTATGGGTTAGTTTGTAAGTTTAAATTTGTATGGATTTGCAACCTGCTCGGTTTCACCATTGGTGTAGACCAATGTCATTTGCGGCTGACTCATCCAATCGATGATTTCCTGAGGATCGACCATATTCTGAATGTAGAAGAATCGAACGGTTGGTTGTGCTTTGTAATCGGCCTGAATACCAACTACTCCCTTGTATTTCTTAGCAACGTGGTTTGACAACTCCTTAAACTTGTTCTCATTTTTAGGAAAATCCTCCAATACCAACATTACCGATCTTAACTGCTCTCTTGGATAAGATTTAAAGTTGTTGAAGATTGCCTCATGCTTCTTAAATGTTCTTTTCATCAAACCCATTCCATTAATTGGCACATTAGATTCAACAACATCCTTCACTTCGTATGGGTAACTTCTGCGATGCCTAATGGTAGTAATCAAAGTCTCAATTTTTGATTCACTCATATCAGCATCACAGAATGCCAATAATCTAACCTCAGTATCAAATTGAGTCTCCAATTGGTAAACATCTTCATCTTTAAGAGCCTCCGCCATAATCTTCAAGTCTGCCTCTGTAAGATACTTGGCAACACGAAGTTTGTGAACTGTCAACTCCTGATCCAATTGTGGAGCCTTCACAAATTGTTTTGATCTGGTATAAAGCATTTTTCTGATGCTCAGCTCATCAATTTTTGTAGTATCGTAGGTAATCTCCGCTTTGTGATCGCTGATATAAGTATTAACAGCCAAAACTCCATCCACTTCTTTCATCTGACGCACAAATCCCATAGAACTACTAAAGCAAGTCAAGTGACTCATGTGATTAATGGTGAATTCCTTTGATCTCTCTATATCTTCCTTGCTTCCCCAAGCCTTAGAAACTGTTGGTAAGTTATATTGACTTGCAATTAGTAATCCCGAAATGAACAATACCACTACCAATACAGAAGGCAACCATTTCACGTTCATCTTTTCGTTTAATGTAAGTGCACCATCTTTTGGGCATGCAGAAACGCAATCGCCACAAAGGTTACAATCAGGATGTTTTACCGTCTCCAAATCAGCTACATCAATTCCTTGTGGACAAGTTCTTGAACACAGGCCACAATCGATACAAGTATGTGTGTGACGAGTTATTTTTAAAACGGACTGTTGTTTTGTTTGAATTTTAAGAATCTCCAAAGCGTATCCTATCAAGCAGATAATTCCAACAATAATGCTGATATCAACACCTACCTCGAAAAAGTACATCGAAGACAATACGGCAACAACAACTCCAACTCCAATCCAATATTTGAAAATGTTTGAGATTGCTCCCAGCGGACACAAATACTTACACCAGAACAATCTGAAAATGATGGAACCTAGTATAAATACAGAAATCGAGATTGTTGCAAACAAAAAGTTTACTCTGTGCCCAAACATGGTAACAGAACCATAAAATGGATCGTATGTCTTGCAGAACAATTCTCCGGTTTCAAGGGTAATGGTAAGCGTAAAAAATAAAAGAATGTATTTTAAACTTCTTAATACTTTATCGGTAACACCATTAATATCTCTTCTGATTTTAAATTTATCAGCTACTTTTCCAATAGCTTCTGAAACTGTACCTAAAGGACAAAGGTGACTACAGAACAATTTTCCAAGAACCAATATGCAGAATATAAAAATTGCTCCAAGAACCATTTGTGTTACGGTCATGTTACAAGCAATAAGACCATCTTTCATTAAAGTAAGAATGGCTTGAATTCCCCCCATCGGACAATAAGTCTCAAAATCGACTACACTTAAGCCTACTTGATTTCCAATAAAGAATAGGATGATCAGAGAAAGAACAGAAAACTGCAAAATGTTTCTGAATAGGCTAACTCGTTTTTTACTCATAAGATTTAGATTGATTTTTGATTTCAACCGAAAAGTGGGAAATGATGCAATCCTACACGCTGCATTTTGGAATATGGGACTTTTGCTACCGTATCATTTTGGCTTCTGACACTTTTACCACTCTCTTTTTCTGTCGCTTATGATTTTAATTGGATTCGCTCTAAAATATGTATGACATCCTACTGTTTTGAATCATTCTACACAACTCAAAAGATTATTCACTTTTGACAATCACCTGAGGCTTTCTTTTTTCAGCATGATTACCTCACACAATTAACCTTCTGCTTGCAAAATTGTCTGTATGGGTTCGAGTATGTAATCGCTTGGTTTTAGGATTTTCCACAAAAAAGCCGAATACCGTTTCAGGAAAAAAAGAAGAAGAAGAAAACACCCAGGAAGAAGCAGTAAGCTAATTTATTCAGAAGAGACACATATATAACTTAGCAGATGCGAGGGAATCAATGGATTCCCTCTTTTTTGTATTTGCACGACACATGCTAAGACGGGAAAGACAAAAGTCAAACTCAGACTCAGGCCTTGGAAAGAGTTAAACTTGTCTTGGAGGTTTTACCAGCCTGTCTTTTTGCACTTGCCTTTTGTCTTGGAAAAGTTTCTTCTGGGTCTTGGAGCACCTTATGAGGAGCTTGGAGTTCTCTTTTTGTGTCTTGGAGAATCTTCCAGCCAGTCTTGCTGGCACTGTCTTTTGTCTTGCTGATGACGAACTTGGTCAAGGAAATCACTTATCAAAGAAAAGCAATTAACAACTCCTGGACTTGATATACTCCGTAGGGGTAATTTCATGGAATTGCTTGAAAACACGATTGAATGAAGATTTGGAATTGAATCCACAATCGAAAGCCAGGTAAAGTAGGGTTTTATCTTTGTGAGCTTTTTGATCTATCAGTTGGATGAAATAGTTAATACGATAAGAATTCACAAAATCAGAATAAGATCGATTTGCATTGCGGTTGATTGCCTGGGATATGATATGTTCTGGCATATCAATCATATCAGACAATTTTCGTAGTGTTAAATCACCATCTTTATACACTTCTTTTGTTTCAATAAAATTGCAAATTTTCTGAAACTGCTCATCATATGGATTCTCCCCTACTGAATTGCTCCCTGAATTGGTATTCTCAGATTTAGGAATCGCAACGTTATTATTCATAGGATATGCAAATATGTAGGAGTACTTACTATAGATATAAACAAATGATATTACGAATACCGATACGATAATATTAATCAGCATTACCTGATCAATTACAAAATGAACGCCTAAAACACCTAGTAATTTTATCAGGAAAACTGCCGAAAGCAATATTATTACACCATTTCCAATACTACTGATCCATTTTAACCGATACGGATTTCCTCCTAAAACTGTCTCACTTTTCTGAACTTTTAAGATCATTAAGTAACCGACTACCACGTAGGCCAAAATGATCAAGAATTTCATATAAACAGAAATAATGGCATAGATATTATCGGAATGAGAACAACCACCTTCCCCAAGACAATCTACCAATCCTAATGATTTGGTAGTTGTTTTGTACCCCATATACACAGCAAAAGGAATAAGGTGTAATAAATGCTTCTTGCAAAAACCAAAGTTTGGGTCGACAAGACTTAAAATATAAAAATAGAAAACGGCACCATGCATCACATGACTGGCACATGCTAATTCATAAAACCAATGAAAATCGTGAAATAGATTCTGTGAAGATAAAAAGAAGGTTAGTTCAGCTATAGCAACAAGAAAAAGCCAAATGGTAAAAATCTTATCAGATAAATGGTTTGCCTTACGCGACAGGATAGAAACCATAAAAAACCCCAATATGGCCAAACAAATCACAAACAAATAATCCATACTCTACCACCTCCTCTTAATAACTGCTATCCTTATTTGATAAGCAATTTTACCTATTTTTAAGCATTTTAACAACTTAAAACACAAATTCCAGACATACATAACACCCGATAGATCAAGCTTATAAAAACATAATTTGTGATTTTTTGAACAATCTTATATTTATAAGATCCACAGATAAGTTTACCCACAAAAAGCATGTAAACTTGTCGTTATAAGTTGTATGTGTAAGTAATTTTTTTTACGGATATTTGGTATTACCAATTTTATTTCCAATTATTTTTTACAATAATTCCATAAATAAGCATAGGTGTAATGTTTGATAAATTAGAATAACTATAAATTATTTTTAAGAAATTTTTAACACATCTATCAGTAAAGGAGGAAATTATCCATGATATCAAACAGAATTCTCAGTTAGGTTTGGTGACCACACTTTATCCAAAGCAAGATAAATTGAAGAAGGGGAAAGAATAAAATAAATAACATTTTATCACGCTGAATATCACCACAATAAAATCATTCTAATAATTTTTTCAATCGTTTACAGTAGAAATTCAAAATATTTCATTTAAGTTTGTCAACATTATTAACAAGGGGTGCCTGTAACGGCTGAGATTATACCCTATGAACCTGGGCAAGTAATGCTGCCAAGGGATGTATGTATCTCCTGTTTCTACTCCTGCAATCTTTTTTAAAATGAACATTTTTTGTAATGGTAATCCAATTGCTTTGGATGATTGTACTTCGCTATTTACACTACTATCGGTGACTGAATACGTGAACCAAAAAGGTATTGCAGTGGCTGTGAACAATTGTGTAATCAAAAAACAGGATTGGGAATCTCACCAACTTCAGGAAAACGACAAAGTTTTGATTGTTTCAGCAACCAAAGGAGGATGATTTTTTTAGCAAAAAATCAACAGCTTTATTGGAGAGATAAGCAATACATTATTGTCGTTTAATTGCTCCTTCTTAGATCAAGAAGAATCAATTAAACACATAATACATTGAAAACTAAAAACATTACACAAGGAGGATTTCCAAACTCCAAAAAGGTCTATGTAAAAGGTAAAATCCACAACATAGATGTGGCAATGCGCGAAATTGAATTGGCGGATACCACTGATAAAAATGGAAATGTAATTAAAAACCATCCGGTTACGGTATATGATACCTCAGGTCCTTATACGGATGAAAATATTGAGGTAAATCTTGAAAAGGGATTGCCTAAACTTCGCAAGCAGTGGATTCTGGATCGTGAGGATGTAGAAGAACTGGAAGGTTTGTCTTCTGATTATGGGCGCATGCGTTTGACGGATGAGAGTCTGGATCATTTGCGTTTCGATCATGTAAGTACCCAACCATTAAAGGCGAAGGAAGGAAAGTATGTATCGCAATACTACTATGCCAAAAAGGGAATCATCACGCCGGAAATGGAGTATGTTGCCATTCGTGAAAACCAACGCATCGATGAGATCAAGGAAAAATACGCTCAGCACAAAGGTTGTCCCATGGGTGCTCAGATTCCTGAAACCCACATTAGTCCGGAATTTGTACGCGATGAAATTGCCAAGGGACGTGCCATTCTACCTGCAAACATCAACCATCCAGAAGCAGAACCAATGATTATTGGTAGAAACTTTTTGGTAAAGATCAATGGAAACATTGGAAACTCACCTACTACATCAAGCATAGAAGAAGAGGTTGATAAAGCTGTATGGGCATTCCGCTGGGGCGCAGATACCATTATGGATCTATCTACTGGTGAGAACATTCACGAAACCAGAGAATGGATTGTTAGAAATAGTCCGGTGCCAGTAGGAACCGTTCCATTGTATCAGGCACTTGAAAAAGTGAATGGAAAGGTTGAAGATCTAAGTTGGGAAATTTACAAAGACACTTTAATTGAACAATGCGAACAAGGTGTTGATTACTTTACCATTCATGCAGGTTTGCTATGGAAACACATTCCGATGACCATCCACAGAACCACCGGGATTGTATCACGTGGTGGATCGATTCTGGCGAAATGGATTCTGCATCATCACAAAGAGAATTTCCTTTATACTCATTTTGAAGATATCTGTAAGATTCTGGCAAAATACGATGTGGCAGTTTCTTTGGGAGATGGATTACGACCAGGATGTTTGGCTGATGCCAACGACAAAGCACAGTTTGGTGAGTTGGAAGCATTAGGACATCTTACCAAAATTGCGCGCGAAAATTTCGTGCAAGTTATCATTGAAGGTCCCGGTCATGTACCAATGCACATGATTAAAGAAAATATGGATGAGCAATTGAAGCATTGCGACGAGGCTCCTTTCTACACCTTAGGCCCATTGGTTACTGATATTGCTCCTGGTTATGACCATATCACCTCCGCAATTGGAGGCGCAATGATTGCCTGGCACGGTACCGCCATGCTATGCTACGTAACTCAGAAAGAGCACCTGGGCTTACCAAATCGTGACGATGTAAAAGAAGGTGTTATCACTTTTAAATTGGCAGCCCATGCAGCCGATTTGGCCAAAGGATTTCCTGGAGCTCAATATCGCGACAACGCAATGAGTAAGGCGCGTTTTGAATTCCGTTGGAGAGATCAATTCTCATTGGCATTGGATAGTGAAAAAGCCATGAAGTTTCACGATGAAACACTTCCTGATGAAGGTTACAAATCCACTCACTTCTGCTCCATGTGTGGAGAGAACTTCTGTTCGATGCGCGCTACCATGGAGATACGTGAGTTGGCTGAAAAGGCTGAAGAAAAAGCCAAAGAATTTGAGCAAGCAGGTAATGAACTGTACAGCTAAGGAAATGGATTTGAGTTTGATATCATATCCTGAATTTTTTAAAGGGGAAACCGTAATTGTTTCCTCTTTACTGGATCGTTATAACTTTACCTTTCATCTTCGTAAACCTGAAGCTTCGGAACAGGAATTGATTGATTACCTGGATGAAATCCCGGAAGCGCTGCATGCAAAAATTGTATTGCACAACGAAACAGAAGTCTTTTCAAACTTCAAGCTGAAGGGAATGCATTTCTCGGGAGCAAAAAGAGAGCATGCAAAACAGTTTACAACAGGTATCCGAAAAGGAACCTCATGTCATTCCATTCGGGAAATCAAATCTTTAGACAAGGCATTCGACTATGTTTATTTGAGTCCGCTTTTTGAAAGCATTTCAAAACCAGGATACCAGGGAAATCTGAATATGGAAGAAATTAAGATGTTTCTGAAAGAATCCAGATCAATCCAAATCTATGCACTTGGAGGCATAGAGACAAGCAAGGTATCAACAGTAAAAGAATTGCAATTCGATGGGCTTGTTGTATTGGGAGCAGTTTGGACGAGAGATCCATTTAAAAATCAAGATTTGATATCATCAAATTTCAGAGAAATACATTCAACAATTCATAACTTATATGAAAAGAGCAATTCCTAAAATTCAATACATAACACAAGATCATCCAAAATTATCTCATTCTGATCAAGCGCGACTGGCTTTTGAACAAGGAATGGAAGCTGTGCAAATTAGAATGAAAGATAGTTGCTCGCATGATATCTTAAAAGAAGCTGCCCTGGCTTTGAAATACGCCAATCAATTTAATCGCACTTTAATCATTAACGATTCCATAGATATCGCTAAAGAAATTGGTGCTCATGCTGTTCATCTGGGATTAAATGATACGACTATTAATGAAGCAAGAAAAATTTTAGGTGATGATATCATCATTGGAGGAACTGCCAATACAATGGAGGATATTCTTCTTCAAAGATCAAGAGGTGCAGATTATATTGGACTGGGCCCATACAGACACACCACTACCAAAAAGAATTTAAGTCCCATAGTAGGAGTTGATGGATACAAGGAAATCATCAAACAGATGAATGAAAAGAAGATCCATATTCCAATAATTGCCGTTGGTGGAATCCTATTGGATGAAATTGAAATGCTAAGCAAAGAAGGACTGTATGGAGTTGCCATTTCTGGAGCTTTATTAAAAACACTAAACAACCAAACTCATGAATGATTTAAAATTAGGAGATAAAATATTCAAATCTCGTTTGTTCACAGGAACCGGAAAGTTCAGTTCAAACGAAATCATGAAACAAGCCATTGAAGCTTCCGGATCGGAACTGGTAACCATGGCACTAAAAAGAATTGACATTGAAGATGCCAATGACAACATGTTGCAGCATTTAAATGTTCCTGGAGTTAATTTGTTACCAAACACTTCTGGAGTGCGAAATGCAAAAGAAGCCATATTTGCAGCTCAATTGGCACGAGAAGCGCTGGAAACCAACTGGCTTAAATTGGAAATTCATCCCGATCCCAAATACCTACTTCCTGATGGAGAAGAAACTTTAAAAGCAGCCGAAGAATTGGTGAAACTAGGATTTCATGTTTTACCCTATGTACAAGCTGATCCTGTTCTTTGTAAAAAACTGGAAGAGGTTGGAACTGCAGCTGTAATGCCTTTAGGATCTCCAATTGGTTCAAACAATGGCTTGCAAACCATCGATTTCTTGAAAATCATCATTGAACAAAGCAATGTGCCGGTAGTGGTTGATGCGGGAATTGGAGCTCCTTCTCATGCTGCAGCTGCCATGGAACTTGGTGCCGATGCTGTGCTTGTAAACACTGCAATCGCTGTATCTCCAAACCCGGTAGAAATGGCAAAAGCATTCAAAATGGCTGTAGAAGCAGGAAGAATGGCTTATGAAGCAAAGTTAGCAGAACGATCGGTTGGTGCCAATGCCAGCAGTCCTTTAACTGCTTTTCTTGATGATTTGGACTAATCAACTAATCTTACACTTATGAGTTTCTATAACGAAATACAAAAATACAATTGGGAAGAAGTCAGGAAACAGATCTACTCAAAAACGGAAGCTGATGTAAAAAGAGCTCTGGAAAAAGAGAAAATTGATTTGCAAGATTTTCAAGCGCTTATTTCACCTGCTGCTACTACTTATTTGGAAGCCATGGCACAAAAAAGCAAACAGCTCACTCAAAAGCGATTTGGCAAGTGCATCCAAATGTACATTCCTTTGTACATCTCAAACTCTTGCACCAACACTTGCGTTTATTGTGGATTCAATCACAAAAATAAATTTGATCGCAAAATCCTGACCTCTAACGAGATTAAACAGGAAGCTGAAGAGATTAAAAAGTTAGGTTTTGAACACATTCTATTGGTAAGTGGTGAAGATCAAAAAAACTGCGGATGCGATTATATTGGGGAAATGATGGATAGCATAAAAGATCAATTCTCATTGATTTCGCTTGAAGCACAACCTTTATCAACAGATGAGTATGAGAAATTGACTCACAAGGGATTGAATACAGTTTACATTTATCAGGAAACTTACAACGAAGCCAATTACAAAAAATATCATCCGGCAGGGAAAAAATCGAATTACCAATACCGCTTGGAAACTCCTGACAGATTGGGGGAAGCCAGTGTGCACAAGATTGGCTTGGGTTGTTTGCTTGGATTAGAAGATTGGCGCGTTGATACTTTCTTTACCGCACTTCACCTTCAGTATCTTGAGAAAAAATTCTGGAAGAGTAAATATTCCATCTCCTTCCCTCGTCTTCGTCCTCACGCCGGTGGATTTCAGCCTAATTATGAAACCACTCAAAAGGACTTGGCACAGTTGATCACTGCATATCGGATCTTGAATCATCATGTTGAGATTTCATTATCAACACGTGAAAGCGAAGAGTTCAGGGACAATATGCTACAACTGGGTGCTACATCATTTAGTGCCGGCTCTAAAACCAATCCGGGTGGATATTCGAACAAGGAAGAATCATTAGAGCAATTCTCAATCAATGATGATCGTAGCCCTTCTGAAATTGCAAAAATGATTCAATCCAAAGGATATGAAGTAGTTTGGAAGGACTGGGACAATTTTATGCAACTGTAACCATATGAACGAAATTCAAAGAGAACGAT
The DNA here is from genome assembly GCF_030851345.1 of Marinifilum sp. D714. Classification (GTDB taxonomy): domain Bacteria; phylum Bacteroidota; class Bacteroidia; order Bacteroidales; family Marinifilaceae; genus Marinifilum. The sequence continues at coordinate 33,762 of NZ_JALPNU010000008.1, forward strand.
ACAACAGACACATCATTCTGTCTGAAATTGGCGAAAAAGGACAGGAAAAATTATTGAATGCAAAAATATTGGTAGTAGGTGCCGGAGGTTTAGGAGCTCCGGTCCTTCAATACCTTGTGGCTGCAGGAGTGGGTAACATTGGTATTGTTGATGCTGATAATGTAAGTCTTTCCAACCTTCAAAGACAAATCCTTTACCGAGAAAATGAAATTGGTAAATCGAAAGCTGAGCAAGCCAAAGCAACATTAAATCAATTGAATTCTGATGTGAAAATATACTGCTATCCAGTCATGCTGGATGATGATAATGCACATGAAATCATTTCTAAATATGATATTGTAGTAGGTGCAACGGATAATTTTAACTCACGAAAATGCATTGATAAGGTGACAAAAAAACAAGGAAAAGCATTTGTTCATGCATCCATTGGAGAATTCGAAGGGCAAGTTGCTGTCTTTAATTATAAAAATGGACCCTCCTATCTCGATTTGTTTCCTGAAACACCAGAGGAAGCAAGCCTCCCATTGGGAGTTTTGGGCGTTTTGCCCGGAATCATAGGCAGTATGCAAGCTTGTGAGACAATTAAAATCATTCTTGAAATTGGTGAAGTTCTATCAGGAAAATTAATGGTTTATGATGCACTAACGCATGATACTAACATCATACGATTTTCATAGTGACATTTGAACAATGCGATCTTCCGGGAATAAATAATCATACCTCGAAGATGGCATCTTAGATTTTCTGTAGTAATTCTTAAACCAGTTGTCAATATTTGCGTATAGAGAAATTGATATCAAATGATGGTTTCATGAATAAATTTATCCTACTGTTTCTTTTAATAGGTTTAAGCCTTTCAAATTATAGTACAGCCCAAAATAAAGTAGATAGCTTAAACAAGCTACTTTCTACCACTAAGGATGACCAAAAAGCTGACATTTACAGCCAGTTGGCTAAAGAATATTATTACAAGGATTTGAAGCAGCTAATTTTTTATGCTCGCAAAGCAGATTCCTTGGCAGTAATTTATCAAATTGATTCAACAAGAATTAAGGCTTTGAATCATTTGTGTTATGCTTATATAAATTCAGGAAAAAGAAAACAAGCGCTGGATTTTAATAATAAAGCTTTAACAATAGCTAAAGAAAAAAGACTGATAAAAGAGACTTACTATGCAACCTATTTTAAAGGGTATTATTATTATTCGGGAGGAGTTGCTGATAGTTCTTTTGTTTATCTGGGTAAAGCTTACAATGGAGCTTCCCTAATGAATGATCCATTTTTAAAGTTAAGATGTTTAAATATTATAGCTGCCAATTATCTCAACCAAGGAGATTATAATAAAGCATTGAACAAATTCACCTGTGCTTATCATATTGCCGATAGTATTAAAAATGAAAAGCAACTGCTTAATATATCACTAAACATTGGTACAACCCTACTTTACAATGAAGATTTAGAACAGGCAATTCAATATTTTGAAAAGGTACTTGCACTTTCTGACCTGAATCAAATGAATATAGCTGTCGCTACTGCCTATAATAACATTGGAGCATGTTACAGTAGAATGGCAGATCATGAAAAAGCCATAAGCTACTTCGAAAAAGCATTACCTGCATTCATAAGACTTAATAATCGTTTTCAGATTGCTCAAGCATATGCAAATCTTGGGCAGTCTAACTACTTTTTAAATAACATAGAGGATGCAAGTTATTACTTAAATGAAGCTGTTAAGATTAACCGGGAAAACAATTTATCCAATCAGCTCATTGTCAATTTAATTATTCTAGCGCGCTTACAAATAATAAAAAAGGAGTTTGCCAAGGCAAAAGAATCATTACAAGAAGCCAAGGAACTAAGCAAAACATACAATATCAATTACAATAAAAGTGATTTATTAAAAGCTTATAGTTATTATTATTCCAGTGTAAATAATTTTGAAAAAGCCTTAGAATATAAAGAGCTTGAATTGATTCACAGAGACAGTATTTTCAATGAAAGCAAACAAAAGCAAATTGCTGAGCTAGAAACCAAATTTAAAACTCAGCTAAAAGAAAAAGAAAATGAAAACTTAAAAAAAGATTTATCCTTACAGCAATTAAATACTTCCAAACAAACACAAATTAGAAATTTTCTAATTGCGTTCGCTTTTCTGGTTATCGTTTTAATTGGTATCCTTCTTAACAGAGCAAGAATTAAGAAAATAGCTCATCAAATCATTGAACAACAGAAAAATGAACTTGAAGTTTCCAATACAACAAAGGATAAACTATTTTCAATTATTGCACACGATTTAAGATCCCCTTTTAATACAATTATTGGATTTAGTGACTTTCTCCATAATGATTACGACAGCTTAAATGATCATGAAAGAAAATTACAGATTTTAGATATCAAAAATGCCTCACATAGTGCGTTTAACCTATTGGAAAACCTTTTAACTTGGGCAAGAATTCAGCAAGGAAATATCAAAGTAAAACCTGAAATTCTACCTTTAAACAAGCTCATCGAAACATCTGTGAACAATTATATGAGCTCAGCAAAATTAAAGGAGATTGAATTAAATTATGAATACAGTAATCTACTAAGTGTCATTGCAGATCAATATTCTATAGAATTGATATTAGGAAATCTTGTTAGCAATGCTATTAAATTTACTCCTTTCGGAGGTTCCATATCGATTTCAAGCGAAATACAAAATGATATGGCTGTTGTAAAAGTAAAAGATTCTGGCACTGGTCTTTCGGATGAAGCTGCCGAGAAAATCTTTAAAAAAGGTGAAGCCTATACGTCAACAGGAACCAATCAGGAAAAAGGTTCAGGACTAGGTCTTGTTCTCTGTAAAGAATTTATAGAAATGAACGGAGGAGAAATATGGTTTTGCAATGACTCTCAGAAAGGTGCATGCTTTGCATTTTCGTTCCCATTATATCAAGAGTAGTAAATAAAAAGCCATTAAAATTGTATTAATGGCTTTCCTATTATCTTTTGATTATAAAAAATCTTGTCCCGGTCTTTTCTTCTCTTCTGGGTGTTTTACATCAATCACTTTATCCAATAAAGTATAAAACTCCACTCTAAACTTTACCGGTCCGGTTATTACTACATGATGATATCTTTCAGGATAAATCACAATCGGATGTTGCGGGTCAGCATCTAAAGCAGGTCCTTCTTCATCTTCCCATACATATTGGCAATGCCCCTCTTCTACCACCAACAAACCAATTTTACCTTTGGGGGCTAAATGTGATTTTAGTATGGCAGGCTTTACTGTCTCCTCACTCATACTAGGAGTGCTACCCACTTTTATTGCACCTTTTGGCAATTCTTCATTTTGGTAATTCATAAGCTTAGCATTAAAAATCATTTTACTCAAAACTAGTTTTTATCAGCCAAACAACATATACCTACTTGTAGTGATTTTAAAAGAAAAACGCCATTGATGAATTTCAATGGCGTTGTATGATTGTTTCTAGTTATTTTAAATTAGTTGGAACCTGAGGTGTCGAAATTAAATGCGTAAAAATCTCCCAACGCTTATCGGGATTGGTTTCCACTCCTCCTCTTTTCTCAACGTATTCTTTCACTAAATCTTGTCCCCAATTGTAGTTGATGATATAACTACGATAAGTTTCTGGAAATCTGAAAGTTGATTCATTTGCTTTGCGCAAAGCATATTTTTCCATCCATTTACCCGTTTCCTCTTTTGTCCATTTTCCATCCAGATAATTTCTCATGGCAGAAGTTCTGGCATAAGTCAATTCGTGCGTTAATTCTTGAACTTGGTAATACATATCAACTTTTTCGGTATCTAAACCTGCCAAAGGAAACAGAACTTCTTTCTCGAACTTCATCCTTTCCTCACGTGGAAAAACCACGTTAATACCATAATTTGCAGTTCCTTCTGCAATTAATGATTGAGGGCTAAATAATGGATATACCGAAAACTCAACCCATCCTCTTTTCTTCACCAAATTACTTTCTAACAACGAATTGTATACATGATGTCCCGGATATCCCTCATGACTTGCCAAATCAATGGCTCTATCGATAAGAATCGGAAAATCGATATTAACCTGAATCAAGCTAAAGTTGTTTCCCTTGTACCAATTGTAACCGGCCCAAGCCTTATCGGTAACATATTCCAATTCGAAATTTTCATTTTCCGGCAAAGTAATATGTTGTTTTGTTCTCTTTCTCGATTCTTCAATTGCAGCTCTAAATACAGCATCTACCTTATCTTTAGGAATTACAAAATCCTTTTGAAATTTGGCCAAGCGATCAATTAAATTGCCTTTCCCAGGAAGTACTTTTTCCAATTGATTAATAATTTCTGCAAAATGCTCATCTTCGAAATCAGGAACAACAGCATCATATAATGCATTTGATTCTTCATTAAATGTAAATTCCTTTCCTGATAGCATTTCAACTCTTGCTTTTACTGCAATAAATTGCTTTAACAGGTATTGTTTACGCAATTTCAACATTTCGTCTTTTTCCGAAACATCAAGCATCTTCACTTTTTCACTTAACTCTTCAATTCGTTTCAAAAGCTTAGCCGATGGAATTTGATCCATTTTTCGCTGCTCCACCTCATCTTTCCACTCTTTTGGGCCATAGTAGGCATCTACATACAATGGATCGTAAAGACCAATCTCCAATACGGTTTTCACGTAACTTTCGGCAACTTGATTCATTTTCAAATTTACATCTGGTTTTTGGGTACACGATGCAATAATGCTGCCTAATATAACAAGTGATAATAATTTCTTCATCTGTGAATTTTAAAGGTTATAATAGTGTTTATTTTAAGTATGAACCAAAATTAATAAAGCATTTGTAAAATAAATAATATCGAAGTCACAGTTTTTTCTACTATTTTAGATCCTCTTATAAAATACAAATACAATATGGACGCTATATTATTAAAGGATTCACTAAATACAAAGGATATCAATGATCTGATTCTAAAAGGAGTTAATGACATGGATATCAATCAAGACAAGCGAGACGAGATTGAAATTGGATCCAATCAACTTGCCACAGCATTTGTTGAAACAATTAACTATCATACCGAAAATAAAAATAATACCGATTCTAGTTATGCATTTCAGATCGCGGTTAAATTCAACAATTTTACTGAAGAGTTTAGACAGGTATTTGTAAAAAATTATCAGAAAGACATTTTGGTTGGTTTCGGAATTAGTGCAATTTGGATGGGAATATTAAATGGCTTGGATGCCGAAAGTGGTATTATGCCAAATCATCCTTTTAAACGTGAAATTGCAAACTGTTTGGTGAGCATTACTGAAATTCTGGACGAAAACAAACCTAATTCATAAAATCCATTGAACTATGACAGACACTTCTAATTTGAAGCGCATCTCAATACTTGGTTGTGGATGGCTAGGTTTGGCTTTGGCAAAAAAGCTGCTTTCACAAGGCTTTGATGTAAAAGGATCGATAATGCAAAAGGAAAATCTGCATGAATTAAGGGAAATAGGAATAAAAGCATATCAAGTAGTATTAAATCCACATTTAGAGGTGTGTAGTGATGATGACTTTTTTGATACTGACATTATTATATGCAGTATCCCCCCTAAACGACGAGATGATATCGAGAACTTTTATCCTCAGCAAATAGAGTCACTTAAACAGGAGGTGCAAAAGCATGGCATAAAAAAAGTACTTTTTATTAGTAGTACCTCCGTTTATCCAAATACACTTGAAAAAGTTACCGAAGAGCTTCAATTAACTCCTGAAAAGGCAAGTGGTAAAGCTTTAGTAAAGGCGGAAGAAATACTCTCTCAATCAAATGATTTTGAAACTACCATATTACGTTTTGGTGGTTTAATTGGCTATGATCGCCATCCAGGAAGATTTCTATCGAACAAAAAGAAATTAAAGAATGGTTTGGTTCCGGTAAATCTAATTCATCAGGATGATTGTGTGAAAATCATATCTGAGATTATCAGGCAAGATGCTTGGGGAGAGGTTTTTAATGCTTGCTCTCCTGAGCATCCAACTCGAAAAGATTTTTACCAAAAAGCAGCTCGTGCAGCCAATCTGCCCGAACCTGAATTTCTAGAAGATGAACAAATGGCTTACAAATGGGTTGATTCATCTAAATTAATCAAGAAATTGAATTATAAATTTATTTACACAAGTCCTCTTGACACAATTTAAACTGAATTTACTTGAGGTTCTTTAAGAATATTCTACTTTTGTGATCCTATAAATCACAGAAGTAGAATTGATCATATAAGAGAACTGAAATGCAACATAGATTGTACATTGTAGGGGCAGGACCTGGAGATCCGGATTTATTAACTGTAAAAGCTCACAGGGTTTTAATGGAGGCAGACATGGTATTATTCGATGCTTTGCTTGGAAAACAAATTCTTGAAATGCTTCCTGAGAGTTGTGAAAAAATCTATGTTGGGAAAACTTATAAAGATCAGCAGGATCAAATAAAGCGCATGTGCAGAATCAATGCCTTAATGAAAAAAGGTGTTGAAGAAGGCAAACGTGTTGTTCGTTTAAAAACCGGCGACCCACTAATCTTTGGTCGAGGAATTGAAGAAGTTCGCTTTCTTCGAAACGAGAAGATTGATTATAAACTTGTTCCTGGAATTACCGCTGGTATTGCAGCTGCCAACCATTGTCAAATTCCAATTACCGAGCGTTCGATAAACCGCACCTTATTATTTTGCACAGGCACTACTTTGGATGGCGACATGAAACAGTTCGATGCCGTTTCAAGCATGATTCAATTGGGCACTCCTGTTATGATATACATGGGATTGAACAACCTTGGTAGTATCATCGATAAACTAATTGGCAATGGTGTTAAAGCAGACACTTCCATTTGTGCCATCTCGAAAGTATCCTATCCCGACGAAAAGATGTTGTTTGGAAACTTAAGCAATTTCATGAGTAAGCTAGAGCAAAATCCTCTTGAAATGCCAACCATTATGCTTATTGGTGAAAATATAATGCCTATGCTCGAAGAGGCGGATGAATTGCTAAACCAATGCTCTGATTGTAATTAATGATTCGATCAAAAGACTCAGGTGAATGGCCTGAGTCAAAAGCAATTTATGTACCATTAAAACTTACCGAAATAAGTACAAGCAACCTGCTTTTTAAATGATATGATAATACATCAGTAGTAATATTGCACCTAACAATAAAATATTGCTCACCAACCTACTTCCTTGATTTAGCAATACAATTACAAGTGCTTCTTTAGCAGGAAAAACACTCATTGCTGAAGGCAAACTCCTTCTTAAACTTCTTATGGGAAGTGAAATGATATTGCCCATTAACAAAGCTATCAATACATGTGAAGTCTGCAAGCTTCCTGTCTTTAAAAAGCCTGCCGCTACAGTAGCTGCACTTAAAATACCACCCAACATAGAACTTGCCACTGCAAGAGATTCTGGAGGAAAGTACTCTCTTAAACTTGAAGATTTAAACAAACTATCCGATAAATCGAAGAAACCAATTTCGTTTAAAAAAGAGAAAAACAAAAACATCGGAATTGCAATAAGAAACATCCTATTCACCACCAAGTAAGTTTTTTTGCGAGCTTTCTCTATGCTCACCCTCCAGGTATCAGCACTTCTCTCCTCTTTCTCAACGAAAATATCATTCTGAATATCAGGAATCGTTTTGCTATACCTCGATACCAACAAGGCTATAAAAACTACAAGAAAACCCAATCCGAAAAGTAATCCAAAATAAGTGGCTCCCACCACTCCCACTGCTGCAATGGTTGGATACATGATTCTAAGGCTATGATACAAATAACTCATAAAGGAAGTACACATGGCACTTACACGGAGTTGCTTGCGACTCATCTGATTGCTTTCGTAAGCGGATGTAAGCATACTGTTTGCAGTAACCAAAGAGAAAAATGAACTAAATATAGCGGTAGCGGAAACATTTGGCAGTTTTGCCCATCGGGTAATCGGACTCGTAAATCGCTTGATCAATTGCGACCAGTTTCTCTCCTCGATAAGATTACCTATAAAACTTGCAATGCTTGTGGTAATGATGATTTGTAAGGCCAATTTTAAATTGAATTCTAACCAGGTTAAAGAAGGAAGGTTAAAGCCAATGCCAAAAACAATTAGCACCACAACAAAGTACCACATCCAACTTAACAGTTTATTTTTCTTCTTTCTTGCCAAAGTTTTATACCATTTAAATGCGCTGGTATAATGCCGATACATATTCAAAGTGCTTTTAGAAGTGAAACGCACTAAAGGCGCTCCCGAATGCTTTCGGGATTGAATAGTAATCGGTATTATTTTTTGCGCAAAGTAAAACATTATTATAAACAATTCAATGCAAGTTTCGCCTTCCTTACTTCTTTTTGAAAGAAAATTCTATTCAATAAACCAATTCCCCTATACGGGCAGAACATTTCCCTGCATACAGGCAAAGCTTTTCCCTCTAGGCAGGGAAAGTTTCAGACAGGTACGAGGGAAAACATTTTCCTCACGTGAGGGAAGGACTCGGACTAGTACGTGAAAAATGTTTGGGAGTAAGGCCTAAAAAAATACAATTGATGCAATTGCAATAAAAAAATCCCCGAAAGGAAAATTCCTGACGGGGATTCTGAGTTATAGTAGTCTAGGTTAGGTACAAATACTATTTGTTTTCTTCAGCAAACTTACGTCCTGCGTGAAGTGCTTTGATATTCATTTCGATTACTTCCTCTCCTTTTCTTTCGAAAATCTTACGGATACCTGCTTCAAGATACTCGAAAGGAACATCGATAAATGGTGAAGCAGCACCCAACATTACGAAGTTGAAAGCACGCTTAGAACCAGTTGTTTCCTCAGCAATCTTATCAGCATCGATCAATACATAGTTTGGAAGATCTTTAATTGTCTTCTCTAACTTTTCCATCTCCGGGTAATCAGGAATGTTTACAAATGGAGTTGAATTGGTTACTACGTATCCACCTTTCTTTAAGTAAGGAAGATAGCGAAGTGCTTCCATTGGCTCAACTGAAAGAATAATATCAGCACCACCAGCTGGAATCAAATCTGAATAAATAGGCTTGTCAGAAATTCTCATGAATGACTGAACATCACCACCACGCTGACTCATACCGTGAGTTTCAGCTTGCTTCATATATAAATCATTTTCTAGAGCAGCAGATCCTAAAGCAGCAGCAATGGATAAAATCCCTTGACCACCAACACCTGCTATGACCATATCTGTTTTCATATCTTACTTTGTTTTTTCGATTAATAACATATAAGAGCATGGTGCGAACTGAATAGAGCTAATCAACAAGTTATAAGTACTTAAAGTATTTATTAGTACTTAAAGTTATAACTGATAAAATCCGAGATCACTTTAAGTACTTTAGGCACTTCAAGTATTTTAAGTACTTGCAGGCTTGCCTCAATTCCAATCGCTTTGCTCCAATTTAAGCTTTAGCAGCTGCTTTTGCTTTAGCGGCTTTCTTGATTTTCTGATCGCGAACGTTCTTCTGAACACAAACACGACGAGGAATAATTACTGATACCCCTTGGTATTCGAATTCTTTGCGAAGAAGATCTTTTAAATCATCACGCTTCTTAGGTACAGCAGTTAATACATGTAAATGTTCTGGCTCAACACCTAAACCTTCACAAATTGATTCCAATTTACCTTTAGCAGATGAATGCTGACCACCAGTCATCGAGATAGACTCGTTATCAGAAATAATTACTGTAATTGGAGTTTTTTCGTTAACAGCATCCAATAAACCAGTCATACCTGAGTGAGTAAATGTAGAGTCACCAATTACTGCAACCGATGGAATCAATCCTGCATCAGCAGCACCTTTAGCCATAGTTACAGAAGCACCCATATCAACACAAGAGTTGATCGCATTAAATGGAGGCAATGCACCTAGAGTGTAACAACCTATATCTGCAAATACGCGACCTTCACCGTATTCAGCAACAACTTCGTTCAATGCAGTATATACATCAATGTGCGAACATCCAACACACAATGCTGGTGGACGAGCAGATACCAAGTTAGGAACTTCAGCACCTTCTTCAACATCAAATCCTAAAGCTCTACCAACCATTTCAGGCTTCAACTCACCGTCGCGAGACAAAGTACCATCCAAACGACCGATTACAGCTTCTTTTTCCAAATATCCTTTCAACATTTCTTCAACTACAGGATATCCTTCTTCCAATACCATTACCTTATCACACTCGCTGGTGATTTTTTGAATCATTGTGCGAGGAATTGGGTACTGGCTAATTTTTACAACTGGATATGGACAATCACCGTTTGGATAGTTTTCCATTAAGTAGTTGTAACCTAATCCACAAGCGATGATACCCATTGATTTATCAGTACCTTCGGTGTAGCTGTTATATGGTGATTCTTCAGAGGCAGTTTCGAATTTTGCCTGGTTGTTCAACAACAACTTGTAACGCTTACGAGCGATACCTGGTAGCAATACGAACTGTACTTTGTCTTCTGGTAATTTCATATCGTTTTGAGCAACAACTTCAGCAGCGCGAGTAACACCTGCACGAGAGTGAGCCAAACGAGTAGTAATTCTCATTAACACTGGAATCTCGCAAGCTTCAGACAATTCGAATCCGAAACGAGCCATATCATATGCTTCTTGCTGGTTCGATGGCTCCAAGATTGGCATCATTGCAAACTTACCATATACACGTGAATCCTGCTCGTTCTGAGAAGAGTGCATTGATGGGTCATCAGCAACAACGATCAACATACCACCGTTTGCACCAGTGATAGCTGCATTCATGAAACAGTCAGCTGCAACGTTCAAACCTACGTGTTTCATACACACCATAGAACGCTTACCAGCATATGACATTCCCAATGCAGATTCCATAGCAGTCTTTTCATTGGCTGCCCAGTCTCTGTGAATATTTAATTGTTGTGCTTGCTTAGAGTGTTGAATGTACTCTGTAATTTCGGTTGAAGGTGTTCCTGGATAAGCATAAACCCCAGACATTCCGCCATCGATTGCACCTTGTGCAATGGCTTCTACACCTAATAGTAAAGACTTTTGCATGTTATATTTGTTTAACTATTTAGTTTTCTATGTGTTCAGACAACTTGCAATCTAAAATTGCAGGTATGTGAGAGATGTGATATTACGATTTGAAGTAAAATAACACTTCAAATTCAAAAACTCAGTTACAAAATATTGTGTATAGGAAAACGGACCCTAAAATTTAAGGATCGCGGTAAGAGGCAGATTTTATAATCCACCGAAGATTTCAAAAAAACATACTAGGTATGCGAGAACGTAAAAGTAAAATTCAAAATAATCTTTCATTTCTGCTTATAGATTGTAACTCAAATGAGCTTTCTACTTTTATTTGCTGCTAAAATACCATTATTTGGATTAAAGCCAATAAAAAAATATTCCCCAGAGATTTTTTAGATTCATTTCAAATAACGAAAACGGTTGCGTAGATATCACAAGACTAATCTATCTACCACATCATAAGGCAAAAAGTTATTTCTTAGCTGCAAAAATACCGGGTTTAAATCTACCGTAAGAATCAAATACAAAACGATTGGTCAAGATGATACTTACCATCAAATTAAAAGAACAACCAACAAATATGGCGATCATGATTAGAATCTGATATTTTATGGCTATCACTGGAGAACTACCTCCCAAAATTTGTCCTGTCATCATTCCTGGTAAGGAAATCAAGCCCAATACCGACATGGTTGCAATTAAAGGGTTCAGACCACTCTTAATGGCTGATTGGATATATGGTAACAAGGAGTGTTTTTGGCTATTGGTATTCACCAAGAGAAAGAAATACAATTCTTGTTCTTTATGCAATCGTGTAAAGTAATTGCTAATTCCAACAATATTGTGATTTAAAGCATTTCCTAAAATCATACCTGAGATAGGAATGAAATAGCGGGCATCAAACACGTAATCCAATTGAATTATGAAACCAAGAAAAAATGTATCTACTATAAATATGCTGGTCAATCCGGAAATAAAAAACGGGAGTACAAAATGCTTGTAAGATAAGCCCGTTCGTTTAATGGTAGTGAAAGAGCCAACCAACACCATGGCAATTACCCAGGCAGAATTAATGAACGCATTGTTCCATTCAAAAATATATTCAAGATAAAGTGCCACCAATGATAGTTGAATTATCATTCGAATCATTGCAATCAAAGTTTCTTTGATAATTTTAAGCTTGAAATACAAAAATCCCACAATAGGGATTACCATTAAAAAAGCTCCTACAATTAGGTGTATTATTCCAATATCAGCTATTTCTTGCATGTCAGATTGATTTTATCAAATCATTACAATTCAAATACATTTGAGCAACTCTCCACCCATTTGCTATTGTGGGATGTAGACACAATGGTTCTATCCTTAAGGCCATTCACCAGTTGAATCACAAGGTCAATTGATTCTTCATCCAAAGCAGAAGTTGGTTCATCTAATAATATAATTGGCTTTTGCAGACTCAGACTTGCTGCCAATACAATTCTCTGCTTTTGGCCACCACTAATTTCAGTAAAGACTCTCTCCTGCTCTCCATTATATATTTCAAGCTGCTGCAGATAATGCTTAAACATTTCTACTTGTTTTTCATTCAACTTCAGTAATTCTATCAGTTCTTGTCCCGAATCAACAGGTAGATGAACATTTTGAGGAAGCCAGCTCATTTGTTTTCTGAGTTCTTCAACATTATCAGGAGCAAGTTTGTGACCATCTATGTATATGTCACCAGAATCAGGTAAAATAATCCCAAGCATCAATTTCAACAGAGTCGATTTTCCTTTACCAGAAGGCCCACTCAAACAAAATGACTCACCACATTTTACATCGAAATTAAGTCTCTCACAAATAATTTGATCTGAGAATTTTAAGCTTACATTATCAAATTTTATCATGTCGAAATCTACATCATTTAAATTTCAGAGTTGGCTTTAAGCGAAACTATGAAATATTAAATTAAAATGCCGATATATAAATAGTTCGACATTTGGAGTGATACGAACAAATGGCGCTTACTAATTAATTATCGGTATTATCCTTGAAACGAAAATAAGTCTATTTTACCTTTTTACCTGTTCATTTAGCACATTTATTTTGCTGATAGATTTTCTCATGCCTGATCTTTTGTAATGCTCTAGATACTCATTACTTGAGGAGTAAGTTAAATTCCACCTTAATAATATTGAGATAATTCTCAAATAAATACAGTGTGAAATATATCACACTCTACATATATCACAGATATTCAACAACTAACAACCCTACCAATCGAAAACATGCTATAAAACACATCTCAAAACTGTACAGAAGTCTTGTATCCATTAAATCAAATCTTACATTTGCACCTATTACATCTAGATATCTGGATGTTTATTTTTATACAGATCTAATTATTACAAGATATACAATGGCGAAATATTTAATTGTTGGTGGAGTTGCAGGAGGTGCAACAACGGCTGCCCGTCTTCGAAGGATGGATGAGTCAGCAGAGATAATCATGTTTGAAAGAGGTGAACACATTTCATATGCAAACTGTGGATTGCCTTACTATGTAGGAGATATAATCACAGAAAGGGAAAATCTACTACTACAAACTCCTGAAAGTTTCAACAAAAGGCTGAATGTTGATGTGAGAATACTTAATGAAGTAATTAAAATCAACAGAGAGAAGAAAGAAGTAGAAGTAAAAGATTTAAAAAGCAACACTGTATATACAGAAACATACGATAAACTGATTGTTTCTCCAGGAGCTGAACCAATTAAGCCTCCTATTCCTGGCATCAACGATTCTGCAATTTTCACTGTAAGAAATGTAAAGGATACAGATAAAATAAAAGCCTATTACAATGAAAATAAGCCACAAAAAGCCGTTGTAGTGGGTGCAGGCTTCATTGGACTTGAAATGGCAGAAAACCTTCATCACCTGGGAATGATGGTTACTATAGTTGAAATGGCAGAACAAGTAATGACTCCATTGGACTATGAAATGGCAGCAGTAGTTCATCAGCATCTGAAAACTAAAAACGTAGAGTTTTTTCTAAAGGATGGAGTAAGTGAATTTGATCGCAAAGGTGATTATCTTGAAATTCGTTTACAATCGGGAAGAAAAATTGAAGCCGATATGGTTATTCTATCAATAGGTGTTCGTCCTGAGACAAAATTAATTAAAGAAGCTGGAATTGATCTAGCACCCAATGGTGGCATCCAAGTTAATAAATACCTACAAACCAGTGATGAGCACATTTATGCTTTGGGAGATGCCATTGCGTTTCCTCACCCAATTACTGGCAAATATACCAATGCTTATTTGGCTGGTCCCGCTAATAAGCAAGGACGTTTGCTTGCTAACAACTTGGTATTGGGTCACAAATATGAATACAAAGGTGCAATTGCAACAGCAATCGCTAAAGTATTCGATTTGACTGTTGGTTCAACTGGCTTAGCAGAAAAAGTATTGAAAAAGGAAGGAATCAATTACATCTCAAATATCACTCATGGTGGATCGCATGCCGGATATTATCCGGGGGCAACTCCTACCAGTATTAAACTGATGTTCCATCCAGAAACTGGAAAACTTTATGGGGCACAAGTATTAGGTTACGAAGGTGTTGATAAACGTACAGATATGATTGCTACTGTGCTTCAAAACAATGGCACCATTTACGATCTTCAGGAAATTGAACATGCCTATGCTCCTCCCTACTCGTCAGCAAAAGATCCTGTAAATCAAGCTGGTTTTACTGCAGGAAATATCATTGAAGGATTGGTAAAAATCATGCATTGGGATGAGCTTTATAAACTTCATGCTCCAAACAACTTCATTCTGGATGTTAGAACTCCAGATGAATATGAATTGGGAAACATTGAGGGATCGGTAAATATCGAAGTTGATCAGATCAGAAATCGCTTGGATGAAATCCCTAGAGATAAAAAGATCATTATTTATTGTGGTGTTGGGCTGAGAGGATACTTTGCTGCACGTATTTTGATGCAGAAAGGATTTTCAGAAGTATACAACCTAAGTGGTGGGTACAAAACCTACGAGCATGCTACCTGCAAGCAAAGCAATGAAGACATTTTTGAGTCGAGTTACATTGCGAGAGACAGTCATATCTACAGAGGGAAACCTAAATCTGAAAATAAAGGAACCAACACAGATACAAAGGTAATAGAAGTTGATGCTTGCGGTTTACAATGCCCAGGTCCAATTATCAAATTGAAAAAAGAAATGGATCAATTGGAAAATGGGCAACGCTTACAACAGAAGGTTACCGATCCAGGATTTGCCAAAGATGTAGAAGCATGGTGCAAAATGACTGGTAACCAATTAATTTCTGTGGATTCTGAGAAAGGAATTTATACCGCTTTGATTGAGAAACAAGCCAATAAAGAAGCATGCCCTGTTACTGCTGGCAATCTACCTAAAAACAAAACCATGGTGGTATTCTCTGATGATATGGACCGTGCTTTGGCTTCACTGGTTATTGCCAATGGAGCGGCTGCTACTGGAAATAAAGTGACTCTCTTCTTTACTTTCTGGGGATTGAATATCATCAAGAAAGCTCAAAAACCTAAGGTCGAAAAAGATATGATGGGCAAAATGTTTGGTAAAATGATGGCTAGTGGAGCTGATGACTTGAAGCTTTCCAAAATGAACATGATGGGACTTGGTTCCAAAATGATGAAGAAGAGAATGCTTGCCAAAAAAGTAGATTCGTTGGAAGATATGCTTCAAAGTGCCATGGAGAATGGTGTTGAAATGATTGCCTGCCAAATGTCAATGGACGTAATGGGCGTAGACAAAGAAGAATTATTGGATGGCGTTCAGATTGGTGGTGTTGCAACTTACCTTTCGGAAGCGGAGCAATCGAACTTGAACTTGTTTATTTAAACGAATAATGATATGATTCAAACCAGACAGTTTTCAATATTCTGTCTGGTTTTTTATTATCATATTTTAGTCCATTTTATTTTCAATTTATGTGCATAATTTCTCATTTTTCCACTAGTACGGACACCGTACAGGCACAGTACAGGCATAGCGGGGCTACCCTAGGAGCAAATAAGATATAATTATTGATAAATGACTCGTTTACTTAATCCTCTTCTTCCAAAAGAAAAATATCCTCAACCTTACATTCGAAAAAACGAGCCATTTTAAGTGCTAAAACTGTTGAGGGCACAAACTTTCCTTTCTCAATAGCATTAATGGTTTGCCTGGAAACTCCTAATTGCTCAGCCAATCCTGCTTGAGTAATATCTTTTTTTGCTCTTTCTACTTTAATTGTATTCTTCACGTTTCTTTATTTTAGAGGCTATTCAGTTCCAAATTTCACCTTTCTGTTGTATGAATAAATCATTGTAAAAAATATAAGGTGCAATTGTAAAATATAAAACCCTTCTAATTCAAACTCTGGTATTAACCAATACACCAAACCAGTAAAGATCCATGTAACAAACAAAGCTTGCATTAGGGATTTAGCTCTTAATTGTTGATAAAATTCATCCTCAATTTTTTCTTTCGAAAATAGATATAAAGTAAAACCAAGTAAGGATAAAATTAGGCTTCCGTTCAACCATGGTTTGGCTTCCTTCTTGGTAAAATATGGAGTATAATTCAAAATCTTATCTAATTCTGGATTACCTATACTATTAAAAGGCAAATCTTTATCCGCACTTAACCAACCTCTATTAAAATCATCAATATTGCCAAAACAGGATAAAATAAAAGCAACAAATACAAATAGGATTCCAATTCTTTTAAAATAATACGGAAAATAAGTTTTCATTCTTCAAAATTATAAGTTCTACTTAAACATTTATTTTGTGCACAAAACAAATGTAAAGTATTATTTACATTTTGACAAGTATTTAATTCTTTAGTCCTATATGCGAGACTTAATAATTGTAATGTATTACATACTCTATTCATTGTTAGTACTATAATTTAACTTGGAAAATTAACTCTTTGAAAGATTCAAGATTATAAAATCTTAACCTAAGGAATTACAATTATTATCATGCTGTTAGATTATCTTAAACGCATGTAAATTAGTTGTTTTAGTGAGTAAGAAAAGCTCTATAAAAAGTGGACATTCGTCTGACAATTTCGTAAATTAGATATTCCTAAAAAGTGGATATAAATTTGAAAATCTGGGTTAATTGCATCAATCTGTAAGCTCAACCATGCAATTGTATCTGGATTTCACAAGTAACGATATTCTCCTGTATCTCGTTCCTTGATATTAATCAGCATAAATTCCGAACAGGAACAAAAGTACTACATTGGTAGTGGTTAGTGGTTAGCCGAAGCGGCAGAATTTTTCCGTAGTCCCTTTATCAGAAAAATTCTGCCGGTTCATTATTCTATCTCTTCACTTGTAGTTTCATTTCCTTTTTTCATGCGCAAATACACCAAGCCCATAATACTTAAGAATCCAATCACTTTAAGATATTGCTTTATTAAGGATACTGCATTGGCCTCAAGATTGACAAGTAATTCGGTATTGTTAATCAGTAGAATTGAACCAACTGAGATTAACAAGACAACTAGAAGAATAATTAGTAACGTTTTTTTGTTTTTCATCCGTTTTTAATTTTTATAGTGTGAAGATACTATCTTTCCAAAGAAATATAGCATCACCTTTTTGAATAGAAATTACATCTGGACAATCAATCTAGAATTTCATATATTTAGTTATTTAGATTTAAACTGATAACCAAATTAAAAGATCATGATTGATAAGATTAGTACTCTGGGTGGCTACATACACGAATATCAGAAAAGTGTAGAAAACCCACAGGCATTTTGGAGTAGAATTGCAGAAAGTTTCTTTTGGCGTAAAAAATGGGATAAAATTCTGGATTGGAATTTTACAGAACCAAAAATCAATTGGTTTTTAAACGGGAAACTGAACATTACCGAAAATATATTCGAACGTCATTTGTTTACTCGCGGCGATCAACCTGCAATTATTTGGGAACCCAATGAACCTAATGATGAGAACAGAGTATTAACTTACAATGAACTATTTTTAGAAGTAAAAAAGTTTGCCAATGTAATGCTAAAGCTTGGCGTTGGTAAGGGCGACAGAGTTGCCATTTATATGCCAATGGTTCCTGAATTGGCAATTGCCATGCTGGCTTGTGCAAGAATTGGCGCAATACATTCCATTGTTTTTGCAGGCTTCTCGGCAAACTCGCTTGCCGATAGAATTAATGATGCCGAAGCCAAACTGGTAATTACTTCGGATGGCGCTTTTCGAGGCAGTAAAATTATTCCAATAAAAGATATTGTTGATGAAGCTCTGGAAAACTGCTCATCGGTTGAAAAGGTAGTAATGGTTCAAAGAACCAATACTGAGGTTGCTTTTCATGATTCAAGAGACATGTGGTGGCACGAAATCATGGCCAATGCTGATGAAGACAATAAAGCTGAACTAATGGATGCGGAAGATACTCTATTTATACTTTACACATCTGGCTCCACAGATAAGCCAAAAGGTATTGTTCATACCTGCGGTGGCTATATGGTTTATTCTGCCTACACATTTAAAAATGTATTTCAATACAGCGATGGCGACGTTTACTTCTGCTCTGCAGATATTGGATGGATTACCGGTCACTCCTACATTGTATATGGGCCTTTGTTAAATGGAGCTACAACGGTAATGTTCGAAGGTATTCCTACCTATCCTGATGCTGGTAGATATTGGGACATTGTAAACAAATATGGTATTGCCCAATTTTACACTGCACCTACTGCCATTCGTTCTTTAATTTCGATGGGACAAGAATATGTAGAAAATAAAGATTTGTCAAGTTTGAAGGTTTTAGGAACAGTTGGAGAGCCAATTAATGAAGAAGCCTGGCACTGGTATCATGATCATGTTGGTAAAAACCGTTGTCCAATTGTTGATACCTGGTGGCAAACCGAGACAGGAGGAATTTCCATTAGTCCTATCGCAGGGATCATTCCTACAAAACCTGGTTTTGCCACTCTCCCACAACCGGGAATTCAACCAATCATTGTTGATGGGGATGGAAATGAATTATCCGGAAAGAGTGTAGAAGGTAATTTATGTATTAAATATCCTTGGCCGGGAATGTTAAGAACAATCTGGGGAGACCATGAAAGGTTCAAGAAAACCTACTTTGGTACTTTTGAAAACCTCTACTTTTCTGGCGATGGTGTTAAAAGAGATGAAGATGGGTACTACCGAATACTTGGAAGAGTTGACGATGTGATCAACGTATCGGGGCACAGAATGGGAACTGCTGAAGTAGAAAATGCCATTAATGAGCATCCATTGGTAAATGAATCTGCCGTTGTAGGATTCCCTCACGATATCAAAGGTCAAGGTATTTACGCTTTTGTAGTTTGCGGTGATCTTTCGACCGGTGGTGAAGAAGGTATTAAAACCAGTATTCGTAAAGGTGTTACTAAAATTATTGGGCCCATTGCAAAACCAGATAAAATTCAATTGGTTAGAGGCTTGCCTAAAACACGATCAGGCAAAATCATGAGAAGAATTTTAAGAAAAATTGCACAAGGAGACTATAGCAATTTTGGGGATATATCAACTCTTCTCGACACCTCGGTTGTGGAAGAAATCATAAAAGGAGCATTAGAAGATGTTAAAGATTAATAGACTAAAAAGATCATTCAGTTGAATGATCTTTTTTATAAATCTTGCACAAAGATTAGATAATCTAATCGCAATTTGTTATTTTAAGTTTATAATTCAACTTATACGCACATGAAAATTGGGATTGCTCTTGGAGGTGGTGGGGCAAGAGGATTTGCTCATCTAGGTGTTTTAAAAGCATTGGAAGAAAAAGGAATTACACCTGATATTATCTCAGGTGTTAGTGCTGGTGCACTAATTGGAGCCTTTATTGCCTCAGGTTTTTCTTATTCTAAAATATTAAAAGCTTTAAAAAACAAGGGTGTAATGGCCTATTCAAAATGGCAATACCCTCGACATGAATTATTTAGCTTGATTGGACTTGAAAAGGAGATAAAAAAGCACATCAAAACCAAGAAAATTGAAAATCTTAAAATTCCTTTGTTCATTGCAGTATCCAATTTAAATGATGGCAGAGTTGAATATATAAAAGAAGGGGATTTGCTAAAATATTTATTGGCCTCAGTGAGTATTCCCGTATTATTTTCTCCTGTTAAGATGGACAATATCATGTATGTTGATGGTGGCCTATTTGACAACCTTCCCATATCACCTCTAATCAATAAGTGCGATATTATTATTGCCGTGAATGTAAGTCCAATTCAAAAAATAGAAAAGTTTGATAATCTGGTTCAAGTAGCTTCACGCACTTTTCAGTTAGGCGTTCACTCCAATGTAATCAGGCATAAAAATAAATGTTCGTTACTTATTGAACCTACCGGATTGCGCGATTATGAAATATTGAATGGAAATAAGGCTCAGGAAATTTTCAAATTAGGATATGAATACACAAAAAATTTGGAAATTCCTCCCTTAGAGGAACTTTAATACCAATCAATAAAGCTATCTTTAAACAACCAATTAGTTAACCAAAAAAACAAGTAATAAACCCCACTATGATTACAACAAAGGAAAAAGCGCTTGAAAGCTTTAAATCTGGAATGAACTGTGCTCAGTCCGTTCTACTTGCATTCTCAGATCAATACAAATTCGACGACAATTTGGCCTTTCAACTCTCCAGTGGTTTTGGAGGGGGAATGGGACGACTGCAAAAAACCTGTGGTGCTGTAACCGGTGCTTTTATGCTTATCGGCATTCATAATTGCGAGAAGTGTTCCAATCACAGCTTACAAACCGATAATAACAGGTCAATGATACAGGAGTTTAATCGCAGATTTACACAACTGCATGAATCTTTGGATTGTAGAGATATTATAAAATGTGATTTAAATACAGAAGAAGGCCAACAATATTGTAAGGATAACAATACCAAAGAATCCATTTGCTCAAAATGCATAAGCGATTCAATTGATATTGTACATTCTCTTATCAACTAAAAGAAGAAAAATCCATATAAAGAAAGCAGGCTTAAAGCCTGCTTTCTTTATATTATACTGTAGTGTCAATTTTCAATTTGAAAAGTTTTTCCATCACATCCTTCACATCACTCAAGTCAGGATTGATATCGAAAACATGGGAAGGTTTCAAATAAACCACCTCTTTTTCTCTTTTAAAGCGTTCTTCTCCTCCTCCTGTAATATTAAGCATTACATAATCATCCTTGTCCAACTTGCCCTCTTTGGCATAATTGATAAGAGTTGCTGTTGCAATAGCTGCTGCTGGATGAATATCATTACCTTCTGTTTCCTCAAAAATTCTGGCAGCTTCAGCAGCTTCTTCATTTGTAGCTTTAAGAACATCTCCACCTGCATCTTTCATTGCATCGTACAATCCACCTATAATAGAGTATGGAGGCTTACGATTCGACAATACTTTGGCTACAATTTCCTCAACTTGTTTTCTCGCCAAATTA
This sequence comes from Marinifilum sp. D714, assembly GCF_030851345.1. Taxonomy (GTDB): domain Bacteria; phylum Bacteroidota; class Bacteroidia; order Bacteroidales; family Marinifilaceae; genus Marinifilum. Next base: position 55,309 of record NZ_JALPNU010000008.1, read on the forward strand.
TCATCCAATGGCAACATTTCTCTTGAATCTTCTTTCCATGCGTCGTGCATTGGCAAGAAAGGAGTATTTTGAGAAACCATTAATTTCATTTTGTTAGAACCAAATCTTCCGTCTTCAATAAAACGTAGGTTTGCTTCCCAAGCTGCAATGGCACCTGTTCCCGATCCAACTGCCTGGAAATAGTAATCAGGAATTTTCCCTATTTCAGTAACTGCTGAATTAACTGTACATGCCATACCATCGCGACGAGCTACATTTTTTGCACCTCCTTCAGCAATAAACCCATCAAGCTGGCAAGCTAAATTCGAAAGATGAATTGCATCGAAATAATCGCTTCCAGATTTGGTTACCACAAGTCTTACATTGTCTTTAATTGGTTCATCAAACCATAGTGCATTAATGTTATCTTCCGGCACACACAATAACAATGGAATATTATTATCTGAACATACTCTGGCAAATGCTCTTGCCGTATTACCTGCCGATGCAACGACCAAAATATTATTATCATCATCTAAACGACCACCAACCGAATAAGCTTCAGTCTCCTTGAAGGAGCAAGTTCTGAAGTTAGCTCCTTTTTCAGGCCAATATCCACTAAAAGTGATGTAAAGATTATTCAAACCAAGGTACTTTGCCAAACCTTCACTCCTATAAGTTGCAGGCGCAGAAGATCCTTCCAATGTTTTGTGAACTGGCAACCAATCGGAAAATTTATAAATCCCTAAAGAATTATCCTTTACTTCAATCTGTTTTTTATCGTAAATTGCTCTAATTAAACAAGGTTTATCTTCACCGGGAGCATCAAGAGTCCATCCTTCGTCCTCAAATCTCTTACCCGTTTCTAGCGACTCCAAAATATAGTCGGTTGGTCGAAAATCTTTTGCCATTTTTACTTGTATTGATTTTGAAGATGTAAAAATAGTGATTTTACTGTATTGATAAAGTTTTTATCCTCTTTTTACTGTTCTTGGATCTGGATTACTCGGAAAACGAATTGATGAACAGTTTTTTTAAATTACATTTAATTTATCTTGCCTTTTTCTTCCTTCATCTTCAATATTCCAAAACTTTTAAGATTAAATTAGAAGAATTATTAAAAATAAAAGGTGCTGTATGATTTATAATGGGTAACTCTAAAAAAGTGCCTAAAGTACTTAGAATACTTGGAGTACTTAAAGTATTAGTACGATAATTTTTTTTAATCAGTTTATTCAATACAAGCTTAAATGAGTGATTGTAATGTTTATACCATACATTTTATGTACTTAAGGCACTTTAAGTATTTTAAGTACTATTTTGTAACTCACCACTAAAAATCTTATAGAACCAAAATATTTTTTCGGATTTCATACTTAATTTTTTTGCAAAATCATATCTTTAATAATCAAAATAAAGAACAATGACAGTAAACTGGGGAATATTAGGGGCTGGAAAGATAGCTGGCAAATTTGCAAATGACTTTAAAGTTGTACCAAACGGTAAAATCATTGCTATAGCTTCTCGTTCAGAAGCAAAAGCAAATCATTTTGCAAGTCAATATAATATCGAACACTCTTACTCATCCTACGAAAAGATGATGGAGAATCCGGATATTCAAGTTGTTTACGTAGCCACTCCTCACAACTTTCATTTTGAACATGCTAGCCTATGTCTTAACAATGGCAAAGCTGTATTATGCGAAAAGCCAGTTTGTGTTAACTCCGAAGAATTTGAAGCCTTAAGTCGCTTGGCAAAAGAAAAGAACTTATTCTTTATGGAAGGCATATGGACCTATTATTTACCTGCCATATTAAAAACAATGGAATGGATACATTCGGGTAAAATTGGTGATGTGCTACAATTGCAGGTAAGTTTTGGCTTCGTGGGTAATCTGAACAAAGAAGGCAGGCTGGCAAATCCTGATTTAGCCGGAGGTGCATTACTTGATATAGGAATTTACGGTGTTGCGATTTCTGAGCTGGTTTTTAATGACAAAATAGAAAGCATTCAAAGTTTAGCCCATATTGGTAATACTGGTGTTGACGAATACAATAGCATACAGCTGAAGTATATGAATGGTGGGTTAGCACAAATTTCGAGTTCATTTCTCTCTAATATGAAGAATGAAGCGGTTATTTATGGTACCAAAGGTCGTATTGAGATTCCTAAGTTTTGGATGGCAAAAACATCTAAGCTAATTGTTGCTGATGAAGTATTGGAGTTTGAAGATGAAAGTAAAGAGATGGGTTATAACTACGAAGCCTATGCAGTTGGAGAACTAATTAAAAAAGGCAGATTGGAAAGTTCTGTTATTCCTATTTGGAAGAGCAAAAAAACATTATCAACTCTTGATAAAATTAGAGATCAGATCAAATTAAAATATCCTTTTGAAAATTGAATATGGACCAAAACGAAATCATATTAGGCAAAGGCATCTCTGGAGTCAATTTTGGTATGATACAAGCCGAAGTTGAAAAAATATTGGGTAAAGCTGATGAAGTTGGAGAATATTCACTTTCTCCAAGTGAAAACAGTATTACTCTATTTTATAATAGCAAAGGTTTAAGTTTTACTTTCGAATCTGTTGATCAGTTCAGATTGAGCTACATTTCAATCTATCACACACAATACCACATCTTTAACTTTATAAAAATAGGATTATCAAAACGTAACCTTTTGGATGAACTAGAGCTTTTTCAGCTCGGTAAACCAGAATTCGAAAAGGCTGACTCCGAAGAATTTCCTACTCATGAATTAATCTATTTCCCAAATGAAAATCTGCACCTTTGGTTAGATGATGGAAAAATTTCGGAAATTCAATTTGGACCGTTCTGGGAAGATATGAAAACCATAGTTTGGGAAGATTAGTAAATTGCTCCAACAATTTATTCTGTAAAAGAAGTTCTTTCTAGTCTCAATTTTTATAACTTGCAGCCGATTTCAGATAAATCACACAACTAAATTTACTTCCTAATCAAAGTGCTCAAATTTTCTTTTGAGCAAAAGATGGTTTTGTTAATAATCTTAAAACAGTTGAATTGAAATAATTCTCCTGCGCAAAACCATAAACATGAATAAACTATCGTATGAGCATGGTAGCTCAGAAATGCCACTTTTAGGCGAAACCATTACTGAAAGATTAAGAAGAACCGTGGAGCAATTCCCAGACAGAGAAGCTTTAGTTGTTCCATACCAAAATTATCGTGCCACCTATCAGGAGTTCTGGAACCAAATTGAGGAAATCGCAAAAGGCTTATTGGCTTTTGGCGTAAAAAAAGGTGATCGTGTAGGAGTTTGGTCTCCAAACCGACACGAGTGGGTAATAGTGCAATTTGCAACTGCCAGAATTGGCGCCATATTGGTCAATGTAAATCCAGCCTACAAGGCATCTGAATTGAAATTTGCCTTACGTCAATCGGAGATCAGCCTGCTAATCATGTCCAAAAACTTTAGAAAAACAAATTACTTTGAAATCATTCAGGAAGTTCGAAAATCCTGTATTCATCTAAAGCAAATTGTAATTCTTGATAGGGATTGGCAAGCTTTAATTGAAGCTGGAAAAAGAATCTCTACCCAGGAAGTTGAAGACATTGAAGCCACCTTACAATTCGATGATCCGATTAATATTCAATACACATCCGGAACAACAGGATTTCCAAAAGGAGCTACATTAACTCATCACAACATTCTGAATAATGGTTACTTTATTGGCGAAAGATTGCATTACACGGAAAAAGATAGAGTCTGCATTCCTGTTCCCTTTTACCACTGTTTTGGAATGGTATTGGGAAACCTTGCCTGCATTACACATGGTTCGGCAATGATTATTCCTGGTGAAGCCTTTGAGGCAGAAACCGTTTTAAAAACCGTTCAGGATGAGAAATGTACCTCTTTATACGGTGTTCCTCTGATGTTTATTGCCGAATTGGAACATCCCAACTTCGAAAAATACAACATGAGTAGTTTGAGAACTGGAATTATGGCCGGAGCTTCTTGTCCTGAAAAAGCGATGCGCGAGGTACAAGAAAAAATGAATATGAAAGATGTTGCCATTTGCTATGGAATGACGGAAACCTCACCTGTTTCTACTCAAACTTTCGTGGATGATCAATTGGATAAAAGAGTTAGCACCGTTGGTCGTGTTCATCCACATCAGGAAATTAAAATCATTGATCCTACAACTGGAAAAATTGTACCACGTGGAGAAAGTGGAGAGTTTTGTACCAGAGGTTATTCGGTAATGTTAAAATACTGGAACAACGAAGAAGCAACCAATGCAGTTATCGATGATGCAGGTTGGATGCACACTGGCGATGTAGCAAGTATGGATGATGAAGGCTATGTTACCATTACTGGTAGAATTAAGGATATGATCATTAGAGGTGGTGAGAACATCTCTCCTTTCGAAATTGAGGAGTATTTGCACACACACGAAGCCATTAGTGAGGTTTACGTGATTGGTGTTCCCGATTACAAATATGGCGAAGTAGTGATGGCCTGGATTAAATTCAAGGAAGGAAAATCTGTCAGTGAAGATGAACTTCGCGAGTACTGTAAAGGACAAATTGCAACCTACAAAATTCCAAAGTACTTCAAATTCACAAAAGAATTTCCAACAACGGTTACTGGAAAGATTAGAAAAGTAGAAATGCGAGAGATATCAAGCCGTGAACTAGAATTGGTTGGAAGATAAAAAATTTCCCGGCTCAGCTTTGAGCCGGGACTTTATTTAAAACTTTAGTTGGTCTGCGATTGTTAAGGCTTGAGATTTTGTCATTTTTGGCATACTTACTATTGATATAAGCATATCTTCTGAAGGATACTCAATAATCAATGCAGAAGCATTCATATTGCTCCCATCATCGTCAATGGCATCCCCAAAATGCATTTTTTTCCCTTGATGTGTAAAATGACTGTAAGCAGCCAGCTCCTCTTGTGCCTCATCTGATTCAACATCTTTATTTGAACTGGCAACAATGGTAAAGTTTTCTGTCATTGTTTTTGTGAAAGACGCAATATATTGCCCATCTACATTAAAAACGGCTGATTTTTTAAAGTTGCTGTACTTTACTTTCCCAACAACATCCTGAAATTCATTGTATGGATATTCAACTGGAAATATTTCTTCATCCGAATCATACTCCATCTCCTCTTCTGAAAACATGTCTAACGATTGGCCCAACCTCATTTCAGGTTCATTCCAACTTATATCTTCAGGAATCTCAAAAGTTGATGATGGAATTTTTATATTCTCATCAAACTTAAGCGCTACCTCATGGTTCTCAACACCCATCATTTTTGCCTCGGATTTTAAAACAACTCCTTTATAAATCCAAACTGTTGCTCCCAAAACCTTAATTTTTTCACAGCTTCTGTTAAAAAACTCTGAAGTACCTAATCTTTGGCCTCCAAAGGCTTCCAACAATTCATCCGCAATCTCTTTTTTCTGAGCATCCGACATGTTTTCCAAAGCTGAATAATATTCGGGTGAAATAACGGTTTCCAGTTTTGTTCCGGTATGATTCAATTGATTTACCTCATAAATCACACCATCCTTGACTATCTTTAATGTGTGCTTTTTTTCTGAGGATTCAATTCCAAAAACTTTAACTTTTGTTTCGGACTTTACCTCTTCTTTGTAAAGTTTCCCATAATCATCAAACCATATCAAACGCTGCCCTTTTGTTGCACCGCTCAATTTCATTTCCACATAGCCTGATTTTACCATAAATTTATTGCTCGAATATTGAGCAAAAGCGTTATTGCCAATACAAATAATTACAGCAAATAAGATTAATTGAATTTTCCTCATTTTAAAAAAAATTGGTTTAAAGTGATATCAATAGTTTTTTTCGATAAAAACTAAATTTAACAGAAAGACTAAATTAAGCATATTGAAATTCTATACAAAATATCTTTCTTAAAACAAATCATCTTTATTCTATACCTCATGAGATAGGTAATAAAAAGAATTAAACCTGTTACAATCAGGAGTCACTTTCACCATCACTGCACCAAACTTAAGTTTTTATCTATCCATCTTTGTTACAACAAAAATTCACTCCTCATAAATGAAAACCCATTTGTTGTAAATACGGTAAATCAATCGAAGAAAAATGTTTATGTAGATAAAGTTGAATTAAACGGTAAAGTTCTTGCCAACTTTACTATTAGGCACTCTGAAATTATGAATGGTGGTGAAATCACTTTTTATATGAGCGATACTCCAAAAAAATAAGAACTGATAATTTCATTTAAAACCTCGGGATTTAATCTTGAGGTTTTTTATCCCATAAAAACCTGTCAATCTAATTGTTACAAATACTATTGTGCAACACAACATAAAGCCCTAAAAGGACGCATATCAGCTACACAGCACTACTGATCACGAACTTACACTTTTCAAAGCAAAATGTTGTACAGTAGGTATGTTTTTAAACTACAATCGGCTTTAATTACCTGCTAGGCATTTTGTTAGTTTTGCCGCTCAATCTAAGATAAAATTAACTTTAGTAATGAACAACGTAAAATTAGGAAATCCGGCTGTTGTCGGACTTGGAGGATTTGGTTTAAGTACCATTTTATTACAATTGCATAACCTTGGACTGTGTGGATTAGGTCCGGTATTGGCTGTAGGTTTTGCATTTGGCGGAATTGCTCAATTGTGCGCAGGTCTTTTAGAACACAAAAATGCGAACAACTTTGGTTTTGCAGCATTTTCAGCTTATGGATCTTTCTGGATTGCCATAGGAATTGTATGGATGTTAAACCACTTTGGAATCTACAAATCTACCGGAACTGATGTAGGTTATTTTTTATTAGCCTATACATTCTTCACAATCATTCTTTGGTTTGCTTCACTATTCATTCACGGAGCAATGGCAACTACTTTCAGTATTTTAGTGCTAGGATTCATCCTATTGGATTTAGGACACTTTGGATTCCCAGCAATGAATACAGTTGCAGCTTACGTACTAATTGCATGTGCACTTGCAGCTTGGTACATGATGGCAGCAATAATTATTAACGGTGTTGCTGGCAGAACCATTTTAGGAGTTGGCGAAGCATGGCTTAAAGCTGGAGAAAAAGAAGTAATTCCTGCAACAAAATAGACAGAGTTTACGACTCTATTATAAGACATTAAAAAAGGGAAATTGGATGATATCCAATTTCCCTTTTGTTTTATCTGGTTATCTTTAAAGATATCTACAATTGAGAGTCCGAACTTTAGTCGGAATCTCAAACTATAAAATCGTAATTATTAATTTGTAATTGATTACGGCAACAACTCTTTGTGCAAGGTCACCTCAAACTCATTTACGTGATGTGGTTTGCCATCATTAAAGAATTCTACAATATATGGTGTATTACAGTGCGCATCAAAAGTTACCTGATCGTACCACTTTTCGATAAAAGTGATTCTATTTGGCTCATCGATACATTGGTTTAATTCATAACGAATGCATCCACCCTCTTGCAATGTCATTGGAATTAAAGAATGAAGATTTTTAATCAACTGATCAACTTCTCCTTCTTTGGCTATAAATTTGGCGATACACACCAATTGTGTCTCGTTTTTTCTGATTTCCATTTGTCTTTTCTGTTTAATTAAATGAATTCGAAATCAAACTTAAGAAAAAATAGACAAGCATTCATGATAAGGAAAAATATTTCGGTGCTCTGCACCTTAAAAACAAGAATATAATACAGGGCTACAAATATTACGAAACTCTGCTGCTTTGTGCGTACAAAAGATATTGTGATTAGCAATGACTGTTTGCCCATCCTACTTTTGACTATTGGACCATTCACCTTTTGGACTATTCAAGACTATCAAATAAAAATGCCGTCCCAAATGGAACGGCATCCTATATTGATCTAATTACTATCAATTAGAAAATTCCAGGGATTCCAGGAAGCTGTCCCACCAATGCAAGGGAAACAACACAAACAATAAACATTGCTCCAGGAATAATTAGCTTTTCTTTCCAGCTCAATTCTGCAGCACGATCGCTATCACCAATCAGCCCAAGATTATCAAGCAACATGGTAAATGCCCATCCAAAAACAGGATTCACAAAAGCACATGCAAAAATACAAGTACCTGCACTTAACGAATCTTTGTGCTTGCGAACCATTTGCATACCTGCCTCAAGCAATGGCAAGAAGACACCAACAATTAGTGCAACACGCAATACCGGTTCCCACATTGCTAAATCCATAGGATATCCGAATACCGATGCCAAAACACAAAGCAGTGCCGTTAATACAGCTCCACCAGGAATAGGACGCTTGGCAATTGCAGCAGGAATCATGTATGTTCCCCACGATGAAGCAATATTACCACCACCTAAAGCTGTACCAATCATCTGACGAACAGAAGCAACAGTCATGGTATCATCCACATCCATTAATACATTCTTGGCTTTCTTAGGATAATTCAATTCCTGGAATACGCGGTGCCCCAAATAATCAGGCGACCACATGGCAACAGCAAGAATCGCGAAAGGAATAACAGCAATAAAATGACCTACATTTGGTAAGCCAAGTTTCCATCCTGTATCTTCACCCCACCACCACATTGGGTTCATGTGAGGCAAACCAGGTTTGGTTGTAAAGGCAAAATCGGCACCCAAAGCAAAGGCAACAATACCTGCAATTGCCGAACACAAAGGAATTGCCAACCAACGCTTGTTGATTTTTGCCAGGTATGCATAAATTAAAATGGTAATTCCGATTACCGCAAAGGAAACATACCCAATATCACCAGAAGAAGCCCAGGCTTCTAATTTCGTAATCTGGCTCAACAGACCTACAGCTCCCAAATAAATTAGTAGTCCACCACGAACTCCTACTCCGGTGAGTTTCATCAACTTCGAGCCCCCTTTTGTGATACTTAAAGCAAGCCCAAACACACCAATTAAAATCCCCAATGCAAGCGGGTGACCACCAGCGGCGGCAATGATGGGAATCAGCGGGATCATAGGACCGTGAGTTCCTGCAAGGTTGGCATTAGGATTAAGAATTGCCGAAAACAGAAGTACAAAAATACCTCCGGCAATTAACAATTCGTAACGAACGTTTTCTGCTACAAATTCTGGCGATAAGCCAAACTGGGTTGCAAATACAGCAACCATGGCGGTTACCATTACCACCTTACCAATGGTGGCAGCCAAAGCAGGCACCCAGTCTTCTAGTTCGATATGAAAATCTCTGAATGGCAAGTGGATACGCCATCTGCGAAATTTCATAATCTCAAGCTCGTGATTCAGATACGCTTCTCTGCTCTCGAACTCATGCGCCTTTTTGCGCTGTTGTTTGTAAGAGTTTTGATTCTCTTTTTTCATGCTTATAGATTTATGAGTTTTACATACTCCTATTCAGCTACCTACGCGTTTTCAGGAGTTATAAATCACCGTAAAACTAAGAAAAAAGCCATGCCAGGCAATGATACTTAAAACACACTGCAACAAGACCTAAGATCCATATTGGGAATATTCTCAATTTATAAATCAAATCCTACTTTTAAGATCAATAGAAATACACCGATTGTATCCAGATATCTTGATTTCACGATAAACTTTAATTTTTCTATGGAAAATGAAGACTCACCTCTCCCGCTGAATTCAAAAGCATGTCACACTTGCGTACCCAAAACAAACTTTGAGCACTTATTTTGTTTACTAACCATTATTTCGAAGACAATTTGAAGAGATATTAATGAAATATTTCAATCGATAGAATTTAGAGAGAAACTAAATTAGGCACAATTTTAGCTTAAAGAATTGCTCTAAAAGAACAAACTCTTATTTAGTAAACAAGTACTACATTATTCTAGAATAAAAGAAAATTCTTATGTAAGTTTAGGCCTTAGATAGTTTATAAAATACTTATACCTCTTATGAATATTAACAGTTCCATACCGAATATTATTCAGTACTTTAATGATTGTTACAGATCAGACAACAGGGAGTTAACAATTTATAATTTCTTAGATCAAAAAGTAGAAAATAAAATTTACTTCGACGAAGAAGAAGAATTACTAACTGGTAATCACCCAATTACACCCATAGATTCTGCGAAAGCATCCACAATCAGCAAAAAGGTAAAGCTATACGAGAAAGAAAAGGAATTGCTATATGGTACGTTTTTCATTTGTGGAAATTACATAGATTCAAGAGGAGATTCCAAAACACTATGTGCGCCTCTGTTTTATTATCCTGCTGAAATACAACAAAAGGATGAATTCTATTATTTATCAATCAACACCAACGAGAGAAGAGTAAACTATCCAATCATACAAATGCTCTTGAGTGATTCCAGTTCTGAATTTCTTCAAGATACTTTATTCGAAGATCTACCAAAAAATTACATCCGTTTCGAGCATATTGAATATATCGTTCGCCTTTTTAAAAAATACTTTTTAAATGTTGACATTGAAAACATTTATGCATACCCGGAAAACACAAATGTAAAAACGATCAAAGAAAACCTTTCAAGCTTATCCAAGGATCAAGAAAGTAAATATGTATTGCTACCATCTAGTATTTTGGGATTGGTAACAAAATCTACAAATACAAGGGGGGTATTAAATGAGCTAGATGAATTGGGCTCACATTCCGATTATTCATTGCCTTTGCAATCTTTATTTTCAGATGAAGAACTAAAGAATAAACAAAAAAAATACACCAAGGGCAAGCTACCTATGATATTAAGTGATGCCCAGGAAGCCATACTAAAGTCTAGTACGGAGAATCCATTAACTTTAATTGTTGGCCCTCCTGGAACTGGCAAAACATATACAATAGGAGCAGTTGCCTTGGAACACATGAACAGAGGAGAATCGGTCTTAATTGCATCTCGCACCGATGAAGCCGTTGATGTAATCGCTGAAAAGATAAAACTTCAATTGGGTGTAGATAAAGCTGTTGTGAGAACCGGTAAAAAACGATCCTACTCCACTCCACTAAACCGATTTCTAAAATCTCTTCTTACTCGTGTACGAAAACTAAATTACCTCCTAAAAGAATTTGATCTACCTAAATTAAAAGACGATGAGTTAGATCTGAGATTATTGAACTTATCTACTGAGATTGAATCGAGAGCCAAGCTTATTAACAAACTGGAGCAATCCTTCTCTAATGAGGTAGAAAATGAACTTAAATGGGGTGAACACCTCAGCAACCATCAGAATGGTGTCTGGAATAAAATTAAGACACGATATATTGACATCAGAAACCGAATTCAGGTGCCAATATGGGAATACAATCAGCAATTAAAGCAAAACGATCAGCAACAAATAGAAGACATTCAGCTTTTTATTCGCTTGAAATATATCAAACAGGTTTTAAGTGTAATGAAAAGCGACTGGAAAAACATACAACGCTTTCACGAAGCCTTAAAAATGTCAAACGACACAGAAAAGCTTGCCAAATTCGATGAAATAAAATTCGATGCAGTTTTAAAAGCATTCCCAATTTGGTTATGTAATTTATCGGAAGTAAAAGACGCATTGCCTTTCAAAAAAGAAATGTTCGATGTCGTGATTATAGATGAAGCTACACAATGCGACATCGCCAGTTGTCTTCCTCTAATTCAGCGAGCAAAAAGACTTGTTTTTGCAGGTGATCCTTGCCAACTGAGACATGTTTCTTTTCTGTCCAAAGGAATTCAAAACATTTATCGAAACAAGTACAACCTTCAACATATCGATAACAATATACTAAACTACAGAGATAAGAGTATTTTAGATTTGGTTATGAGTAGTCTGCAATCAGGAAACCAAGTGAGTATGCTTGATGAACATTTTAGAAGTTTATCGCCCATTATTCATTTCAGTAATGAACATTTTTACGATAATCAACTAAGAATAATGACTTCTCGACCTGATGAGACTGAACAAGCTTTATATTTTATCAATATTGAAGGCAAGCGCGATAAAAATGGTTCAAACGAAAAAGAGGCAAGTACAATATTGAAAGCTGTTCGTGAATTGGTTGACAAAGAAAAAGATTTATCTCCCGAATTTAGCTCAAGTATTGGAGTACTATCCCCCTTTAGAGCACAGGTAGATTGGTTGGGCAAACAGCTTTTAAATCAGTTTGAAATCGAAGAAATCGAAAAGCATAAAATAAGAGTAGGAACTGCTTATAGCTTTCAAGGTGAAGAACGGGACATTATGCATTTATCCTTGACCATAGATGCTCACAGTCATCATTCGGCAATCAATCATATTAACAAAGAGGATGTTTTTAATGTTGCCATTACTCGCGCAAGATACAGACAATATGTACACCATTCAATAAGCAAAAACGACTTGAGAACAGATACACTTCTTCGGGCTTATTTATCGAAAACCAAATCGAATACAATTGTACCATCTGATATAGAGAATCAATCACGTGATCAATTCCTAAATGAAGTTAAAGAAGCTCTTAAATACTGGCAGATAAATTCAATTTGGGAGGGCTACTCTATTGCAGGTCTTAAAATCGATCTACTTCTAAAATACAACAACAAATATATCGGAATTGATTTGATAGGTTACCCTGGAGAATATTCTGATATTTTTGGAATTGAGCGCTACAGAATTTTAAACCGAGCTGATGTTAGCATATTCCCTCTGCCCTTCTCCGATTGGTATTTTAACAAAGAAGAAGCCATGAAAACCTTGAAAAATTACATCACTACAATCAATGACATTTCCTTAAACTAATACCATGAAACTCAGAATTAAAAACACACGATTAACTATTTTAATTTTAGCCTATTACCAAATTATTGGTGGAATTATTGGCCTCTATCTGATTACAAAAATTCTATTTAAAACACAATCCTTAAATGGAGCATTGCTCTTTATATTTCTATCTGCAATTGGATTGTATTTTCTCTCGATTAAATCAGGAAGCTTACTTATTCGCAAAGAGAACAAAAGAGGGCTAATTTATTCTATGATCCATCAACTTATTCAGATTATAGGAATTGGATTTGGTGGAAATACTTTCGTATATTATTCAGGTGCAAAATTTACGGTAGGGCCAAACTTTACAGATGGAATCCATTTCAAATTTGATTTAGGATTGCTTTCACAGTTTGATATGTCATTTAATCTAAACGAAAAATCTTATTTCCTATATGTGAATATTTTAGCATTATTCATATTATATGTTTTCTGGGATTTATATAAAGAGTTGATTCTAGTAAAAAACAATCCTGATATATCTTTGGTTGAGAAAAAGCAAAATGAATTAAATGACGAATATGTGATCTAATAACACAATAATTTATAAACAATCGCCCCACCAAAACAATCCAGTGGGGCGATTTCATATCCATTACTATCAAACTATTCTTCTACTACCTCCTCCTCTTTGGCCTGTTTGCTTCTCAAGCTAATCGAATGCTCAATTTTGCGAATGCTCTCGTTAATCAGCATAAGCATGTCGGTAAACTCACCATCACCATTCAATTCCGACATCAGTTCCAAATACTTGTAAAGACTGTTCAGGTCATTTGTCAACTTTACACGAAACTCCTTGGTGTCGACTTCGCGATGTTCGCTACTAGCCTTTTTATCCCGGTTTACAATGCCTGTCACTAAATTATCAAGATTCAACTTGATGCGATCAACAAAAGGTTGGAATTTAATTACAGCAATGGCATCCTTTACATTTTGCATCGTTTCACAATCATTCAAATACAAACGTGCATTTGAATTTTGCACCGCCAAACTTTCGTTGTGCAAGTTACTACCATGAGTTTTCGCCAGGTTTGTTAATACGGTAGCAGCATCGCTCTCAGCCTTAACAGGACTAAGTACATAAGCCTTGCAGTACCATTTCGCTGCTCTCCACGAATTATTAAAAAGTGAATCCAACTCACGAACTTCAGCAGTCTCAACTGTTGTCGATGCCTTGTTCACTTGCTGCTTTAATGCTCCCAACGAACTTTCTGTGTTCGTATAAAGAGCCTGAACAGGTGACGTACTCCAATCGTGAATCTTGCAGATTCGAATGGTATCATCTCCCAATGAAATCAATTCTGCATTTCTGAATCGTGCAGCACTAAATTGTTCTGTTTTCATTTCATCTCAATTTGAAGTTAAACAATAAGTAATCCATTCTTTTAAAGATTACCGATTCCTAAAATTTGAGCTCTGATTTTCACTGTTTTTAATGGTTGTTTTATGTATGTAATACATTGGTCATATAAAATTAAACATACATTCCTTTTTTATCAAGACAATAAAATAAACATCAGCACGTTGCACCATTCAAAACCGACTCAAAAAGTCAAAACAAAGGGTTCAACCACAAAACATTATGCTGCAAAGCATATTTTTAAAACCATATTTTTGGCAATTAAAGCATCTGAAACATATTTTTTTTGAAACAAATAAATATCACATATAATTGCATCATTCTTATTCCTTAACGAAGGATAAAATACACTTGACTGCCACTCTCTACTGAAGTGGATGGATACAAAACATTCTCGAAAGGTCTTTCTAAAAAAAACAAATGGTCCAACTAAAACATTTTACACCTTTCTACCAGAGTAGGTGGATGTAAAACATTCTTAAAAGGTCTTTCTAAAAAAAAAAATTGATTCAACTAAAACATTTTACACCTTTCTACCAAAGTAGATGGTTGTAAAACATTCTTAAAAGGTCTTTCTAAAAAAAACAAATGGTCCAACTAAAACATTTTACACCTTTCTACCAGAGTAGATGGATGTACAACATTCTTAAAAGACCTTTCTAGAAAAAACAATTAGCCTAACTAAAACTGTTTATCCCTTTCCACAAAATTCGAAGGATATAAAAACACCTTACCGAATACATTTTGTTAGTCTGATTTGTCATTTAAAATTGAAGCAATCCATTCAATAGTCTAAAAAAACAGCTACAACATATCGTTTACTTTCATTTACGGGCATTATAGAACAAACTCACCTCTACATATAAACATATTAACAAAAACCTATTTGTACAGACGCATCTTTACAGCGTCCAAAATCCATAAAACATCGCATTTCTCAAGAATTTGCCCTTCCTAAAATTGATTTTTTAGATCACTATTTGCCATTCGATCAAAAATCAAATATTTGTCATTAAAGAATCTTTTTTGATTATTAAATAACTTTTTTTGAATGTAAAAATCAGCTTGTAAATATTTCAACATTAACCTAATATTTTTTTAAATCCAGCAATCTCTTATTTCATCAGGCTTACAGAATTTTCATCTATGAATTTACAATGACAAATTAAATATTAGACAATAAATATTTTTCATCATATTAAAAAAATGTCATAAATTGGTGATTGCCCAACAAAAACCAATCACAATTAAATTAAGTTCTATGAAAAACTTTACATTTTTTATTGTCCTACTGCTAATCTTTCAGGTAGGTTTTGCACAAAAGCGTGCTGTTAATTCCGAAGGCCTTTACAAAGGCGTTATCCGGGTAAAATTCTCAGAAACCATTCAAGCGAAAGTGGATGTATTTTCTGAAAACCTTGAAAAAGGTCACAAACTAAAAGCTCGTCCTCAGGATGGCTATGTTGTAACCAACATGAGAGCCGTAGATAAGCTGAATGAAAAATTCACGGCTTACAAAATGAAACGTGTTTTCCGCGATGCAGGTAAACATGAAGCCAAGCACCGTAAGTTTGGCTTGCACCTATGGTACGATATTGAGTTCAGTTCCGACACGCCTGTCAAGCAATTGATTTCGCAGTACAGTAACATTACTGAAATTTCGATGGCCCAGGCAATTCCTGAAGCCAAGCTGGTTTCGCACAGCATTACTCCACTACCCGAATTGCCAAAGGCAAGTCCTCCAAGCTTAAGTACAGCTCCTAACGATCCACGCTTTCCAGATCAATGGCACTACGAAAATACAGGTCAAAACGGTGGTACACCAGGATCTGATATTAGCTTATTGGAAGCATGGGAAATTGAAACTGGTAATCCCAATGTAATTGTTGCCATCGAGGATGGTGGTGTGGATTGGGACCATGAAGATTTGGCCGGAAACATGTGGGTTAACCCAGGAGAAATTGCCGGAAACGGCATCGATGATGACAACAATGGTTATGTAGATGATGTTTACGGATACAATTTTGCTAACAACACGGGAACCATATCGGTTGGAGATCATGGAACACACGTAGCAGGAACCGTAGCTGCCGAAACCAATAATGGTATTGGTGTTGCTGGTGTTGCTGGTGGTAACGGTAACAACAATGGGGTTCGCCTGATGTCTTGTAACGTTTTCACCGATACCTCAAATGGTGGATTTGCCGAAGCTTTTACCTATGCAGCTGATAATGGTGCTGTAATCTCTCAAAACAGTTGGGGATATAGCAATAAAGGTGTTTACGATCAGGCTGTGCTGGATGCGATCGATTATTTTATTGCCAATGCAGGTGGACCTGGAGAAGCAATGAATGGTGGCTTGGTGGTTATTGCAGCAGGTAATGATGATGACTCTGGATTATGGTATCCGGGATGTTATGAAAGTGCATTGGCTGTAGGTGCAGTAAATTGCAAAGACGAGAAAGCATGGTACTCCAATTACGACACTTGGGTGGATATTTCTGCTCCGGGTGGTGAATTAATTTCCTCAAACACAGATCCTACGGCTGTTCATTCAACACTACCGAATAACCAGTACGGTGTGATGCAGGGAACTTCAATGGCATGTCCTCACGTTTCAGGGGTTGCAGCATTAATCGTATCAAAATATTATGGCAATATTACTCCTCAGCAAGTTTGGGATAAATTGGTAAATACAACAGACAATATTGATGCTACCATTCCTACTTTCATAGGCAAACTTGGAAGTGGGCGAATGAATGCCTTTGCCGCTCTTTCCGATGGCAATCCTCCTGCAACTCCAACTGGTCTCGTAGCAAGCAACGTAAAAGCTACTTCTTTTGATCTTACCTGGGATGCAAGCTCAGGAGCAAGTTCATATGATATTCAGATAAGAGAAAGTGGCGGAACCTGGAGTAATTATACTTCATCAAGCAATGCTTATTCGTACACGGGAGCAACCGCCGAAACCACTTATGAATTCCAGGTAAGAGCCGTTAACAGTGCCGGCAATAGTGATTATACATCCATTGGCAATGTAAGCACCACTGCCTTGCCTCCTCTACCAGATATTCCTGCAAATATCACAGTGAGCAACATTACCGCTAATTCATTTAGTCTAAGTTGGGATGCTGCCAATTATGCGAATGATTACGATGTACAGGTTCGTCCACAAGGCGGAAGCTGGATCAGTTACAATACCAGTAACATCAGTCAAAACATAACAAACCTACAGGCTTCTACGGTATATGAGTATCAAGTTCGTTCGAACAACGATACCGGAAGTAGTGATTATTCTGCAATCGCTTCTACTACCACCTCTGACGTTCAGTTGGTATATTGTGATTCACAAGGGAACAACTCCACTTACGAGTGGATTTCGGATGTGACCATTGGAACTTTCAATAATACATCGGGAGCAGCCAATTACACAGATTTCACATCATTGACTGTTGATTTGAATGCTGGCGATCAGTATAATATTTCCTTAAGTCCTGCTTTCTCAGGATCTTCATACAATGAGTATTGGAAAATCTGGATTGATTACGATCAGGATGGTACATTTAATGATTCCGATGAGTTAGCCTTTGATGCCGGTTCCTTGAGCAAAACAACTGTAACTGGTTCCATTACCATTCCTTCAAGCGTTTCGGGAACAACCAGAATGCGTGTGAGTATGAAATACAATGCTTCTCAAACCGCTTGCGAGTCTTTCTCTTATGGCGAGGTTGAGGATTATACAGTAAACATTCAGGCAGCCAGCCAAAATCCTCCTCCAACTCCTGATGGAATTACGGCCAGCAACATTACATCCAGCTCTTTTAGCATCAACTGGAATAGTGTAGCTACAGCTACTTCATACGATATCGATATCAGGGAGCAAGGCGGAAATTGGAGTTCATTCAATACAACATCTGCAAGTTACGATTATACTGGTGCAAATGCATCAACTACTTACGAATACAGACTAAGAGCCAATAACAGTTTTGGTTCGAGCGACTATTCAAGCACCTACAATTTAACTACAAATGCTGCTAGCTTGAACTATTGCTCTTCTAAAGGAAACAATTCGAGCTACGAATGGATCGATTTGGTTCAATTGGGAAATATCGATAACAGTACTGGAAACGATAGTGGTTATGCCGATTACACAAACCTAAGCACTGATTTGGTTCCTGGTAGTTCTCAAACCATTTACTTTAGTGCTGGTTTCCGCAGTTCCAGTTATACAGAATTTTGGCATGTGTGGATCGATTTTAATCAAAATGGCACATTCGATTCAAACGAATTAATGGTAAGTGGATCATCTAGCAGTAGCGGAACTTTATCAGAAACATTTACGGTTCCTAACGATGCAAGTCTTGGGAACACCCGAATGCGTGTGACCATGAAATACAACTCTGCAGCAGATCCTTGCGAAACATTTAGCTATGGTGAAGTAGAAGATTACACCGTAAACATTACAAATACTTCTTCTTCCGCTAAGTTAACTAATCTTACAATTTCAGATCCTCTGGGTAACGAAGCGCCAACTGATCTTCTAATATTAAGCCCTAACCCAGCACGTGATTACGTAAAAATCGAAACCAGAAATGCTGGTGGTAAGATTAAGATTGTAAGCATGCATGGTAATCTAATCAAAGTAATACCCGTAGTGTCTAACACTACTGAAGTAAATGTATCCAATCTTGTTTCTGGTACATACCTTATCATCCTTGAAGATGAAAGGAACAGTGAAACCAAGAAATTAATCAAGCGTTAATAATTAAGTAGATTCGCCCAAAGCTGTCTCAATATCATTTTGAGGCAGCTTTTTTTCTGAAAGTCTTGAAAAGTTTGAATAGTGAAAAAGTAGAAAAGTTGTGAAATCTCAATGAGAATCAAATATAGATACTGCTGAATAGTTCTCATTCCACATCCTAACAACAACAATATCATACAATGACGAAAAGCTTTCATTTCTGTTATTGACTCTCATTTTATCATTGAAGTTTTTATTGTTTGTATTTTAAACACAGACAATAATCCATATAGAGTCCGAGTTATACTCTATTTACTCATAAATATTTTTACCAATTGCTTGCATAGTTCAAAAAAAAAATCAAATCTTTGTCACCGATAACGAATAAGGTATCCCGTAAAAGGGATTTAATAGGGAATCATGTGAAAATCATGAGCTGACGCGCAACTGTGATTCCATGCAAAAGTTTGTAAGAACAAAGCCACTGTTCCAAAACGAGGAATGGGAAGGCCTTACAAATAGGAAAGCCAGGAGACCTGTCTTATTCAAGTATAGATTGATGCTTTCGCGAAATAAAGCTATAAATCAGGTCTTCACATTTGAATTGCTAGTTCATGTAATTCGATTCCACCTGTTTTTATGATTCGCTAAGTGATCAATTGTAAATGCTAAACAATTATTGCTATGCTAAAAACTACATCTACTCCTCGCGCAACGGAGTTCGCACTACACATTAGAATAGAGGTATTCGATACCTCCACCTGATCGTGCCACCTATCGAGATTTTAAACTGGAAAATATTTGATATTGATTCCTGACTAGCCCTCGAAATCAATATCGATGAGTGCGGCTTCCCTTTTTGGTTTTGCTATGCCTACTTGTGAACTTATGGTTTATATTCATAATTGCATCATATCGGTTCCCATGGTTCTCAAGAGCAATTCATAACAATCCTAACATGTTTCTGACAAGGAGAGGCCGCACTCTTATACTGGTAAATACATCTTAAATAATAAACACAAAACATGAATTTTATTGAACTTTTAACCAAGCCCGGTACTGCCTCTTCCATTATTATTATCTGCCTTGTAGCAGTACTGGGTATTCTGTTTGGAAAAATAAAACTACTGAGAATCAAGCTAGGAATAGCCGGAATTCTATTTTCAGGATTACTGGTGGGACACCTGGGTGCTGTAACCGATCCACATGTTCTGCACTTTATCAAGGAATTTGGTTTGATTCTATTTGTCTACTCCATTGGTCTTGAAGTTGGTCCACGCTTTCTTCCCTCTTTAAAAAAGAACGGATTACGCATTAACCTTTTGGCATCAGGAATTGTGCTTACTGGATTTTTAACTGCCGTCGCAATAAAATTTATTTTTAATGTGCCGATATCGGTAATCACAGGTGTTATGTGTGGTGCGGTAACCAACACTCCTGCTCTTGGTGCAGCTCAGCAAACCATCGGTGATATAGTAAGCAATGCCGATATAGCCGCTGCCAATGCACAAACCGTTGGTATGGCCTATGCCGTTGCCTACCCTTTCGGGATTTTCGGGATTATTATTTCCATGATTCTTCTACGTGTTATCTATAAAATCAATGTAAAAAAGGAAGAAGAGCAATATCGCAAAGAAGTTACTGGAATGGATGGCAAGCTAATAGCCATTAACATTGAAATCACCAACCAAAACCTGATTGGTAAAAGCATTGAATTTATTATTGGCAATTGCAACAAAGCTTTTGTTCCTTCTCGAATTGAAAGAAATGGAGAATTTTTAGCTGCCGATTCAGATTTCATCATCGAACAAGGCGACAAATTGTATGGCGTTTCCACTCCAACGAATTTCAAAAATATAGAGCTAAACCTTGGGAAAATTAATGAAACAAAGGAACAGGAAATCTCAGGTCGATTGGGTATGCAACAGGTTAGAATTACCAACAAAAAACTGGCCGGACAAAGCATCAAACAAATTGGTATTTCACGCCGTTTCCCTGTAAATATTACAAGAATTTATCGTAATGGTTTGGAATTAATGCCTACCGAAGAGGATAGCGTTGAGTTTGGAGATACTGTACGTATTGTAGGTGAAAAAACCGCTTTGCCAGAGGTTGCCAACTTACTGGGGAATTCGATTAAAGACCTTTCGCACCCTAACATCCTTCCTATTTTTATGGGAATTTTGTTTGGAGTATTGATTGGTTTGGTTCCAATTCACATTCCTGGTTTGCCAGCCCCAGCAAAATTAGGACTGGCTGGTGGACCGCTTTTAATTGCTTTAATTTTGGGGCATAAAGGACGAATTGGCAAAATGGACTTTTACATTACACCAAGTGCAAACTTATTTATTCGCGAATTGGGTATTGCTCTTTTCCTTGCCTGCGTAGGACTTTCATCGGGTAAATATTTCGTTGAAACCCTTTTAAACGAAGGTTACATTTGGATGCTTTATGGTATGGCCATCACCTTTGTGCCACTAATTATTTTTGCCATCATTGCCCGAATCATGAAACTAAATTACCTATCGATTTGTGGCTTGTTATCCGGCTCCATGACCGATCCTCCAGCACTGGAATTCGCCAACTCCATTGCGCCAGTTCAGGCTCAATCAACAGCATATGCAACGGTTTATCCTTTGGTAATGTTCCTAAGGGTATTATTGGCACAGGTACTGGTATTGCTCTTTAGCTAATTGATCCGATTCTAAAATCGAATTTATTATCTGTTAATTGTAAAGAATACATCATGAAAGACAATAGAATACAATTTAAAAAATATACTTCCCGTAAAGAGCAATTAGAAGCTCAATACAATTGGGAATATTTCGCAAAACAACACAAAAAAGGAAAGCTTACAGCTCGTGAACGGATTGAGATCCTGTTTGATGAAAATAGCTTTGAAGAAATTGATGCTTTTGTAAAACCTGCTGGCGACATAACGACAAATGTTTTTGGGGATGGCGTAATATGTGGTCATGGAAAAATCAATGGACGAAAAGTATTTGCATTTGCGCAGGATTTCACCTTTATGGGTGGATCTCTAGGATCTGTTCATGCCGAAAAAATCATGAAAGTTCAGGATATGGCCCTAAGCATGGGACATCCAATAGTTGGACTAATTGATTCGGGTGGAGCCAGAATTCAGGAAGGGGTAGCCAGCTTGGCAGGATATGCCGGAATTTTTCATCGAAATGTTAAATCTTCAGGTGTCATTCCTCAAATTTCAATAATTCTGGGGCCAGCTGCAGGTGGAGCTGTTTATTCTCCTGCCCTTACCGATTTTATTTTCATGTGTCGCCATACGGCATACATGTTTGTTACAGGTCCTGATGTGGTAAAAGAAGTACTGAATGAGGATACGAATTCTGAAGAATTGGGAGGTGCTGATATACATGGATCGAAAAGTGGTGTTGCACAATTTATTTACGACGATGAAGAACACACCTTATTGGGGGTTCGTAAACTTCTACAATATCTACCTTCAAATAATGTAGATTTGCCTCCAATAACAGAAATGGAGATGGAAGCTCCTGAAAACCCTAACAAATTAGGTCTCATCATTCCCGAAGAAGCCACCATCCCTTATGATATGCTTGACATCATCAAAAATCTGGTTGACAAAAACAGCTTTCACGAAATTTCAGAATGCTTTGCAGCCAATATTATTACCGGATTGGCCCGTCTGGACAATAAGGTGATCGGTATTGTTGCCAACCAACCAAAAGTGTTGGCTGGAGTTTTAGATATAAATTCGGCTGAAAAGGCAGCTCGATTTGTGCGATTCTGCGATGCTTTTAACATTCCGATTTTGGTATTGGAAGATGTTCCGGGATTTCTGCCGGGAAGCAATCAAGAGCACACTGGAATTATACGACGAGGTGCAAAGCTCTTGTATGCATTTAGCGAAGCCAGTGTTCCTAAAATAACGGTAATTGTACGAAAAGCATATGGTGGTGCCTACATCGTAATGAACAGCAAAAACATGGGTGGCGATTTTAATTTTGCATGGCCAACTGCCGAGATTGCTGTAATGGGCCCCGAAGGTGCCGTAAAAATCTTACATCGCAAAAAATTGGCTAACGCCGATAATGTTGATGAAACAAAGAACAAACTCATTTCAAAATACAAAGATAACATTGCCAATCCTTATATCGCAGATGAAAAAGGATATGTAGATGAAGTAATTGAACCAGCAAACACAAGAGTCAAATTGATATCTGCATTCGAAGCTTTGGAAAACAAGTACATGGAAAAGAATGCAAAAAAGCATGGGAATATCCCACTCTAGTTTTATTAGTTAGTAATTGGACGAGCTTGGAAGTTGATTGCTTCCAGCTCATCATTAAAACAATTCATCAAAATGATAAGATCTTTATTAATAGCCAACCGAGGTGAAATTGCAATCCGAATTGCTCAAACTGCAACAGATATGGGTATCGTAGTCTACTGTATCCAAACCAATAGGGAAGCAAATGCTCTTTACCTTGATTATGCCGATGAAATCATCATTCTGGAAGAAAACCCTAATGGTTCGATCTACTTAAATGTTGAAGAACTCATTCGCATCTGTAAGGAAAATAAAATTGAGGCCATACATCCGGGATATGGATTTTTATCAGAATCTCCTTATCTGGCCAGTCGTTGCAAGGATGAAGATATCATGTTTATTGGTCCCAACGACAAAGCCATTTATACCATGGGTAACAAAGGAATGGCTAGAAATTTAGCTAAAAAAAGTGGCATTCCGGTTCTAGAGGGTAGCACTTCCAATATCACAAACTTTAAGGATGCCAAAATGTGGGCCGAAAAAATTGGTTATCCAATTATCATGAAAGCAGTTGCAGGAGGTGGCGGTAAAGGAATGAGAATTGTCCGCTTCTCAGATGAACTTGAATTGATGTACAAACTCGTTGTTAATGAAGCAAAATCAGCCTTTAATGATGACTCCCTCTTAATAGAAAAATATGTTGAAAACCCAAAACATATTGAAATTCAAATACTGGCCGACAAACATGGGAATGCAGTTCATTTGTACGAACGCGAATGTTCTATTCAACGAAAACATCAAAAATTGATGGAAGAAGCACCTTCTACCATTCTTACCAAAGAGTTGAGAAATAAAATGGGCGAAATGGCTCTCTATCTTTGTAAAAAAATAAAGTACCATACTTTAGGAACAGTAGAATTCTTAGTAGACAAGGATATGAACTTCTATTTTCTTGAGATGAACACTCGTGTGCAAGTAGAGCATCCCATTACAGAGTGTATTACAGGAATAGATTTAATTGAACAACAAATAAAAACAGCTGTTGGTGAAGTCTTGGAGTTCGAACAATCGGATATTAAGATAAAAGGCTGGGCTATCGAACTTAGAGTGAATGCAGAAGATGTTCAGGCTGACTTCTCACCAACTCCAGGCATTATCGATAAAATGGAGTTCCCCAATTGTAGCTTTCTGCGAGTTGACACTGGCTTTGAAAGTGGTAAATTGATTCCTCCATCCTACGACTCTATGATCAGCAAATTGATTATTACAGGAAATGACAGACAAGAAGCCATTGATCATGCCATTGCCATTATTGACAATTCCGTAATCAAGGGAGTAAAAACTACCATCCCATTTTTTAAATCAGTATTAAATCATCCCGATTTTATTAATGGGAGCTACAATACATCTTTTATTTCTGAGAAATTAGACAAACCTTATTTTCAGGAACAGGATGAAGAAAAGGCTGCTGCAATTATGGCTCTACAAGCCTACTTGAAAGAAAATCAAAATATAGAAAAGAATATGGTTCATGAAGATTCTTCTGTTTGGGCCTCAAAAATGAGAAGTAAACTATTTTAATCATGATTTCACTAAAGAAGAATAAAATATTTGTGCTGTCAGGAGAAAACACTTACAACCTTAAAGCTCAAAACTATCAGGTTGTTTCATCTCGCTCAAAGAGTGAAAAGTTCAGCATTAAGGAAACCGACAAAGAATACATTGTCAAATACAAAGAGAAAGAATTTGTTGGTGAAATCATTGAACTGAAACAGAACAAATGTAGTGTTTCCATAAATGGTAATACTTACAATTTCACCATCGATACCGAGTCTTCTTTTCAACGCAAAGAAAAGTTGAGCAAGAACAATTTACAAAAAAGCAATGGCCAGATTATTGCGCCAATGCCAGGAAAAATCAGCGAAATTCTGATTAGCGAGGGAAGCTCAGTTGAAAAAGGCAGTCCTCTCTTGCTATTGGAAGCAATGAAAATGCAGAATCAAGTGCTTAGTGCACAATCAGGAATTGTAAGCAAACTGTTGATAAATGAAGGAGACAATGTAATGGCAAATCAACTGTTAATGGAAATAGAATAGGTTGTTAAGCACTTAATATGATAAAAAACTCCCCTTGTTAATGAATCTTCTTATACAAGGGGAGTTTATAATATATAGGATCTTTTTATAGTCCTCTTATATTTGGCATCAAGTTTCTGATTTGGTCCATCATGCTCATCATATCTTCTTTGCTAAAAGCAGATCGCCTTGTGTAAGATAAATCAAAAGACACCTCGTTGTTTTTTAGTTTTAAACATGTAGCTTATATCTTTCATAAATCCATCATGTTGAATTTCAAACAAACGTTGGTTGCTTGTTTGGCTGTCTAGTGATCCCGATTCTACCTTATAACTACCCAGCTTAATAAACTGAAAGGAGTTTTTATTAAAGTTCTTGGGCAAATTAGGACAGCCAGAATACCATGCCGTTTTTATTTTCGGATATTGGCTTTGTATAAATTTGGCCAACTCGGCTACCCGATGAGGGGAGTTATCTCCCCCCATAAAGCAAAAACAAGTTATTGCCGAAGCATATTTATCCATAATTGACACAATACAATCTTCGTCCAACACATCGCCAATATCCTTTTGAAGGTGAGGGCTATGACATCCTTTACAACGATTGGGACAATTGGTAATATTAATAGCCAAACTTACTTCGTTGGGAATTTCTTGAAAAACGATATCGTAATTATAATACTTGAGCATATTCTTTTTCCTCAACTTCTTTTTCATTAAAATCTTTAGCGTAATACCTATCACCAGCTTCCTTTTGGCGAGCGATAGAGAAACTGCTCACTCTTTTCATGTAACCAATAACACGAGTAAGGTAATCAAGGTTTTTGCTGCTACATTTAGGACATTCGCTTAGGTTGTGTTTATCAATATGCCCACATTCGTTACAAATGGTGTTGGGAATATTAAAACTGAAATAGTTACAACCTTCTTTAGATGCTACCCTAAGTAGCTGGCGATATTGAACTTCACTTAAATGCTCCTCTAAATTTAAGTGCAATGCAGATCCACCAGTTAAATGTTCAATATACTTTTTACCATGAACTTTAAACTTGTCGATAATGTTTAGGGATTCGTCTTCAACCGCATAGAAATAACTGTTATAACAATCGCGAGGAACAAAGAAACCATCCTCTCTATCCCACTTGGCATGCTTTACACCAACATTTTCAGCCGGAATCATTTCGCAATTGAACATTAAATCATCAGAGCGATATTTCTTATTGTAGGTTTCTATCAGTCCTAAAACTTCCTGTGTAAAGGCTACATATTCTGCATTGTCGTTTATTTCGATGTTTAAAAACTCAGCAGCTTCGACCAATCCGTTTACCCCGATGGTAAGGTATTGACGGCTAAGATTAATATATCCTGCATCAAACAATGGAAGCATGCCTTTGCTTTGCAGATCTTTTAGGTTTTCGTTGTAGCCAATTTGAACTTTATGCACCAAATCCACTACCTCTTCTAAATAATTGATGTAAGGTATTTGTTCTCTTTTAGCTTGCTGAACACATCGGTTAAGGTTAATAGTTAATACACTTTTTGAACCCGTTGATACACCTCCTGCACCTAAAGTATAGCTAAAACCATTGTCCTGAATTTCGTTACGTAAACGGCAGCATGAACTTAAACTATCTGCATTGTCGCTCAGGTAAGTAAAGAATGAATGGCCTTCGGCATACATTTTTGCAGTAAAATCGCCATAGTCATTGTCTTTAATATCATCGTCTTCCGACAATAATGCCATAGTTTCTACCGGAAAGGTTAAGACGGTTTTTGAACGCTCTTTGTTAAACCATTGCATAAAGTGCTTTTGCAACCAGCTCAACGATTCCCAATTTGGTTTGCTCCCATCAGGAAATACAAATTCTCCAAACAGACTCTCGAAATAATATTTGTCGTAATAAGCAATGTTCCAGAATACAGCCTGAAAGTTTCTTGCGCCAGTAGGTTGATTCAAAGAGTAAACAATTTGTTCGAAACAATCTGTTATTATTTTATCAATGCTGCGTTTTCTGACTGATAAATCCACCACATCATTACTACGCTTATAGTAATCGTTGCCGTATTCTTTACCGACAAAATAATTCATGTACATCAAGAACTCAGGAGTTGCACAAGCACCACTTAGCATACTAGACACAATGAAAACCATATTTATAAAACCACCACAAAATGATTTTAAATTGGTTGGAGCCGTTGAGTTACCTCCTATTTTTGAAGTACCCTCTAACAACCATGGATACATGGTGATGCTGGCACAATAGGGAGCAAGACTGGTTTCGTCATTTTTATATATCAGATGCTGATTTAAACAACTTAGGTATTTATTGGACAGCTCCTTACCAAATATATTATCGATGCGGTCGGTTAGCAGACGACGATTTAAACGGATGAAATTCCCTTTAGGAAGTTCGCCTATCAATGTAGCAATGTTTTTACTGTCAACATTGGCATTGGCATCAAATTTACTTCCCGTTGCAGCGTTTCCTGCACCACAATAATCAATTAAGAATTTAATTCGGTCACGCGTTTCTCTGTCTTCTGAATGCTTCTGGCGATAAAGCATGTATGATTTGGCTGCAGCATAAAAATTCTCTGCCATTAATGATCTTTCCACCTGGTTTTGGATGTCTTCTACGCTTGCACCATTTCTAACGGTTACACGATGTAGAATATTCGCCAGGTCTTCCTCGCTAGCAAAGCTTCCTACTGATAGAAAAGCCTTTTTGACCGCATTTCGAATTTTATCAATAGAAAAAGGCACCTTTTTCCCATCTCTTTTTACGATTAAAGTCTCTGCACTACTCATAAGTTTATCATTTTTGAATGGTAATTACTTAAAAAACTAAAGGAGAGTGAGCGATACAGGAAGCAAGAAGATATGTTTATTATAAAAACATAGCCATACCTGAATCAGACTTCAATCCCCGAAAGTCTAATTTGTTAAATGATTCTGGCAGGTCTTCTGGCTTATCCGGTTTTTGATACCTTCCCATCCCAATTTATCGGGACAGTGGATATAGATTTTCAAAAACACTAAATATGGACTTACAGCTGCGGGTACAGCTCACGAATTACACGTGATTCCCTATTATTTCCTTACGGATTCCATAAATCAAAACAATGTTAAGAATTAAAATGATTCTAAGCAATCTCAGTTATTAACAATAATAGGCAAAACACTGATTTTCTTTGAGGTTTGTCGGTTTATAACTTTTATTTCCATAAAAAAGAAACCCATCAGAAATAAATTCCAATGGGTTTTATTTTTTTAGAATTACAGCAATATCAATTGTTAACTGATCATTGCTAATTGTTCATTGTACTATTGTCTTTTCGCACGAATCTGGCTAAAGCCAATATTCAATGCTTTCTGGAAATAACGCAAGCTCTTCATCTCTTTGTGGTTTACCAATGATAAAGAAATTCCTTCTTTTCCAGCACGAGCAGTTCTTCCGCTTCGGTGCGTGTAATACTCTTCTTTATCAGGCAACTGATAATGTACTACAAAGGCCAGTCCTTCAATATCGATACCACGTGCAGCCAAATCGGTTGCCACCAAAACTCTTAGCTTCTCATTTTTAAAAGCTCGCATTACCTTGTTACGCTCAATCTGCTTCAAATCACCATGAATGGCATCAACCTTCACTCTTTGCGATTGCAATTGCTGATTCAGTTTCTGAGCTGCTTCCTTGGTTTTACAGAATACAACTCCTCTGGCTTTGGTATCCGATTTTAAGAATTGCATCAATACTGATAATTTCTCATGATCATCACACAATACAAATTGATGCTTGATATTCTTATTCACCACATTCTTTCCACTGATCTGAATACGGTGTGCCGATTTTGAAATGTGTCGTTTGATGATCTGTTTAATCCCATCAGGCATGGTAGCCGAAAACAACCATTTGTTCTCTACACGTGAAAGGTAAGTAAGAATTTCATTCAATTGATCTTTGAAACCCATGCTTAGCATTTCGTCAGCCTCATCTAAAATTACCGTTTTAACATGAGTCAAATCAACAGCTTTCTTCTTCACCAGCTCGATTAAACGACCTGGTGTAGCTACAATTACATGTGTAGGGCGACGCAAGTTAGCAATCTGCTTTTCAATTGGTGCTCCACCATATATGCATTCTGTGAAGGTCTTCTCGGTATGCTTTGTAAACTTAAACAACTGTTTTGCAATCTGTAAACCAAGTTCACGCGTTGGACAAAGAATTAACCCTTGTACTTTTTCAACCTTTGGGTTCACACGATGTAATAATGGTACACCATAAGCAGCAGTTTTACCAGTACCCGTTTGCGCCTGACCAATTAAATCGGTATCCGCATTCAACAAAACCTTAATTACTTCTGATTGTATTTCAGTAGGATTAACAATTCCCAATTCGTTTAATCCCTTAACAATGTTCTTATTTACACCTAGTTCCTTAAAAGTTTCCACAGCTCTTTGTATTAAATTGGCTGCAAAAATAATACAAACAATTAAGAATGATGAATTATAAATGATGAATTATCAATTAATTCAAACCTGAAAGTGAGTAATACCAAAGATTCGAGACTAATTTCATAGTCAAAATGATTTAATTTGCTTAATACCTACAAGATAATTCTACAAATGAACAATGAAATAAATAAGATAGTCGATAATTTATCCTTTATAGAATAGTTTTCTTTCCTCTTCTTCTACAATTCCCATAGCATGAAAAAGATTTAGATTAAACGGGAAGAAATTCAATCGATAGATATATCGTGTAAAAGTTAATCCATTGTTAAGAGTATAAATATTTCTTTTACTTTTTGTAAATTAAACTAGTTTTGTATTAAATAATGCGATTAATTGTATGCTATCAAAAAAACTTGGTCATATCATTTTGGTTTTTCTCCTGCTGATCTCAACAGCTGGAGTAAGCATTAACAAGCATTATTCTGGTGGAGAACTTTTCTCTACTGCTATTTTTGTTGAAGCGGATTCTTGTTGCGAAACTCCTTGTGGATGTTGTAATGAATCTACTGAAACCCTCAAGCTTGAAGCGGATTATTTAGCTTCTTCGTTTGAATTAGACGATGTTGCTCAAATGGATCTGCTATATGCAAGTATTCCTTTATTGATGCAATTTGTAAGAACAGAAGTTTCAACAAATTCATTTCCAATTGGAGAATTTTTTCCTCCTCCCTTGCCTGATTTATGCATATTGAATCAGGTATTCCGTTTATGATTTAGCAAGTGTACTCTTTGTGATAAATAAATTATTATTTACCAGGAAGGACTCCAAAGTACGGCACTAAGTAGCGCAAAGTATTCATTACTCTGCATTTTCCTTTGTGGGTATTTGTGACATCCTTTGAGTCTCCTTTGTGGTTAAACTACAAGAAGATATGCTTAACAAAATCATAAAGTTCTTTTTAGAGAACAAACTGATTACAACCATACTTTTGGTTGTGTTCATTGCCTGGGGATTGATTACATCGCCATTCCCCTGGAAAATTGATTTTCTGCCAAAAGATCCGGTGGCGGTTGATGCCATTCCTGATATTGGAGAGAATCAGCAAATTGTTTTTACAAAGTGGATGGGTCGCTCTCCACAAGATATAGAGGATCAGATTACCTATCCATTGACAACATCATTACTCGGAATTCCTGGGGTAAAAACCATACGTTCTTCCTCCATGTTTGGATTCTCCAGTATCTACATCATTTTCGATGAAGGGATTGAATTCTATTGGAGTAGGTCGAGAATTCTTGAAAAGTTGAACTCGTTGCCGCAAAATCTTCTGCCAGATGGCGTTCAACCCACACTAGGTCCTGATGCTACTGCCCTGGGGCAGATTTTTTGGTACACATTGGAAGGTCGAACTCCCGAAGGTGAAGTAACCGGAGGTTGGGATCTTCAAGAATTGCGTAGCATTCAAGATTTTCAGGTAAAATATGCCTTGGCCTCTGCCAAAGGGGTTTCCGAAGTTGCCTCTATTGGTGGATTTGTAAAGGAATACCAGGTGGATGTTGACCCAGCAGCCATGCAAGCACATGGGGTCAACCTTATGCAGGTGATGAATGCAGTGAAGAAATCCAATCTTGATATTGGTGCCCGAACCATAGAAATTAATCAGGCCGAATATTTTGTACGTGGAATTGGCTATGTGAAGCAATTGGCAGACTTGGAAGAGGCGGTTGTTAAAATGACAGATAACACACCGGTTCGTATTCAAGACATTGCCAAAGTAAATTATGGCCCTTCGGATCGTAGAGGTATTCTAGATAAAATGGGTGCCGAAGTGGTTGGAGGAGTTGTGGTAGCTCGATATGGTGCTAACCCTTTAGAGGTCATCAACAATGTAAAAGAAAAGATTGAGGAGCTTTCCGTTGGCTTACCTGAAAAAGAACTTGCCGATGGTACCATCTCCAAACTAACGGTTGTGCCATTCTACGACAGAACTCAGTTGATCTATGAAACTTTGGGAACTCTAGAAGATGCATTGACACTGGAGATCATCATTACTATTATTGTGATCATCATTATGGTAATGAATTTAAGGGCCAGTATTTTAATATCGACATTAATTCCTATAGCCGTGTTAATGACCTTCATCGCAATGCGCTATTTTAATGTTGATGCCAATATTGTTGCCCTTTCGGGGATAGCCATTGCCATTGGTACAATTGTAGATGTAGGAATTGTATTGTCAGAAAATATGATTCGACATCTGGAAATGAAGAATCCTGATAAAAATCTCAGACAGGTTATATACGAAGCAACAACCGAAGTTGCACCTGCTGTAATCACAGCGGTATTAACAACCATTATCAGTTTTATTCCGGTATTTACCATGGAAGCAGCTGAGGGAAAACTCTTCAGACCTTTGGCTTTTACCAAAACATTTGTGCTGTTTGGGGCACTGGTGGTTGCAATAATTATTCTGCCTGCCATGGCACATTGGCTATTCGCCATTAAAACGGAAAAGAGAAGAATTAAAATTGCCCTTAATGGATTGCTGATTCTGATTGGAATATACGTAATTTTTGCCTCATCCGCTTGGATAGGAATTACCTTAACGGTTTTGGGAGGAATCAACCTTGCTGCACAATTCTACAATAAATATCAAAAGTATTTATTTCAAGCCAACCTATTGGTAATTGCATTGACCGTTTCATTCCTACTGGCCAGAGAATGGTTGCCATTGGGAGCGTCCAACTCATTAGTTTCAAATTTCTTGTTTGTAGTTTTTAGTATTGCAATATTATTAGCAGCATTCCTGTTATTCATGCGATACTATCAGCGAATTTTATCCTGGGCCTTGCGTCTTAAATTACTGTTCCTGTCTGTTCCAGCATTTCTTATTTTATGGGGAGTAATTATTTGGTTGGGATTTGGAAACACCTTTGGTTTCGTAGCCCGTGGATTGGATAAAGTAGGAATTAACATTACTTCCACTTCAGCGTGGCAGAGCATGTACCACAAGTATCCTGGTATTGGAAAAGAATTTATGTCTGCTTTGGATGAAGGATCATTCCTCTTAATGCCAACATCTATGCCACATGCAGGAATAGAAGAGAATAAACGTGTATTAAAACGATTGGATATGGCAGTTGCCAATATTCCAGAAATAGATATGGCGGTTGGAAAATTGGGTCGTGTGGAATCAGCCTTAGATCCTGCTCCTATTTCCATGTATGAAAATGTTATCAATTACAAAAGCGAATACAAGACCGATGAATATGGCAAAAGAATTCGTTTTGCAGTTGATGATGATGGCAACTTCCTTAAAGATGAGAATGGAGAATTAATTCCTGATGACTATGGAGAGTTTTACCGTCAATGGCGAGATCATATCAAGTCTCCAGATGACATCTGGCAGGAAATTGTAAATGCCACCAAAATACCTGGTGTTACATCAGCTCCTAAATTACAACCAATAGAAACTCGCTTGGTAATGCTGCAAACTGGAATGCGTGCACCAATTGGTATTAAAGTTTCGGGCAATAATCTGAAACAGATAGAAAGTTTTGGATTACAGCTTGAAAAATTGGTAAAAGATATACCAGGGGTAAATGATGCTTCTGTTTTTGCTGAACGAATGATTGGAAAACCTTACCTGGAAATCAGAATTGACCGAAAGGCTATTGCTCGTTTTGGCTTACAGGTGGAAGATGTGCAGAAACACTTATCAGTTGCCGTTGGTGGAATGACATTAACCAATTCGGTGGAAGGAAGAGAACGCTACCCTATTCGGGTAAGATACCCACGTGAATTGAGGAATGATCCTGATCTATTGAAAAAAATTCTAATTCCAACAAGTTTAGGAAAATCTATTCCTTTGGAGGATTTGGCATCCATAGAGTATGTGCAAGGTCCTCAAGTAATTAAAAGCGAAAACACCTTTCAGGTAGGATATGTAATTTTTGATAAAGAAGAAGGCTATTCTGAGGTTGACATTGTAGAAGCTGCTCAATCTTATCTGGCAGATAAAATAGAAAGTGGTGATTTGAAAGTACCTGCTGGTGTGAGTTATCAGTTTACTGGAAACTACGAAAATCAGATTCGTGCCGAAAAAAGATTGGGAATTGTGATTCCAATTGTATTGGTAATCATCTTCTTGATTTTGTATTTCCAATTCCGAGGCATTGCTCCTACTCTTATGGTTTTTAGCGGAATTGCTGTAGCCTTTGCAGGTGGCTTTATTATGATCTGGTTCTACGGACAAGATTGGTTTTTAAACTTTTCTATACTTGGTATCAATTTGCAGGAATTGTTCCAGATACACCCCGTCTATTTATCGGTTGCTGTGTGGGTAGGATTTATAGCACTTTTTGGTATAGCCACCGATGATGGTGTAATTATGGCTTCCTATCTTGAACAGGTATTTGAAAAGAACAAACCAAAAACAAAGGAAGAAATCAGGCAATCGGTAATCGAAGCCGGTTCAAAACGTATTCGTCCTTGTCTGATGACAACAGCCACTACCCTCTTGGCCTTACTTCCAATATTAACTTCTACCGGTAGAGGATCGGATGTAATGATACCAATGGCAATACCAGCTTTTGGAGGTATGGCAATTGAATTGATAACACTATTTGTAGTCCCTGTGCTATATGCCATGTACAAAGAATTCCAACTGAAGAAAGGAGGTTTGGTATGAGATTTTTAATAATAACCGCAATGGTACTATTGATTGGTGCCAAGTTATTTGCACAAGAAAGCAAGTCAAATTTGCAATACCATATAGAATATGCAATTGCAAACAATCCTGATTTAAAGGCAATGGATCTGAAATATCAACAAGCTTTGGAACAGATTCCACAAGTGAAAACTTTGCCTGATCCAACTTTCTCTACTGGCGTTTTTATTCAACCAATTGAAACACGAGTTGGAGCTCAGAAGGCTAAGCTATCTATATCACAAATGTTTCCATGGTTCGGAACTTTGGGTGCAAAAGAACAACAAGCCAGTTTGCAGGCCCAGGCTATCTATTTGCAATATTTAGATGCACGCTCGAAATTGGAATTAAGTGTTACCAACTCCTGGTTGGATTTAATCCTAACAGATCAGAAGATACACTTTACACAAAAAAGAGTTGAGGTATTGGACTTATTGGAAAAGCAAAGCTTAAAACGTTATGAAAGTGATCAAACCGACATGGTAAATGTGTTGTATATCCAAATGCTAAAAGAAGAATTGATTTCAAAAGTGGAACTGTTCAACGATAAGCGTTTTACACAACAGACTGCTTTCAACAAACTCCTTAATCGGGATCTTGTCATGCAAGTAAATACTCCTGAGGACAATTCTTTCTTGTTATCGAGCACATTACCCAATGAGGATTTGCAATTTGCCAATCACAATAGAATTAACAGTTGGGAACAAATGATACAAGCGTCTCAATTTGGTGAGAAAGCATCGAAGCTCAACTCTATGCCCAAGTTTGGGTTAGGATTGGATTATGCAATTCTATCCAAACGAAATGATATGGATGTAGCACACAATGGTCAGGATGCAATAATGCCAATGCTCTCTGTAAGCATTCCAATTTTTCGAAAGAAATACAAAGCTGCCATCAAAGTCAATCAATTGAAACAACAGGAGTTTCAGGAAAAGAAAACTTCCGAACTCAATCAATTAAAACTTGAGAAACAGCAAGCATTGGAACAGTACAGAACTGGAAGCAGAGATGTTGCTTTATATGAAAATCTGCTTACCAAAGCAAAGCAATCTTTTGAGATCCTGTCAAGTAGTTACGAGAGTTCTGTGAAGCGCTATGAAGAAGTTCTGAACATGCAGCAAAAAATCTGGATTTATGAACAGAAACAAATTGAAGCACAGATTCAAGTACAGAAAAGCCTGGCAAAATTTAAATATTTAGATGCAAACTAAAGTCTGAAATGATCGAATAATCCCGTCTTGAGACTAATAATAAAGCACAATGAAAAATATACTAGAATACATATCAACCAACTGGCAACAAAAATTAATTGTCCTGCTTGTCGGATTGCTATTGGGATGGTTGATTTTTGGAGGAAAAACCGAAAGTAATCATTCACATGAAGGACATCAAGATGCAGAGGAAAGTAGTGCTGCTGAAGCTACAGTTTGGACCTGCTCCATGCACCCACAAATTCAACAACCCAATGAAGGTGATTGTCCAATTTGTGGAATGGACTTAATTCCATTAGACAAATCATCTGGAAACTCCTCTCCTGCAGTAATCGAAATGAATCCTGATGCCATTAAATTGGCAAATGTGCAAACCACAAGGGTACAAATCGGTCAGAGCAGCAAAGAGATTCACTTGAATGGAAAAGTTAGCATTGATGAGAGAAGAATCAGCTTGCAAGCAATCCACTTTGATGGAAGAATTGAAAAACTATTTGTGAACTTCGAAGGCGAAAAGGTGAGAAAAGGTCAAATACTTGCAAAGGTATATGCGCCTAAATTAATTAGTGCACAGGAAGAATTGATTCAAGCTTTAAAAACAAAAGATACTTATCCTGAATTGGTAAAAGCTGCAGAGCAAAAACTTAAATTCTGGAAGCTTACTAAAAAGGAAATTGAGCAAATCAAAAGTAGTGGAAAAATTAAGGAGTACTTTGAGATCAAAGCGGATGCAACAGGCTATGTTATCAAGCGAAATGTAGCAGAAGGTGCGTATGCAAAAGCTGGAAGTAAACTATTTGAAATTGCTGATTTGCAAAAGGTATGGATCGTTTTTGATGCATATGAAAAGGATTTGCCATTCATTCAAAAAGGCAATGAAATCGAATTCACCGTTTCTGCTTTTCCTTCAAAGACTTTCAATTCCACAATTACCTATATTGATCCGGTCATCGATGCAAAAAAGCGAATTCTAAAAGTTAGAACAGAAGTTAACAACTTTGATCATCTTCTAAAACCGGAAATGTTTGCTAATGGAATTATTTATGCAGACATGAAACATAAAGAAAGTGAATTGATTATTCCAAAATCGGCAGTAATGTGGACGGGGAAACGATCTGTTGCCTATGTTAAAGTTGACGGGGGTTTTGAAATGCGCGATGTTGAGCTTGGCGAATCATTGGGAGAATCCTATATCCTTAAGGAAGGAGTTGAAGAAGGTGAAGAAGTAGTTAGCAAAGGTACCTTTACCATTGACGCTGCTGCACAACTGAACAACAAATATAGCATGATGAATCGTCCTGAAAGTGAGCCTGGAACCCCTAATCTTCAGCAATATGCAACAGAGACATTCAATACCAAATTGAAGGATTTGCTAAAATCATACCTGATAATGAAAGATGTAATGGTAGAAACAAAGGCCAAAGAAAGCAATCAGGCAGCTGAAGTTGTAATGAAAGCCTTAATGCAAATGAAGCCTTCCAATCTTGACCTAAAAGGAAAAGCCATGAAGTATTGGAAAGAAAAATACGAATTGCTTCATAATCATTTAGCTGATATTATCAGAAATGAAGACATGGAAGAACAACGAAAAGCATTCAAACCATTTAATGAAGCACTTATTGCAAGCTTGAAATCAATGGGAACTGGAGCAGAGAAGCTATACATACAATATTGTCCGATGGCCGACAATGATACAGGGGCTTATTGGTTAAGTTTAGAGGAGCAAATCATGAATCCATATTTTGGCGATATGATGCTTCATTGTGGTGAAGTAACCGATACTTTAATCAAAGAAGAACCTAAATCAATGCATCAGGGACATCAACATTAAAAACCAATAAACAAGTTAAATTTAAATTAGAACAAAATGAAGAAATTATTATTAGTAGGTATCGTTGCAATGCTAAGCCTTTCCTACTCGGCACAGGCAGAAAACAAAAAAGTTACATTCAAAGTTTTTGGAAACTGTGGAATGTGTGAAAAGACAATCGAAACTGCAGCAAAATCGGTTGAGGGAGTAACTGTGGCTGATTGGGACAAGAAAACAAAAGTGATAAAAGTAAGTTTTGATACTGAAAAAACCAGCTTGAATGCAATTCACAAAGCCATTGCTAAGGTGGGATATGACACCGAAAAGGTAAAGGCTAAAGATGAAGTGTACAACAAGCTTCATTCTTGCTGCAAATACGAAAGAAAATAAAGCAATATGGGGTATTCTTTATGATTTATTTACTACATACATTACTTGCAATAGAATCATAGGTAAAAAGAATACCCCAAATTTGTAGAAAAAATGGACAATTGTTGGAAGTTTTCCCCAATTTCTACATTCAAGTAAGAATTGGATTAATTTTTATTAACCAATACAGTAGACTGATAATCCATTAATTGTATATTCATGGCCTAAAACTGGCATATATATTGGTATTTCTGGTTATACAACGATGAAACAAATTCATGTTTTCATCGTTTGTATTTTCTATATTATTAACAAATAAATACACATACTTATGAAAGTTTTAAAACCGTTAAGTTTCCTATCACTGTTAATTGTTGCTATGATTTTTGTGCAATGCTCAGATGATGATACGAAATCAACAACTCCGGTTAAAATTAGATTAACAGATGCCCCTGCTCAATTTGATAAAGTAAATATTGATATTCAAGCAATACAAATCCATTCTTCTGCAGATGAGAGTGAAGAAAATGGATGGCAAGAAATGAACTTGTTAAACCCTGGTGTTTATGATCTACTCGAATTCAATAATGGTATTGATACACTTTTGGTTGATCAGGATATGCCCAGTGGTAAAGTTTCTCAGATGAGGTTGATTCTTGGTGAAAACAACACAGTTGTTGTAGATGGTGTAGAACATGATTTAGATACCCCTTCTGCTCAAGCTTCTGGATTAAAATTTCAGATTCACGATGATTTTCTTGCTGGTATCGAATATAAACTTTGGATAGACTTTGATGCTGCTCGTTCAATTGTTACAACAGGTAATGGCACTTATAGTTTAAAACCAGTAATCAGAACTTTTAATGAAGCTACTACTGGAGCAATTAGCGGAACCGTATCTCCAGTTGAAGCACTTCCTACAATTCATGCGATAATTGGTTTGGATACCATATCAACAATAGCTGAAGAAAATGGGGAATTCCTAATCAAAGGCTTGGAAGAAGGAACCTATAAGTTAGCAATTGAACCTATTGAAGGCTACAATAAAAAAGAAGTAGAAAATATTGCAGTAGCTATTGGTAAAATTACGGATACTGGAAGCATTGAGATTGATGCGCTAGTACAAAATAATTAGTAATAACCTGCTATATTACAATTGACAAAAGTTACTTCACATCGAAGTAACTTTTTTTATGCAAAAAATTAAGGTTCCCATTACTTAAATGTTAATCATTATTCCCAATTTTAAGTTGTAAAACCACTAACAATCTATTCTATGGAATTAAAGAAAGAAATTATTCCTACTTCTTGGTCCGAACTGCAAGAGATACTCTTTACCGATTCGTATAATGACAAGATAAACAGAATAAGATCCCCTTATATCTACAGAGGACTATCAAATTTCGACTATCAACTGAAAACTTCATTGATTCGCTTAAATGGTCCCGTTAAAGAATTGGAGTTTCATCTTCTAAGGAATTTTAAAAAGTATTCTTTTCGCCCTGATATCAATAACAAATTAGATTGGGAATGGTTGGCCTTGGCTCAGCACCATGGTTTACCCACTCGATTATTAGATTGGACCTATTCTCCATATGTAGCTTTGCATTTTGCAACCGCCGAAATCGAAAAATACAATCACGATGGTATAATTTGGGCACTGAACTATGAAAACCTAAAGAATTATCTTCCAGAAAAATTACAAAACAAGCTCAATCAAATTGGATCCAATAGTTTCACCATTGAAATGTTGCACGAACTTTATCAGGATTTAAGAGAATTATCGAAAGAAAAAAGCGATTTTGTAGTAGCATTTGAACCGCCATCGTTGGATGATCGAATTGTAAATCAATATGGGATATTTACCTTCATGTCGCATTCTAGTTCAATTCTAAATTCTTGGTTGATGGATAAACCTGAATTGTATTTTAGGATACGAATTCCAGCAGATATGAAATGGGAAATTCGTGACAAACTAGACCAGGTAAACATTAACGAACGGGTTCTATTTCCTGGAATGGATGGATTGAGCAAATGGCTAACCAGACATTATTCCCCTAAAGATCTGGAAAAACAACAAAACCTAAGTTTGGAAACCAACCATCAGTAAAACTTTTTTGCTCGGAAAGATTGATCTTTTTATCTTTAATTAAAAAGCTAAAGGTATGAAGTTTAAATACGAAATACTTCCTGATTTAAAACTCATCAAGGAATACTACTATGGTTATTTCAAATGGAATGACTTAATTCAATATACCTTAAGCACACGCAAGGATGAATTTTTTAATGAATCCTTCAATGTGATTTCTGATTTTACCCGTGCCAAAGTTCTTTTGAATATTAAAGATTTAGACGACTATATTGACGAATATGAAAAGTACAGTCCAATATTAAATAAATGTGCAATTCTGGTTAGCCACAGTTACGATACTCCTATGGCTATGCTTTTCGAAATTCAAGTTAGAATTCAAAATGCAAAAGTATTTTATACTGAGGAAGAAGCATTGAACTGGCTTGAAATAGACCCAGTTCATGTAAAAAAATAATATTCCGTACTCTTCCCTTTAATTAAAACTTATTTAAAATTAAGTAATTACACCTCCCAAACTATTGACATCCATATGTCAATGAAGTAACTTTAATATACTTCGGCAGATCATTACCTTAATCTGTATTCCCTGATGTTTCGAATCATGAGAAGCATTGTTTTCTCTTGGAGAAAAACAAATTCAAAATCAACTCAAACCAATAAACATCAAAAACTTAGGATATGAACGAACATTCAGAACTTAAAACTGTTAACATGCCAAGAATTGGAGATAAAGCACCTGAATTTAGAGCCATCACAACTCAAGGCGACATACACTTTCCTAATGATTACAGAGGTAGATGGGTAATTCTATTTAGTCATCCAGCAGATTTTACTCCCGTTTGCACTTCTGAATTCATGACCTTTGCCAAAATGGAAAACCAATTCAATCAAGCCAATTGTGAATTAGTCGGACTATCGGTAGATGGATTGTATAGCCATATTGCCTGGCTGAGAACCATTAAGGAAAAAATTGAATACAAAGGGATGAAGGACATAGAGGTACAGTTCCCGCTAATTGAAGATATTAAAATGGAGGTAGCCAACAAGTATGGAATGATTCAACCAGGAGAAGATAGCACAAAAGCCGTCAGAGCTGTATTTTTCATTGATCCTCACGGTATTATACGGACCATAATTTATTACCCACTAAGCCTTGGACGCAATTTCGATGAAATTTATAGAGTGCTTGTAGCTTTACAAACTGCCGATAAGTTTTCTGTTGCTACTCCTGCTGATTGGAAACCTGGAGACGAAGTCATTGTACCTCCTGCCGGATCATGTGGTATGGCCAAAGACAGAATGGAAAATACCGAAGAAGACGTAAAATGCTACGATTGGTTTTTCTGTACCAAAAAACTGAAAAAAGAAGAAATTTGGGATACCATCTTAAAAAAGGAACCGATTGCTCACTAACTTTAACGCTAGTTTAACAAACCTAAGCCTGTCAGAGTTTTCTGGCAGGCTTTCCTTTTTAAAGTCAATAACCGCAGTAAAGTCTATAGTACAAGCAAATTAAACTTATGAACTCAATTACCTAACATTTCTTTTAAGATCTCGTTAAACATTTAAGTCAAAAAAAGTATAAACCCACTTGAAAAAGTTTTGTAATTTTCGCTGACTTTATAACTATCAATAGATATTTACAAATGAAAAACATATTCAATTCTCTTTGTGTACTGATTTTCTGCACATTTATTACTACTAATTTAAATGCTCAGAAATACGATATCTCGGTACAATTACTAAACTGTAATGATTCCACAGCATACCTTGCCCATTATTTCGATGGCAGAATCTTTGCTGATGACACAACAAAGTTGGTAAACGGTAAGGGTACTTTCTCCAAAAACAAGCTTCTAGAGCAAGGTATTTATGTCATTTATTTGCCAAGTCAAAAATACTTTGATTTGTTGATTGGTGAAGATCAGGAATTCTCAATTTCTGCCGACCCAAAAGATTTTATTGGAAGCATATCGGTTAATGGTTCCAAAGAAACTAATGGATTTCACAACTTTCAGAAGTTTATGAAATCTCAGAATGAAAAATCGAAAGCCATACAAGAAGCATATAAAAACGCCACTAATGATTCTGAAAAGGAAAAATTCAGAAAACAATTTAAAAATACTGATATTGAAGTAAGAGCTTACATCGAAAAGTTAAAGTCTGAATTCCCGGAAAATTCATTTGTCCAGAAATTTGCCCAGTTTACCTTGTCTCCTAAAATTCCTGATTTCAAAAATGAAGTTCCTGAAAACACTCCTGATCGCGACAAAGTAATTCAGCGCAAATCCTATTTATACAATAAAGATCATTACTTTGATCATGTAAACCTTACGGATAACAGGTACCTAAAAACGCCAATATTAAAAAAGAAGTTGGATTTCTTTTATGAAAAAATACTTGTTCAAAGTCCTGATTCCATTGTAAAGGAATCGGTAAAACTGATTGAAAATGCACGTCCGGATACAACCTTTTTCCAATATTTAACTCAATATGCCCTAAACTACGCAGTAAAGAGTAAGGTAATGGGTATGGATGCTGCCTTTGTAAACCTGGCAAAAAGATATTATTTAAGCGGACAGGCCACATGGGCCGATTCTACGTTAATGGCAAATATTAGAGAAAGGGTTATCAAAACTCAGTTCAATCTAATTGGAATGAAATCACAGGATTTGCTAATGCAAACTCCAGAAGGAGAATATGTGCGACTACACGAGGTTGAAGCCCCACTAACAGTACTTTATTTTTGGGAACCAGATTGCGGACACTGCAAAAAGATTACTCCTAAGTTGAAAACAGAAATTCTAGACAAATACCAAGACAAAGGCCTAAAAGTATTTGCCGTTTGTACCCAAGATCAAAAAGAAATGTGGGAGAATGCCATTCACGATTACGACATTTATGATTTTATCAATTGCTATGATCCTGAATTTCAAACCAACTTCAGAATTTTCTACGATGTATATAGTACTCCAACCATGTACCTACTCGATAAAGACAAAAAAATTATAGCAAAGCGACTCGACATCGATAATCTGAAATTATTTTTGGATAACGAATTGAAAAAGAATTAATCCCGCTTATCAAAAGAGATAAGAACAAAGGACACTGTAAAAAGTGTCCTTTTTTCTGAAAGTCTTCAAAATCTTAATGAAATAGATAACGGTACTCTGTACCTTAATATTCGTTAAATTATCAAGTTATCTATAAATGTCAAGGTGCTCTGCACCTAGGTAATACTCAATTCAAATTATCAGATAATCAGCAGAGCTGCGTAAGATTTATAGTTTGATCATCTAAGGGCCTACTTAGGTACAGAGTACAGTAACTTTCTTTTTTGTTGGTGTTTTCCCTTTAATCATGAATATTTTCATTCCCAACACCATTTCCCAAAACTTACTTTTCTAGAAACAAACACCCTCTCACAAAGGGTGCATTTGCAATTTTCATACAATCGCAAACGATAACGCATAAATTTCACAAGGTATTCTAGTAATAAAGTTGTATTTTCAAACTGTATATCAAAATTAACCATTCGCCAAACTACCATTTGGCGACATTTAAGTAACTATTAAACTAAATTTTTATGTGTGGATTCGTAGCAGTATTCGACTTGAAAGTAGATGCACAGGAATTGCGTCCTCAAGTACTGGAAATGTCCAAAAAAATTCGCCACAGAGGTCCCGATTGGTCAGGTATATTTTGTGATGAAAAAGCGATTTTATCGCACGAGAGACTATCGATTGTAGATCCTCAATCAGGAGGACAACCCCTTTACAGCAAAGATGGCAATTTGGTCTTGGCGGTTAATGGAGAAATCTATAATCATATGGACATTCGAAATCAGATGAACGGATCCTATGAGTTCTTGACCAAGTCTGATTGTGAAGTAATTTTGGCTTTGTACAAACAAAAAGGAATTGATTTTATCGATGATTTAAATGGAATCTTCGCATTTGCTTTGTACGATAAGCAGA
Organism: Marinifilum sp. D714; assembly: GCF_030851345.1. Taxonomy (GTDB): domain Bacteria; phylum Bacteroidota; class Bacteroidia; order Bacteroidales; family Marinifilaceae; genus Marinifilum. The sequence continues at coordinate 99,096 of NZ_JALPNU010000008.1, forward strand.
AGGATATTTACCTAGTTGGTCGCGATCATATGGGAATTATTCCATTGTACCAGGGTTGGGACCAGCATGGCAACTATTATGTAGCTTCAGAATTGAAAGCTTTAGAAGGATATTGTAACAAGATTGAAGAATTCTTGCCTGGGAAGTTCTTGTACAGCAAGGATGGTGAGGTTAAAGAGTGGTACCAGCGCGACTGGATGGATTATGAGAATGTGAAAGACAATGAGACTGATATGGCAGCACTTCGCAAAGGATTGGAAGATGCAGTTCACCGTCAGTTGATGTCTGATGTACCATATGGTGTACTCCTTTCGGGAGGATTGGATTCTTCGGTGATTTCGGCCATTGCCAAGAAATATGCTTCCAAGCGTGTAGAGTCGGGTGATCAGCAAGATGCCTGGTATCCACAATTACACTCTTTTGCCATTGGTTTGGAAGGCTCGCCAGATTTGGCTGCCTCACGCAAGGTGGCTGATCATATTGGCACGGTTCACCACGAAATTACATTTACCGTTCAGGAAGGTTTGGATGCAGTTCGTGATGTAATCTACCATTTGGAAACTTACGATGTAACCACCGTTCGTGCCTCTACACCTATGTATATGATGGCTCGTGTTATCAAATCGATGGGAATTAAAATGGTGCTTTCGGGCGAAGGTGCCGATGAAATGTTTGGTGGATACCTGTATTTTCACAAAGCACCTAATGCGAAGGAATTCCATACCGAGACGCTTCGTAAGCTAAGCAAGCTACACTTGTTCGATTGCTTGCGTTCCAATAAGTCGATGGCTTCGTGGGGAGTAGAAAGTCGCGTTCCTTTCCTCGATAAAGAATTCCTTGATATCGCCATGAGAATTAATCCTGAGGACAAAATGGCAAAGGATGGCAAGATGGAGAAATGGGTCATCCGTAAAGCTTTTGAAGATTATTTGCCGGAAGAAGTGGCCTGGAGACAAAAAGAACAATTCTCTGATGGTGTTGGATACAACTGGATTGACACTTTGCGTGATATTGCAGAGAATGAAATTAGCGATGAGCAATTGAAAAATGCGGCTTATCGATTCCCGGTAAATCCACCAATGTCGAAGGAAGAATACTACTACAGGGCAATTTTTGCCGAGCATTTTGCTTCTGATACTGCAGCGGCTTGTGTTCCATCAATTCCATCTATTGCATGTAGTACTGCCGAAGCATTGGCTTGGGACGAAGCTTTCCAAAACAATGCCGATCCATCGGGACGTGCCGTAAATTCAGTGCATAATGATGGCTATAAGGAAAAGAATAAAACAATTCAATAGATATTTTCTTTTGAATATTCAGCAAAGCTCTCCATTTTGGGGAGCTTTTTTTTCTGAAAGTCTTCAAAGATAACGGTACTCTGTACCTTAATATTAGTTAAATTATCAAGTTATCTATAAATATCAAGGTGCTCTGCACCTAGTAATACTCAATTCAAATTCATCAGAAAAGCAGCAGAGCTGCGTAAGGTTTATAGTTTAATCATCTAAGAGTCTACTTAGGTACAGAGTACCGTACCTTTCATTTTTGTTGGTGTTCTCCCTTTAATCATGAATGCTTCTATATGAGATCCACTCAATCATTGGTATGGAATTGACCTTTCATGGTGCTAGCTCTATTCTCACAGATAGATCCATAATTCAAAAATCGATTTATCAAAACCAAGCATAAAAGCATTTTTATCTTGAAAAAAACTATCAAATTCAAGAGTCGGAGCATCAAAAAGGTGCGTAAAAGTACCTCGATCTTTAAATGAGATATCAAATTCGAGCTTCGAAGTACAAAAAACATCAAATTATGCATGTATTTCATGCCTCGAGACACCTTTATCGTGGGTAAAAGCACGATGTGGCTTAAAAATTTTAATCTTCTTGTTAAAAGAAGCACAACTTAGCGTGGGTAAAGACACACTTGCTGTTAAAACTTTTAAGAAATTACCTAAAAAAGACACACCACATCGTGTTTCTAACCACGATTGATCCTAAAACTTTTAACTCTGAACCTAAAAAATTATTGTTAATAGTCACCTCTCTTTTTTTTACAATAAAAATTTTAAATGTATATTGTAAAAGAAATTAAACCTACTAATACTCTAAACCTATGTACGCAAGCTCTAAACAAACTGTATTCTTTAAATACTACTTTCCTTTTCTATTCATTCTAGGATTCGGGACTTCTTTCATCGTTTCCGGATTTGTGGATACAGCCCCGGATGGGTTTAAAATAGCCTTTGCAATCATGTCGGTATGGCTCTCTATTTTCTTTATACAAGTACCATTCAGATTAAAGAAAATCACCACCTTAGAAAAAGGCATATTGGTTAAGGGCAGAGAAAGAAAGTTAATTCCCTATGCTGACGTGGAAAGTATTGCCAAGTTTGATTTGGCTGGCCCCTGGTTTATGACCATCAAGTATTTTGACCAAAAGTCGGGAGATAGAAAGAAGATTTGTTTTATGCCTTCGCAATCTCAAAAAAGAACCATGACTGATGATGCCATTACTGCTTTTATTAAAGAAAGAATGAAAGAAGAGAGTCCTCAATACAATGAAAAAAATCAACCATCAGCAATGAAAAACTTCATGATACTCATGTTGCTTAGTCTGCCTTTTTCATTAAGTGCGATTTACTTTTTTCTTTTGGGGTAAAGATTAACGATATTGAATAAAAAAGGATGAGACCAAATGATCTCATCCCTTTTTTTTTGCTAAATCTAATCTAACTATAATGAATTCTTCTTCAAGAAATCAATAATCTCATCCACATATCCAAAAGCCATACCTACAACCGTGTCGGCAGCTCCATAGTAGATCGCAACTTTGTTATCTTCCATTAGGGCAGCACATGGGAATACTACATTTGGTACATCACCTACCAATTCGTAAGGTGCCGCAGGAGCCAATAAATATGGCTTAGAACGGTACAATACTTTATCAGGATTTTCCAAATCCAATAAAGCTGCTCCCATTGAGTAACGGAAGCCATTACAGGTATTGATTACCCCGTGATAGAACATCAGCCAACCCTCTTCGGTGCGTATGGGTACGGAACCAGCGCCAATTTTGGTACACTGCCATGCACTATCGGTAAAATCAGCTACTTTCATTACACAACGGTGCTCTCCCCAGTATTTCATATCAGGACTATAAGAGATGTAAATATCACCGAAAGGTGTATGGCCATTATCACTCGGACGACTCAACATGGCATATTTACCATCAATTTTTTCGGGAAGCAACACACCATTTCTATTGAAAGGAAGAAATGCATTCTCGCACTGGTGAAAAGTCTTAAAATCGAAAGTATATGCAATACCAATAGTTGGTCCGTGATATCCATTACACCAGGTAATCCAGTATCGGTCTTCGATCCAGCAAACGCGTGGATCATACTTGTAATCCGATTCAATCATTTCGGTGTTACCAGCCACCATTTCAATGGGATCATGATTGATTTCCCAATTGATTCCATCCTTACTGAAACCAGCAAAAATATTCATTTGTACCGCTTTGTTATCACAACGGAATACTCCTGCGAAACCATCTTCAAAAGGGACAACTGCACTATTAAAAATACTGTTAGAACTAGGTATATCGTACCTACCAATTACAGGATTTTGAGAATATCTCCACATCACATCCGAACATCCTTCAGGACGTTCCTCCCACGGCATATTAACTTGTTTTGTCATTTGATTTTACACTAATTCAGTTTCTTTAATTTCTTCTTTTTTCACTTCGCATTTGTAATCATCCGGATAGTCTTTCAACTTCTTGTACCAAGTAAAGTATAACACAACACTCGAAACGACAAACAGCACAATTACCCATGTTAGCGACATGAATTCACCAATCACCAAATAAATTGGAATTAGAACCAACATCATTTGCCATCCTGTACCTATTGTACAGTTCATCATATCTCTCCAAAAATCATTATTTGGCTTGGCTTCTGGCTTTTGTTCTTTCAGTTTCAGGTAAACTGGCTTCCAAAATCCCCAAGGGCGAACACTATCGTAGAATTTAATCAGCACTTCATCTGGTTCTGGTTTGGTCACCAAACTGCCAATAATAGAGGCTGCCAATGCAAACACGAAAATAAAAGGAAATGCATAAATAGGCGAAACCTCAGGAAAAACCAGTGGTGCAATTAATGATGCCAACAAACCAGCTAACATGCCTGTAAAGTAGCCATATCCATTAAATCTCCACCAAATCCATTTTAACAGATTGGAAGCAGTATAACCTCCAAACAATGCACCTACCAACCATTTCATTACTGTATCGATACTTTCGGCAAAGAATCCGAAGAAAATACCAACTGCAACTACAGCAAATGATGCCAAATACGACATTCTAATGTACTTCTTTTGCGATGCATTAGGATTGATAAATTTCTTATAAATATCATTCACAATATAAGCTGGACCCGCATTTACATTTGCAGCAAAGGTTGACATGAATGCTGCTACCAAACCAGCCAACAACAAGCCTTTCGCTCCCATTGGAATGAAATTATTCAGTGCATAAGGGAGTACCATTTCAAAGTCTATATTGTCGCCCATCTTATTGAATTCAGGAGCAAGATACACCAAGGCAAGTACGGCCAGGCCAGTAATCATCAAATATCTTGGAACAAAAAGTACCAAAGAAACAATACCACTCATTTTAGCTGCATCTTTAGGTGTTTCTGTCGATAAAATTCTTTGCATATCGTAACTTGGCACAGGACCTGCAATACTTACCAACATTCCTTTGAATATCATCATCATCATCAATACTGAGAACAATGAATAGCCATCTGTTTCAATTTTGTTGTTTACTGCTGGTATCAAATGGTCCCAGTTCAAATCCAGATTCCAACCAAAGAATACATCTTTCCAACCTTCAGGAATTGCAGCTGATATTTGTTCAGGAGTCACCAAGGACATGGCAATTACACCTACCATGATACAGGCGATCGTCATAATTACAAATTGTAAAACTTCGGTAAATACCACCGAATACATCCCTCCTTTTATCACATAAAGTGTAGTTACACCCATAATGATTATGGCATACATATTTTCCGAACTAATGGTAATTCCCATCAAATAGGTTTGCAGATTCCAAGGAAAAAATGTTTGCGCAAATTTTCCTACTCCAACAAATCCATAGGTTATGAAACCAATTACACTAACAATGGCAAATAGCACCACAATCAGGTGAGATAATTGTGAACCTCTGTCATCTCCAAATCTGGTTTTTAACCACTCGGCCCCAGTCATAACATTCGATCGGCGCAACCAAATGGCAAGAAACATCATCAAGAAAATCTGGTTCCAAACCGGCCACAACCAAGGAATCCAAACTGATTTCAAACCATATACAAACAGTATGGTTACCGTCCACATGGTACCGGTAATATCGAACATTCCCGATGCATTGGAAACTCCAAGCATGTACCAGGGAATTTTATTTCCTCCCAGGAAATAGTTCGATAAGTTTTTTGATGCTTTTGCCGACAACACGTAACCAATTACAATGGTTAGAACAATGTATCCTATAATGATGGATATGTCGAGTACTGATAGATTCATTATATTCTATTTAGTTTTTTACTTGCTTGATTTTAATTCAAACTCAATTGTTCCACCTTTTACCAAATCGGAATGATTGATAAAGTAGCGGGAATGATTTGAACCATTTCGTTTAATGCTTTTGATGTAAATATCATCAGCACTCCCCTTCTTCGAAAGGATTTCCAGTTTCTTTCCAGGATAAAATTCTTGATTCAGTTCAATGGTAATTTTATCAAAAATTGGTGAGCTTAGTGCGTATTCTGTATTACCCGGACAAACAGGATACATTCCCATCATGCTGTAAACGATCCAAGCCGAAAGTGTTCCACAATCGTCGTTACCCGGAATTCCATCAGGTGCATTTTTATAATATTTATTAATCAAGCGGCGAACTTCTTTCTGAGTTCTCCACTCTTCACCTTTAAAATAGTTGAATAGAAATGGGTAATGAATGTCTGGTTCGTTAGCCATGTCGTAAAGATTCTCATCGAATACTTTCTGAAGCTTGTTTACGAACTTCTTTTTGCCTCCCATTAACTTGGTCAACCCTTTGATATCATGTGGCACACAAAAAGTATATTGCCATGATGTTCCTTCATGGAATCCGGGACATGGTTCAAAGTTTTCTCCTTGCTTCGGATCAAAATTCTTCAGGAAAGTACCATCGGCCAGTTTAGGTCTTAATACTCCAAATTCTTTTGAATAGTAGTTTTTATATCCTAAAGATTGATTTAAAAACTTCTGGTAGTCTGCTTTCTTTCCCAATGTCTTTGCAAATTGAGCCAAATTCCAATCGGCAATGTAATATTCCAATGCATGCGATACCGAATTATCATATTCCTCTTCAATTGGCACATATCCTTCTGCCAGGTAATGATCGATATCGGGACGCAACTTATTTTTTGCTCCTTCTATGGTAGCCGATTTATACATTGCTTCGTAGGCTGCTTCCACATCGAAATCAGTTAATCCGCGCAAGTAAGAATCAACAATTACCGGAATTGACGGATCACCTTCCATTACATGTGTTTCCTTTGAATTTAGTTCCCATTTAGGTAACCAGCCACTTTCCTTGTACATGTCTACCATCGAGCGAACCATATCCAATTGTTCCTGTGGATAAAGCAGAGCCATTAACGGGTGAAAGTTTCGGTAGGTATCCCAAAGAGAAAATACCGTATATCGATTGCAATCTTTTGTTTCTTTAATCTCAAAAGATTCCATAGCCGGATATTGTCCATTGACATCGTTGATGATATTCGGATGAATTTGAGTATGATACAAAGCCGTGTAGAAAATGGTTTTCTGATCTTTTGTTCCACCTTCAACCTTAACTCTACCTAAAATATCGTTCCACTCTTTTTCAGCTTGTACTCTTGTTTTCTCAAAATCAAAATCATTCGACTCAGCTTTAAGGTTTAATCTAGCATTCTCGATGCTAACATAGGAAACTCCAACTTCTACAATAATTTCTTCATTATCTTCGGTATCGAAAGTGAAGTAGGCTCCAATTTCATTGCCATACATTTCGCGGGCAAACCCATCGTAGTATTTGTATTCCCCTGAAGTTTTGCTCCAAGCTGACTCTGCCTGTAGCTCCGGCATATTTTTCCATACTCCGAATTTCTTTGCAGGCTTGCTAAATCTGGCCACAAAATAAACCGGACGTTCCGACCCATCATTGTAGCAGAAAGTGCCTGTCATTCTTGAACCTTCAATTTCTTTGTCATTAACGATTCTTATCTTGGCACCTACCTCATTGGTCAATCCTAAACCTAGGTTTAATAGAATATTCGATTCTCCTTTTGGAAAAGTATAACGGCTGATTCCTGTTCGTTTTGTAGAACTCAATTCTGCCTTGATATGGTACTTTTCAAGTTCTGTAGCATAATAACCAGGTGTTGCTTCCTGATTTTTCATTACAGAACCATATTGCTTGTGATCTGCATTGACCTTTCCTGTTGTAGGCATCAATAAAATAACACCAAGTTCCGGACAACCTACTCCGCTCAAATTTACGTGAGAAAATCCTGTAAGGTAAGAGTTATCCCATGAGTATGGTGTTGACCACCAACGTGCATCCTTATCGTATTTATTGATATCAGATCCGGAAACATTAAAGGGAGTTACGGAAACCATTCCGCGGGGAACTACAGCTCCAGGATTTGTAGTCCCAAAATTCGTAGTTCCAATAAAGGGATTTACATACTCGGTATATTGGCCAAAGCCGTTAAAACAAAAAAACAGTAGAATTGAAATTCCTATAAAGCGTTTCATTAGTTAGGTTTTATTGTAATCGTGGGTTTAAAAATAATACCGAACGGGACTATCGCCAGCCAAGCTCTTTCCCGATCGGTTTACTAATTTCTAATCTATAATTCAAAATAAAGCATTCAAGATTAAATGGTGATTAATATTGAGGTTAATCTACCAATTGAATCATTAATCAATTGCAATGACAAATTAATTCACAACAGGAACAATTGCAACTGCCTGACCACCACTTTCAATCATTTTTACAGGCAACACAGTTTTCGAATCAACCTCTACTTTTCGAATATTAATATCTGTAGGGTTATTTTCGAGATTTGCATTATCTCCATCCTCAAAAATGCTAGCCATATACTTTCTACCATCCTCTAAAAAGGATAACTCAATTTCAGTATTTCGACTGTTCTCGTCGGTAACGGTTCCAATATACCAGCTCTTTCCTTTGCGGCGTGCAACCGAATATACATCTCCAATTTCTGCCAATAGTACTTTTGATTCATCAAAGTCGGCAGGAAGCATTTCAAAGAATTTAAAAGCTGGCTGATCTTCATAATTACTTACCAGATCTGATGCCATTTGCAAAGGACTGTACAGACAAACCCAAAGGGCCAATTGTTTGGCAAGCGTTGTATTCACTCGGCTATTTCCTTTATCATTGCTGTTCCATTTGGTGTATTCCTTCCTGTTTTTGTAAAGAATATCAAATGTACCTGGTGTATAATCAATAGGTCCACCCAGGCATCTGGTAAAAGGAAGAATCACGTAATGCTCCGGAGGATTTCCTTCGCTCCAACCATTCCACTCCATTCCTCGTGCACCTTCGCGAGTCATCATGTTGGGATAAGTACGGCTGATCCCAGTTGCTTTAATCGGTTCATGAGCGTCGATCATTAAATTGTACTTTGCAGCCTTTTCCACAACCTTTCTGTAGTGTTGTACCATCTTCTGTCCATGATGGTAATGACCATTTGGTATTGGACCGGCATATCCAGTTTTTAGAACTCGAATACCATTATCTCTTAGCATGGAAAAAGCCTTGTCCATGCACTCCTCATAGTAAATATAGTCGCCACCAGTTTCATGATGTCCAATCAGTTCCACACCTTTTGCATTTGCATATCGAACCACCTCATCAAAGTCAAAGTCAGCATAAGGAGTTTGCTGGTCAAAAGCACGTGCTTTCCCCCAATTTTCCCAACCTGTATTCCATCCTTCGGCAAGCACTGCCTGAACATTGTGATCGGCAGCAAAATCGATATAGTTTTTCATATTTTCGGTAGTGGCACCATGTTTTGGACCCATGGTCCAGGTTTCTACACCAAGATGCATTCCCCACCATATTCCAATGTACTTCATGGGTTCAATCCAAGATGTATCATCCAATGCACATGGATCGTTTAAATTTTGAATCAAATTCGATTCAACCAAACCCGCTGCCGATTTGCTTATGGTAATGGTTCTCCATGGTGATTTTACACTTCCTTTGGCTTTTACCTTCACACCATCGGGCCATGGCACCAGTTCTGCCTGGAAATTTGTACCTCCAGTATTTTTCAAGGTCATACCTGCATAATCCGTCAGGTTTGCCTCATGGATACTTAAATAAACTCCATCATTGGTTTTGAAGGTTACAGGAGTATTGGCCCCTTTTACCTCATCAATTTTAGTAGTTTGATATAGCATCTCATAGCTATCGAAATTAGCAGGAATAGACCAGGCTGTACCATTTTGAGCCAGGTTAAACTCTGTCTTTTCATCGGTAATGAAAATGCTATCTATACCTGTTTGCTCAGGAATTTTATATCTGAAACCAACACCATCATCATATACTTTCACTTGTAATTGAAGTTGTAGTCCTTTTGAGGTAATCAAATCTAAAACCAACTGATTATAGTTGTTTTTGATTCTTTTGTTTTGGCCCCACACAGCACTCCAAACCTCATCAACTTCTACAATTTTCTTATCAACGATCTTTACTTTTTCGATAGAAAGCCTGCTCTGTGTAGCTTCCAAGCCAAGTTTAGATTCATTAATCAACTTAGCTTGTCCCAATAGTAATTCATAGGACAGATGACCTTGATCGTTAACGTGTAATTCATACTTCAATTCTCCATTGGGAGATTTCACCTCCACTCTATTATCCAAAGAACAGGATAAACTCATCAATCCAGCGCACAAAGCGAGGAATACTACTCTTACTCTCATAAATTAATTTTCAATCACATATGTTTTCTTATCACAACCAATCCCTTTAATGGTCAAGCTTCTCCACTGTTTTGGAAGACATGTACTACCCTGCTCAATTCCCTCGTCGGTTATTTTTAGGCCTGCAAAACCAAAAATCACAGATTGCAGCATACCTCCCGCACCCGTTCCAAAGTATGGGTTGTTACTAAATACCGATTCAGCCAAAGCTCCAAAAGGAGGTCTTTTATTTGGTTCGTAAGCTCTTTTAAATAACTCGAATGCCTTATCCGCTTCTCCCAATCTGGCATAAAGAACAGCCAATACGGAATGAGACATGGCTGGTCCTTCCGGTGCCATTTTTGGCTCATAATAAGCCAAGTCCCTGCGAATATCTTCAGGCTTACTCACGATATTCAGTGGATATGCCAATAAATTCACATCAGCCTGTTTGATTACCTCCCCATTGTAGGTTCTGTTTTCTCTCATTGTTCCATTGTGGAAATAATGAAATCGCAAAGTCTGAGACACTTTACTCCACTGATTATTTGGAGGCAAGCCAAGCTCCTTTGCCGCTTTCACTGCATATTCCAATGCTGTTTTTGCAGCTCCGTTGGTAAATGCATTGTCATCAGCATGATGATAAAACTCATTGGCTCCCACCACATTATTGATGGAATATGAACCATCTTCATTTTTAACAGATCGACTCACCCAAAAATCAGCCACCTCTTTCAATACCGGAAAACCAACTTCCTTCAACCACTGTTTGTCTTTACTTAGCCTGTAGTAGTTCCAAAAGGCAATGCCAATATCAGCAGTAATATGATGTTCGAAAGTTCCCGTTAAAGCCCAGGTTGGAGTTGCCTCCTCACCTGTATCATCAGACTCCCAGGGAAACATGGCTCCCTCATATCCAAAGTTGGCAGCTTTCTTTTTTGCCTTTTCAAGCCTGTGAAATCTATAGTTTAAAAGTGAATGGGCAATATCCTGATTAAACACTAACAAAGGCGGATACATCCACAATTCTGTATCCCAGAAAACATGTCCGTTGTAGCCTTGAGCCGATAAGCCCATTGGCGGGATACTCAAATTTGAATCATCTCTCGAGAAAGAATACAAGTGATACAAAGCCAAGCGAACATCCTGCTGAGACTCTATATCTCCTTCAATTACAATATCACCTTGCCATAATTCTTCCCACAGCTCCTGGTGTCTTTCGATTACTGATTCTTTATTTCCCAACAGCTGAAAAACAACCATTCTTTCAGACTCACTCTTGGGATCATCAAAATTTTGAGAGGTACAAACGGCCCCAGCCCAGGCAAAGCAATACTTCTCCCCTTTTTTCAACTCCTTTGTAAAAACCAACTCATGATGATATGCCCCTTTTACGCTGTGCTTTAATTCCGGTGTTTCCTCTTCGAAAATAAATGTAGCAGAAGTAGCCATTTGATGTTTTCCAAAAGGACTATCAGCTATGGTTTGAAGAACTGGCATTCTGGCATCCAAATCCTGCATTACACGGAAACCAGACTCAACATTTTTATATTCGTTAGGACAAACGATTTGTCCCCCTACCTGCACTTTCAAATTTCTGATCAATGGAATAATCTCAACATCGATCATGCCTGTATAAGGCATGCCTCGCAAAGCATATAAAGTGAAAGAAAAATCAGCATAATTCTTAAACCTGCAGGTGCTTGTTAAAGCTGCATTTTTCATATCCAACTTTTGAGTCCATGAGGTGCAATTGTCAGCTTTTAATGTATCCCCTTCAATAACAATCTCAAGGTTTGCGAAATTAATACCCAATAAAACCTTACTCACACCATATTTTGACTCTTTATCGAAAACATGATTTAAAATAATGGCTTTCGTTTTGCCTGGTTCTTTGGATGGCAACAGACCTATGCGTCCATTGGCAATGGCAACACCTGTATAATCAGAGTAATCATTTGTTTCAATTACCCACCCTGCTTCTTGTTTTGTTTGTGCATTCACACCAAAGCTAAACACAACACACAAGACAAAAAGAAATAGATATCGATAGTATGTATTCATTATTATATGCGTTTTAGCAATTCAGGTTTTTCATTGTAAATCTTCAAAATCAACTCTCCAAACAAGGTGTTTGCCCAGGCAAACCATGAACGAGTAAAGTGTTCCGGCTTGTCTTTGTGAAAAGTTTCATGCATAAATCCTGTATCTGCATGAGTATTCATTAACATTTTCAGACATTTCAGAATCTCCTGATCATTGTCTGAGGTCATTGCCCTCATAATGATACTCATTGGCCAAATCATGTCTACTCCAACATGTGGACCTCCAATACCTTCTGCAGCCTTTCCCTCGAAGAACCAAGGGTTATTTTTACTCAAGATGAATTTTCTTGTATTCTGATACAGCTTAGACTCCTGATCTACTGCTCCCAAATAAGGCAATGAAAGTAAGCTTGGTATATTTGCATCATCCATAAACAGCTGATTACCGAAACCATCTACCTCAAAAGCCAAAGTTTTACCATAGGCAAGGTGATCAGCACTTGCATATTTCTCCAAAGCTACTTCCACCTCTTCTGCCAACAGGAAAGCCGATTTTGACAATTCCTTTTCAATGCCCAAAGAATTTAAGATCTCGGTCAACTGTTTGAGTGAAACCACCGCGAAATAGTTGGATGGAATTAAAAATGGAAAAATGGTAGCATCATCAGACGGGCGGAAGGAAGAAACAATAAGGCCAACAGGATTGATAGGGTTTCCGTAACCATTTCCTGGCTGTGAGTCGGTAGGTTTGCTCGTTGTTCTTAAAAAAGAGTAAGGCCCCTTACCTTCCTTTCGCTGTTGTTCTTGGAATGTTCGCACCATCGATTTCATTGCCTTTACCCAGTTAGCATCAAAACAGGTGGTATCATTGGTTTTCTTCCAATAATGATAAGCCAGCCTAATTGCATAACACAATGAATCTATTTCCCACTTTTTCTCGTGCAATTCAGGCTTCATCTCTGTTTGATCACTCTCCCAATGAGAACCTTCTGCCCCTTTGTTAAACGCATTGGCATATGGGTCGATATTGATGCATTTGCTTTGTCGGTTAATAAGGCCCTGGAACAATTTTCGGAGCTGTTCATCATCATTCACCAAAGGCAAATATGGCCATACTTGTGCGGTAGAATCTCTTAACCACATGGCATGAATATCTCCCGTGATCACAAAAGAATCAGGTCTTCCATCTTCTTCAGAATAAGTTACCGTTGTGTCTAATGTATTTGGAAAACAGTTCTCGAACATCCAGGCCAACTCATGGTTGGAGATGGCTTTTTTCACCTCATCAATCTTAAGGTCTACAGCTTTACTAACAAACTTTCTATTTTTTGCTTCCGGTCTGTTCGATATATATTTCAAATCTTTATTTATTGCCAAACTTTTTGTACCTATCAGGCTTATTCCACCTGTAAATAGTAGTGAATTTTTTAAAAAAGTTCTTCTTTTCATCATGATTGTATTTGAGGTTAAAGGGTTACCAGTAAAAACAAAGGCTTACAATAAAAATCGTAAGCCTTTGATCAGTTATCGACTTATTGATCGCCAACAATAATTCCAGATACACTCCAGTGGTTAAAACTTGATCCTTCATCGTTTCCCTGGTCAATTACAACCTTAATAACGTGCTTCCCTGCTTTTAAATTACTAAGAGGGATATAATAAGGAGGTGTTAAGGTTGCAGGACACCAATTGGAACGACTGAGATCACTACTTGACAATCCGTTTCCAAAATTTCCAGATGCCGGATTTGACATTCTGTATGTGGCACAATCACTACGCCATGGCACGTGTGAAAACACCAATTTATCATCTATAAAAATCTTATTTAGTTTGGGAACAAACTCATCTCCATTTCCCCATCCTCCATGACCAGTTGTGGTATACAAGAGTTTTGGATTTTCAACACCTTCCTCTAAAGTGAATTGAACCGATAGCGTATCATTTTTAAACATGCGACCGTAATTTTGACCACTTGCCTCCATCACGTTCAAAGTATAAAATAGTGGTTGAATATATTTCTCTGTCGCAGCAGTATCTTCAAACGGAGGATAATAATTCAACTCCAGGCTCACCTTATGACCTCCCTTGTCATAATTCCCAATGAACACACCAATCCAAATTTCATCCTCTTGTAAAGGAATTAATTCTGTAACTTCTTGTTTGTAGACAACGGAATCCTGCCAGTTGTAATTATTTATTGGTCTCTTCTCATTAAAATGTCCCACTCCAAATGAGGTAAAGAATCTCATCAGCTCTACAGGTACAGAATACGTATCATCGCTCACTACACCCTGGTATTCCACTCCCTTATTGTCAATATACACAGGTAGCTCTTCCTTTCCATTTTTCAGGGCTGTTAGCATCGACTTTTTATCATCGTTCGCTATTGTAAATACACAGCCTGTTCTGTCGTAGGCATCTCCATTCGACCAGTTTGTAAGCTTTACGAAAACACTACCTTCCGGGTTCATGTCAGGTAACTTAATCTTTTTCATGATCACCGTACCCTTTGAAAAACGATAGGTATGGTTGAGAATCTCTTCTTTAGGATTCGTTATACCTCCCTGGAAATTTACCTGCTCCTTATCAAATACAGGAATGGTCTTGTACCTTGATTTAATAATTAACTCCCGATAAACGGCCTGGCTAATTTCAGCAGCTGTTTCATCAGGGTAATTCATAACCCCCTTTTCTTTCTCAATAGATTTTGCCAGGATGGTACGATTCCCATTAACCACGTACTTTAACACCAATCCATTGTCGATAATTACAGATAAGGAAGGCGAAGCACTTACTTTTGCATCGGTAGTATACCAAACATCAACTCTATTTGAAAAAATAAGGAAACTGGCTTTTTTACATTCATAACCTAAAATGGTCTCCTTCTCGTTGGTTTCTTTTGCTGTAGGTAATTCTGAAAATGGTGTAATTTGCTGAAATTGTCCATCTTTAAGGTTTAGCACCTTCACCACACTCTTTGACTTGTAATTAATAAAGAAGCTTTCAACCTTTGAGGAGTTTGATAATTCCACGATCCCATTGATAACAGTTGCTGTTACACCTCTATCTGGAACCAGTTTACCATGATTGTATTGCTCATAGCTAATCTTAACCCCCTTCTCTTTTTTCTCTGCTCCTGATACCAAAAGAGAAAAAGATAAAATGCATACCAGGAATAGTATTCTTGTTTTCATAGACTTGTATTAAAATAAAAAGCCAAAGGAATAACAGTAAACCTGAGTAAATACCTAAGATGGTAATCGAATCATTAACTGGTTTAATGCATATTATTCCTTTGGCTTCCCAAATTAGTGGATTATTTCTGATTGCTCATTGAGTAAGGATAAGCGTCAGCTTTGCTCCCTCTTTCCTTATTGGGTTGATCCGACATTTCAAAGTTCAGTTCTCCTCCATTCTGAATGTTTTCGTGTTTGATGTAATTCAAATTGTATGACTTTCCATTGAGGCTTACATTGTTTACAAATACATTTTCTTTTGAATTGTTTGAACTCGAAATAGTAAAGGTGTTTCCATTCTCCAATGTTAAGGTCACCTTATCGAATAGTGGTGATCCAAAAACATATTCGTCAGTTCCAGGGCATACAGGATAAAATCCCATAGAACTAAACACGTACCAAGCGGAAGTTTGTCCATTATCTTCATCGCCGCAATAACCATCAGCTTGAGGAGTATATAATTTGTCCATCACTTCTCGAACTCTTGCTTGGGATTTCCATGGTTGACCCACAAAATTGTACAAGTAGATCATATGCTGAATTGGTTGATTTCCATGGGCATAGTTTCCCATATTTACAATTTGCATTTCACGAATTTCGTGGATGGTAAATCCATAGTATGAATCATCAAATTTTGGAGGCATTTCAAATACTCCGTCCAAAGTAGAAATAAACTGTTCTTTTCCACCCATCAAATCAACTAAACCATTAATATCCTGGAAAACCGACCATGTATAATGCAAACTGTTTCCTTCGGTAAATGCATCACCCCATTTTAACGGATTAAATGGTGTCTGGAAGGTTCCATCTTCATTTTTACCTCGCATTAGTCCAGATTCCTTGTCAAATACATTCTTAAAATTCTGAGCTCTTTGGGCAAAAAGATCGATTTCTTCCTGCGGACGACCTAGCTCCTGTGCCAGTTTCCAAACACAAAAATCAGCATAAGCATACTCTAATGTTCTTGCAGTATTTTCATGAATCCCAACATTGTAAGGCACATACCCCAATTTGTTGTAGTATTCTGCACCATATCTACCCACTGAGGTAATCTCTTTGTTATATCCGTTTGTATTTTTTACAATTGCCTCATACAAAGTCTCAATATCATATCCACGAATCCCTTTTAAATAAGCATCTGAAATAAGGGATGCGGAATTGGACCCAATCATACAACCTCGATGTCCAGGACTTGCCCATTCTGGTAACCATCCACTCTCTTTGTAAGTATTAACCAATCCTTCCATAATTTGAGCATTCAGGTCTGGATACATCACTGTAAAAAATGGAAATACTGCCCGGAATGTATCCCAAAAGCCATTATCTGTAAACATATAGCCAGGCAGTATTTCACCATTATAAGGACTGTAATGAACTATTTCATTTTTTTCGTTGTATTCATAAAATTTTCTTGGGAACAATAACACTCTATAAAGACAGGAATAGAATGTTTTCAATTGATCATCTGTTCCTCCTTCTACTTTAATTCTGGCGAATTCCTTTTCCCAGGCTTGTTTTGCTTCTTTTTTAACCTGATTAAAGTTTTTATTCCCAATTTCTCTTGATAAATTTAATTGAGCTTGCTCTTTACTAATAAACGAAGATGCCACTTTTACGTGAACCTCTTCACCCTTTTTAGTTTTAAATCCAATAACCGCACCAACATGATCGCCAGAAGCAGCTTTGGATCCTGATTTTAATTTATCGCCATTCCAGGTATGAACAATTTCAAAATCCTTATCGAATTCGGCTACAAAGTAATTATGAAAATTATCTGGCACACCACCACTGTTGTTGCGACAATAACCTACAATCTTTCTTTCTTCAGGAAGAATTTTCACCTCCGAACCTTCGTTATAAGCATCTAACAGAATGTATGAATTATCATTTTCGGGAAATGTAAATCGAAAAATAGCAGCGCGTTCCGTTGGACTTACTTCTGCTTTTACATCATAGTCGGCCAAATAAACTTCGTAAGCATATGGTTTAGCATCCTCAGCCTTATGCGAAAACCAAGAAGCACGTTCATCTTCTTTAAACTTTAACTCTCCTGTAACAGCCATGAATGAAAAAGCTGCATAATCATTAATCCATGGACTAGGTTGATGTGTCTGTTTTATACCACGAATTTTCTTTGCATCGTAAGCATAAGTCCAACCATCTCCCATTTTACCGGTTTGCGGCGTCCAAAAATTCATTCCCCATGGCACTGCAATGGCAGGATAAGTATTTCCATTGGAAAGTGCATGTTCAGAATCTGTTCCCATTAACGGATTCACCATATCTACACTTGAAATTTCATTGGATTTTATCGCCTCTTTTTCACCCACACACGATGCCAAAAATGCTATCAGAATTAATAGAATATTTGCTCTCTTCATTTTTATCTTTTAGTACTTATATCAACAAGTGATACAACTGTTTTCTTCAATTAAAATCAATACAATAATTTTCTTGATTCCTTAGTATACAACTGATTTCGGTCTATCCATCATTTTCGAACCAAATTCTTTATTTGGTTTTGGACTCATTTCAAACACCAACTCTCCACCATTCATGATATCTTTATGAGTAATGAATGACTTGGTATAATCCTGTCCATTTAATTTTACCGACTGGATATACATATTCTCCTTACCATTATTATTGGCAAGTATGGTAAATGACTTGTCTTCACTTAGATTAATGCTTACTTTATCAAATAAAGGTCTACCAAATACATAAGCACCATTGGAAGGATTTACTGGATAAAAACCCATCGACGACATTACATACCAAGCTGACATTTGACCACAGTCTTCATTACCACATAATCCATCAGGCTTATCGGTATACAATTCGTTAAGGATATAATCTACTTTATCAGCAGTTTTGTACTGTTCTCCTGCAAATGCATACAAATAGGTAATGTGATGACTTGGTTCATTACCGTGAGCATATTGTCCAATCAATCCAGTAATATCGGCAGAAGCTCCTTCTTCCAAGTCTGAAGAAATAGAGAATAAGCTGTCTAGTTTTGTTATAAATGGTTTATCACCTCCAAACAATTGAATTAGTCCTTCCGGGTCTTGAGGAACTAACCAAAGGTATTGCCAAGCATTTCCCTCACAGTAATCATTTACTCTATGTTGGGCAGATACAGGATCGAATGGAGTTCTCCAACTACCATCTTTCATTCTACCCTTCATGAATTTGTCATTTGGATCGAAATATTTTTGGTAAGCTTTAGCTCGTTCTGTAAAATACTGAGCATCTTCTTGTTTACCTAACTTTTTCGCCAACTGAGCAATTCCCCAATCACTAATCGCATATTCCATGGCACTTGCAACCGATTCGTGCATCATATCGCAAGGAATGTATCCGTACTTCTGCAATTCTTTAACGCCTGGTTCAAAATCACCCATTGCAGTAGTTTTCACAGCTTCATATGCCAAATTGATATCAAAACCTGTGAAGCCTTTAAGGCAGGCATCCACTACTACTGGTACTGCACTATATCCAACCATCGTATTGGTTTCGTTTCCTCGTAAATGCCAAACTGGGAGCTTACCCTGGTGCTTGTAAATTTCAAGCATTGAATTGATCATATCGGGTACCCTTTCCTGTTGTGTGATTGTGTAAAGCGGATGGGCAGTTCTATAAGTATCCCATAATGAGAATAAAGTGTAATTGGTACTACTGGTATTGTTGTAAACCTTTTTATCGGTTCCTCTATAATCACCGTTCACATCATCGAAAATGTTAGGAGCAATTAGTGTATGATACATAGCAGTATAGAATACTCTTTTATCCTTCTCATTTTGAGTCTCGATATGAATTTTTTCAAGTTCTTTATTCCATTTGGCTTTGTTCGCAGCAAGAATCTCATTGAAATTCCAATTTGGCATTTCTGTTTTGATATTCAGCAAAGCATTCTCCATACTAACTGGAGACATTCCAAACTTCACCTGAAGTTTCTCAAATGACTCTGTGGAAAAATTAAGAAAGGCTTTGATTGCTTTCCCTTTTCCTGCATCCCCATTTAATTTTTTATCTGCATCATAAACCATGATATTTTTAACTGGCTTTGACAAAACCATTGCAAAATACTCACGTTGATCTGCAGCCCAACCCTTTGAGAAGCGATAGCCTGCCACAATTGTATCATTTACCTTATGAAAGAAAGTTTCTGTTGCCTGATCTCCATTACCTTCTTTTAAATCAATAATCAATCTGGATTGTTCTGATTTTGGATAGGTAATTTGATGCATCGCAACCCTTTCGGTAGTTGTCATTTCAACACCTACATTATAGGTATCCAAAAACACTTTATAATAACCTGCTTCGGCTTTTTCAGTATCATGACTGTAATAGGAAGCATAACCTTCTTCTGGATTTTCTTGAGAACCAGGATTTATTTTCAATTCACCTACAGCTGGCATAATTAAAAACTCCCCCAAGTCGGTACAACCAGTTCCGCTCAAATGCAGATGTGAAAATCCCTTGATAATACTATCTGAATAGTGATAAGATGAACACCAATCCCATCCTTTGTGGAAATTGCTTGGTCCAGCTTGAATTGCCCCGAAAGGTACACTGGCTCCTACAAACACATGACCATGTCCACCCGATCCAATATATGGGTCGACATATTGCGTTAAACTATCATCATTTGTGCTACCTCCAGCTAGCTGGCAGGAGGCAAATGCACCTAACAATAATGACAATCCTAGTGTTTTGATTGATTTAAATTTTTGCATTTGGTTTTACTATAAGGTTCTGTAATAAGGTTGATATATAATAAGCTTATCGCTCTAATATTTGTCTAAATTAATACACCTTTTGAGAAAAGGCTACAAAACAATCCTTCTTTTTATGTTGGTAGAAGCAAACCCGTTTCTTTTGATCAATATGATCAGTTTTCCTACTTTAAAAATTATTGAAACTTGGAGTTGCCCAAAAGGCAACTCCAAGTTATATGATGATTAATCGCTACTACTAGTCAACATTCCAAGTAATACCTCTCATCTCTCCATGATAGTTACCGGTAACATCTTTAAACTTAACACCACCAACTTTATTTAGTGGGAAATAAGCATTTAGTCCAGCCTCAGTACCATCGATATCTGCATCTAAATCAGCAGCATCGCGTGCAACATCCCATAGACGGAAATCTTTGATAGAACCATGCATTTTACCCCAACCGTTTCCAAGCCACATTTCTCCCCAACCTGAAACTTCAGGAGCTCCTATATCGGTTTGAACACCTTTTTCTTCGCCATCAACATATAAAGTTGTTGTTCTAGCTGTGTTATCATGAACGATAGCAACATGCTGCCACACCCCAGACTTGATTGAAAGTGCTTCAGCTTTTGGTCCTTGCCAGCCACTTCCTGCATTGGTAAAGTTCCAAAGTCCACCTGATGACAATAATGCCTCTTCAGTTAACTCCGTGTAACCATAAACCCAAATACCGTAGTTACCATTGTTAAAGAATTCTCCTGTTCCGTACATACCCAATGACTTCACACGCACATCAAACTCAACAGTGTAATCTCCTTGTGGAGTGTAGTTAGGTGTAATTCTGAAACCTATTGCATCTGAATCATCACGATCAACATATACACCTGTTGCGTCAGCTACTAAATATTCTTTTACCAATTCTATTTTTGCCTCTATCGCATCAGCAAGATCAACAATTTCATCTTGACGTTTTGCATTAGCAATTTTATCATCAGCATCATTTGCCAATGACTGTAAATAATCTTTAGTTCCAACAGGATAATCTCCGGTATTAGTTCCCTCAACAACCTCATCTTTCAATGTCAATGCGTTTGTTTTTGCTGTTGTTAAAGTAGAGTAATCCAATTCTATTACAGGAGGAATTCCATCAACTAACCAGCTAACTTCACCTTTTAATGTTGCTGTATATGTATTGGTATTGTCTTTGAATTCTGTTCCCAAATCAGCATTAAATGGGAAAAACATTGCCAAATTCTCCTCTGTTCCTTCCAATATTGCCTCTTTGTTATCATCAATTTGAGCTGCTGTTCTGGCACCTTTCCAAACTCTTACATCCTTCATCATACCATTCATTACACGGTCGGACCAAGTTGGACCATTTCCTAACCAAAATGATGCCTCTGGAGCTGGTTTATAACCTTTCTCCTGAGAAAGAACTTCAGCACCATTCACATACAATTTCTGACTGGTAATTTCATTCACAAAAGCAATATGCATCCATTCTCCGGCACGAATCACGCCACCTCCGGTTTCAATGGTATTCCAACCACTACCGTCACCAACATTCAAGTGGATGTTACCATCACTAAAATAACGGATTACAAAACCACTGTCAGGACCTGATTGCTCAGTAGCAAAAATATTATTTGAATAACCTCTTTGATCTAAGTCTACAACATACATCCAACACTCAATAGTAAAACTCTCTTTAAATATTGGTAGGATATTATCAGAAATACCAATGTAAGTATTGTTACCCTGAGCAATGTAAGGAATAGCCAGTTTTACAATGTTTCCTTTGAATTTATCGATGTAAATCTGAAGTTTTGTTGCCGCATCGGTAACATCACTCTGATCTTTTGCGCGGGCCATTTTCCAATCTACCCAGTTCAAAACATCCTGTAATTCTTTTTTCGATCCCGGCTTGAATTTCCCTGGTGTTGTACCCTCTTCGCTATTGGCAATTAAATCATTTGCCTCAGTTATTAATTGCGTTAATGATGCAAGATCAACATTTCCTGCACTCTTATCATCATCGTCACAAGCTGCAAGGCCAAATAGCATTACAACTACAGTAAGCATGGATAAGAATTTTATATGTATTTTATTTGTTCTCATACTTTAAAAAATTTAGGTATGAGGCTTAAGAATTATTGAATTAAACTTTTAAGCCTCAAGTCTGCAATGATTAAAAGTTACTATTCATTAATCCTCCGGATTTTTCCTTAGTGTCAGCAGTATCCCACCACAAACGAATATCCATACGGTCAGTATCTTTAGTGTTCAATGCTGATGGAATGTTTGCACCGTTTTGCTCATGCTGATTGTTTGGGTAACGAATACGCTTCACCCAAGTGTTAGCGGCCACAGTTGAACTACCACTAACTCCGTCAAGAGGTAGAGAAATATCAGGATAATCCGTTCTACGAAAATCGGCCCAACCTTCAACACCATTCGGGAAGTTAGCAATCCATTTTTGAGTAATAATCTGCTTTAGCTTGTTTTCATCAGAACCATCAAGATTTGTTAATCCATTAATGTAATCCGTAGCATCTGAAGAAGAAACACCCACGTAGTCCATTGAAGCCTGCACTCCAGCTAAGTAAAGCGCATTTGCATCTTCACTAATCCATCCTCTAAGTGCTGCTTCCGCTTTTAAGAATTGTACTTCCGAGAAGAACATTACAGGACAATACATTTTGTGTTCTTTGCCATCACCTGCAAAATCAATGTAGCCGCCCGATAAATTAATAGTTGCAAAATCCTCTTTTACCTTTGCAGGAACAGTATTGTAACCATTCTCCAATCCGTAGTATTTTTCTTTACCAACCTGCTCTTTAGTCTGTCCAACTTTTTCATCATCTACAGTTCTTTGGTAAGTAAACCAGAATGGTGTTCTTGGATCTTCACCCACAGTTGATGTATTGTACAAGTAGTCAGACATTGTTTTCGACATGCGAATGTTGTTCCAGCTCCAACCCATTTGGTGCAAGTAGTCATTCCAACCTTTGCTCCACATAGGAACTTTAACAACGTCTGCATTTGAATCAAAAACTCCACCTGGTCCGTTAATTGCAGCCAATGCTTCTGTTTTTGCTTTTTCAGCATCAACATTTGAAATTCTCATTGCCAATCTCAAACGAAGTGAGTTACCAAATTTTCTCCACTGTAGTGCATCTCCATCATAAATCAAATCATATCCGTCTGAGTACTCATACTGAGCAGCATCACCTGTAATGCTGTTTACAGCATTGTCCAAACGCTTAAATAAATCTGTATATACCTCGCTCTGGGTACTGTAAACTACAGATTCACCTTTACCAACTCCAAAGTAAGGAACATCACCATATGAGTCAGTAATACGTGACCAGAAGTAACACATCCAAATTTCCTTGATTGCAATAGCATCTACATAATAAGGATCATCACCATAAGCATCGCTAATTGCGATTGACTTAGGCACCTGACTAGTATAGAACTCTTTCCACTGATTTCCGATCCAACCATCAACATATTCGTAACGTGGAGAACCAAATCCAGAAACCGTATTTGCCCAGTATTGAGAATATAAATCAGGATATAAGTTTACATTTCGCTGATAGTTAGCAAATACCTGCATTTGCATATCATGAAGAAAGAATCTTGGTTCAACCTGTGTTGCTGAATCCGAAGGAACATTCATATCTCCAAAATCATCGGAACAAGCTTGGCTAAACAGCAGTATTCCAAGCAGTGCGTATATATAATTATTAAATTTCATGTTGTTCTTCTTTTACAATTAAAAACCAAGATTAAGTGAAAATCCGTATGTACGAACAGATGGTACCGGAGCAAAGTCATAAGCCTGAGCTAAGTAACTTGAGCTGTATGCACTTGCATCTGGTGCAGTTCCAGGAGTGTTCTTATGAAAGTAGAAAAGGTTACGACCGATAAGTGACACTCTTGCTGACTGAATAGGATTATTGGGAATTCTATTTAAAATTGATTTTGGAAGATTGTAACCAATTGCAAGTTCTTTTAGTTTAACATGAGAGGCATCATAAAGAAATTCTTCGTCAGCCTGAGCAACTTTTCTCCAATAATCCTGAGCCGAAACCATTACATTGTTCGCACCACCATCAGAGGTTACACCGTCAACAAATAATGCCATTCTGTTGTTCTGAGCTGTACGCTCTGCCGTACCTGAAGAAACAGCAGCTTGTTCTGAAGTAGATAGAATGTCACCACCCTGCTGGATAGATACCAAAGCAGATACATAGAATCCTTTGTATTCAGCATTCAAATTGATTGCTCCTGTCCAGTCAGGCTGAACATTACCAAGAATGTTGTGCTCTTCATTGGATAATTTCATTAATCCTTTGTCGTCAACAATGATTTGGTCCTTTTCGTTTCTTTCATATTTAGAACCTCTGATGATACCCAATCTCTTACCTGGTAATCCAACAAAACCTTCGTTGTCTTCAAACTTGTAAACCGGCATATCTTCGTAAAGTTCCTCCAGGGTTCCTTTGTTCTTTGCAAAGTTGAAACCTAAAGTCAATTTGAAGTCTTTTGTTTTAACCGGTACAGTTGTCAACATTACCTCAACCCCTTCGTTACGAATCAAACCTGCGTTGATCAAACGGTATGGATAACCAGTTGTCTGGTCAGTAGCCAATTTCAAGATCTGATTCTTAGTATCTTCCTGGTAATAAGTAAAATCTAATCCAATTCTATTCTTGAACAAACGGATATCAGTACCAACTTCCCAAGAAGTAGAAATTTCAGGCTTAAGATCTTTGTTCACCAATACTTCAGGCACTTTTCCTTTTGAAAGGTCAAAGTCACCACTTTCAATCTTGTAAGTCTGACTTGTTTGGTATGGATCAGCAGCCTTACCTACCTGTGCAACAGAACCTCTAATTTTAGCATAAGAAACAAATTCCGGTAATTCGAACATCTCTGATAACAGAGCACTTAAACTAACCGATGGATAGAAATATGAATTGTCAAATTCAGTATCTGCTGATGTAAGCGTTGAAGACCAGTCGTTACGAGCTGTGAAATCAAGGAAAATCATATTCTTATATGCTACCTGACCAAATCCGTACATTGATCGCACCTCTGATTCTGTAATGCTCTCAACAGCTTTAATATTTGATCCCGCACCCAAATAAAAATCATCTTCAGATGAAAGCTTACCAGAGAAAGATCTTAACTGCTTAAAGTGACGCTTCATTGTATTTGCACCAACATTTAAGCTAATAGTAAAGTTTTCGTTCAAATCTTTATTATAAGACAACAAGAACTCGTAGTTCTCTTCTTTGAAGTTCGATTGAGTTGGATTATAATCCGGACGGTTTGGATTGATGTTATCAGCGTACTGGTATCCATCTAAAGATTCAAACTGGAAGAAATCCATACCATACTTAAACTTTGCTTTCAAGTCTGATGTTAGTTTTACATTTGCTGCAACGAAACCAAAAGTTCTGTTCTTCTTATCGTTGTTCACATATTGCTCCTGTAGGAAGTACGGGTTTCTGTTTCCCGGGCTCGCATCTGAGTAAATCTTCTCAACATGCTTACCAGCAATAATATCGTATCCCGGTTTCAAATCCTGTGTACGAATATTTCGAGGCATTGTATTGAAGTAGCTTACATAACTGTAATTTCCCACTTCTGGTCTCTGCTTTCCTTCTGTAAGGAAAAAAGATAACTTAGTATCAATGTTTAACCATGAGTTGATATCATAGTCTGCACGCAAATCAAATGTTGTTTTTTCAACCTCGTGATTGTCATAGATACCATTGATGATATCCTTACCCAAAGACATTCTGAATGCACCTTCGTCATTTCCACCTGAGAAAGAGATGTTATGCTTATGAGTGATTCCTGTTCTTGTGAAATCCTCCAACAGGTTACCCTGATCTTCGAAAGAAGTCATTTCTCCTGTCCATGATTCAACCTGCTGGCCTGTCATTTCAGGTCCCCATGAAGAAGTTTCATCAGCATAATATTCACCATTGATACCTTGACCATATTTATCCTGAAGATCCAACATGTAAGCAGCTTCAGAGAAAGTCATGCTTCCTGAATAGTTAATACCTAAACCTTTGTTGCGTTTTCCTTTTTTGGTAGTTACTAAAATTACACCGTTACCACCACGCTCTCCATATAGAGCTGCAGCATTGGCACCTTTCAGTACAGAAACTGATTCAATATCATCCGGATTTAGATCAAAAGCACCACCTGCTCTTGAGGTACCCCCCCAAACTGATCCATCGTTTGAGTTTCCATTATCGAAAGGTACTCCATCAACAATCCACAATGGCTCATTGTTACCAACAAGTGAACTTACACCTCTAATATCAATTCTAGAGGAACCACCAACACCACCTCCGGTTTGATTGATTTGTACACCGGCAACTTTTCCTTGTAATGAACTCACAAGGTCGCCATCACCACCTTTGGTTAAATCATCAGCTTTAACATCCTGCACTGCATAACCTAAAGCTTTCTTTTCTCTTTTAATACCAAGAGCTGTAACAACTACCTCATCTACCTGCAAAGCATCAGCTGCCATAACAACATCAATTACAGATTGAGATCCTACTGTAATTTCCTGAGTTGTCATTCCAACAAAACTAAATACCAATACACTTGATTCGTCGGCAGCAATTTGAAATTTACCTTCAACATCAGTTACAGTACCAACTGTTGTACCTTTTACAACCACAGACACACCAGGTAGTGACATTCCAGACTCTTCAATTACCGTACCTGTCACAGTTTTCTGCACAGCTACGGTTGAATTGTCTTCAAATAAACTGTTAACGTTTGCATTTGCAGCAAATGGCGAACCTAAAACCGCAACTAGCAAAGCTAAACTACTAATCTTCCTTCCAAAACTTAATGGGTTGGTTAAGCTGGAATAAAGATTACTTAAATAGCATTTCTTCATAGTTAGTAAATATTAATTATACAATGAACACAAAATCATGTGAAATTTTCTGAAGCCAATATTAGCGCAAACGTATTAATTCACGATTAATATTGAATTAATCACCAAGTCAAATACATTAACCACTCTGTTAAACGCTGTTTTTCTGTCGTTTACGCCAATTATTTCTAATATGTTTTTTTTGAGATGAAAAATCGAATTACTGTATTCTCAATATTATTAAGAAAGTGAAATTTTCAGGTGATTTTAAGCTTGTAGGTATTCTGCAAATTACCTTATAAATTAGTCCTTCTACAAGTTTTTTATAACAACTTTCTTCATTCTGTAATAAGATTTGAATATCTTTGATTTTCACAAAGGATTTTAATTATTAACCAACTCTCTCTTATTAAATAATGCGATTAATCAATTGCTTAATTCTTCTGTTAGTTTTGATTCCAGATTTATTTGCAGATCATGGAGTTTATTTTAAATCTAATGAAGTAAACAAAGAAAATCGAACTGGCATTGATATTACACACAATGGCAATATTTCCTATACCAATAACTTTACAATTCATTTTAATTTATCTTTTCGAGAATCTGAAACACATTATGGCGAAATCCTTTCACTTAAAGAAGCCAATAATAAAAATCTAATTCAGGTTACCTATCGAATGCCAGACTTATTTGTAATACACAATAAGCGCGAAACAAAATTTCATTTAGACCTAAACAAAGAAGAAATACAAAACAACCGATGGATTGATTTTGAACTACATATAGATGCGATTAATAATAGAATTAATCTCCAATTTGCAGACAAAAAACTGCAATCAGATATTAATTTTCCTCAAAATTCTGATTTTGCATTATCATTGGGTGTAATAAATAAATATGGATTCTTTATTGATGAAGTGCCTTCTATTTCGATAAAAGATTTAAGCATTAGAATTGATGGAGCACCTAAACATTTATGGCCATTCAAAAAAACGGATAATTTCTTAGTCAAAGATCTTCTCTCAAGCAAAACCGCTAAAGTCTATAATCCAGATTGGGTAATTGATTATCACAATAAGTGGGAAAAAATTCAAAGTTTAAATTTCTCTTCATTACCATCTTTGTTGTACGACAAGAAAAATGAACAAATCAAATTCATTTTCATGGATGGTACAATACAAAGCTTTAATCCATTAACAAAAACTCTCACAGTTGTAAATGAAAAGGTTGATGGCTTTCCTTGTTTTGAAAAAGCCCAGCAAATTATTTATAACAAGAATGGAGACATAACTACTTACAGCTATAACCAGAACATGATTTCCTCCTATGATTCAATTACCAATTCATGGAACAACCAAAAAGAGTCTACTGAGGATGACACTCCTAAACTATGGCATCACAACAAGTTACTTCATCCTAAAACTAAAAATATCACAACAATATGTGGATATGGTTATTATTCTTATTTCAATGATATCCTATCATTTAATCCAGAAACCAACAATTGGGATAAATTAGTCTTTTCTGGAGATACAATTAAGCCAAGGTATCTTGCATCTTTAGGACAGTCTGGGAAAAATTCGAACTGTTACTACATTTTTGGAGGTTTAGGAAATTCTATGGGCAAGCAAATCTTAGGAAAAGAATTTTATTACGATTTGCATAAAATTGATTTCAAAAATCAAGAAATAACACATTTATGGGACTACAATTGTGACGACCAATTTCAGTATCTTCCAATTAATAATATGAAAGTAACTGCCAATGATAGCAGTTTCTATACTTTAATGTTTCCATCAACAAAACAACGTACTTATTTAAGGGCAATTAAAGGTTCTATAAAAGAGCCAGGAATTGCATTTATAGGTGATAGCATCCCATACAATTTCCTTGATATTGATTCTTTTGCTGACCTTTACTATTGGAATAGTGAAAATAAACTCATCGCAATTACCTCTCATAAAAAAGAAGATTCGAGCCATGAGGTTAATATCTATACGATAAGTTACGAACCGGGAAATAAAGATAATTTCGATATTAACGGTGTAGGATTACCTCTTTCGGTTAAGATTTTTTACTCTGTACTGGTTGTTTGCATTCTCCTTTTAGGATTTTTTGTAATCAAGAAAGTTAGAATAGATCGTAAGGCAACTGCAATACAAACAACTTATACCTCCACAGAAATATTTGAAGCTCCAATATCTGATTATGAAGCTCCAAAGCAGAATGCTATTATATTATTTGGTGGATTTCAGGTTTTTGATAATAAAGGAAAAGATATTACTTATAGATTTAGCCCAACCCTAAAAGAACTATTTCTATTGATCCTCTTAAATACAATTAATGAAGGAAAAGGAATATCCTCAAAAAGAATACAAGAATATTTATGGCCTGATAAGTCGGAAAGCAACGCAAAAAACAATAGAGGCGTTAATATCAAAAAATTGAGAGGTATTCTTGAAGATTTGTCAGGAGCTGAAGTTGTTTTTGATAATAATTATTGGAAAATCCTTCTTCCTGAAAATATATTCTGCGATTTAGAATATGTACGAAATGCTATAAAATTGATACGAGAACATGGCAATATTGAAAATTTAGCTGAAATCATCATCATTCTTCAACGAGGTTCAATGCTTCAAGATATCTTCCCAGAATGGTTAGATTCATTTAAAGATTCAAATACAGGCTTAATTGTAAGTACTTTAGAAGATATTCTTAAAAATGAAAGTCTTGACAAAGCAATTAGTCTTGCCATATCCAATGTAATATTCGAATTTGATCAAATGAATGAAACTGCCTTAAAAACAAAGTGTTATTTGTTGGCATCGCAAGGAAAACACAGTTTGGCAATAGAAACATTTGAGCACTACAGGAAACTATATCTGAAATTCTACAACGAGGAATATCAATTTACATTTAAGGATATTGTAACGAAGGACAATTAATCAAATAAAAAAAAGCCTGACACATAAAGCGTCAGGCTTTTTTATAACTAAACTTGAATATTGATGTAAAAAAATCCGGAAAGAGTATTATTAAATTCTCAATCCGGATATCACACTACTACTACAAATTTTTCAATGCAAATGCGTAAGCTCCAATACCAATGGCTTTGCTTGCTCCTAATTTACTAGAACATACAGCCAAACGAGGGTTTGGATCATATTTTATTGTTTTATCTGTTCCTGGAATTTTAATATCTTTTGAATGATCTGCCGCAAACTCTGCGAATTCATCTTCATTATCGATATTGTATACTTTCTGAACTAATCTTGGTAAAGAATCACCATTCGAAGTATAACATTTGCCGTTCATTTCTTCCAATGCTGCTGGCATATACAAATCATGTGCACCTGTAAGACCACCACCAATAACAGCTACTCCATCTGTAATTGTCAATAAGTTGGCTACACTATCGCCCAAACATTTTCCAAAAATTTTAAATGATTCCAATGCTGCAGCATTATCCGGATTATTTTGATCCATTGCCACATCGTAAACATCTTTTGGCATTAAATCTTTAGGATATTCGCTTTTTGCACGAGAAAGAAACTCTCTTTGTATGGCTCTTGTGCTAATTCCTTCTTCGGCAAAACGTTCTGGATAAATACGACTACTTGTTAGCCAAACCTCAGTAGCTATTGAGTTATCTCCAATTAGCAATTCATCGTTGTGGACCAAACCACCACCAAAGCCAGTTCCTAAAGTAACTCCAACAAGATTTTTATATCGTTTTGGACTTCCTGCCTGTACCAACTTGCTATTAATCTCTGGTAAAACACCACCTAGAGCTTCACCATATGCAAATAAATCACCATCGTTGTTAATAAATACGGGAATATTGAACTTCTCCTGTAGCATTGGTCCCAATGCAACACCTCCCCTAAATGCTGGCAAATTGGGCAAATCACCAATAATACCATTTTTATAATCTGCCGGACCAGGAAAAGCAAAACTAATTGCAACTGGATTTTCACTCAATTTATTGGACACTTCTTGAAATCCATCAACAATGGTTTGCAAACACAAATCCAAATTGTCTGCATTTGATGGTTTTCTAATTGGCTCAACTACTTCTTCCCCACTTTTCATAGCCGAGAAAACAAAATTTGTTCCTCCTGCATCAAGAGTCATTACAACTCTTTCATCTCTCCAAATATTCATTCTTATTGTTACTTTCTTTTATAAAACGATAAACCGAAAATATATCCGATACAAACCAATGTTACCACAAAACCAGCCATTAATGAAAAGATATCTGCTACAGCACCAAAAATCAATGGCACAAATGCTCCACCAATAATTGCTGTTACCATTAAGCCGGAAATTTCATTGCTTCGATCAGGCATTGCATCGATTGTGATAGAAAATACCAAAGGGAAAATATTTGCAAATCCTAATCCAATAAGGAAAATAGAAACAAAACCTACCACTGCACTTGGTGCTACATATAATCCTAAAATACCAAGCATAGCTATTATAGTGGTCACCTTCAAAAATCTAGTTGGAGACATCCAATTTAAAATAACTCCTCCTAAAAATCTACCTGTCATTAATGCCAGAAAGAAAAACAAAGTTCCCCATAGCCCCAATTCCTTAATGTCATAATTGAACTGATGCGCTAAGTAATTTGGCAGTTTCGCACTCATACTAACTTCAGCCCCTACATAAAGAAAAATTGCCAATACCATAAAAAACACATATGGATTTTTAAGCAGAGCCAATACTGAACCAAATGAAGCAGGAGTTGCAGCCTCATCCTTTTGTTCATCAATTTTAACAACATACAAATAGATTACTGCGACTAATAGAACCACAGAATAAATTGGGAATAAAATTTTCCAATCTAAATCCCAATATTTAGCTGCCATAAGAGGTATTAACGCTCCTGACAAGGATCCAATAGCTTTAAAGAATTGTCCAAAAGATAAATTTCTGGAGTACTTTCCTTCAGGTGACACATCACGCATTATTGGATTTCCAGCAACTTGCAATAAAGTAGCACCTGTTCCTAGCAATAATAATGCTCCTAATAATAATCCAAACGAGGAGAAATCTCCCAAAATTGGTAAAATCAAACCAATTAATGCAATTACCATTCCCAGTAACAATACAAACTTTCTACTTTTTCTATCTTGAAATAATGCCATTGGTACAGATAGTAATCCAAACATGATGAATCCCATGAATGTAACTAAGCCAGCCATAAAATTTGTTAACTCATAATCAGCTTGTAATTGACTGGTTAGAGGTCCAACAACATCACCAAAGCCCATACAAAGAAAGGCAAGAAAAATTGGTCCTGATTTAAAATAATTGTTCTTCATAAATAGTTAATTATAAACGTTCTATTAATTTTGGTTCTAATACAATTCTTTTGCTTATTCGATCTTTCTCATTCATCACTTCTTCAAGAATATCCACGGTATAATTGGCTATCTTCTCGATAGGTTGAGCAACAGAGGTTACTTTTGGTTTGGAATAATCGAACAAATCCAAATTATCAAAACTCACAAACCTTACATCCTCAATTTTCTCTTTGTGAAAAATATTCATTGCCCAAATCGCATGAGCCGTAATCTGGTTATTGGTGAATACAACAGCATCTACTTGTTCTTCTATTAAATATTGCAATTGGGCTTTGGTACTCTCTTTTAGATTATTGTTATCAACAATTCGTATCAAACGATCATCGATGTCAATTTTGTTTTCGCTTAAGGCTTCGCGATAACCATCAATTCGAAGTTCCAGAGAATAAACATTTGGCGTAATAGAGAGTAAGCCTATTTTTTTAGATCCATGCCTGATTGCATTTTGGACTGCACCTTTCATCGCTTTTTTATTCTCAACAAGAATATAGTTTCCCAGAAAATCAGGATGTTCCCTATCGAAAAACACCATTGGAAAACGTTGCGCTGCCAATGTATTTAACATCCCCAAATTTTCGAAAGAGGAAGCCAGAATAAGTCCATCAACCTGTCGGTTCACAAACATATTCAGCAGTAAATTTTCTTTTTCCTGTGTTTCATCGGTACTTCCAATAATTAAATGATATCCTTTATCTGCTAACAAATCTTCTATCAGGCGTCCAATTTTAGCATAAAACGGGTTAGATATATCGGGAACCAAATAGCCAATGGTATTGGTTTTCCCTTTTTTCAAACTTTTAGCAATCTGATTGGGCTGATAATTTACCTCACGAACGTATGCCAGTATCTTTTCTTGCGTTTTTTTACTGATATTTTTTTCATCCCCTTTATTATTTAAAACAAAGGAAACTGTTGTTTTTGAATAACCTAGCTCCTGGGCTATATCCTTTATAGATTTCTTTTTCAAGTTTTTTGCTTTTTACTAAACCGTTTTACTAAATCGATTTATCAAAAGTATGACATTTTTTGAAAGAATGAAAATTTTTATCCAAATCTTAGGTCAATTAAACAGAAATCCCTTGAATATAAGATAAGCTTGTTTAAATTAATTGTATTTTTACCTATTGTCATGCGTATTTTCACACCTTCTGCCTGATTAAATCAAATAAAAATAGACAGATGAAAAACGAAAAGATTTGTGTTATTGGATGTGGTAACCTTGGTAAATCAATCGCCAAAGGATTATTGGAACATGAAGATTTTAATTCTGAAAATGTTATTGCAACCAGAAGAAAGCTCAAACTGATAGAAGATTTAAAATCACAAGGTGCAGAAATTACCTCAGATAATCTTTATGCAGTTAGGAACTCTAACATCATTTTAGTGGCCGTTAAACCCTATAATGTAGATAAGATCATTAACGAGATTAAACCTGAAATAAAAGAAGGCAAGCACATTTTGGTTTCATTGGCTACTGGTTTAGGTACTAATGAAATATCCGAGATGCTAGATAATAAAATTCCAGTATTTAGAGCCATGCCAAATATTGCTGCAGATATTGGAGAATCAGTCACTTGTATTTGTGGAAAGAATTCCTCAGCCGAACATACTCAAAAGGTAAAATTCATTTTCGATGCAATAGGTGAAAGTTTAATCATTAATGAAGAATTAATGGAGGCTGCTACAATACTGGGAGCTTGTGGCATTGCATTTGTCTTTCGTTTTATTCGTGCTATGATTCAGGGAGGTATTCAAATTGGATTTGATGCAAACACAGCCAACCAAATTGTTTCGCAAACTGTAAAAGGTGCTGCCAAAATGTTACAGGAAAACAGCAATCATCCTGAATCGGAGATTGACAAGGTTACAACACCAAAAGGTTGTACAATTGTTGGATTAAATGAAATGGAACATCAAGGATTCTCCTCATCACTAATTAGAGGAATTGTTACATCATTCGAGAAAATAGAAAAGTAACATGAATTTATAAGTAAAAATAAAGCCATTCAGTTAAAGAATGGCTTATTCATCTATTTTACAAGGAGTAGTTTGCGTTTTAAAATCTCACCATCCACATTCATTCTTAGAATATACATTCCAGCCGAAAGCCCTTTTAAATTAAATTCTAAAGTATTGCTAAAATTTGGTGTAACTCCATTCCTCACTTTCATACCAGTACTTGAATATACACTCCAGCTTATTTCGCTATATATAATTTTACTAAGATCAACTGTAAACTTGTCCACAGATGGATTTGGATAAACCGATAAAAGCTTGTCATAGTTCATTTCAATCTGTTTTGAAGTACTTGTGCTTCCACAATCATTTGTACCTGTCAAACTCACAGTATATTCACCATAGTTAAGATACTCATGACTTGGGCTAAATTCATCTGAGGTATTTTCATCTCCTAAATTCCAAGTAAATGAATCAAAATCTACCGATTGATTAATTAATGTTAGCTTTCTTTTTTGTATTGTATAATCAAAACTAAGTTTTGTTAAGTCAACAACTTTTACATCTCTATTAATGTCTATATCAACACCATTTGACCTATAGCTAAGTTGTATTGATTTATTCCCCACGGAGCTATAGGATACATTATGAGGTCCAGGGCCTACTGCTTGAGTTGGTGTGGCATCCTCACCAAAATCCCATTGCATATTTTCAGCTCCTTCATTAACAATTGCTTCTACTGTAAAATCATTCCCAACACATTTGCTACTGGCATTAATTTTAAAAGATGGATCATATCCGTTTAAAGTTTCCACTCCAAAATTCATTGGATCCAACCAATGCTTTAACTGCTCATTTATATTTGAATAATTTGCCCAACTTTCTGAGAATTTCGCATAATAATCATTAACGGAATTACCACAACTTGCATCACCACCTGTTAAATCTCCAATAATTCTATGGTTCTCATCAAAAAGAGGTGATCCTGATGAACCTCCTTCTGTAGTTCCAACTTCCCAATTTAAAATTTGCCAGCTTGTATTCTCATCAAAAGTGTATCGAGCATCCGAATAGGTAGCAGTAACAGGTGCGTCAATATCAAGCGAAATCTTTTTAGCATCTCCACTTGGATGATGGATACATGTTGTATTCACCGGAACTCTTCCTGATCTATCCCATCCTGCATAATAAGGAGAATAAGATAAAGGAGGTTGCACAGAAAGCTCTAAGAGCGTAAAGTCCAAATTCGAAGTTGTAGCTCTTAATGTGGAACCTGAAATTGATTGAGATTTCTCACCATCATTACCTCCACACTCAGAGTTTTCATAATTAAAATAGAAAATTGCAGCATCTGCTACTTCTTGTTCGTGTATTACATGGTAAGCCGTTAACAAATAAGGCGTCCCATCCTGTCGGGTATTGTTTACCAATGCTCCAGATGCAATCCACCCATTGTATAAAATATGACAAACAGATCTTTTTTCTGTTTGCCAACCATTTCCTTCTGGGCAATTTATATCAACATTACATTCACCTGATGCCTTTACATTGCTCCCTTTTAGTAAATTGAAAACATTTTTATAATCATGCAAAATTGTTTCGATAGCCAATTCTGCAGGAAATTCTACTTCTGAAGGTTCTATATATTCAATTGTAAGCTCATCACCTTTTAAAGGTTCAATAGAAAATTTACCTGAATTCTTGTTATTCTCATGCGTATAAGAACCTAAAACTTTATTAGACTGATCATTATAAACAAATAATTGAGCTCCAAATGGTATTCTGAATTCTGAAAACTCTACCCCCAAAGAATATGCACCTTCAGATTTTACCGAAAATCTCCAAACTCTTCTGCCATCGATTAGTTCTTCCCAAACTCCATCCTTTTCAATATTATAATCTACATTAAATGAATAAGCGTATTGGGCATGCTTTAACTTTACACCAAAATTACGATCACTTTCTATAATAGATTTTGATATCGCTTTGAATTTTGAGAGTTCAACAGGATTAGATTTGGCCGCTGCGTATTTGAACAAAGGCTCTCCTCCATGAGAAATTTGTGCTTTTACAGCAATTGAGAGAAATAAAAGACTTAATACAAGTCCTGTTCTGGTTAGTTTAAATATCATGAGATTTAAAATAGAGATTTCCAAAAATAACAATAATGCTGATAAAGTCAATCCGCAAAAGCTTATAGTCACCCTAATTAATTCCGCTATCCGATAATTATCTTAAAAAGAATATTTCTATGATGGGTAGAATCCACACATTTTTCAAAAAAAATAATTAAATTTGATAACCGAATATTAAAAACCTATTTTACTCCTTATGAGCACGGAGACATTTAATTGGTCTGAAAAAACCATTCTTATTGCTGAAGATGTTGAATCCAATTTCTTATTTCTGGAAGAAGTAATTGGAAGAACAGGGGCTAGTATTCTGTGGGCTACAAATGGTCAAAATGCCATTGAAATGTTCACACAAAACGACATTGACCTAATACTTATGGACATCCAAATGCCATTGCTAAATGGTTTTGATGCCACCAGAGCAATCAAAAAAATAGATCCTAAAATTCCCGTTATATCGCAAACAGCGTATGCCATGGCAGAAGACAGAGGAAAAAGTATCGCCGCTGGTTGCGACGATTATATTTCTAAGCCAATTTCAAGTAAGAAGCTATTAAGTCTTATAAATAAATACCTCTAAATAAAGGTTAGGC
Source organism: Marinifilum sp. D714 (assembly GCF_030851345.1). Classification (GTDB taxonomy): domain Bacteria; phylum Bacteroidota; class Bacteroidia; order Bacteroidales; family Marinifilaceae; genus Marinifilum. The sequence continues at coordinate 136,099 of NZ_JALPNU010000008.1, forward strand.
TAACATCTTTTAAAAACTTCTCTTCCAATAGACTAACAATCTTTTTCACCACCGTTCTTCTAATTTCAAGTTCTACAGGCAAACTTGGATCTTGATGAGCAAAATTAATACGAGTTCCTGATATAATTGAAATCTTATCACTCTGTAACAAATAATGCACAATTTGATCTGCAGGTCCATCTCCAAGATCATAATCAATGGTATATTCATCCAGAATGCGTGCAACTTTTCCTATGGTAAGAATCCCTTCAGTAACCAAATTGATTCCTTCCATATATGAAGCTGGTGGCAATTCAGGATCAGTAATTTTCATACCTGCTGCAAATTTTAAATTTAATTCACGGGCAAGTATTTCAGCAGTGGTACCTCCACATATAATTTTCTTCCCTTTAAAGTGGTAAACACGCATTGCATATTCAGAATCTTTATCCTCTTCGAATGGTGGTCCGGTACATATTAATAGCTTTCTTGGTTCTCTGTAATAAATTACACCTGCACTAGTATCATCTTTAGGTTCGTCATTGTCGTTTCGAGAAGCTTTCTTCACCAATTGCAATCCTAAATTTCTGGCAGATATAAATGGAGTTGTTCTTACAATATTCTTCACGTAATTCAATGCATTCTCATGCCCCCAACCAAAGGGCAACTCTCTACTTCCCATCCCCGATTGCATAATACCATCTGACCAAAACAAGACTCTATCCTCTTTTCGCGCAGTAAACGAACAAGTTCTCAACTGTTTCCCTTGATTCTCTTCACTATCAAGAGTAATTGTTCTCCAACCTGGATCATAAACTTCTGCTCCCCGCATAACCACACAACATGGATTATCAAACTCTATGATCTTAGTTGTTCCATCATATTCAATATCAATAACGGTAAAAGTAGAATAGCTAACCTTACGAACACTGCAAACAGGAAGCGTATTCATTATAATCTCTGCAATAGATATTACATCTTTATGCTCCGCTGTAAAATTCATTGCCATGGAAGCAGTAAGTGTTGCCAAAACATTAGCTTTTACGCCACTTCCCATACCATCACTTAAAACTGCAATTGTTCTGTTTTCCTCCTTAATTCTTCTCGAAAGAAAAACATCACCACAAATCATATCTCCATGATGGAATAACTGCTGACAATCTATATCAATGTGAAATTTATCTTCCATTATTCTGAATTTTCTTTATCCCCTGGAGTGTGAGATTTGATAATTGAATTCATTAATTTCTCAGTCTTAGAGGCACTTTCTCCAAGTAGAAATGCAATTTGCTGAACCGTTTGCAGGTTTTCCTTTATTACAGCTCTTGCCCTACCTATCACCTCTTCTTTTCTCACTTCAGGAGCATATAAATCACGGATAATTCCACCTACAATCTTGTTTTTCTTAATCGTAAATACCGATACATTAAATAGAGCATTCCCATAATGAACATCTTTATTTAAAATATCTTCACCATTAAGAATAACTGTTGAAAACAACTTGTGGAATGGAATTAATTTCGTTAAGTCTGCATCAACTAAACCTGGAATAATTTCACTTAGCATGCTTGCTTCATCACCCAATAAATTCACAAAACTGGTATTGGATTCAATAACCTTCAGGTTTTCGTCCACTATTACAACTCCCGAAGGTAATTTTTGCAACATTGCAGATACTGTTTCTGAGGCTTCTTGAGCTATGACTCTTTCCTCATTGGCTATCCTCTCCGATTCTTTTAATGCTGTTTTGGTCTGTGAAAGCTTAGAGTTTGTAATATTGAGTTTTTTGATTACAGAATTCATATTCTTGATGGTATAAGAAGAGCACATCTCAAAATTTGCCAAACCTTGACATTTCGCAATGGCAAATTCCCGGCATGATTCATATCCACATGAGCCACAACCTAACTGGTCTTCTACCTTCTCTTTTCCCATTTCTACAAGAACTTCATGTACTTCTTCTTCCGAAGGAACTGGAAGATTTTGTCCTCTCGATTTAAAACCTCTATTAAGATCTAAACTCTTGTATTCATCAATTTCTTTCTGCCATTGTTCCTCGTCAAAAGTTTTTAATCTTTTTCGTACATATCTAATAACCTGAGATCTTCTTGAAAACTTACGACCTCCAGCTGAAGTTCCAGGTCCCATAATACATCCTTCACAATAAAATAAATCCAAATGCTGATTTAAATTGTGCTGAGTTTTAAACTCATTTATGGAACGCAAAAAGTTATTTCTTCCTTCGGTGCTGATTATCCCACCATTTAACATGCTAACATCAATGTCAGCAGCCTGGAACAAACCATGACTAATTGGAAATAATCCTCCTAAACGAGCAAAAGGTGGATCAAATTCTGAGAACTCTACAGAATTCTCTGTTATATCATATTCTCTAAATAATTTTCGAAGTTCAACAAAACTCAGTACTGCATGAATATCCCCATCCGAACCATTAAAAAACTTCACATCATTTTTACTTGCAACGCAAGGCGATAAAGAAACTACTTTTACATTTTTTCCATATTTTTTGCGCACAACCTTTGCCATTGCAACATTTGGCGGTACAATAGGTGCAAGATTTTCAACCAAATCAGGGTGAAAATTCTCTACTTGATTTACAAGTGCCGGACACTTTGTTGATATGTAGTATTTACCATGGAAATTATCAAAAAGGTTCTTGTACTTGTAAGCAACCAAATCAGCACCAAATGCAGCTTCAACCACATAGTCGAAACCCAAAGCACGAATCATTCCTACAAAGTTTCTATAATCTAGAATATCATCGAATTCACCAGAAATACTTGGATCACAAATCGCAACAACCGGATCGTTACCACTCAATAACATCTTAACCTGATCTTCGGAATTACGATATTCAATTGCATTTTGAGCACAAACAGTCACACAATTTCCACACCCAATACATCTGTTCCCAATGATATGAGCATAATCATTCTCTATTTTTATCGCTTTGGCAGGACAAACACGAATGCAAGTATAACTTAGGTTACACTTGTCCTTATTGGTTAGGATTAAAGGCATAATACGGGAATTTTAGGGGTTATAACTAAAGCATGATTTAAACAAGGCCAAAAACCCCATTCAATATTTCTATTACACCTTCAGGGTCAATTTCCTCGTATAATTCATCATCAATTTTAAGAATGGGTCCTTTGGCGCAATTGCCCGTACAAAGTTCTCCATGAAAAAAAACCTTATCTTTTAATCTATTTTCTTCCAAGTAAGTATTAATTGCTTTAAGAGCTTTACCATTACCTCTGGAAAAACATGAACTTCCCAAACAAATAGTGATTTCAATTTTCTCAGCCATCTAGTTTATTGTTTTGTTATCTAGTACAGTTTAAATATAGCTAAGATCTACTTCTTTTAAAAACTTTTCCTCCAGCAAGGCAACGATATTCTTTACAACGGTCCGCCTAATTTCCAATTCAACAGGAAGTTTGGGATCCTGATGTGCAACATTAATTTTGGTTCCATTAATGATAAAGATCTTGTCACTCTCCAAAAGGAGTTTAACAATTCTATCGGCAGGACCGTTTCTCAAAACTGTATTTTGATTGTAATTGCTTAAGGTTCTATGCACTTTCCCCAATGTCAATATCCCTTCTGTTACCAAATCTACCCCTTCGATAAAGGAAACCGGAGGCAATTCACTATCGCAAATATTTAAATCAACTTCTATTGGTTTTTGCAACTCTCTCGACACAATGCCAGCAGTTGTTCCACCGCATACAATTTTTGTCCCCTCAAACTCACACATTTGCTTTACCAGCTGCACATCTTTCGATTTTTCGTAAGGAGGTCCCGTACAAATCATCAAATTACGAGGTTCGCGGTAATATAAAACTGCACAAGAAGTATCGTCTTTAGGCTTATTACTATGGTTTGCACAAGCTCTTTCCACAATATCATTTCCCAAACGGCGAGCCGAAATGTATGGCTGCTTTCTAATCAAAGCTTTTGCAAACTGATCCACATTTTCCATTCCCCAACCAAATGGCAAACGTTTGGTTCCCATCCCCGAATTGGTAACTCCATCAGAACAGAATATAATTCGATCCTCCTTTTGTGCTTTAAATCGATATGAATAAAGTATTTTACCCTTATTGGCCTCTCCTTCAGGATGTAATTCTTCACATTCAGGCTTATAAGATTCCAATCCCCTTAATATCAAACAATCAGGATTGTCATAGCTAATAATCCTGGTATCACCATCACACTCAATTTCTACAATGGTAAAGGTCGAGTATCCAGCTTTTCGTTTGCTGCAGACAGGCAAAGTTTTCATGATAATTTCAGCAGCTTTTCGGATATCCTTGTTCACCTTCATGTAATTCAAAATCATTGAAGCTGTTAGTGTAGCCAACACATTGGCTTTTACACCACTGCCCAAACCATCGGAAAGTACCAGTATGGTTCGGCCTTCATCCTTCAACTTTCGCGACATAAAAACATCACCACAAATCGATTGGCCTACCTGATTTCTTTGCTGACATTCAACCTCTATGTAAAAATTATCTTGCATATCCGTTCAGCTTTAGCTTTGTTTTTTATTCTGCTGGCTTATAAAATTCCACAATCGAATTCAGCATTTCCTCTGTTTCCGATGCATTTTCTCCAAGCAAGTATGCAATCTTCTGAACTGTTTCCAGATTTTTCCTATTTACAGTTTTTGCCCTGTTTACAACCTCTTCCCTTTGAATATACGGTTGCGACATATCTCTAACAATTGCCCCAACAATCTTATTTTTATGGATACTGAATATGCTTACATGCAGCATTTTGTTCTCATGCTTTATATCACGTTCCAAATTATCAACTCCTGTTGTTAAGGCTGATGCAAACAGTTTATGAAATGGAATTATCTTTTTCAGATCAGCATCTACCAATCCAGGTATAGTTTGATAAACTTCTTCAATCTCTTCGCCTAATATTCCTGCAAAACTTTGATTGGCCTCAATAATTTTCAACTCATCGTTTACAATTACAACACCCGATGGAATTTTACGTAGCAAAGCAGAAGATTTATCCTGTGCAATTTTCCTCATATATGATACGCACATATTTGGTTCTGAACGATCCTCCAGGTAAGCCTCTGCAAACTCTCTACATGAGTTGTATCCACAGCCTCCACAATTGATCTCATCTTTATCAGAATACTTCCCAATCATGGTTAGAGCTTCTTTTATACTATTTTCGGAATGTTCATATTTTGGAATCGGCGAAATTGAATCAAAGTTTCGCTGAATGGAAAAATCAGCATTCAAAACAGCTGGCTTATCCGAGTCCAATTTATTGATTACCTCTAAACGTTTAATTGCTGTAGAATATTTTTTTTCAGCACCAGGTCCATTTACACAACCTCCCTCACAAGCCAACAACTCCAAAAACAGTTTGTTGGTTTTGCCATATTTATTTAAATCGCTTAAAACATTTTTAATGTTTCCTATGCCAGAGAAGGTCATGTAAACCGCATCGGTAGCGCTAACATTTTCTTTTATCCCCATGATCATACCTCCATCAATTGGATATAAAATACCACGTCCGGCTTTGCCTGGCATAAAACTATTATTAGCCTTATCTTCAGGAAATAAATATGGATCCAGATTCTCCTCCTCAAACCAATTCTTCAAATCAGTAAAAGTTAAGGATGCATCCAATAGTTGAGGAAATTCATCACTCTCTGCTTTCTTGGCTATACATGGTCCTATGAAAACAACCTTCGAATCGGGAGATTTTTCCTTTAAGTACTTGGCATGAGTTAACAAGGGAGACAAAAATGGAGTAATATTATCTTTAAATTCCGGATAATGTTTACAAATCATTTCAACTACTGAAGGGCAAGCAGATGAAATGTAAACACCATTCTCACCTCCATCAACATAACTAGCTACATGCTTTGAAACCTCCTGTGCCCCTAATGCCGTTTCCGAAACTTCTGCAAATCCTAGTTCTTTCAATGATGAAATAAACTGATCATCCTTTAGGTTAGGAAATTCGGTTACAAAAGAAGGTGCTATTGAAACAATGATATGATCTCCTCGATTAATCATTGCCTTTACTCGCTTCACATCGTCGCGTACTTTTTTTGCATTTACTGGGCATATTTGCGTACACGTACCACAATAAATACAATCGTTATGAAGAATTTGGGCTGAATTGTTCACCACCTTAATTGCCTTTAAGGTGCATTCACGTATGCACTTGTAGCAATCCTGACAATCGTTCTGTTCTGTATAAACTGGCTTTAAAACATCCATAAGATATAATTGAAATCACGTATCTCATTTAGCTTCTGCAAAGTTCAATATTTATGTTACCGATTGATCGAAACACTATCTGTTTGGGAACACATCTAAACTATTCATACTAGTTTTAAATAAGGGAATTCACAAAGATTATATCACTCCTTATTTTTATCAGAATCTTATTCTAAATAGAGCTATATTTTCATATAAAATTGAGTCGTTTGCGGACATTGATTGTTCACAGGCGAACAACTCTACAAAACTTCTTAAGAGCTACAATTTTATTAATTGGCTTATAACTTGTCACTTCTATTCTTCGGCTTGGTATTTGATAAATCAGTAAGATATAAATTGTGATATTCAATCACTTATCGCATTTTAAATCAAACCTAAAAGACTAATATCAAACAATAATAATCAAATGAAAAAGACGAATCTATTATTTACCATTTGCGCACTACTGTTTTCTGCGCTACTAAATCATGCACACTCTCAAGAAGTTTCAAATCAGGAATGGAATCAATTTAGAGGTGCAAACAGAAGTGGTTCTGCCGACAATGTTGAACTTACAAGTTTTACCGACAAGGAGCCCAAACTGGTTTGGAAGAAAAAACTTGGCGATGGTTTCTCAGAACTAACCATTTCCGGAGGCAATATCTACACCATGATTAGCGAAAGAAAGGACAGCATTACTGGTGATGAGTTTATTGCGGCATTCGATGAAAAAACAGGTGATGAAGTATGGAGAACTAAAGTTGACAACATGTTCTTCGATACTTTTGGCGATGGACCAAGATCTACTCCTGCAATTGGAGAGAAGAATGTTTACAGTCTAAGCAGCTATGGAAAACTAAGTGCCAATTCGAAAAAAGATGGTAAAACACTTTGGCAAGTAGATTTCATGAAAGAATATGGAAGTAAAATTCCACGTTGGGGATTTAGCTCATCGCCGGTAATTGTAGGAAACAATGTAATTGTTGAAGTAGGTGGTACCGATTCAAGAGCATTTATGGCTTTCGATAAAAAAACAGGTAAAGAGGTATGGAAAAAAGGAGAAGGAATAGCAACCTACAACTCACCTGTGCATGGTAAAATTAACGATAAGGAATGCATTATTTTTGCCAATGGCAGAAAAGTATACTCTCTTACAACTGCAGGCGATACTCTTTGGACATACAACTCTCCTATTAGCAATCCTACAGGAATGCCAATTGTGTTTGATGGCAACAAGATATTTATTTCGGCCGTTAGAAATCCTGGTTTTATTGTTCTTGAAGTGAACAACAATAAAGCAAAGGAAATATCGCGCGGTACCAGTATGAAAAATGACTACAGCTCATCTATTTATCACGATGGCTATGTATATGGTTTCCATGTAGCAGCTCTTCAATGCATCTCGGTTAAAACCGGTGAGAAAAAGTGGACCAAGAGAGGTTATGGTAAAGGCAGTTTAATTCGTATTGGAAATCAGCTATTGGTTCTTTCAGACAAAGGCAAACTAATACAGGTAAAAGCTACTCCTGAAGCCTATACCGAATTGGGCAACATTCAAGCTATTAATGGAAAATCGTGGACTGCACCTTCTTTTGCCAATGGAAAAATCTATTTACGAAATCTAACTGAAATGGCTTGTTACGAATTGAAATAATTCAGAAATTGAGTCTATCAAATCAAAAAAAATAATCAATAAAACATACCCACATGAAACTAAAAAAACTACAAGCATTCTTCCTCTTTGCTTTGTTTTTAACGCCAGGCATTCTTGTAGCTCAAACTGCTGAAGAAATTATAGCCAAGCATATTGAAGCACACGGAGGAGCAGAAAAATGGGAAAAGATAGAAGCCCTAAAAATAAAAGGTCGTTTTACCGCTTTTAGCCTCGAAAAGGACTTTACCAGCTACAAAACAAAATGTGGAGCCTATTATTCGGATTTGTATTTAGGCGAGCAGCATGTTTTCGAAGGATTTAATGGGAAATGTGGTTGGACCATCGATCCTTGGCAAGAGATTGAATACGCAAGAAACATCAATTCAAGCGAAACCAATGTTTTCAAACAAAAGGCTGAATTCTTTACTCCTTTTTTAAACTACAAAAAGAAAGGTCATAAGGTTGAATATCTAGGAAAAGACAATGTTGATGGCGAAGAAATGTTTGTGCTGAAACTTACACGTGAAGATGGCAAATCGGAAAAATGGTACCTGAACACCAAAACCTATTTGGAGTATAAGTGTGAAGCACCTTGGGTTGATTTTGCACAACCTGTGCCAGCCGAAATGTATTTCGATGACTTTAGAGAGGTTGATGGCATCATTGTTCCTTTCTTTATAGAACGCACCTTTTGGCAACGCGATCGCATCACTCAGATTGAAAGTATAGAACTCAATCCTAAAATCGATAAATCTTTATTTGCAATGCCTAAACGCAAAGAGATTTCGAAACTGGCTTTTATGGAAGGCGACTGGGATGTAAAACTTGAGTTTATGGGACGACGTGGCACCTATCGAGAAAGAGGAACTACCCAATCTTGCATTAAATTTGCTTCTACCAATATGCTGCAAGAGCAAATTAGCTACGAAAATGGATTCCCAAACAACCTAAGCATCAACTTTACCTACGATGCTGGAACTAAGAAATACAGAATCGCTGCATTCAACGATTTTACTTCAACTTTCGACATGTTCCAGGGAGAATTAAAAGACAATATTTTAGTAATGGAAGATACGCATGTTAGCTACTCCGATAAACCAAATGCTGCAAGAATGTGCCGTCAATTTACCTACACAAAAATTGACAACAACCAATTTACCGTAGAAAACAAAGTATCAACCGACGAAGGAAAAACCTGGAAACCACAGGCCAGATTAACCTACACAAGAAAAGTTGAAGATTCTTTAAGCAAGAAATAAATACGGATGAACCTTTATGAAATCCTCATTCTTTTCGGAGTTTGAGGATTTTTTTTACAAAAGAAAAACCCCGAGTTACCAAGTCGGGGTTTGGATTCAACACCAATCAACCATGACCAAAATGCTGAACCACAGAGCTTCATCCTATAAGCTATTCATTGTTTTGTTCCTCAGCAAGCACTTCTTCGGTAGTTTCTTCCTTTTTGCCATTAGCTGTAACAGGAAATTTAAACCACTTTAGCATCTCATCGTTACCTTCGTAAATATATTTTGCAGCTTTTACATATTTTGCCAGGCTTTCGTACAAAACATTTAAAGTTTCAATACGTTGTTCTGTTGCTCTGCCACGCTCAACCATACATTTGGTTTGCGCATCCATTAAGGCCTTTAAATTATTCTTTCGTTCATCAATTTTGGTAAACATATCTTCAGTCCAAGCCGTTTTCATTAACTCCTCTTTATGTAAGTTTACCATGAATTGGAAGTCCGAATAAAACATATACATGTTTTTAGCAGATTTACGTGCATCCAAGTAATCATTAAAGCCAAACTGATTCCAAATGTTCTTATCATTCGGAAATACCAGTTCAATATCAAACTTGCAGCGCTGATAAAGCTTAGCACACTCATCTACCTCCTTATTAATATTGTCGGTAGATTTTGCCTGAATATCAATATGAACCTTATCAGAAGGAATACTACTTGCAGCATTATACTGATCTTTTACTTGCTGCAGAGATTCTGACTTAAAGTAAGTTGAGAAGGATTCAAATTTTGAGTGTTCTTGTTCAAGTATACTTATGATTTGACTTGAAAAACTAACAAAAACAGCATCGGAACAGTTGTAAAGTCTTGTAGTACTAGTCATGTTATAATATTATTTAAGTAAGTTTTATTTGCAGTATGAATTTAAACACTAAATTTATTATGTCCAAATAATTTTTTAATTATTTTTTAACATCGATACTTTTTTCGCAATCTATTAAAATCTCTTTTTAATTGATTTACTAATATTTTACAACCATTAGCCCATAAATACAGACATTTTACAATTGCATATCAAAAACAAAATAAATCTATATTATAATTACTATTCACATGAATTATTTATTATTTTTTCACACCTATAGTTAAACTTTAAAGAAATTTCAAAATGATTTACATTATATATCTCATGATTTTTAAGGTGCGTATGAATTTTCTATGCCATAACTAAACTATTGCCTCAAACCTTTTATACTTCACTGCCGTGATATTCCTTCGTGTAGGTCTCTTATAAATACCACTTAGTCAATGATTGAAACATTCTCCTAATAGTTTAAAACGCTCCACCTCTATATTGCCTCGCTCCACCTTCCTGTTGATCTTTTGTTGTATCGTGTTATGATATTCTACTACTAGGCTGTTCACTGGCTTCAACATATTATAATCTTCCACCAATCGGTTGTAATTCTTTAATTAGATATTGCCTTATTCCATCAGCGTGTTATAATTTTTGTGTATTAGGTTGTTGTTTTCCACTGCTCGGTTGTAATTTTCCACCACTCGGTTACAATCTTCCACTGCTCGGTTGAAGTTTTCCATTGGGGCTACTTAGTTTTTATTTTGATTAACTTCGCAAAATACTAACACTGATTTGCAACATATTAGACATAATCAACAAAAGCATTTCCAAATATTAAATTATAAAGCGCAAATATGCCAACACAACAATGCCAATAAATAAACTACGATACAAACATCTTATTATCACATAGAGAAAAAATTTTATTAAATAACATTTCTTCAACCATGATGTATCTATCTTAATTTAGTAGATTTGAATATTGTTTAACCCAATTCTTAAATATTAACCATAACCCCTCTAACCAACAATGAAATTAAAAGGCTTTGGAATTAGCAATTACAGAAGTTTTGATGAAGAAGGAATTATATTAGAAGATCTTAAAAAGATTAACATTATAATTGAAAAAAACAACTGTGGAAAGTCTAACATTCTTCGATTTCTACACACATTAAACTCTAATATTAAAGATTTTAGAAATTTCCCAAACGACATTCAAAATCAACACCGTAGAAATGGTACTCCTTCAAAAATTATAATTAAACTCAAAGGAAGTGAACTTATCGTTCAACAAGATAACCTGCGTAGATTTAGAGATTGGAACTACAATGTTTTTCTGAATAAATCATGGAATCTATACTACGATCTTTTATCACAGGAAGTAAACTTACCCGAAGATTTTGAAAATTTAAGTAACAACCAATTAATTTCATTTCAGGGCAGATATTCGAGTGCTCCAACAGAAGACTTAAAAAAAGCGGTGATTGAAAATTGGTCCAATAAAATTAAGTCCATTATCAAGCTTGATTTTAGCGACTTAATATACATACCTCACTTAAGAGTTATACAAGAGGGTCATTCATTTGGGGATTCAAATTCGTCCATTAATGGATCAAATATCATTAGCAAAATGTTTGCAATGCAGAATCCTGAAATTGGTCACGAGAAGTCAAGAGATAAGTTTAACCTCATACAAAATTTCGTAAGAGAATTAATTAACAACCCCGAATTAAAAATAGAAATCCCATATACACAAAAAGAAATTGTTCTCACCATAGATGGTGTACGACAACCATTAGATGCTTTCGGCACGGGAATACATCAATTAGTTATCTTATGCAGTGCTTTAGTTATTCACGAAAACTCTATTGTATGCATAGAAGAACCAGAAATACATCTACATCCTGAGTTACAACGGAAATTTTTAAATTTCCTTCATAAAACAAAGAATACCTATTTTATAACCACCCATTCAAATACATTTTTAAATTCAAATAATAACACATCCATCTACCATGTTAAAAATGATGGGCTAAAATCTACAATACAATTAGCTACTAGAAACGACACCACATTTTCAATATTAAATGACTTAGGCTACAAATCAAGCGACATTCTGCAAACTAATGGTGTTGTTTGGGTTGAAGGTCCAAGCGATAGAACATATCTCCTTCAATGGCTAAAAATCCTTACCCCTGAACTGATAGAAGGAATACATTTCTCAATAATGTTTTATGGAGGAAGGCTTCTATCCCACCTTTCGTTCGAAAAAGAAAAAGTTATTTCAGATTTAATCCCTCTTCTAAAGTTAAATCAAAATGCGTTCGTGTTAATGGATAGAGATGGATTTACTAGTAAAGCAAAATTAGCCCAAACCAAACAAAGAGTTAAGGCAGAAATAGGAGAAAGAAATTATTGGGTTACTAAAGGTCGAGAAATAGAAAACTACCTAACAAAAAAATCACTACAAGGTTGGTTAAATCTTGACAACATAACAATTGATGAAAATACAAAACTTGAAAATCTTGTGCCTAAAAGTGCAAAAATCAAATACAACACATCTAAAAGCACTTATGCCAAACAAATTGCGGAACATATCACTATAGACGATCTCGAAATTCTTGACCTGAAAACCAAACTTAATCAATTAATCAAAACTATAACATCTTGGAATTAAACGACACTAAAATAAGCTTCAAAAAACCTAAAGGGAAATCTCATTTAGACAAAGATTTCCTTGAAGAATTAAAGCATAAAATATGGTCGACTAGAGGAAGTCGATTTCAAGCTGCAGATCGCCTAAATGCAAAAAACAAGTATTCACTACTTAGCACTAGTTTCCTATCTGCTTATTTAATCATATTTGGTTTGCTCTCTGTTTACGACCTCTACAACACCTCCGAGGTTTCAGATAATATCATTCCATTTACAATCACTTCTCTTTCAATCTTTTTACTAATATTCACACTATTTGAAAATTCAAAGAATTACACAAAAAGAGCCATCGATTATCACAACTGCGCTCTCGAGTTAGCTAGATTATATAACGAACTTCAATGTTTTAAGTCGTATAATGCAGATTGCCTTAAAGAAGATAGAAAATCATTCTCACTGGACATTCAAAATCGATATCAAAGTATACTTGAACAATATGACAATCACCTTCAAATAGACAATAAGATTTTTAAATTACAACACCTAGATTATTACGACCATATAAAATGGCACAATGTTGTATACATTAGAATGTCATATTTTATTCAAACATATTTTTGGTATATAGTTTCAATATTTACTCCTGGGATCTTTCTCGTTTATATTCTGCTAAAATTAAACTAAGCACTCTTAAACTATGAACATTATCTACATCATACTAATTGGCATTCTACACATATTCGCTTTGATAGATGCCATTAAAAATGTAAAAGAACGCAATGGTGCCTTCAGGTTATTATTGGCTTTCTTTCCACCTCTTTTAGGGCCAATCATTTATTTTCTGACCAAAAAGAAGAGCAAAAGGGAATTCATGAAAGGCAAAAGAAGATATTCCTAATAGCATTACCAAAAGATGAAAGAAAATCATACCATTGCATTTTATAACCTTGAGAACTTTTTCGATACCAAAGATGATCCGAAAAAGAATGACAATGATTATTTGCCTACCGGCAGCAACCATTGGACAGAGAATAGGTATATAAGCAAATTGGAACACATTACAGCTGCCATCGCATCTATTCAAGATAGCAAATTGCCAATAGCCATTGGTGTTGCCGAAATTGAGAATGCCACAGTTTTAAAAGATCTGATTTATCAGCCTGCATTTAAGGGGGAATACGGCTATGTACATTTTGATAGTCCGGACAGAAGAGGAATTGATGTTGCTCTACTCTACAATCAAAAAGAAGTAAAAATTTTAGCTTCTGAGAAAATCCCGGTTAGATTGAATGGCAATTCTCATTTTGCAACCAGAGACATTTTGTATGTAAAAACGAAAATAGAGAATGACATTATTCATTTTTTTGTGAATCATTGGCCATCGAGAGGCGAAGGCATTTTGGCATCGAATCCAAAACGCATTGCTGCTGCCGAATGCTTACACCAAAAAGCAAAAGCCATTCTTAACGAGGACACGGATGCTAAAATCGTTATCATGGGTGATTTTAACGATTTACCAGTAAGTAAATCCATCAGCAAACATCTACATGCCAAATCGCATAAAAACATTAATACTTATGAATTTTACAATCTTGCGACAATTCCTTACGAAAAGAAATTGGGTAGTTTGTTTGCCAAAAAACATTGGCTGATGTTCGATCAAATCATGATCAGCAGAGGAATGTTAAAGGGAGAAGGAATTAAAATAACAAGTCCTCGCCTTACCATTCATGGCGATAAAAGTTTGTTGTATTTCGATCAGGAAGCTGGAATCTATAAACCCAACCGAACTTATTCATATCACACCTATCACGGTGGAACTTCCGATCATCTGCCAGTATATGTGGCATTAGACAAAAACTAAAAAGGCTGCCAATCATCAAATTGGCAGCCCTTCATATATCTTTGTAAATGGTATTACTTCACAGCAATGGTTTCAATTTCAACCAAAGCTCCTAGAGGAAGATCCTTAACAGCGAATGCTGCACGTGCAGGACAATCTTCTTTGTAATATTCGCCATAAACTTCGTTCATTACAGCAAAGTTTGAAATATCGCTCAACAAACAAGTTGATTTAACTACATCTTTAAAGCTGTAACCGGCTTCTTCCAAGATGTAACCAATATTTTTCATTACTTGTTCAGTTTGTTCTTTAACACCACCTTCAACAAATTTACCAGTAGCAACATCAACAGGAAGCTGTCCTGAGATATATAAAGTTCCGTTTGCTTCTACTGCCTGGCTGTATGGTCCGATTGCCTTAGGCGCTTTTTCTGAATTAATACACTTTTTCATTTCAGTTAATAATTAGTATTTGTTAAAAATTCATTTATTTTGCGGTCGCAAAGTTAAAAGAAAAAAGTATTAATGAGAATAGCTATTATAGATAATTACGATTCATTCACTTATAATTTATCTCACATTGTTGAGCAATATTGTAACAGCTGCATTGTTATGAGAAACAATCAGGTTGATTGGGAAGAATTAGAAACATGTGATCGTATTATTTTTTCTCCTGGTCCTGGATTACCATCGGAGGTAAAGGTAATGGGAGAAATTCTGGACAAATATGCCGGGCAAAAAGCTATTCTGGGAGTTTGCTTGGGAATGCAGTACATTGCAGAATATTTCGATGCCAGCATTTACAATTTACTTGAAATTGTTCATGGAATCCCTAAAGCAACTATTATTACAGAACCTTCTGAAACCCTTTTTAAAAACATTCCGAACCCATTTAACTCGGGCAGATATCATTCCTGGGCTGTATCTCGTGAAAAATTTCCAAGTTGCCTTCGCATCACCTCTACCGATGAAAATGAAGTCATCATGTCGATACGTCATAAGGAGTTAGATTTATGTGGCGTGCAGTTTCATCCGGAATCTATAATGACAGAAAGAGGAAGTTTGATGCTGAAAAATTGGATTCTTGGATAAAAAAAAGAGCCGCAATATTGCGACTCCATTTTGTCCTTTATATTTTACTTTTCTAGAACTGAATATCCTGCCAAGCTTGCTTCTTCTCGTATTTAAGGTCCTGAAGTATAGATGAATCTACGTTAATCATGAAATTATAAGACTGATAGGTTCCGAACGGAATGGTATTGAATGACATCTTCCAACAGTGCAAATCTCTTGTAATTGTGAATTGAGTTGCCGTTACTTCTTTATCAGTAAAGTCATAACCCGATGAAAAGCTAACTTTCCATTTTGGAGTTAGGCTAAACTGTCCGTTTATACCTAAATTTTGGTTGATGGTTTTTCTGTTGGTTGGTTTCGAATAGGTCCATCCATAATCGATCGAAAATGACCATGGAATATCAAAATCTACATATCGAGGGTCACGCCATTTCTCAGGCTGATCTTCATCAGAGCCTCCACTATTGCCTTTGGTATTTGGATTCAAATCTTTCGACGAAAGGCTGAAACCAACATCAATAGATGCTTGTGTTAAACGAGGGCCAAATTCATCAATCTTTTGAGTCCTATTCGCATTCAACTTATAAGGATCAACTGTACCATTGAATTTCAGGTCCAATTTTTTATTAAAAATCTTAGTTCTCCCTGACATTCTTACATTTGACCAATTCAAAGAATCGGCAAACATATTATACGAAGTAGAAAATTTCAAGCTCTCCAGAATTTTCACTTTCTTCATATCCTCAAGGCCAGTTGTATCATTGGCTGTTCTAATTTTCGCTTCAATATTATTATCCAAACTCAAATTAATTGATCCTGATTCCTGAGCACCTGTTGGAGTACTATATATTCCTCCTTCAAAAATAGAATACTCTACATCTTTTTTTAGATTCTCGTCATAATATGTCCTGTAGTATTTACTTCTTGGCACACCAATCTCAGGTGTATAGCTAACACTAATAGATGGAGTCATTACGTGCCTAATTGCTGCCACCTTTGATGTTTCTTTAAACGTATACATACCATAAATCTTAGGACTTAAGGACAGAGAGGCTCCTGTGGAATAATTATGGGCATACCTGAATCCTTGAATAGTATCAATACGAACATCATTCTTAGCATCAGTATCAAATGTTTTTCGAATAGATCTGGTATACAGCACCCCTCGATAATTTAAAGTCGGAGATAGTGTTAAATCTTTTGCCAACTTAAAATTGGTGGTAATTGGAATGCTATGCTCATAACCATTTATCCAATCCTTTTGCAAAGAAGAACTCATCAAGTCACTTTCCTTCAAACCACTTTTAGTTCGATTTTCCAACTTAGATGAATAACTAACCCCTACCTTATCGTACCAGCGCAAATTTGAACTTTTTCCCTTCTTTCTAAAAGGGTAAATCTGAGTCATATTTAAAGACATATTTGGCAGAGTAAGTGAAATGGTTGTGTCTCGACTGTTTTGCGAATGACGCAAACTGGCATTCAAACTAAACGGACTATCCGCCCATTTCTTACTATACGAAATACTCGATTGTTTTTGGTTATTGGTAATCTCTCTAATCGAAGTTGAGTTATTTCTATCGTTATTGCTTGTGGATACATTAACCGAAGCAGAAAATGTTCTGTATGGATTTGCTTTCGCATCTTGGGAATGATTCCAGCGAATTGCAAAGTCTGTAGTTTCGTAATAATCCGGAAGACCTTTGTCTCCATACTTGTTAAAGTGATACTCGGTTTGCAAACTACCACTATATCGATATCTGTTTTTGTATTTTGATTGTACGTATGTTCCCCAAGAACCATTTGAGAAAATATCTCCGGTAACGGATAAATCCAAATAATCATTTATTGCCCAATAGTAACCACCTCCACGAAGGTTAAAACCTCTTCGTTGCTCCTCACCATAACTAGGAATTATAATACCTGAGGTATAGGTTGAACTAAATGGAAACAAAGCAAAAGGCAATCCTATAGGCAGTGGTACATCTTCTAAAACCAAATGTAAAGGCCCCGAAACAATCTTATCATCCTTTATCATCTTTGCCTTGGTCATCTTCACATAAAAATGAGGATGTTCATGATCACAAGTGGTATATTTACCATTTCTCAGATAAAATATCTTATCATCAATCTTTTTGGTAATTTGACTATGTACAAACCCACCTTCTTGTTCTGTTATTACTTCATTTACCAAACCTTTTCCTGTATCAAAATTGTACTTCAATTCTTTACAGGAAAACTCTTCCGATCCATCTTTAAACTCAGGCGTAAACACATAATTACCAGTTGAATCCTGAATACCATAAGCATATGCCTGTTTCTTTTCAAGATCCAGCTCGATATAATAGGCTTTTAACTCTGTTTGTCCATATTTTACAAAAGCATTTTTGGTAAGAAAAACCTGTTGTCCTGTTAATGAAAAAATAATAGTATCATCGCAATTGTATTGAACAACTGTTTCGAAAATTGGCTTTTTCTCTTGAGTTGAATCAACTGCCAAACTGTCTTGAACAAGCTCTATGGTATCTTTTTGTAACCTAACATCCTCTTTTAAAATCTTTTCGAGCGCATAGGAGCTAAAGTTGGCATGTAACTTGTCATTAGAATTTTTGTGATTAAAATTCTCAATAGCAAATATGTTCAGTGGCATTATCGTTCCAATGAAAAGAATAAAAACCTTTTGTAGTAATTTCAATTGCAATTTATATCTGTTATTTTTGTGAAAAGTTCTGATTTAATTTCGCACTGCTAGTTAAACTGCAGTTCGTGCTTAAGTCGCCAAAAATACAAATAAAAGTACTATAATCCCTAATCGAAATGAACTTGAAAAACATTTTTTAAGTTCTTTTATGAAATTTGCCCAATGAACATTAACTCCAATAAAATTATAAAACGATTATTTACAAGAACATCCCTTGGATTAATTCTATTCTTAACCATATGCAGTTTTGCAAATGGATTGTATGCCCAAGACCAATCTTACCATATTAAGACGGTAGTAATTGATGCCGGGCATGGAGGAAGAGATCCAGGGGCATTAGGAAAATCATCACGTGAAAAAGATATTGTTTTAAATATAGCATTGAAACTTGGCGGGTATATAAAGCAATATTTTCCGAATGTGAATGTTGTTTATACCAGAAAGACAGATGTATTTATTCCGTTAAATAAAAGATCGGAGATTGCGAACAAAAACAAAGCAGATTTATTTATATCTATACATGCCAATGCTAATAACAATTCCAGGATTAGAGGAACAGAAACCTACACGCTAGGATTACATAAAACAAAAGAGAACCTTGCAGTAGCAATGAAAGAAAATGCCGTTATGCAATATGAAGACGATTGGTCTACCAAATATGAAGGATTTGATCCTAATAATCCAGCATCATATATTATTTTTAATTTGATGCAAGGTGTAAATCGTGACAAAAGCATTAACATGGCAGAACTAACCGAATATCAATTTAAAAACCGAGTGGGCCGTCACTCCAGAGGTGTTAGAGAAGCTGGTTTTTGGGTACTAAAGCAGGTTAGCATGCCTTCTATTTTAGTTGAAGTAGGCTTCATATCAAATCCAACAGAAGAGAAGTTCTTAAAAACTAAAAAAGGACAAGATTATTTAGCCAGCGCAATTTTCAGAGCGTTTAGAGCTTATAAAGATAAAGTTGAGCAAACCAGTGTAGTTCTTCATAAGCAAAAGGAAAATGAGAAAAAAATCGAAAATGAAATTAATCAACTAGAAAACACTGCTGAACAAGTTGAATATTGTATTCAATTAAAATCATCCATCAAACAGATTCCTTTAAACTCAAGAGTTTTTAAAAATTTAAAAAACATCACAGAACGAAAAATAAATGGGACTTATAAATACACCATAGGTTCTACATCGAATTATTCAGAGATAGTAAACTTACAAAAGTCAGTGCGCAAAAAAATAAAAGACTGTTTTGTAGTGGCTTTCTACAAAGGAAAACGAATTTCTCTTTCAAAAGCAAAGGAACTTCAAAAAACATGATTAGTTTTACATTAAACAAACATGTGTATCTTGCGTACAATATCTATTATATAATGCAGTCTGTATGAAAATATCAAAAGATTCAATAATTGGCTTAGTTGTTATAGGTGCAATTGCAATTTTAATTTGGGGCATAAATTTCTTAAAAGGATTTAATATGCTATCATCCGAACAAAAATTTTGTGCCAAATACGAAAGAGTTGATGGATTAAAAAAATCCAGTCCTGTTACGTTAAGAGGATACAAAATCGGACAGATCAAATCCATTCAATTTAGTTCAAAGGCAGATAATCTAATTGTTGAATTTTCCATTTCAGACGAATTTCAATTACCTAAAGATACCGAAGCTCGGATTGTAAGCTCGGATATCATGGGAACAAAAGAGATACAATTACTCCCTGGTAAATCGAAACTAACTTTAAGCACCGGAGATACGCTATTGGGTAGCATGGAAGGTGATTTAAAAGAACAGGTGAGCATGCAAATGCTTCCTCTAAAAAGAAAAGCAGAAAACCTCATGTCAAGTGTTGATTCTGTTCTGACTGTTATACAATACATTTTTAATAAAGACACTCGCGAAAATCTTACTCGTAGCTTTAGTAGTATAGAGCAAACTTTTCAAAAACTTGAAAACACATCAGGAACTTTAGACACCATCGTTACGGGACAAAAAACTCATATGGAAAATATCATTTCAAATGTTGATTCCATAACCACAAATTTAAAAGAGAACAATAAGAACATCTCAAATATCCTTACCAACTTCTCGTCGATTAGTGATTCGCTAAAAGCAGTAGAAATTGCAGAAACCATTAACAATGCAAAGCTTACTCTAAAACAATCCAACGAAATATTAGAGAAAATCAATTCTGGTCAAGGATCAATGGGAATGTTGATTAACAATGATACCTTATATATGAATTTGGAGGCTGCTTCGAATAGCTTGACCAATTTGTTAATCGATTTAAAAAACAATCCTAAAAAATACATGCACTTCTCCTTATTCGATACCGGAAAAACGGTTTATATGAATTCAAACAAAACCAAAAAGAAATTAGACAAGGAGAAACAAACTCATTATAGAGTTCAAATTCTTTCATCCAAATCACAGGTTGATCTGAATGATCCAATTTTTAAGGGCTACAAGAAAATTGATGAGCTATATTATAATGGACTTTATAAATATACCTTGGAAGACACTCAGAACTATAAAGAAATTATAAGAAAACTTAAAAGAATTAAAGTAGACTTCCCGGATGCCTTTATTATTAAAATAACACCCGAGGATTAGCACTTCACTTAACCATTACTATTATAGTTAAACTCAAGCTCATTAACCTATTGATTTTGTTGGCTTAATAAGGATCTGTTAAATTCTTTTTAACAGCCATCGCATTATGTTTTATTATTGTTTAATTCTAAACAAGCTTTTAAGACTCAAAAGTATGATATGGAAACCTGCTAAAAGTCAGGCTTTTAAAAAATTTAATTTTATAACTCGCTGTCTTTCTGATGTTTAATAAATTTAGATTTTTTTTCATTTCTGTATCGTCGATTTATAGTAGGTTAGACATTCTTTTTAAAAAATCAATAGAAAAATAATTTTTTTTTCTTTTTTTTTTTCACAATCTTGCATATGCAAAAATTGACACACCCTAATTTTTTAAAACACTGAAATAGAAATGAATAATAATCACTTCCAGGTATGGAATAATTGTTTGGCTGTAATAAAAGACAATGTTCCTCCAATTAGCTTCAAAACATGGTTCGAACCAATCGTACCTTTGAACTTGGAGAATCAAGTCTTGACTTTGCAAGTGCCAAGTCATTTCTTTTATGAGTATTTGGAAGAGCAATACATTGATATTCTTAGAAAAACATTACGAAAAGAAATTGGTAATGGTGCAAAATTGGAATACAATGTAGTAATGGAGAATAATCACATTGCTAATGCTAAGCCTGTTTCAGTTGTTGTTCCCGGCAATAATCCTGCGAATACAAAAAATCGTCCGGTTAACATGCCAACCGATAAGGAAGAACAAACCATTCGAAATCCATTTGTTATTCCTGGAATCAAAAAATTACATATCGATTCTCAGTTAAATCCTGACTATTCATTTACCAACTT
The DNA here is from genome assembly GCF_030851345.1 of Marinifilum sp. D714. GTDB lineage: Bacteria > Bacteroidota > Bacteroidia > Bacteroidales > Marinifilaceae > Marinifilum. The sequence continues at coordinate 157,815 of NZ_JALPNU010000008.1, forward strand.
TATTGAAGGTGATTGTAACAGGTTGGCTAGATCAGCAGGTGTGGCTGTCGCTGAAAATCCTGGAGGAACTGCTTTTAACCCATTGGTGTTATATGGAGATTCTGGTTTAGGAAAAACTCACTTGGCTCAGGCAATTGGTCTTAAAACCAAAGAATTGTATCAGGATAAGACCGTACTTTATGTAAGTGCCAATAAATTCCAAACGCAGTTTACTGAGGCTATTCGTAATAATAACAAGAATGATTTTCTTCACTTCTATCAAATGATTGATGTACTGATTATTGATGACATTCAGGAATTGGCAGGTAAAGAAAAAACACAGAATACATTCTTCCATATCTTTAATCACTTGCACCAATCAGGTAAGCAGTTAATTCTTACTTCTGATAAGGCTCCGATTGAACTGAAAGGTATGGAGAACCGTTTATTATCGCGATTTAAATGGGGTTTATCAGCTGATCTTCAGAATCCTGACTATGATACAAGAGTTAGAATTCTTCAGCAAAAAGCATACAAAGACGGCATCGTTCTTGATATGGATGTTATTGAATACATTGCAAGTAATGTTACCAATAATGTTAGAGAGTTGGAAGGAGCATTAATTTCCTTATTGGCTCAATCTACATTGAATAAAAAAGAATTGAATCTGGAGCTGGCAACAAGTATTATTGACAAATTGGTTAAAAATACCAAACGTGAGCTCTCTATTGATTACATTCAAAAAGTTGTTTGTGACCATTTTTCATTGCCTATTGATGTTCTTCAGGCAAAAACAAGAAAAAGAGAAATTGTACAGGCCAGACAAATTGCCATGTATTTTTCCAAAACTTTAACCAAAGCATCCTTGGCATCAATTGGATCACAAATTGGTAACAAAGATCACGCAACTGTATTGCATGCTTGTAAAACGGTAAACAACTTGATGGATACCGATAGAGGATTCAAAACACAAATTGATGAAATTGACAAAAAATTAAAAATGTAGTTCAATTACTAACTATACTATATTGCTACCCTGAGAAGCAGATTCATTTTGGATCTGCTTTTCTTTTTGGGATTCAATCCTTATTTTTCGCCAAAATTTTAACCAATGCTATACTTACTTTTTGCCATACTATCCTCTGCTGGAATTTTTGTCTGTTTTAAATACCTGGAACGATTTAAAGTAGATATTCTTCTTGCTATTATAGTTAACTACATCACAGCATCTGTTTGTGGATTTCTTTTAAGTGATTCAAATATTACTTTCCCACAAATTGTTCACCAACCATGGTTTAACATTTCGTTTATAATTGGAACTGCTTTTATTGCTGCCTTTTTTATTATTGGACGATCAACGCAAAAAGCAGGAATTTCCATTACAACTCTGGCTAGTAAAATGTCTTTTGTATTGCCAATGATTTTTTCCATTGCATTTTATCAGGAAGCAATTTCATTGCAAAAAATTATCGGATTTATTTTGGCAATTAGTGCAGTACTTTTAAGTATCTATAAAGATCAAACTGATACAACCCACCGTAGATATTTATGGCTACCAATACTACTATTCTTTGTTGCAGGTACTGTTGACTCCCTAGTGAAATATGCACAAGAAGAGTATCTTAAGTCTGGCGGACAAGAAATATTCTCTACCCTACTCTTCGCTATTGCAGCCATTTCTGGTTTTGTTGTTTTGATCATTAAAAAGCAAAGTTTTAAGGAACTATTACAAGCAAAAGTCGTAATTGGAGGTATTCTTCTTGGCTTAGTTAATTTTGGATCTCTGCACTTTTTAATCGCTTCATTGAACAAATCGAACTTCGACAGTTCTGTAGTCTTTAGCATCATCAATATTGGAATTGTAGCAGTCTCCGTTTTAATTGGAATCGGAATTTTCAGAGAAAAACTAAACAAAATAAACCTTTTAGGAATAGTACTCGCAATTATTGCTATTTTTATCCTTACAAATTAGAACAAAGTATTATTGAATTGATGAGTAACGATACTTATAAAACCATTAGCCAACAATCCGAAGGCTTATACAAAGAAAAAGGCAGTAAATTTATAACCTATGCATATCCGGTTAGTACCGAAAAAGAAATCAAAGAACACATTGCCAAGCTAAAAAAAGAGTACTACGATGCTCGTCATCACTGCTATGCATACATGCTTGGCGCAGATAAAAAAAACTTCCGTGCCAACGACGATGGAGAGCCCTCTTCAACTGCAGGAAAACCCATTTTAGGGCAAATTCTATCCAATGATCTTACCAACATTCTTATCGTAGTCGTACGTTATTTTGGTGGAACGAAACTTGGAGCCAGTGGACTAATTCATGCCTACAAAACTGCAGCAGCCGATGCCATTTCAAATGCTGAAATTTTAGACAAAACAGTAAATGATATTTATGACATACATTTCGATTACCTGGTAATGAATGATATCATGAAAATCATAAAGGATGAGCAACCAGAACAACTTGGGCAGGATTTTAACTTAACTTGCAAAATTACTCTAAGCATTCGCCAAAGTGAAGTGGAAAGATTAATTCAAAAATTTGAAAAAATTACCAGCGTAAAAGCAGAATATATTCGTACTACCTAGCTTGTTATCTCTCAATCCAATAGACTACTTTTAATAATCAATATAATGCCAAGATTAAAAATTTGTTAATAATTAATCAAGTTTTCATTTGATTTCTCGAATAAATTATACCTATATTTGTAATCTAGAATGGAGTACATAATTATTCAATCTAGAGCCGCATTTATATCAGAAAGAAGTAAGTTTCATTACTTCTTCGCTCACATTTTCCATTATTTATTTCGATGTAAACGCAATAACAAGGCGTATTTTCCTGATTGTTATTTGGGTAATTCCCATCAAAAATATTTTTCAAAAAAACCAACATTACCATTTATTTCGGTGATTGTTGGTTTTTTTTTGTGCCGAATAATGAACAAGCATTTTATATACACTTTTAATTTTTAATCAATGGATAACAAAAGTTTAGTATCGATCGACGACTACACAAAAGAAGAAATCCTGGAAGTATTGGCCAGAGCAGCCGAATTCGAAAAAAATCCAAACTGCAACCTTTTGGAAGGTAAAGTGGTTGCTTCGCTTTTTTTCGAGCCATCTACTCGTACTCGCCTAAGTTTCGAAACTGCTATTAGCAGAATGGGTGGCAAGATTGTTGGATTTACCGATTCCTCTTCCTCAAGTGTTACCAAAGGTGAAACTTTGAAAGATACCACCAAAATGGTAAGTAATTATTGCGACTTGGTGGTTATGCGCCATCCAATTGAAGGTTCAGCTCGCTATGCTTCTGAGGTTTCTGATGTTCCAGTAATTAATGCAGGTGATGGAGCAAATCAGCACCCTACCCAAACCATGCTTGACCTTTACTCAATCTACAAAACTCAAGGAACACTGGAAAACCTTAACATTTTCATGGTAGGAGATCTAAAATATGGACGAACAGTTCACTCCTTGCTAATGGCGATGTCGCACTTTAACCCAACCTTCCACTTTATCGCTCCAAAAGAATTGGAAATTCCTTTGGCTTACAAAATTTTCATGGACAAGAATAACATTAACTATCATGAACATACTGAGTTCAACGATATTATTAATGATGCTGATATCTTGTATATGACTCGTGTTCAACGTGAACGCTTTGCCGATCCGTTGGAGTATGAGAAAGTGAAGAATGTGTACATTCTAAAGAATGATATGCTTGAGAATACCAGAGACAACCTGAGAATTCTTCATCCACTTCCAAGAGTAAACGAAATTGCTGTTGATGTAGATGCTAATCCTAAAGCATATTATTTCCAACAAGCTCTTAATGGTGTTTATGCACGCCAGGCAATTATTGCAAAAGCTCTTGACTTATAATCACATTATTCACGCTTAAAAGAACATCAAAATATGGACGCAAAAAAAGAATTACAAGTAAGTGCGATCGAAAATGGAACTGTAATTGACCACATTCCAGCAGAATATCTTTTCCAGGTAATTAATATACTCGGACTAGACAATTGTAATAATTCTGTAACCTTCGGGAACAATCTTGAAAGTAAAATATTGGGCAAAAAAGCCATCATTAAAATTGCTGATAAATTCTTTGAAGATGACGAAATCAATAAAATTTCATTGATAGCTCCTCATGCAAAACTAAACATCATCAAAGACTACCAAGTAGTTGAAAAGAAAATTGTTGAGTCTCCTGATAAAGTGATTGGCATTGCAAAATGTATGAATCCAAAGTGTATCACAAATGTTGAAGAAGTAACCACAAGATTTAAAGTAATCGATAAAACTCCAATTACTTTAAAATGCCACTATTGTGAAAAAATTACTGATCACAAGCATATTGAAATCATGTAATTGCTTTGTGATTTTCTTGTTAGTTAAAAAAGCCCCTAGTGGGCTTTTTTTATTTTTCTACCTTTGCAGCAAATTATAATACCGATTATTAATTTGTACAACCATACGTTCGCTTCGCTTCCTATGATTAACAAATTACATATCGGTATTATACCTAAAATATCTGAGAGCTTAAACACTCTCAACATTTAATAAATGGTATAAATTGATCATGACACAAAATATAGAAGAGCTACGCGAATTGGTTTCAGCCGCAATAGAGAATGGACAAAGTGGCAAAATTAAAGCTTGTAAATCAGCATTAAACGATATTTACACCACCATTAAGAACGATCCTTTTCTACTATGGGAAGACTCTTATGTGTCCCAATTGGGCAAAGCAATTATCATGATGATTCATTGGGATATGATTGATGACGAAGATGAAAATATAGGATTAGCTCATCTTGCATATTTGTATATCAGTAAAGCCATTGAAAAAGAAGAAAGCTTGCAATCTGAAAGTGATAACTGTGAACTTTTTCGCTTAAGAAAGGACAGAATCATTATCATGAAAAGCTTTGATGATTTCTTTGTAGAGAGTTTACAAAACTTCTATTTTGCAGATAATAAAGCTACTAATCTAGATACCTACAACGAGCAAAGAAAAGCAGTTCTAAGCAGATTGCCATTTATGCAATTTTCGGACATCTACCTAATTGAACAAGATTATCCAAACCTACGTGATGATGAGTTTCTTTTGGAGTTGGCAAATTTGATTGAGCACGATCAAGAATTTACCAATGAAAACTTAAATGAAGCCTTTCTGCTTCATAAAATACTGTATAAATTCACATACGAGCAATTGAAAAAAGGAGAATTAATCTACTAATCAGGTTTATATATTAGATTGTAGAGACGTAAATTCATTCGTCTCTTTTTTTCTGCAGCAATTTCATTTCATAAAAAAAGACTTTTTTATCTGCAAAACATATCATTGTTTACAGAAGTTGAATTTTTCTTTCTATCTTAATGCTTTAAAAGCATAGGAGTATACAAAATCGCTGAGTTTTTCCTATGTAGGGTTTGATTTCAAACAAAATATTATCAGCAAAAAACAATAAACAACAGCATTTTATGAGTACAGAAAAATACGACCTTGTTGTATTGGGGAGTGGTCCTGCAGGCTTCTCGGCAGCAATGCGTGCAATTGATTTTGGCAAATCGGTTTGTCTAATCGAAGCACAACATCTTGGTGGAGCTGGAATTATGAACGGAGCTCTTACTTCAAAAGCCATGTGGGAACTTTCCAGAGACTATTCTATTGCCTCATCAGTAATGAGAGGTTACCGCGCATCTGGTTTGAATGTTGATTACAAGCAAGTACAAAAAACCATTATGCAAGCTGCTAAACAAAAGCAGTTGCAAATGCTTTCTCAAATTGAGACCTATGCAGAACCAACTGAAAAGTTTGGAAACATCACTTTAAAGCATGGTTGGGGAAAATTTATCGATTCTCATACCATTGAAATTAAATCCCAAAAAAAGACTGAGCTTGTTTACGGTGATAACTTTATTATTGCAACAGGTTCAAGACCTCGCCCAATGCCTGACGTTGAAATCGATCAGGAAAGAATTATCGATTCGGAAGGAATTATGAACCTGAAAGAGTTTCCTGAACGAATGATCATTTTAGGTTCGGGGATTATTGGTTGTGAATTCGCTACCATTTTTTCCAACTACAACCAAACAGAGGTACATTTACTTGACAGACAACACAAGGTAATTCCATACGAAGATGATGATTTAAGTAGTTTTGTATCTAAAAACCTGGAAAATAATGGTGTTATTATTCACCATACAGCCAATTTAAGATGCATTAGAAAACGACCAGATTTTCTGGAAGTTGTACTTGATTATCAGGATGGACATTCTAAAGTAATTGAAGTGGATGTGGCTCTGGTGGCAATTGGTAGAATTCCAAATTTAGACAATATTGGTCTTGAAAATGTTGGCATTGAAAGAACGGATCGAGGTTATTTGAATATCAATGAAGTTTGTGCAACCGACGACTTTAAGGCATGTAATATTTTTGCGGCAGGTGATGTTTCTGGTCATGCTCAACTCTATTCTGTTGGAGAACTTCAGGGAAGATATATTGTGGAAGCTTTATATGGAAACCTGGAATATCCGTTAGACTATTCGAACATGTCTACTTTAATGTTCTTTAAACCCGAGGTAGCAGCAGTTGGATTAAACGAGAAAGCTTGCCAGAAAAGAGGTATTCCTTACAAGGTAGCTACCTACTCAAATTCCTTGATAAACCGTGCAGTTGCTATGAGAGCTATTGATGGCTTCATTAAAATTATTGTAAGCGACGATGGCAATGCTCGAATTTTAGGAATGAGAGCAGCAGGTCCTCAAGCATCAACATTAATCACTTCTATTGCATACCAAATTACCCAAAAAGGCACCTTAAAGGATATCCGACACAATGTTCACCCTCACCCAAGTATTAGTGAAGGAGTGCAGGAATGTTTAAGGGTTTTCGAAGAAAAATCGATATACAAACCCAAAGCGTTTCCTGATTTAATAAAGCTGAAAAGCTGGAGACCAGAGAAGGTAAAAGAAGTTAAATAATAAAACAACACCTCAAATATTAAATTGTATTTGGGGTGTTTGTATTTATGAATTGGTTCATATCCAATTTTAACAGTTAAATCATTCTTACGTAAGAAGTCTACATTTATTGAAATTAGATAAGGGAACAGAAAATTGACCTTATGAGCTGATTTTTGTAACTTATAATTGTTCAACAATCAGTGAATTAATCAGATGAATTACGTAGAACTTATAAAATTAATTACCCATGGAGAATGGCGAAATGTAGAATCGCAAGAAGTCTGCTCTTTCTTTTGGACTGAACCCGATCAATCCATAAACATCAAATTCATATCAGGTGAAAAAGCTGGCAAAACCGACTCTCATAAATTTGTTAAACTGTACTTGAGCAAAGAACAACAAGAAGACTGTCATTCTCTGCAATTTCAAAGCAATTTATTCACCAGCAAATTCTGTTTAGAATCGGAAGACAGCCACTTGTTTGTATCATCAAAAGTGTTTGGTGAAATGGAGTTGGAAAAGTTATAAAACAAAGATGCCCAACCAAAAGGATGGGCAAATATCATTTTAAACCTGATCTTACCTATTGTTAGAATGCTTTTTACACAGTTCAATCATCTTTTCCTGCATCATTTTATTTTCAGGATCACTTTTTAAAAGAATTTCCAAGTGATCCTTGGCTGCAAGATAGTCTTCCATACTTTCCAAAGACAATACATTTCTGTACTTTAGTCTATCATCCTTGGCCAATTCTCCAATTTTTGTCGCATAATTGGCTGCTTTCTCATGCAAATTATCCTTTGTAAGCAATTCCCAAACCCTGTTTAATTGCTCGCTATCGGTATGATACTGATTGGCTTCCTCACCTCCAGCAATTCTCTGGTAAGTTGCAATGGCATCCTCCAAAGATTTCTCATTCATATCTGCATACAATAAATCAGACAAAAACTTTTTAGGAGCCTCAACCTGAATAACTTTAAACTGATCGTATACCAAAGTAGCATTTGGAGGAATCACATCTCCCGCTCCCCTTGAACCATATGCCAAAGAATCTGGAAGTATCGCAACAACTTCATCTCCTTCACGAAGCAACATGCTCACTTCTTTAAAACCTTTAATCAAGCGTGAATAATCAGCTACATAAGTAAATAAAGAATCAGGTAACTCATTGGTATTCCAAACTACTTTCCCATCAACCTGAAGGCTTAAATAGGCACCTACCTTGCATCCGGTTTCAACCTTTCGGCCCTCACCTTTTTTCAGATAGAAATACTTTAAACCACCGGCAGTTTGAATGGTGTCACCCAAAGTAATTTCTTTATTTGTTGATTTTTGATTGTTACAGGCACTAAGCATTACCAGTGCCGTAAATAAAATAGAATAAATCGTTTTCATAGTGTTGTTATTATGTGGTATCTGTACAATCAGAATTCCAAATGTAAGAAATAATAAAATGATGGAATGAAAGTAAATTATGGAATTTTATCCTGAAACTATTTACAATCTGAAGTCTAACATTACCAATTGACATCATATATTTAATTTTACCCATCCTATTTTGTCAACTTACATCAAGGCAGTGAAATATTTCATTACAACGATATTAACACCCTATTTTGAATGACATACTCTCAAAACTTTAAGCTTATTTTAATTTTATTTTTGGAGAATAATAAAAAATGCATATTTTTACTTTGAATTTCAAAGTACTTTTTATGAATCAACAAAAATACATTGATGATCTGAATGAAATTAAAGAGATGATGAACAAATCATCTAAATTTATTTCATTGAGCGGTTTATCGGGAATTTCGGCAGGAATTATTGCGTTGGCGGGTGCCTATTTTGCATGGATTAACATCTACTCTGAAACTGGTTACCAAAATTTTGATCGCGCTTTATTAAGTTGGGAACAAATTATTCAATTGTTAGGCATTGGTGTAATCACATTACTGCTTGCTGTTGGCTTTGGAATTTTCTTTACTCGTCTAAAAACCAAAAAAACCAAGCAAAACATATGGGATTCTCAAACCAAAAGATTGCTAATCAATTTATTTATCCCTCTTTTAAGTGGTGGCGTATTTTGTCTGTTAATATTACTTAAAGGTTACATTGGCTTAATTGCCCCCCTAACCTTGATTTTTTATGGCTTGGCATTGGTAAATGCAAGTAAATACACCCTAACAGAAGTTCGAAGTCTTGGAATTCTGGAGATTATCTTAGGATTAATTGCTACATACTTTATTGGTTATGGCTTGATATTTTGGTGCATTGGATTTGGAATCCTACACATTGTGTATGGTATTATTATGGAAGTAAAATACAAGTCGTGAAAGATATTTTAAAAGATTTAAATAAAGCTTTTGAGAACCGAATTCGACTTGGAATCATGTCGGCTTTGGTGGTAAACGATTACCTGGATTTTAATGCCTTAAAAAACCTTTTAGGCGTAACTGATGGTAATTTGGCCAGCCACCTAAAATCCCTGGAAAAGACTGAGTACATTCGCGTTCAAAAAGAATTCTTAGATCGCAAACCAAACACCAAGTATAGTGCTACAAACGAAGGAAAAGCAGCATTCCTAAAACACATAAAAGCCATTGAGCAACTATTGAAATAAATTTTTTTATCATTTTACTTTGTATTTCAAAGTACTTTTAAAAATATCAAATATGAACACAGAACAATCACCATTCGAAAAATTTGGCCGCTGGCTAAAACAATCCGTTGGGTTAAAACTTTCTACAATTACCATTCTTATGCTTCTGCTTCTTATTCCAGCAAGCATGATTAAATCAATCATTCACGAAAGAGAAAGTCTAAACAGATCGGTACTACATGAAGTAAGCTCCAAATGGGCCAATGAGCAGCAAATTAATGGCCCTATATTAACCATTCCTCTGCTATATGAATATCTCAACAATGAAAATGAGACCATCAAGCAAACCAAACTCCTGCACATTCTACCAGATCAATTAAATGTTAATGGCAACATCGAACCAAAAACCTTAAAACGCGGCATTTACGAGGTAGTCGTTTACCGTAGTAAGCTAAATATTGCCGGAAAATTTGATTTGAATGCAAAAATTGATCAAAGTGGATTGAAAGAGATTCAATTCGACAAAGCTTTTATAAGCTTAGGTATTTCTGACCTAAGGGGAATCGAGGATCAAGTTCAACTCCAATGGGGAAAAGAAAAAATATCGGTTCAACCAGGATCACGATTACCCAATATGATGCCCTCTGGCGTTAGTCTTGATGTACCAAATTTGGCAGAAGATTTTACCAAGATGGTTAACTTTTCTTTTGACTTAAATCTACAAGGAAGTCAAAATCTCTCCTTTATTCCTGTAGGTGGAAGTACACAAGTCCAGCTTCAATCTCTATGGTCCTCTCCTAGTTTTAATGGAAACTTTATTCCCAAAACTCGTGAAGTTAGCGATCGAGGCTTTACAGCCAAGTGGAAAGCCTTATTGCTTAATCGCAACTATCCTCAATCATGGGTAGATAGAAATATAGCCGACAGAATGCAAGATTCAAGTTTTGGTGTAGATTTAATTATGCCTTTGGATGATTACCAAAAAGCAACTCGATCGGCTAAATATGCAGCCATGACCATCTCTCTAATCTTCTTGGTATTCTTTCTGGTAGAGATTCTCAACGGAAAAAAAATCCATCCATTTCAATATACTTTGGTAGGTTTAGCGCTTTGTCTTTTCTATGTTCTGTTAATATCCATTTCGGAACATGCCAATTTTAATATTGCATACCTTATTTCGGCCGGAGTTAGTTCCTTGCTTATTTCTCTTTACTCAACAAGTGTTTTCAAGTCGTTAAAATTTACCGCTATACTGTCATCTACCATTCTAGGAATTTACACTTTCCTTTTTGTAACGCTTCAACTTGCTGATTATGCCTTACTAATGGGTAGTATAGGATTAACAGTAATTCTTGCCATAACCATGTTCTTTACCCGAAACATTAATTGGTACAAATTACATGTGAGTGCTGAATAATTTCAATTAAAATCCGGTTGAGAAATGAATAAAAAACGCAAATTCTCCATAAAGGCTAGATTGAATAGTTTTAAACATGCTCTACGAGGTTTAAAAATCGTAGTCAAAGAAGAAGATAATGCCAAAATTCATTTGGGTATTGGTATTATCATGTACGTACTATCTGCCGTTTTAAAGCTAAAAAAAATGGAAATTGTTGCAGTGCTTTTCTCAATCGGATTTGTTGTTGTAGCCGAACTATTTAATACAGCTATCGAAAATCTTTGTGATTTTGTTCAACCAGATCATCACAAACAAATCAAGAAAATAAAAGACATATCAGCTGCAGCAGTATTGATAAGTGCAATAACAGCTTTCCTGATAGGATTAATTATTTATTTGCCCAGACTGATTTGCACACTCTCTTAAATTGCAAAGTTTTCGTAACTTTTATTTAGCTTATAAAAAATCCTAGTTGTTATGAGTAAAATCTATCAATACGATTACATCATTATAGGTGCAGGTATAATTGGATTAACATTGGCCAAGGAATTGATGTCAAAATATCCGCAAAGCACTATCGCAATTCTGGAAAAGGAAGAGGATGTTGCCAAACACGCAAGTGGTTTGAACAGCGGTGTTTTACATGCTGGATTCTATTATACTTCGGATTCTTTAAAAGCTCGATTTTGTGTACAAGGAAATCAATTGATGAAATCATTTTGTAGGGAAAATAATATTCCTGTAAACCAATGCGGTAAAGTTGTTGTCGCTGCCAATGCTGAAGAATTAAAAGGATTATATGAATTGGAAAAGCGAGGCAAGAAAAATGGTGTTGATGTTGAGTTGATTGACTTAGATAAACTAAAGGAGATTGATCACAATGCAAAAACCTACCAAAAGGCACTCTACTCTCCTACAACAGCAAGTGTTGATCCCAAATTGGTTTGCTCGAAACTTAAGAGTATTTTAATAACACAAGGTGTTCAAATCAATTTCTCAACCAAGTTTAAGAGAATAAAAAATAATATCATTTACACCAACAAAGGACAATACTCTTGTAAGTTTTTATTCAATGCAGCAGGCTTATATGCTGATAAAATAGCCAAACAATTTGGTTTTTCGAAGAACCGAATAATAATTCCTTTTAGGGGCAATTATCTAGTGTATGGGAGTAAAAAGCATTCAATAAAAACACATATCTATCCGGTTCCCAATCTTTTAAATCCATTTTTAGGTGTGCACTACACTCTAACGGTAAACAATGAATTAAAATTAGGACCAACATCAACACCTGCGTTTTGGAGAGAAAATTACAACGGATTATCCAGGTTTAATTTTCAGGAATTCTTTCAAATCATATACTATGAGTCAAAGTTATTTCTTTTAAATTCATTTAATTTTAGGCGTTTGGCCATTTCCGAAATTAAAAAGTACAATCGAAAACATTTTGTACAGCTGGCCAAACATTTATCTTACAATTGTGATCCTAAATCATTTGATACCTGGTCTAAACCTGGAATCAGGGCTCAACTGCTCAATACAAAAACATTAAAGCTTGAAATGGATTTTATTGTAGAAGGAGATTCAAATTCTCTACATATTCTAAATGCAGTATCGCCAGCTTTTACATGCAGTTTTGCTTTTGCAAAATATCTTGTATCGGAAAAATTGAAAAAAAATATCGATTAAATAAAAACAGAACAATAAAATTCACAAATATTTCTAATTTTCACATTTAAATTGAATATCATATCATGGACTTCTACCAGAGTATCTCAAAATACTACCATTATATATTTCCATTGAATAAAATGCAGCTTGATTTTATTGGGAAAAGCCATCCTAAAGCTAAAGATCAACTTTCCGTGTTAGATATTGGCTGTGCCATTGGTGATTTATCAATGGAATTAGCTGAATCTTATCAGAAAGTAATTGGCATCGACTTGGATAAAGGAATGATTGACAAGGCAATCACCAAAGGAAAAAACTACAAAAATCTTGAATTTCAGTTGCAGAATATGCTGAAACTTGATACTGCCTTTGGATCAAATTCGTTCGATATTATTGCCTGCTTTGGAAATACATTGGTGCACTTGAATTCAGATGAAGAAGTTTTGCAATTCTTTAAAAATGCCAAAGCCGTTTTAAAGGAAGATGGGAAACTACTTTTTCAAATCATTAATTACGACAGAATTATCGATCAGAAGATTGATCACTTGCCTACAATAGAAAATGAGGTCGTAAAGTTTGAACGCAACTATAAATATCATTCCTCATTGGGGAAAGTTGATTTTGAAACCATACTGAGCATTAAAGAAAGTAATAGTAGCATTCAAAACTGCATTGCTTTATTGGCGCTCAGAAAATTAAAAGTGGAAAAACTTCTGCAAAAAGCAGGTTTTACAAACATTTCATTTTTCGGAAACTTTAAACGGGAAAATCTCACTGAAAACAGCATGCCTTTAATTGTTGAGGCAGGCTAACACACTAAGTATCTGAGTTCACATATCGTTATTTTTTAAATCCTTCATATCCTACAGAAATGAAAGTTAAACTCGTATTGCCATCACTCACCGAGGCGAAGAGCCCATTTTGGCGTCCAATTAAATACTCCTTGTTCCCTCCGCTTGGTTTAGCAACCTTGGCATCTTACCTTTCTGCAGAGGACGAAATTGAACTTGTAGATCAACATGTGGAGAAATTACAGATCAATGACAATCCTGATTTGGTCCTGATTCAAGTATATATTACCAATGCAAAGCGTGCTTATAGAATAGCCGATCATTACAGAAAATGTGGCGCATTTGTAGTTTTAGGTGGTCTACATGTTACTTCAATGCCAAATGAAGCAATCAATCATGCAGACACTTTGATTTTAGGACCTGCAGAACAATCCTTTCCTGAATTTCTGCAAGATTTTAAAATGAAAAGAACTAAAAAATTCTATCATGCAAAAGCAGGAAGAACCATTGAAAGCCAACCAGTAATCAGGAGAGACTTGATAAAGCGAGAAAAATATTTGGTTCCCAACTCTCTATCCATATCCAGAGGCTGTCCTCATCATTGTAGTTTCTGTTATAAAGATGCCTTTTTTAAAGGTGGAAAATCATTTTATACCCAACGAGTAGATGAAATTCTTGCTGAAATCGATCGTCTTCCAGGAAAGCATCTCTACTTTTTGGATGATCATCTGCTGGGGGATCCAAAATTGGCTGCCACTCTATTTCGTGAGATGAAGGGAATGAACCGGGTATTTCAAGGAGCTGCTACTGTTGAATCCATTCTTAAAGGCGATTTATTGGAATTAGCCTCTGAAGCAGGCCTAAGAAGCGTATTTGTAGGATTCGAAACCTTCTCGGAAGAGAATTTGCGCCAAAGCAATAAAAGCCAAAATCAAAAGCAAAGCTATGAGTTAGCTGTTAAAAGGCTGCACGATTTAGGAATCATGATCAACGGTAGTTTTGTTTTTGGACTAGACCATGACGATCAAGATGTATTTAAACGAACCGTTGATTGGGGAGTGAACCATTCTATTACCACAGCAACATATCACATCTTAACGCCTTATCCGGGTACGAAGCTCTATCAGGATTTAAAGAAGCAAAATCGCATTCTTACCAAGGATTGGAATTTATACGATACAAGGCACACGGTATATGAAAGTAAAAATTTAAGCCCAAAAGAATTGGAAGATGGATATCAATGGGCCTATAAGGAATTTTATTCCTGGCAGAACATAATTAGATCCTCCTATGCTCACGATCATCTTACCCATCAATTAAAACATCTATTCTATACTGGTGGATGGAAAAAATTTGAACCAGTATGGAATTTCATCATCAATACAGGAGGCTTAAAGCGCATGTTGCCACTATTGGAATTATTGCTTTGCGAAGTTGATAAGGCCAAAGCAAATATTTCTGAAAAAACTCTTTACAAATCTTTTCAATGATTTTTCGTATATTCTATACTCCATAAACTTTAAACCAGATTTGAAATAAAGTATACCGTTGAAATAGAAATTAACAAGCCTATTGATGAAGTTGTAAAATTATTCAATTGTGAGGGTAACCTTTTTAAATGGATGGAAGGCCTGCAGAGTATAGAGCACTTAAGGGGAGAACCAGGAGCTAAAGGTTCCACTTCAAAATTGATTTTCAAACAGGGAAAAAGAGAAATGGAAATGCTTGAAACGGTAATTTCTTTAAATCTTCCTGAAGAGTTTATCGCAAGCTATGAAGCAAGAGGAATTTACAATTTAGCAAAAACCAGTTTTCTGCCTTTAGGCGATCACAAAACAAAGTACCTAAGCGAACAGGAGTTTCAACTGAAAGGACTGATAAAAGTTTTTGGATGGATAATGCCTGGAGCATTTAAAAAGCAAACCGAAAAATACCTGCAAATGTTTAAAGAGTTTGCCGAAGAACAGTAATAAAAAAGCCATTTACCGTAAGTAAATGGCTTATTTTTATTCTTTTATTTGATTAGAATCCTAAACCAAACCTTCCCCAATATTCATTCTCCAATTCTTTCCAACGTAGCATTGTAGCTCCTGTAAAGTCTTTGGTGAATTTATTTAGAAGTGTGCTTGCTTCTTCTTTCTTGCCTTCTTCCAACAGCTTCTTGATTTTAGCCTCAAAATACTCAGCATCGCTAAAACCTTTGTCTTCAAAGTAAGCTACTTCTTCCATCATACCTTTTCTGGTTTTTTGCCATTGCAAAGTAGCCAATTTGTTAGCCTTTCTGTATTGCCAGATTGCAGCATCTTCTCTGTAACGCTTTTGTCCACAGAAATTAAAACTCTCAGGAAGCTTTGTAGTTCCAGAGTAAATTGGAATACGAGGGCTTTGTCCTGGATTATCGAAAGAGAACCAAGCTCTACCACCAATTTCATCAGGCAACCAATCTCTCAACTGAATGATATGTGAATAAGAACACCATGCAACAGCAACTGTTCTCTGATACTCGATGGTTCCCTCTTTAAGGTAATTGCGCAAGTTTCTGTGATCTCTTGTTGGCCATGGGTGAGCATTTGGAGCGATAATGGTATCCGCACCAATCTCCTCTTTCTTGTCGTTGTATTTTTTCTTCACCACCTTTAGGTTTTGAGTCATATCATACTCAGTACCTTCATAAGTTTCGCGATACAATGCAATTACGTCGCGTACAGAAACTTTCTGATCTGGTTTTACAGAGAATGGCAATTCATCCGCTTCAAAATCCAATTTTAAAGATGGAGCCAAAGCATTTAAGATGAAAAACTCACGAATCTTAAATGGCTTGTCTACCTTACCATAAGCTTTCCAGAATTTGAAATCTTCTTTTCCATCCCATCTTTTAAGATTCTTTGCAACAGAGAATACATTATCTGAATACATGAAGTAATCCTTGTTCTTTTTCTCGATTTTACCGATTCTTGAGATGTTTGCCGATACACCAACATGATCATCAGGAATACGCTGAGCAGCCCAAACGCCTCCGATATTATCAGGACCTTCGCCAAAAATTTCCATTTGCCAAACCTCATGCTTGTCTGCAATGGTGATACACTCACCCCAATCGCCGTAACCATACTCTTTGATTAATTTGCCGATTAATTGAATCGCATCGCGAGCAGTAGTACAACGTTGTAAAGCAATACGCTCCAACTCTTCAATTAGGAACATTCCTTTTTCGTTCACCAATTCTTTAGGGCCAACAATGGTAGTTTCACCAATTGCCAATTGCTTTTCATTCAAACATGGATAAGCCGTATTTAAATATGCGTAAGTTTCTTTCGCTTGTGGAATGGTACCTACAACATTCATTTTTCTTCGATCCCAAGCAGTTTCAGTTTTCAGGCTACCCTTGTACACTTCCATGGTAGTATCGTTCTCGAACTTCTGTCCTTTTTCAACCTCTAACCAGGTTCTGTATCGTCCATCACAAGTATGACTTGTAATTACAGATCCATCGGTTGATGCCTTTTTACCCACCATAATACTGGTACAACTCTCTCCAAAAAACGGATCGTTTACCTGATCTAAAACTCCTTGTGCAACAACACTTGCCGGCAATATGCAAAGCATGGCAAATGCTGCTAATAGTAACTTTTTCATGTGTTTGTTGTTTAAAATGTATGCCTCAGTTTTAAAATTGAGCTCTAAAAATAATTTTTTCTCATTATTCTACCAATTGTACAACAAAATGATTGATAATGCTTTTAAACAAGTACGACATTTATGGGTTCAGCACCCTACTTGTTGACGATGAGTTCCAATATTTATTAAAATGGTATCACTTTTAAGATTCATTAACTTTTGTTTAAAGCATTTAGCATACTTCTCCCCTACATTTGTAACATACAAAACAGAGATGTTTTTTCATAGATTAGATTTAGGTTAGTAAATAGTGGTTAGAGAAAATCCCGGACTTTTATAAGGTTCGGGATTTTTCTTTGCTAATATTCAGTCCTCGGCTAAAGCAGAGGACAATTGAAAATAGTCTGTGCTGAATTTTACCTTTAGCTCGGGTTCTAAACCGAGGCATTTAAGCAATCCAAATACTGCGGTACGCTGTACCTTTTTTCATTTCATTCTAATTTTTCTATAAATATTCCGGTTCTCCGTACCTAAATTTCTTTAAGAATAAAGCAGCAGAGCTGCGAAATATTTATAGAACTACACATTTATATATTTAATGAGGTGCAGCGCACCGTGATATGAATCACAATATTCTAATCATCTTTAAGTTTTATTAACTTTTATTCAATGCATTTAGCACTCTTCTACTCTACATTTGTAACATACAAAACAGAGATATTTTTTCATAGATTAGATTTAGGTTAGTAAATAGTGGTTAGAGAAAATCCCGAACTTTTATAAGGTTCGGGATTTTTCTTTGCCAATAATTTGCCCACAGCTAAAGCTTGGAATAAATGGAAATAGTTGGTGCGACATTCATGCAAACTAAATATTACGGTACGCTGTACCTTTTTTCATTTCATTCTAATTTTTCTA
>NZ_JALPNU010000090.1 GCF_030851345.1 Marinifilum sp. D714
ATAAAGCAGCAGAGCTGCGAAATATTTATAGAACTACAAATTTTTATATTTAATGAGGTGCAGCGCACCGTGATATGAATCACAATATTCTAATCTCTTTTAAGTTTTATTAACTTTTATTCAATGCATTTAGCACTCTTCTACTCTACATTTGTAATGTACAAAAACAGTAAAAGTTTTTTTCATAGATTAGATTTAGGTTAGTAAATAGTGGTTAGAGAAAATCCCGGACTTTGTTAAGGTTCGGGATTTTTCTTTTATAATATTCTGCCCTCAGCTTAAGCTTGGAATAAATGGAAATAGTTGGTGCGACATTCATGCAAACTAAATATTACGGTACGCTGTACCTTTTTTCATTTCATTCTAATTTTTCTA
>NZ_JALPNU010000091.1 GCF_030851345.1 Marinifilum sp. D714
ACCCTGCAGCTGTTAGCGATGGTGCAGAATTTAAACCTAAAGCAAATGAGTTGGATTCAAGTGTAAAACTTCCGCCACCCAAATCAAAAGTTATGGTAGCCGCACTAACTTCATCATTACTACTTGCCGTTAGGCCTGTGTAGTTTACCACTCCGCCAGATGCGCTTTGAGGCAAACTTCCACCTAAGGTCCAAGTTCCATTTCCTGTAGCAGTCGCATCTACCTGAGTTGCACCATCAGAATCGCAATTATTATCGTACTGATCTTTCAGTTGAAGAACAGGCTGTGTTGCCAGTGTTGCACCATTTGTAGCAGGCGCTGCTGGCTGAGTGGTAATGGTGAATTT
>NZ_JALPNU010000092.1 GCF_030851345.1 Marinifilum sp. D714
AAAGTTGTACGTAGGTGTTTTCCAAAGGCTGTTGTGGTTATTGATCGATTTCATGTCCAAAAACTGGCCAATGATGCGGTTCAGGAATTAAGAATTGATTACAGATGGAAAGCCATTGACAAAGAAAATAAGGCGATAAAACATGCCAAAACCAATGGAGTAGCTTATCAGAGTACATTACTTGCCAATGGAGATACTTTAAGACAGTTGTTAGTTCGCAGTCGTTTTCTCTTGTTCAAATCCCCTTATAAATGGAGCGATTCTCAAAGATTTAGGGCCAGCATTCTATTTGAGAAATATCCTAAACTAAAGAAAGCGTATGATTTGAGTCAGGCCTTAAAAAA
>NZ_JALPNU010000093.1 GCF_030851345.1 Marinifilum sp. D714
GGATCAAGATGAAAACTTGAGGGGAGTGTATGTTTCAAGCATAAATTTTAGAAAGTCTGAATAGGAAAAACTCAATTTCCCTCACACCTCTAAAAGCAGTTCTGAAAGCCTTAATTTTTGCATTAAAAGATTCTGCTGAAGCATTTGTACTTCTATTTTCAAAATAGTTCAAGATTCCGATATAGTGTGTTTTAATAGAGTTTGATACTATTCGAAAGGATTTCATTCCAGTCTTTTCGACCTGGTCGTACCATTTTGCTAACTTGGCGTATGCTACACCTTTATCCTTTGTTCTTGAAAAAATGTTTTTTAAGGCCTGACTCAAATCATACGCTTTCTTTAG
>NZ_JALPNU010000094.1 GCF_030851345.1 Marinifilum sp. D714
TGTGAAACAGTTGCATCAGCATAAGTATCTGATTTTACAACCAAATTGGCAGTTCCCGCTGTTTGAAGAGCTGAATTTCCTCCACCTGGCTTTAGTGTTATGGTATTGGCTGTTCCATCGATATCGTAATCAGTTCCTGAACTTAGCACTGTACTATTGTAAGATACTTCTGATATCTTGGATTCCCAATCTGAATTGTCATCAAATGAAACCGTAAAATTGGCATCTACAGTTGCCGACCCTGCAGCTGTTAGCGATGGTGCAGAATTTAAACCTAAAGCAAATGAGTTGGATTCAAGTGTAAAACTTCCGCCACCCAAATCAAAAGTTATG
>NZ_JALPNU010000095.1 GCF_030851345.1 Marinifilum sp. D714
TTTTCCTGAAAAATTTTTCCATCGGATCTTCAGTGAGTTAGCCTGTTTTGGTTAAAATACTTGAGCTTTTCATTTGGAAAGTCGGGAAAGTATGCCTTATCTTTGCAGCCGCTTTATAAAGGTAGGGCGATAGAGAAAACATGATGAAAAGGGGTGGTTTAACCAGGATTTGGATTGGTGTTTTGTTCATTTTGAAATTTTTAAAAGTTTTTTTCGAAAGCATTAGGATTTGTGGAAGTAATTTATTTATCTTTGCAGCCGCTTTTGATTGGGATGGCGATTCTTTGGAGCACTAGTATCTATGAGGCTTTCGAAAGGATTTAAATCTTA
>NZ_JALPNU010000096.1 GCF_030851345.1 Marinifilum sp. D714
AAACAATTCATATTCGTCGCAATAAACCAGCCAGACAAAACAGCATCAACCCTTGCGACAATAATAAAGAGGTGTCATAAACCCAAGGCAGCGGTCGTTCGTACTTCCTTGCCAGGAATATAAAGATATTTGCCTGAAGGGCAAATATTAAAATATCCTTAAGATCTCAATTAAATAAACGCATTATCCATTCAAGTTGATTTGGTATGAGCAACGCAGGTGGGGTACCCATAGGTGAAAATGATGATTAAAAAGAAATTCTGTGGAGTGAGGCACGAACGTAACTATTATTTCTTTTCATCATTAAACCGTTATGGGTCGCCGAGT
>NZ_JALPNU010000097.1 GCF_030851345.1 Marinifilum sp. D714
GACAAAACAAATAATTCATTCTCGTCGCAATAAGCACCCCTCACAAAACAACACCGCCAGTTGCGACAATTTATTGCAAAATCCATTAACCCAGGACGACAGTTGTTTCACTCCCTTCCCCTGGGCTAAATGATATTTGCCCTTCAGGCAAAATTAGTCAAAACAACTCTGTAATACACATCGATCGGGAGTCAAGAATCAATTAAGGTGCAAAGTTCAATATTTGTAGGGATCGGCATCAGCTACGCAAGTGGGGCCCCATAGGCAGAGAAAGCGGCAAATAGAAATGCTGTCGAACGAAGTATGAGTGAGACTATTTATTTC
>NZ_JALPNU010000098.1 GCF_030851345.1 Marinifilum sp. D714
TTCGTTTTTGGGTCAAGCCAAAAATGAAAAGCCCATCCGGCTCGAGGATAAAAGAAGATTAATTTTTATTACCATTATCTGCCTGTAGGTATTTCTTCTTAAAGCAATGTCTTTACGTTAGCACATCTCGCTTCACATTTACCCTTTTGTTATTCCTTTTAGTCATGAGGCGCTTTGCTTTGTATCCAAAAAGGGAGAAATCCCTAAGATATCCTAAAGAGAAACTTTTATCGGGTGCCGCCAATCGGACGCGATTCGAGACAAAACTTTGCTTTGGAATGGCGAACGGTATCCGATTGCCTTGATCTTTTTTGCTTCGTTTTT
>NZ_JALPNU010000099.1 GCF_030851345.1 Marinifilum sp. D714
TTTTCTTTGGGATCAATTAGAATCATTTTGCATGATTGAAAGGATTAATTGAATTTATATGTATCTCCACCCTTTAGTCTATCGACAGTTTCCCTAAAAGGGAAACCCCTATGATTAATGGCTTTTTAAAATCAAGCACCGCACTATAAACCTTAAATCTTCCCCTGCTAGGGGAAGTGCCGACAGGCGAAGGGGTGCAAAACAAATACAAAAACCCCACTTTTAAGCTTCATTAACTTTTATTCAAAGCATTTAGCACATTTCTACCCTACATTTGTAATGTACAAAACAGAGAAAGTTTTTTCATAGAATTAGATTTAGGT
>NZ_JALPNU010000009.1 GCF_030851345.1 Marinifilum sp. D714
TCGTAGGTTTCGTGATCAGTCATCTTTGTGTTTCAATTTTACTCGTACAAAGATGTGTGTTTAGAAGTTTCCCCACAAGTTTTTTACTTGATCCTAGCTATGCACGATGATGATATCAGCAAATAGCAAAAAAAAATCGCCACCGGATGAAGGGTGACGATTTCTTAACCTGGAAGGGTGGAAGCCCCTTTGCTCCAAGAAAGATTTTTAGAGTGAACACGGAGGGAGTCGAACCCCCAACCTCCACAGCCGTAATGTGGTGCACTATCCAGTTATGCTACGCGTCCGTTGGTCTCTTAAAAAAGAGGCTGCAAATATAGCAGTTTAAATTTTATTGATGCAAACGAATTTGCATTTTTTTTGTCATTACATTTCAGAAATGACTTCTTTCAAAAAGAAAGATTTAAAAATCGTTACCGGATGAAGGGTAACGATTTCTTAACTTGGAAGGGTGGAAGCCCCTTTGCTCCAAGAAAGACTTTTAAAGTGAACACGGAGGGAGTCGAACCCCCAACCTCCACAGCCGTAATGTGGTGCACTATCCAGTTATGCTACGCGTCCGTTTTCCTTAAAGGCGCTGCAAATATAGGGGTTTTAGCTTGTTTTATGCAAGCCTTTTTTCTCTTTTTTTTGAAAGTTTCTTTGGTAAATATTCTAAGCGGTTTGTAAGTAGAAACTTACAAAATAAAATATTTTTTCAATTGACGCCTTATTCTGTATTTACTTTCATTTTTAACATGCCTTTAACAAGAATTTATGCTAGTTGCTCGGGAATATTTCCTTAAATTTATTTGGAATAAAAACAAATAGTGTATTGAGATTGTATTCCATACTGTGAATCTCTCATTCAAATCGATTCAATAATTTTAAATTATCAAATAAAAAACGGAAAATATGAAACGAACCATTTTAAGAAAAACAGCATTCCTTGTGGTATTGGCTTTTGTTTTTACAATTAGTGCTAGTGCTGATGGTGGAAGCAAGAAATTAAATAGTGAAAAAAGTAAGGTTGAGTGGTTGGGTAAAAAAGTAACTGGTGAGCACTCAGGAATCATAAAAGTGTCCGAAGGAAGTTTGATGCTAAATGGAGACAAGCTTGAAAAAGGGAGCTTTGTGGTTGACATGACATCAATTGAAAATACCGATATTAAAGATGATGGCTATAAAGCCAAGCTGGAAGGACATTTAAAATCGGATGATTTCTTTGGTGTAGAAAAATATCCCGAAGCAAAATTTGAAATGCTGAAGGCTAAGAATTTGGGCGATGGAAGTTATGAAGTACATGGTAATATCACCATTAAAGGCATTACCAAGCCAATTAGTTTTAATGTACATATGCATCATCATGGCAACGATTTGCACGTTAGTGGTAAAATTGTGATTGACCGAAGCCAATTTAATGTGAGGTATGGATCGGGAAGTTTTTTCGATAATTTGGGAGACAAAACCATATATGATAATTTTGAATTGACCTTAGATCTGTATTTACAATAAGCGTTTGATAATAATTAAAACCGAATTCAAAATGAATTCGGTTTTTTCTTGATAATATCTCTGCATTAATCATCTTAAATAATTAGTTAATAAAGGAATGCTTTTTTCATATTGTAAATAATTGTATTTTAATAAGGTTAAATCCACTTAAACCCTACTTGTATGAAGCGAAGTATATTTGCTACATTATTATTGATTTTTTGTGTGAGTAGTTTATTTGCAAAGGTTAATCCTAAAAACCTTATTAATGCCAATGTATATTCTACAATTTTAAAGGAAAATAGAGACTTGCAAATTCTATTGCCAAATGAATTCAAAGATACTTATTTTAGTTACCCGGTTATTTATTTGCTGGATGCTGAGTCTAACTTTGCCACAGGTGTTGAGGTGCTGAGTTTTTTGATGGACAATCATTTTATTCCCCCTCATGTTGTAGTTGGCATACCCAATACAGATCGATTTAGAGATATGACACCGGTAGATTCGGTTTTGAATAAAACCATATTTCCGAGCAGGGGTGGAGCCGATACCTTTTTGCAAGTTCTCGAAACGGATATCTTTCCATTTGTAGCAAAGGAGTACCGAGGCAGTTCTCGTCGTTTGGTAATGGGGCATAATTATAGCGGATTGTTTGTAATGCATGCCTTTCTCTCACGTCCCGATATGTTTGATCGATACATGGCTTTTAGTCCAATTCTATGGTGGAATGATACGGCCATGCTTCATGATATGGACCTGTTTTTTACGAAAAACTCCAGCGTACGCAAGCATTTGTTTATGAGCTTTGCCAAAGAGGCTAAAAATATGCTGGAAGCTTGTAAAGAGCTTACCAAATTATTGGAAGAGAAAGCACCTGTAGATTTAAAGTGGAAATATGAATGGATGCCCGATGAAGATCATTACAGCTTGTATAGAAAAAGTTTAATGAGAGGGATGGAAGTGATCTTTAAGGATTACAAATACCCAAGTGTTGAAGATTTGGCAAATGGTGGTGTAGGAAGTGCAAATGGTTTTTTACGAGATGTTATGCTGAATTATGGTAGAAAGGAAAAATTACCATACTCTTTGCTGGAAAGCGTTTGTTTGCAATTAAAGCAAGAAGAAAGATATGATGAAGCCATAAAGTTTTTAACCTACACATCGGTTAATTATCCTGAAAGGGCAGAACCATACTTTTATGCCGGTGAAATTTATGAATCTACAAATAAACCAAAGCAGGCATTTAAGTTTTATGAAGCAGCACATCAGAAGGATAAGGGAAGATGGGATTATGAGCAAAAGTACCTGGCAATTCAAAAACTATTGAAAGAATTGCGTAACAAGGAACAAAACAAAGCTTCACTTTAATACTTTGGATAATAAAAAATATATACTCTCGTTGTAGTAATTAAATTGGATTGAATGAAAGGAATATTTTTTACTGAATTGCTGGAAATGGCAGAAAGAGAGTATGGCTCTCAGGCGGTAGACAAAATCATTCCATTTTTGGAGGTTGGAGATCATGGTGTGTTTAATGCCAATATGGATTATCCTTATACACAATTTCATGATCTAATCCATCGTCTGGCGAATGAAGTTCGAATTGCTTCAACCGATTTGACCAAGCTTTACGGAGAGTATCTATTCAGTCGCCTGATTATAATCTATCGTCCACATTTTGCAGGAAATTCGGATATTTTCGAATTCTTAGAACAGATCGACTATTTTATTCATGTAAAACTTCAAGCCGATTTTCCTCACCAAGGCATTCCTGGCTTTAAGGCAGAAAGGATCAGTCAAAACAAATTTGCAGTAAGTTACCAGTCGAAATATGATCTTATCGATCTGGCTATCGGGTTATTTATGGGCTGTCAAAAGTTCTTTAATGAAGATCTAACGGTTAGCGCCGAAATAAAAACCGAATTCGAAAAGGAATGGGTCTATTTTACCTTAAACAAATCAAATGTCCTAGTTTGATTCCATATTGTGGAAAGTATAGAAGCTGGTTTTTCCCGCTTTTATAATCACCTGTACCTTGTGATTGTTCACGGAACCATCTGGAGAGCTAACTTGTAGGTTTAAGTTGTTCTCACCTTCTTTCAATCTTATTCTTTTGTAATGGATACTATGAGGCAATGTTTGCCAGTTTCTGGTATCGGCTTTCTCGGTTACTGCATTTAAAAGGCCAACAAACATTCCTAATGTGTCATCTTTGCTGCGGGCATAATTTTCCAAAGCTTTTTTAGTTGCCAGGCGCAATAAGGAATTTGCCATTTCTCTTAGCATTCTATCGCGAAGAGATTTAAAGGCAATGGCATTAATATCCTCTGCTTTTTCCAATGGATAATGGATTGTATCGTTCACCAGAATAGAAGCATTGGTATATATTGGCATTCTTTCCCGGTATTTTGGGAATGCGACTCTAACAAATTCCAAATCGTTTAATGAATTTCTCTTGTCGCTGTCCATATTGCCAACATAGAAAGGAAAACTAACATCTTCCCCTTCGTTTACCATGGTAAGGTATCCATCTCTGCTATTTAGCGCACTAAAGTTAATGCTCCATTCATCTTTTACCGGGCCCAAACCTGTAAGCCAAATAAAAATTAAATCCCCTTCATCTTTATTGCTTTTAATA
Source organism: Marinifilum sp. D714 (assembly GCF_030851345.1). Taxonomy (GTDB): domain Bacteria; phylum Bacteroidota; class Bacteroidia; order Bacteroidales; family Marinifilaceae; genus Marinifilum. Next base: position 4,112 of record NZ_JALPNU010000009.1, read on the forward strand.
AAATCGAAGCCAAATTTTTCTTTGTAAAATTCGTACTCCTGATTTAAACCGGTTAGGTAAGCAGTTCTTAGCATATCCTCTTTAAGTTGTTGAGGAGCAGGAGTGCCAAAGTTTTTGGTGTAATTTTCTTCGTAAATCTTAAAAGCATTGCGATATGCAATAAAGGCATTGTTATAATCCTTTGAAGAATCATAAATTAAGCCCATTAGAATGTGAGCAAAAGCATCATCGCTGTAGCGGTTTTTATAGTTTCTTGGGTACTTGTCATTTAAAGCATAAAGCTTTTCGTTTACCCTTCGGCATTCAATTAATGCAGATTCGGTATTGCCCAATTCCAAATAGCTTAAAGCTTTGTAGAAATTTAGCATTACATTTTCGAAATCTTCAGGGATGTATGGTTTTGTTGCCGGATTGGTTAGCAATGCCAAGGCTTCGTTGGCAATGTTTTTTCTCTGGTCTTCAATGAACAGGTCAGCTTGATTAAAATAATCCGTAGCCTTTTGGTAATCTTGTTGCATCCATGCAAGAGTACCCTTATTCAAAAGGTATAGAGAACGATTTTTATTTCTTTTGTTTTTTGGATCCTGATCAAGTGTTTTTTCGGCATTGGCAATATCTCCATTAAGGAAGTACTGATTGAATGCCTCGTTTTGTGCATAGTAAGTTGCACATCCTGAAAAGAATAAACTGCTAACAAATAGAATTAAAATAAAGACCTTGTTTGTAGGAAGCATATTGTTCATTGCCGAAGTAGAGAAGAGAAGGGAAGACGAATCTTCCCTTATTAAACTTTATCGATTAACGTATTTCTTGATTTTTTTATCACCCATCCAAACCAATTCGTTTGTTTCAAGATTAGTTAATTCAAGATTTAATTGGTAATATCTTACCTTTTCTTTCTTGTAACTATCAATAATAGAGGTGATGTCTCCTTGAAGGATAAAGTCAGCTCCTAATTCACGTCCCCATTTTTTAATGGTTTCCTTAGAAGCGAAATCTTGTTGATCTGCTCTTTCTTGTCTCAATTCTTCTCTTTTAGCACCAGCTTGAACCAAGCGCACACGGCCGTCGTTCAAAATTGCTTTTTCAATGTCTTTGATATAAGTATCAGCATCGATATGCTCAGAGCTTTTGTTCATGATTAAACCAACGGTTACCACTGGTTTTTTATTGAACTCTTTTTGATAATCAGAAATCCAACCTTGATTAAGTACCTGATCAATTAAAGCTTCGGCAGCCAGTTTGGAATCGGTATCGTTCCAACGGCCACTTAAATCAATTTGCTGATCTGGAGAAACTCTTGTTACTTGTCTTGAACATGAAGCAAAGCTTATCACTGCAAGAGCGAAAACAAATAGGCGAAATGAGTGTTTCATATAACTAATCATTTTTGTTTGTAAAATTCAATTTAAGTGTAACTATTAAACTTTTTTTAGAAAACAATATTTATGCCATACTATTAATCTCTTCCTTTAAATTATTTAGTTTTTTGTAAAGTGATTCGCTTACCGGAACCAGAGGAAGTCTTAAGTTGTTCAATATAATTCCTTTTTGATGAAGTATGGCTTTTACACCTGCAGGATTACCTTCTTCAAAAATACCTTTAATGATATCGAAAAAAAGATAATGGGTTTGTAAAGCTTCGCTTTTTCGTTCTAATGCTTGTGTCACCATGCTGCTAAACTCATTCGGAAAAGCATTACCAATAACCGAAATTACTCCTGAAGCACCCAATTGAATCATTGGATAAGTAAGCGCATCATCGCCTGATATTAGCATGAAATGATCAGGTTTGTTTTTGATGATTTGCATGATCTGTTCCATATTACCAGAAGCTTCTTTAACTGCGATAACATTATTCAATTCATTGGCAATACGAATGGTGGTATCGGCATTGATGTTAACACCAGTTCTGCCCGGAACATTGTAAATGATTACAGGCACCGGACTTGCTAAAGCGATTTCTTTGTAATGTTGGTAAATTCCTTCTTGACTTGGTTTGTTATAGTACGGCGCAACCGATAAAATTGCATCGATTTTGTCAAAAGAATTGAATTGATTGATTTGTTCAACAACTTCTCTGGTATTGTTGCCTCCAAATCCTACCACCAATGGTACTCGATTGTTATTGATTTCAATTACAGAGTTGATTACAGCTGCTTTTTCATCTTTAGATAAGGTTGCTGCTTCTCCTGTAGTTCCCAATACTACCAAATAGTTTACCCCATTGGTAATTTGAAAATCTACAAGCTTGTGTAAAGAATCGAAATCAACATCACCATTGTCGAGAAATGGGGTAATAATGGCAATTCCTGTTCCTTCAAATTTATTAAGTGTCATCTTAGTCTTTTTTTATTAGTGATAGGTAGTTAAGGCTTTCTGTTATTAAATTATCAATGGATTTATTATTTCCCTGATTAATCATTAAATCCAAACGACCACTTTGATCCGATGCAGCACCCACTTTACAAGCCGCAGCGGACAATTCTGCCAGGTATCTAAATGAAATGTGATCCGAATCAGACAAGATAAATAGCAGATCGAATCTTTGGTTCATAAAGTTGATTAACTCTTCAGAAATTGGATGCCCCGACCATTTTACATCCTTATTGGTATAAAAAATGATCTTTTGAGCTACACCAAAATCAGGTAATTCATTTGCATTTATCCAGCCAACAGCTTGAACGTCATACCCTTTTTTGCTTAAATCATCGGAAAACTTCTTCACCCTTGGATAATTCTTATCATCGAGAGTATCGAATAGAATTCCAATGTTTTTTGCACTTTGCAAATTATGAAATTCTTTTTTTCTTGGATTTTTGCTTAGTTTATTATTAATAATACGATTAGCAAGCTTTTCTTTGATATTTTGGATAAAACTCATTTTCAGAATACTAGTTTAAATTCAGACTTGTCGTCAAGAGGCTTTAGTTTACAAACTTATTTGAAATGACAAGTTATGAAAAATTTTTAAGCCTAATTTATGTAGCCTATTTATATTTTTTAGGAGATTGATAACCACCGTTAAAAACTTTCCCAGGCTTTATTTTTATCTCCTTTGCAAGATCATTCATGTTTTTTGCACTAATGCTTTTACAAGCTTTAATTGCAATTTTTGCACAAGCTAAAGTGTCCTCAAGTGCATCATGATGCTTTAAGGGAATATCAAATAGATGTGCTAGAGTATTGAGTTTATGATTGGGCATGCTTGGCCACAAATACTTGCTTATTTGAACGGTACACATGTAATCAAAGTTTGGATTTGGAATCCCATAGGTTTCCAAACAGGCACGTAGTACGGAAACATCGAAACTTGCATTGTGTGCAATTACCATACTATCTTGTAAGTAATCCTCCATTTCGTCCCAAATGTAATTAAAGCTTGGTTGGTTGGCTACATCATCTTCAGTAATGCCATGTATGCTAACATTAATGGGATGAAAGTACATTTCAGGAGGTGAAATTAACCATTCCCGACTGTCAATAATTACACCATTTTCAACTTTAACCAAACCAAGCGAACAGGCAGAATTTCTTTTGCCATTGGCGGTTTCAAAATCAATTGCGGTAAAATTCATATGCTATACCTGACTTAGGATTTGATCTTTTCTAAAAATTCGTCTTCGGAAATCATTGGTATACCAAGTTTTTCAACCTTTGCCAATTTGCTAGGGCCAATTTTTTCACCAGCCAGTAAAAAGCTTGTTTTTTTAGAAATCGAACCAACATTTTTACCCCCATGCAATTCAATTAATTCTTTCAATTCATCACGTGAGTGCTTTTCAAAACTTCCTGAAATAACAATGGATAGGCCTTCCAATTTATTGCTGCCTCCTTCGGAATCAGAAACTTCTTTTTCCAACTGAAGTCCATAAGATTTTAGTTTGCTGATTAATTCCTGATGGTATTCATCCGAAAAATATTCAACAATGCTTTCGGCAATTTTATTCCCGATTTCGTCTACTTCTATCAACTCCTCTACAGTTGATGATGCCAATTGATCAATGGAAGGAATGGCTTTGGCCAGTTTTTTGGCAACAGTTGCGCCAACATATCTTATCCCTAGTGCATACAATACTCTTTCGTAAGGAACTTGCAGTGAGTCTTTAATACTGTTTAATATTCTATCAGCCGATTTATCGCCCATACGTTCCAAAGGAACAATATCTTCCTTCTTTAGGATATATAGATCAGAAATATCCTGAATCAAGTTTTCTTTAAACAGCAGATCAATGGTTTCTTCTCCCAGACCATCTATATTCATCGCTCGTCTGCTAATAAAGTGTTCGATTCTACCTTTAATTTGAGGAGGACAAATTCTGTCATTCGGACAGTAGTGATTTGCTTCTCCATCTTTGCGAACTAGTTTGCTATCGCATTCAGGGCAATTTTCGATGAATTCTATTTTGTCTGCCCCCTTAATTCTACTGGCTTCATCTACACCAACAATTTTGGGAATAATTTCTCCACCTTTTTCAACATAAACGGTATCGCCTTCATGTAAATCCAAATTGTTAATGATATCGGCATTATGAAGTGATGCACGTTTTACCGTTGTTCCTGCCAAAAGTACAGGTGCTAAATTGGCAACAGGTGTAATTGAACCTGTTCTTCCCACCTGGTAAGTAACTTGCTTCAATTGAGTGGATACTCTTTCAGCTTTGTATTTGTACGATATTGCCCAACGTGGTGATTTTGCTGTAAAACCTAATTCTTCCTGTTGGTCAATTGAGTTTACTTTTATAACAATTCCATCGATAGGAACTGGCAAGCTATCACGTTTTTCATCCCATGATTTTATAAAGTCGATTACTTCATCGATATTGTTGCAAAGAGCAGTGTGAGATGGAACTTTAAAACCCCATTTTTTAGCTGTCTGCAGATTGTCAAAGTGTTCTTTTTTAGGATTGTTTACGCCCAATAAATAGTACAGGTAACAATCTAATTTTCTTTTAGCAACAATAGCTGAATTTTGCATTTTAAGTGTTCCCGAAGCTGCATTTCTTGGATTGGCGAATGGTGTTTCTCCGATTTCTTCGCGCTCCTTGTTGAGTTCTTCAAATACTGAAAAAGGCATTAAAATTTCGCCTCTAATCTCAAATTCTTCAGGATAGTCGTTTCCGCTTAACTGCAATGGTACCGATCGAATGGTTTTTACATTTGCTGTTACATCATCACCTCTTACTCCATCGCCTCGGGTAACCGCCTGAACCAATTTTCCATTCTTATAGGTTAAGGAAATGGATGTGCCATCGTATTTTAATTCGCATACATACTTTATTTCATCATCAATTAATTTCTGAATTCTGGTTTCAAAATCGCGAATTTCATCTTCGGAATAGGTGTTCCCTAATGATAACATTGGGTATTTGTGTTCTACCTGATTGAATTCAAGGTTGATATCGCTACCAACACGCTGAGTGGGTGAATTTGGATCCTTAAATTCAGGATACTTTTCTTCCAGCTCCATCAACTCTTTCAATAGCATATCAAAATCGAAATCTGATATGCTTGGTTGAGATAAAACGTAATAATTGTGATTGTGTGTATGTAATTGATTGCGAAGTTCGTCAATACGAAGTTTTGCTTCTTGTTGGTTCATAATCTAATTGTGATCAATTTGTGAATAGCCTTAAAGAATAAATCATCTTCAGGAATTGTAAAAATAGTAAACCTTAAGCTTAATTTTACATGCTTTTGGTGGAATCTTTTATTGGTTGAATTAATGAATTGATGCACAGTTGGGAATAATATCAAATTTGTTGACACAATTAAATTATCTGAAATGTCATTTACCGATTCACATGTTCCATTAACCGATTTGCTATGAAATTAAAAGAACATTTGTAATAATTTAGTGATACGATAAAATTATTGATGTGAAACCTTAATCAAACCATATGGATGAACATAGAAGAAATAAAAGCCTTTTTGTAGGCATTGGATTAATAATAGTTGGTTTAGTTGTTATGCTTGAACGACTAAATTTTCATTCTGATTTTATTTGGACCTGGTTGTATCGTTGGGAGTCTATACTGATTTTAGTAGGCTTGCTATCAATTGTTATCAAAAGGAAAATTTTAGGTGGTTTTGCAGCTATTGCAGTTGGGGCTTATTTTCTGTTGGATGAAATGATTTTTATGCCAGTTAATTGGGAAGTTTGGTTTTTACCGATAGCTTTAATTGTAGCGGGAGTGGCATATATATTCCAACCTGTCTCAAAAGAATGTAAGAAATAAAGTATAAATTAACAGTTTAAAAATATAAAGTTATGAAGCATCATTATCATCATAAAGATCAAGAATCAAAACAAAATAACAGAATAATTTTTGGTGTTTTTCTAATCCTGTTTGGCTGCCTGTTGGTATTGAAAAATCTGGATATCTTTCCTTATTACATGAAGGATGTTATTTTTTCGTGGCCAGCATTGTTATTTGGACTGGGAGCACTCTTTTATGCTGGAAAAAAGGATAAAACTACTGGATTAATTTTAATGGGAGTTGGTGGAGTTTTTCTATTGCCAATTATCTTCGATTGGGGATTCCATTGGAAGGGATTATTCTGGCCGGTAATTCTTATTGTTGTGGGAATCTTTATCATCAGAAAAAGAAATGAATGTATGCCTGGCGGTAGAAATATTGATAGTAATGATACAGGGTATATTGATGAGTTGAATGTGTTTGGTGGAGGTGAGAAGATGATCAATACCAAAAATTTTAAAGGAGGTAAAATTACTTGTTTGTTCGGTGGTTCAGAAATTAACCTAACCAATGCAGATTTGGCAGAAGGAACCAATGTTATAGATGTTTTTGCCATGTTTGGTGGTTGTGTTTTAATTGTTCCTTCCGATTGGGATGTTAAAGTTGAAGTTTCGGCAGTTTTAGGAGGAGTTGCAGATAAAAGAATGCCAACTACAAATTATGTGGTAGAGCCTAAAAAAGAACTGGTTATTAAAGGATTGGTTGCTTTGGGAGGCTGCGAAATTAAATCGTATAAATAATAAAAATGAGGCATCCATTATTACGGAATTATTATGGAATACCAATTTATATTGGTGCGTGGATTTTATTCGTGTTACTTCTCTTTATAATTGGGTGGTATTTTGATGGAAATGACTTATATTCCTCCTTTGTAAACTCGTTTAGCTTCTCGTTGCCTTTGTTTATTCTTGGGGCATGTGTTTGGTATGTAGTTCGTTACATTAGTATGGATGAATCCGGAATTTTGGGTTTTATACTTCATCATTTAACTGCAGGTGCGATTGTAGTTGGGATTTGGGTTTCCGCGGCATATCAAATTCGAATTGGCTTTTTTGGTGAAGATCCAGATGGAATTAACTATTTTATACCAATACATTGGCAGGTGTTTTTCGCATTATGTGTATACGATTATCTAATATTGGTTTATTATTTGATCATTTATTACAGAAACTTTCAGGATAAAACCATTCAGGAATCGGAACTTAAAAACCTGGTGAAGGAAGCTGAATTAAATGCCCTAAAATCACAGATAAATCCACATTTTTTATTTAATAGTTTAAATTCGGTCAGTTCACTTACATTATCAAGTCCGAAATTATCGCGGGAAATGGTTGTCAAATTGTCTACTTTCTTAAGATATTCCTTAGGGCAAGATTTAAAAGAGTTAAATAGTTTATCAAATGAGTTGAATAATATTCGTCTGTATCTTGATATTGAAAAGGTGAGATTTGGTGAGAGATTATTATTAGATTTTAATTCTACCTCTGATTGTGAAAATTTGAAGATACCAAATTTAATCTTACAACCTATATATGAAAACGCAATTAAATATGGGGTTCATGAAAGTATACAGCCTGTTACAATACTTACTAATTGTGAAATGATTGATGATGTACTTAAAATTACAATTAGCAATAATTTTGATCCGGAATCCATTCCTCCAAGAGGCAATGGTATTGGATTAAGAAATATACAGGAACGATTACGTTTAATTTATGGAAGAACTGATTTGATGAAGATTGTTAAAACCGAAAATCAATTTACCGTAAATTTAGAATTCCCACAAAATATACAAGCATGATAAAAGCAATAATTATAGATGATGAATCCCTTGCCAGAGATTTGGTGTCTAACTATTTGGATTCTGAAAGCGATATTAAAATTATAGGAGAGTACTCGAATGGTTTTGAGGGATTAAAGGCGATCAATGATTTACATCCAGACTTGGTGTTTTTAGATGTGCAAATGCCTAAATTAACTGGATTTGAATTGCTGGAATTACTGGATAGACCTTGCAACATCGTATTTACTACAGCTTACAACGAATATGCAATAAAAGCATTTGAACACAATGCCATTGATTACTTGTTGAAACCATTTTCGGAGGATAGGTTTCTTGCTGCTTTGGCTAAAGCAAAAGAAAGAATTTTGAATTCTACTGACAGTCAAGACCAGATTGAAAAAATTAAATTACATAACGATGAATCAGAAGAATTAATCAATAGAGTTGTTATCAAATCAAGAAACAAGATCGATGTAATTGCAGTTGATAAAATTAAATATTTTGAAGCTCAAGATGATTATGTAATGATTTATACAGCTGATGGGCGATACCTAAAGCAAAAAACAATGAAGTATTTTGAATCACATCTGAATTCCAGTGAGTTTTGTAGGATTCATCGATCATATTTGGTTAAAATAGATCAAATTTCACAATTGCAACCATATGAGAAAGACAATTGGGTTGTGATCTTAAAATCAGGAGAAAGTTTAAAAGTTAGTCGTAATGGATTCAAACTTCTTAAAAAACAATTTGAGATTTAATCTGATGAGGACGAAGAAAAATTCGCTATTACATAATTGTAGTAGCGTTTTTTATTTATACCCACAAAACAGCAACAATAAGTGCCTTTTGCTGAATTTGTAATTTTATAAAATTTAAGTGAAATGATTTAAATAATAGATAAGAGTATTTGTTTTTATTATAAATATTAAAAATATTTTTAGATCACTGTTTTCATTTTCAACATAATCATATATATTTGTGTTGCCCAACTACAATTAACTAATCTATAACTACAATGAACCTAAAATTTACTTACGCCAAGAGTGCGTTCATTATTATTTTGATTTGTGTTTTTACTTCTCATTTGGCTTTTTCACATAACCAGCCAAATGAAAAAAGGAATTCGTCACTAAAGGGAAAAATAGTTGAAAACCAATCAAACAAACCATTAGAATTTGCAACCATTTCCATTTACTCTACTGATAGTTCAAAGCTTGTAAGTGGAACAATATCTAATAAGAGAGGCGATTTTTTACTGGAACAATTAAATGCTGGATCCTATTACTTTAAGGTTGAGTATATGGGGTATTCTACTTATAAAAGTAATCTGTTCGATATTAAGAATGGAGAAATTAAGGAACTAACCAATCCTGTGAAGCTTGAGATTAGCACAAAAGCCATTTCAGAAGTTAAGGTTGAAGGAAATAGAGAATTTTCCAAGGTTGAACTTGGTAAAACGGTTTACAATGTTTCCAAATCTCCAGTTGCCGATGGTGGAACCATAAATGAAGTTTTAAATACTCTTCCGAGATTAAGTGTTGATGCTGAAGGAGCTATTCAATTTAGAGGAAGTTCAGATGTTAAGATTTTAATTGATGGTAAAATCAGTGGTCTTCTAGGTATGAATCCTGCAGAAGTTTTAAATAGTATGTCTGCTCATGATGTAGATCGTGTTGAGGTAATTAGTACATCTTCAGCCAGATATGATGCCACGGGGGCTGGAGGAATCATCAATATTATCATGAAAAAGGACAGGGTAAAAGGCTTTAATGGTAGTGTTGCTGCAACGGTAGGCACCAAGGATAAAAAGTCAGGTGGTTTTAGCGGAAACTATCGTACTGGAAAAGTGAACTTCTTTGGTTCCTATAATTATAAAGATGATTGGGCAGGGCGAGATTACAATGTGCAAAGAGAAATTAAGAAGGAAGATGTACATACTCTTCTATTGGAAAATGCAGATGTTGATTTTGGGAATCGATATCATATTGGAAAACTGGGTTTGGATTATTTGATCAATAATAATAACACCCTAACTTTTTCAGCCAAGTACCAAGACGTTCTTCAAAATTGGAATGGAAACTATGATTATACTCGTACAAATGTTATAAGTAGTGCAATGCCAATTGTTGATTATAGAACCAGTGCGGTTGATTTAGATATGAATTCTTGGGTTTACAACGCTTCATATATCCACAAATTTGCCAAGAAAGGGGAAACACTTTCGATAGACCTGGCTTATACTGATAATGCTGCAGATAATTCTGGTAATTATGCAGAGTATCTTAACATCCAATCTTTTGGGCAGGATCTATTATTTGGATCAGATGTGAACGCGACTAGCTTGTATTCAGATTATTACAAAACAGCAAGAAAAGAGGCTGTTGCTCAGGTAGATTATGTGCTTCCAGTAGGGGATAAAGGTAAGTTTGAAACAGGTTACCTATATCGTAACAATGAAATAGATTACAAGGTTGGATCAGCTACTGATGATTTTAATTACGAAGAAAACATTCATGGTTTGTATGCCATGTATTCTGGTTCGAAAGGAAAGTTTGCCTACGAATTGGGTCTTCGTGCAGAATATTCAGATATAAATACCAATAAAGAATTTAAGGATGATTATTTGGATCTTTTTCCGAGTGTTCACTTGTCGTATCAGATTTCGGATAAGAAGCAGTGGCAATTGGCTTATAGTAGAATGATCTATCGACCTAATTCAGGAATGTTAAATCCTTTCCAAAATCTTCGAGATCCTGAAAATCAAAGATATGGTTCGCAAAATATTGAAGCATATTACAATCACAACATTGAAATGTCGATGGCTTTCGATAGAGAAAAGGCCAGTTACAAAACAACTTTATATGTGAATTATTATAAGAATCTAATAAATCAATATCGCTTTATTGATGATGAAACCAATGAATCTATTGTTCAATTTGGTAATTTCGATTCAAAATTTTTCTCTGTATTAGAGTTTGAAGGATCAACCAAGCTAAATAAGTGGTGGAGTTTGAATGGATATGTGGCAGGTATTTATGAGGAAACAAAGCCAGGAGAAGGATATAAATTTGGTACACGAGATATGTGGGAGGTTACTGGAAAAGTAACATCAGTTATGAACTTTAAAAAGTGGTTTAAACTTCAAGCAAGTTTCCGTTATCAATCTGAAATATTGGTTGCGCAAGGAAAATACCAAAACCTGTACTATGTAGATCTAGGCTTAAGTAGAAAAGTCTTAAAAGGAAGAGGACGTTTGTCTTTTACGGCTAATGACATATTTAATACTTTCAGATTTAAGGTTCATACTTCAGATCCTGAGTGCTATAATAAGGAAATTAAATACAGAGAAACTCAAATTGCCAAATTAAGTTTTAGATACTTTTTTGGTAAGCGATATAGAATCATGAGAGCTAAACCGAAAAAATCAGGAATGCGACATTCCGAAAATGACATTTAATACGATTACAAATCAATATAAAGCTTCATCATAAGGTGAAGCTTTTTTTATCATTACTTTAATCAAAATTTATTTATACTCAATAAAAATAAATCTGTTTTCTGCTTGACATTCAGCTCTGTCTTTCTTAATTTCTATTCTATTGGATAAACCGGAGGGATATGAGCTTGAAGTTATTGGATATTAAGAAGCTGAAAAATGCTAGAAGTATTGACAAGAACAATAAACCCAAATCAAGAAGCAGAAGAAATTTTCTGAAAGGTTTGGGATTTGGATTTCTTGCTTTTCAACCTTCTTTAAAGGCATTGGGAAAGGCTGTTGGGAATGATATACAATACAGAAAGAATGGAAAATCGATTACTTTATACTCTCAGGAAGGAAATTCTTGGAATATCAATTTGAATTCTTTTGATGGTAATCCAAAATTGTATTTTCGAAAGAAACAGGAAGATTATTATTTAATTCTTCGTAATGCTTTTTATCCAGGGACCAGTTTGCCAATGGATTTTAAAGCCATTCTCTACAATGATTTATCGTGGAGAATAAAAATCACTTTTACAAAACTTAATATATCGGAAGATCTAAGTCTGACGGATTGGATCAATGGTAATACTCAGCTGAATTCATTTGTTTATCTTCATCAAAGAATAGAATTGAATAATCGGTATTCTTTGGATATTGAAGATCATTATCATTTTATCATTGATAAGTTTTGGAAAATAACTTTACGTGGAAAAGATCTGGCAAATTACAAACTCAATGATTTTTCTGGTACTGCTGAACGAATTTGTTTCAGTTTTCCTGTTAAGGAAGATCTTAGTTATTTTAACTCCAATTTTGAACCAAAACTGAAATTGAGTATCACAACTCAAAATGTAGAACCATTTCTTTCAAATTGGAAAATTATGAATGGTTCAGAATTGAATAGTTGTAGGGATGTACAGCATCATGTTCAAATATTAAAATCTGTGAGGCTTTCAGAAAGATCTTCATCAGTGATATTGCTTGATGAAGAGGATGTTAAGGAGGCAAATGGCTTTTTATTTCATAAGAAAGTAAAAAATGATCTAGAAGAAACTCTTAAACTTTATCGTTCACAACTTGCAATTGAGTTCAATCATGATTTAGAAAATTTAGTTTTCATTGCCAGTATTGCAAATCATGGAATTTGGACAAAATCCTCCGAGGCTTCATACCAACTAATTAATTCAAATGAAAAAGCTGCATTTGAAATGCATGGTACAAATGGTAGAATAAATTCTGTAAACGGATTGGCACATGTAGCTGCTACCAAATACCTCTTACCTGATGCCATTAGTTTGGCAGTTGAATATCCGGAGAAGCCAGTCATTGAAATAGAGTATCAGGATCAGAAATTGCAATCGAAAAAGAAGATTGTAATTGATTCCCGTTTGGGAAAGATTAAAATTAAAGAGAAGGAAATCATACGATTGAGTGTTCTTCGACCTGAGGATATGCTTTTTCTTCAGTTTGAGTTTTACAATTTCAAATACATAAAAAAGGATCAACAAAGCTTTTTAGAAATTAACAATACGAAGAAGCCAGCAACTATGGTGGTGGTTTTTCCTCCTCAACATACATTGGAGCAAGCCTTTTGGGAGAACAATTCATTGCCGGGAGGAGAGGGAAATGAAAATGTAATATTACCTGCAAAATATATACGTAGTGGTAAAAGTAGATTGGTATATTCAGTTCCTTCCAACTTTAAGGGGATGCCAATTATTATGGAGGAATTGTTAAACTGGTCACGTTTTAAGTTAAGGGTAAATTATCGTGCAAGGGTATTGGAGCCAGTTAAACTAGTAATTAATAAATTTCAGAATCTTGGTTCTTTTATTGATAAGAAAAGTACTAGCAAACCAAAAACGATTAGCAAACAGAGCTTAAACATTGCGAAATATTCAAAGAATCGTTTAAGTAGCAGATCTCTTTATAGTAAAGATCAGTTATCAAAGAATTTACCTGCTGAAGTAAGTGGGCAGCTGTATGCAAAGATTAACTATGCAGCATTGAAAGCCAATTTGTTGGAGATGAGAAAACCAAACCTGTTGGAAACCTCTATTGAGGCGCCAACCAGACTATTCATTTCGCCCAATCAATTGGCTGGTTTTGCTCATCAGCAGAGGATTCATTTAAAGGATCATAAAGAAATCCCAAAAGGAAAAATTCAGAATCTACAATTCAATAATCCATTAATAAGCAATAAAGGGGAGTTGTCGGAACTGTGGCATTCACGCATGGGTGTGCGCTTAAAAAATGGGGAGATTGATGAAGATGGAATGGAAGGATTTAGAAGCATTCGTGCACTTTGGGCCAGGGATGCATTCAAAAAATTAACTCCTAAGCCACAAAGAAATAAGCCGTTCCGAACAGCCTTAGATGGTAGGGATCGACACAATATCGTTCATCAGACTTCGAATTTTACCATCAAGTCTTACACGCCAAGAGCTGTGAAGGCCAAGCAATTCATGATGTCATCCTTAGGCGCATGGATTGATTTCAACGCAAACTTTAATTACCCGGATTTTCATGCACAGCCTGATTTGGAGCTTTTGGAATGGGAACATCTTTCCACTTTAGGGAGAGATCACTATGTAAAAGTGGTGGAGGCAGGATTTCTGTTTCCATTTGGGCATACAGCAGCACTGGTGAAAATTACAGAGAGAAAACCAGATAAAGCAACAAGAGCAGCTGTGAATCGACAAAGAATGTACATTGTCATTCTTGAGCCTGTTGTGTACTACCAAATGAGAGATCAGCAGAATGGATTTATTCCTTTTCCTTTCCAAACCGTTGAGTTGCCAGCTACACGCACACCAGATTTGGATGCTCCTGTTGATTTGGTGAATTTGGGTGGTGATTATAACTTCTTGATTCGTAGCGGAGGTACGGATTTAATTTTTGATTTGCTATTGGTTGATCAGGAAGGGCGAGAGCAGAAAATAAAATTGCCATTGATATTTATAGGCAAGTCGGCTGCTTATAATGAAACCAAATCAGAGCAATTGGTAGATGTATACAACGCTGAGATGAATCGATTCAAGGCCGATTTCAACTTGCAAAAGGTGGCCTATTCTCCTTCATTGATAGAAGATGATACAACATTCGAGACAAGAGGAATCGATTTTGGAGCTTTGTCTCTTGAAAATAAAGCAGCTACAGTGCTGAAGTTTCATCCTAAGGTGAAGACTGCTTCGGTTAAGGTAAAGGCAATCGAAGAATTAACCGGAAATCCTGACCCTGTGAATATTGAGTTGCAAGATGATGAAAATGCAGCCAAAGTATTTGCCAAGGTTCTGGACAATTTAAAAGCTGATTTTTCAAGCGGATCAGATAAGTCCGGTGGATTTATGTGTCCCAATACACAGGTTACCTCCCTTTCGAAGTTGAAAGGACCTTTGGGAGGAGCAGTGGATAAGTTACAAAAACTGGAATTTGATCCGGCAGAGTTTTTTGCCTCTTCGGGTGATATGCCTGTTGCCAAGCTGTTTGGTGTGGTGTCCATTTTCGATTTACTATTGGGCAATTTGAATTTTGGGGATCAAGGGAATCAACAGTCTGAAGCCTTAAGTGGAATCAGTCAGCAAATGGAATCCTTAAAGGAGGACATCCTGGAACAGCAAGCCATTTTGGAGACAGCTGCTGAGGATGCTCAGGCAGCGATTGAACAGGAGATTCAGAATTTGAGAAATCAATTGGAGTCGAAAGTCAATGAATTGGAACAGCAATTGACCAGTCAGATTCCTCGAATCCCAAATTTTAATGCATACAAAACCGATAAGGCATTTGTGGTAGAATATCGTTGGATACCGGAAATGGAAGCCAGTAAGTCTTTATTTGGAGGATTTCTAACGGTAAATGTTCAAAAACCAAGTGAAGCATTGCAAGTGTTAAGTAAGCTAAGTAGGCCTTTCGATACTTCACAAAAAACACAGTTTGGTGTAAATGCATCTTTCACTGATTTTTCTGTTGAGATCAAAGAATTGATTCGGGTTAGTTTTAAATCTCTGAAGTTTGGAGGAGGATCGGGTAAGAAAGCTGATGTGAAAGTGGAAATGGCGGAAGACGATTCAATTCTCTTCCTGGGGCCATTGAGTTTTGTAAATCAACTGCAGAATTTGATTCCTTCCAATGGATTTGCTGATGGACCATATATGAAATTATCACCTGCAGGAGTTAAAGCTGGCTTCGATTTGGCTATACCGAGTGTAGAGGTCGGTGTTTGTACCATTGCAAATATGACACTGGGAGCTGGAGTTCATCTGCCATTTACAGGAGCTCCACTTACCCTTTCCTTTAATTTCTGTAAGCGTGAATCACCATTCCTATTAACGGTTTCTGCATTTGGTGGTGGAGGTTATTTCCTGATGAAAACCAGCGTAAAAGGATTTGTTGGAATGGAGGCGGCTTTCGAGTTTGGTGCAGCCTTATCCATGAATTTTGGAGTAGCAAGTGGAGGTGTATCTGTAATGGGTGGTTTCTATTTCAGTATGGAAATCGTGGATGATCATACCGAAACCATACTAACAGGTTACATCCGTTTTAACGGATATTTATCGATACTTGGAATCATAAGTCTTTCCTTGGAAATTTATTTGGCTTTTGTCGCCATGTTCCAGAATGGAAAGGTTGAAAAATTATATGGTGAAGCCATTGTAAAAGTGAAGGTTGAAGTGTTATTCTTCAGCAAAACTGTGACTTTAACAGCTCGAAGAGAATTAAAGGGAGCCGATGCAGACCCAACCTTCCAAATGATTATGGAAGAAAACGATTGGCTGGAATATTGCCAAGCTTACGCTTAAACAATTAACAATTAGCAATGAAACAAAAAATCATATTCACCTGTTTGCCACATCGAATTGATGAACAAGAAAAATTGCGATTTTCGGTGCAGGTAAGTTTGCGCCTCGAAAATGCAAGTTCAAGCACATTAGCTAGTTTTCCTGATATGAAGAATTGGCCTGCAAAGTTGAAGAACTCCAGCTTTAAGCTAAGATTGAAAAATGGCAATGAATATGATATAGATCTGAATTCAAGTGTGCTTGATGAAGATCTCTGGGGGAAGTTAATGCACAAGGATATTCGTGTAGATGGTTTTCAGCAAGAAGATTTAACGTCCAGTAGAATTCATTCCTATCCAATCAAACATGTGCAGAATTTTGTATTGGATACCTACAAAAGGCTTGGTGTTCAAAATCCGGATCGATTGATTGAACCCAAAGACTTGAGCGACCCGAAAAGTTTGGGACAGATTTCGAAATTTAAAAAGCGAGATACACCAAAACCACAGGAAAGCAACACAACGGTTGCTGGTAGAAGGGTATTTAAGGAATCAGATTTTTTAGATGTGGATGAATCTGCTTCCAGACGATTGGATGAACTCAGAAGAAAGAATGGATTCGTTCCTTTCCAGCAACAGGCCAATCCTAAAATGGATTTCGCACAGTTTAGAGATTTTCATAAAACGGATCGCCCAACAAGATATGAGCCTTTGGCTAAGATCAAGAAACCTGAATTCGAGTTTCATGATATTATGGCGGTGGTCAGTACTTATCCGCAAATTCAAAGAAAATTGGGGGTTGTGCTTGACTTTAGTATGGATATTCCCAATGGATTTCCTGCAAATCATTCCATGCGATTGATCATTCAGGATATTGATTTTACAACGAATACGGAAGTTTCGGTTCCTTTAACAGCTTATCGCTACACCGAAAAAGGATTTTATGCAAAATCAAAGGAGGGATCGGATATCAATTTGGGATTTGTGAAAATCAATACCGATAAGTTTACAGCTTTTCAGATTGATACCGATGGGGTTGCCTTGAAGGTAAACCAGATGGTGGATAATAAGATTCAGGAAGAGGTGAAGTTGAAAATTGTGGAGTTGGATCTGGGTAAAAGTGAACGATTCAAAAATGGAGTAATCCCAGCAGATGAACCTGAAAAAGAAGGACTGCCAAGTTTACGATCGGCAGGAATTGGAATTGCACGAAATGGAATGGGACAACACTTAAATGCCAGGTTTATTAAAGCAAAACAACTGCAAGCCAAGATCATCGATCCGTCGAAAATGGATGACAGTTTAAAACTCATCCTTTCTGATGAAAGACTATATGCAGAAGATTTGGTACAAGGCTACAGAATGGATGTTGCTTATTCAACAGAACCAGAGAAGTGGTATTCATTGCACATGAGAAAAGAATCTTATTCCTACTTCGATTCCAGTAATGTTGAGGAGTTTATTGATGATATTAATGCAGATGAGGGATTTATACAAACTGCAGCTGCCGAGGATACTGAGAATGCCAGTGAGCTTTTTGTTGGTGAGAACATGATTCGCTGGGAAGGATGGAGTTTATCGGTTCCCAAACCTGGTTTTGCCATTAATGAAGCTGAGGATGAAAATGTAGATCCATCAAAACGCGTGGACTATGTGAATACATCAAAGAATGTGGAGGCAAAGAAATATGAGTTTGATTCCACCAGGGAGTTTCGACTACATACCAAAACAGAAACGGTTAAGGGAACATTACCAAGATTGCGTTTTGGAAAGGATTATATGCTACGTGTGAGAACCGTGGACATGGCTGGTAATAGTGTGCCGCTCGATTCTCAACCTGAAAAAGTAAGTGAGGCTGTTATCCGTGGTTTTAGATATTATAGGTATGATGCTTTGATGAATCCGGTATTGCTTTTGGGATCGGAATTGAAAGATGGTGAGGCTTTGGAAGAATTGGTAGTTCGAAGCAATTACAATATGAACACCGAGGAGTTCCAGGGGCGTTATGGAAATGTGGATTCAAGTGAAAATACAAAGGCAACAAGACATTTCTTACCGCCAAGAAATTCTCAATTGATTGCAGAACAACATGCCAGGTTCGATAAGGCTTTTGGGAACAATCCTGAACTTGCCAAGGCATTGTATGAATTGATCAGTTCGAAAGAAGTACAGTTGGAAAAAGGAGAAAATGGTAAGGAAAAGGTGTACAAAGGAGATCAGGTGGATCTGGTTTATTTGCCTGATCCTGCAGCTGCAGGTTTAGCTCTATTTCTGGCTGATGGATATGATGATTCGCATTCACAAAATTTTGAGCCAAGACTGTTCAGCTTCTTCGGCAATGATGAATTGAGTCCGAATAATACCAATATCAACCTTTCAGATGAGGAGTGGTATAAAGCCAAATCCTTGCGCATTCAGTTGGTAGAAGGAAGTACTGCGTTTAATTGGAATGCTGCTGCTCGGGTTTTAACGGTAGCTCTGCCAAAGGGTGAAAGAATCAAACTGAGATTTTCTACTTTCTGGAATGAGAAGGATCTGGAGGAGTTTTCCGGGATGTGGCAATTGCTGCAGGAAGACAACCCGGGGAATATTACAAAGCTTAAAGAACTGGCAAAAACAGGAAGACACTGGATGATTAGTCCGGCACGGGAAATTGAATTGACCCATGCAGTTCAGCAGCCTGTAGATGCTCCTCAAATCGAAATCATTAATCCGGATAAGAATTACGACGATACGCATGCATGGCTGCATACAAGGTTTTCAGTTCATGGATTTTCAACTCATAAGATAGAATACAAAGCACGTTGGAAGGACAGAAGAGATGATCCAAGAACGGTTGAGCCCGATTGGGTATACCATTCGGATAATGTGGAAGAAATCGATATTCAATATCACGATAAAACTGTGGATAAAGGAAATCTTCCAGAGAAGAAAGATCTTTCCAAACAAATTGCCATTCAGGGACAAGTCAATCCGGCTAAAAAACAACTAAAAGTGAGTCTGGCAAGCGAATTCAGTGGTGCATTACAGCACAAGTTTGGTGATACCAAGCACCGATATGTGGATTATCATCCTGAAGCCACAACACGATATGCTGAGCATTTCGACAAGCTAATCAAATCGGAAGGACTGGAAATTACCAGGGATGGTGAGTGGTACGAAAAGGTGAACATTTTGAGTTCGGATAGACCGAAAATACCATTTGTTGATTATGTGATCCCAACATTCGAGTGGAGAAAGACCAAAACAGCTATGGCTATGCGTCAGCATCGTTTGGGTGGCGGTTTGCGTGTGTACCTAAAACGTCCTTGGTTTTCGACTGGCGAGGATGAGATGTTGGCTGTAGTGTTGCCGGGATCAGATCCATCGAAGATATCACAGACCATTGCTGCATTAGGAACAGCTGGGTTCAACACCATGTTTACCCATTGGGCACAGGATCCAATTCGTCCATCGAAACCTGGAAGTATGAACTATCCTGGCATCAATGATTTTAGACACAATCCAAGTGTTGACAAGGGATTAATATACCCCGGAAAGGAGAATGTAAAGGTAAATGCAATTACTTATCCTGTAGAGTTTGACAAGGAACGAAAGTTATGGTATGCCGATTTTGCCATCAATCATGGCAAGATGTATTTCCCATTCGTTAAATTGGCTTTGGCCAGATATCAACCACATTCGGTTCGTAAAGCTGGGCGTGATGTTTGTTTGTCTTCCGTTGTGATGGCCGATTACATTCAGTTGGTACCTGAGCGAATTGCAACGCTTACCTTTAAAAAGGACAATATGAATTCTCGATTTACCCTCCAGATTGAAGGAGTGATATCCAATGCATTGGATAGAAATGGAAATACAGGGAATTATTTGGATATTAGTTTCCTCGATCCAGAATTGGTTCAGCCTGTATACGGAAGTGTAAGTGATGGTAGAAATGAGGAGAGTTTGGAAGATGAGGGAGTAAGAATTCCCATATCAGGCAGTGTGGTAAAAAACAATTACTATACAATTGTTCGTGAGTTTAAGTTGAGCAGAAGATATAAAGACCAGCCTTTGCAGGTAATTGTGCAAGAATTTGAAGGATCGCCGCCAGCAAGAGGAAATATAAGTAGTGTTACAAGTGGTGTAAATGAAGAAAACCAGCCGAGGTTGGTTTATGCTGATGTGTTTAAAATTAATGCGCCAAATCTGGATAAGAAATAATAGAATATAATGACCAAAGAAGAAGTTTTCAAAAAGTTGGAATACTACGGAAATGAAGGAACCAAAAATGTACTCATAAAACATGGAGCCCGTGAGCCGTTTTATGGTGTGAAAGTACAGGATTTGAAGAAAATTGTGAAGAAGATTAGAAAGGATTATCAACTTTCTTTGGAATTGTATGATTCAGGGAATTCAGATGCGATGTATTTGGCTGGGTTAATTGCAGATGAAAAGATGATGACTAAAGCAGATCTTCAGAAATGGGTGAAAGGTGCATATTGGTACATGATTAGTGAATACACGGTGCCTTGGATTGCAGCAGAGTCTCAATTTGGTTTTGAATTGGCATTGGAGTGGATTGAATCCAAGGAAGAAAACATAGCAGCTGCCGGTTGGTCAACTCTTTCGAGCCTGGTTGCTTTTAAGACAGATGAAGAATTGGATTTAGAATTGCTAAAGAGACTTTTATTACGTGTTGAAAAGGATATTCATACTTCATTGAATAGGGTAAAATATACCATGAATGGTTTCGTGATCTCGCTTGGTGCTTATGTGATAGAATTAACCGATTTGTCCATGGAGATTGCAAAGAAGATTGGTAAAGTAGATGTGTACATGGGAGAAACATCATGCAAAGTACCTTTTGCACCAGAATATTTACAAAAAATAATAGATAAAGGAAGATTAGGAAAAAAGAAAAGAACAGCTCGATGCTAATAGAAAAGTATAGTTCAGCTTTTGCAAAATCAATATCATTATGCAAACAAAAACCATTAAAATAGTAGAACAATTTAGAACGAACTCCGATGAGGAAAATGCCATAAAAATGTCGGCATATATGAAATATCGTTTCCCTTTTCTGGGATTGCCTAAACCTCAAAGGGATGAATTGAGTAAAGACTTTCTGAGGAAAGTTACCAAGGGAAAAATGATCGATTGGAATTTGGTTAATTATCTTTGGGAATTGCCTGAGAGAGAGTTTCAATACCTGGCGCTTGAATACCTTGGAAAGCTTAAAAAACAACTCAAAAAATCAGAGATCTCAAAATTAGAGCAATTGATTGTTACGAAATCTTGGTGGGATTCCGTGGATTCCTTGGCTCCATTGGTAGGTGTATTGTGTAAAAAATATCCTGAATTAAAGACTGAGGTTATAAGTAATTGGATCATTAGCTCAAATATTTGGTTGAAACGTGTATCAATTATTTTCCAATTAAAATTTAAAGATGATGTTGATACAGAATTACTATCAAAGGCAATCATTGCAAATACCCTGACTAAAGAGTTTTTTGTGAACAAAGCCATAGGTTGGGCATTGCGACAGTATTCAAAATTTAATCCTGATTGGGTCAAAGAATTTATTTCCACCTATCCTTTGTCACCGCTTAGTGTAAGGGAAGGCAGTAAATATTTGTAAATTGCAAACGAATTTAAACTTTATTTCAAATGCAAGACATTTACCCTAATATGATTAAGAATTTGCCTGAAGCAGATATTCCTTTTAATGGAGTGCGCGGTTGGGTAGCACAAGGAGAAAATCATCAGATTGTTTTTTTTGATATTGAACCAATTGGTGAAGTGCCTCGTCATTCACATGGAGCACAGTGGGGAATGGTGATTGATGGAGATATGGATCTAACGATTGATGGTGAAAACAAAAAATATAGAAAAGGTGATCATTATTTTATACCAGATGGCGTTTTACATTCGGCTAAATTTAATCGTAGGACCATAGTTATGGACTATTTTTCGGAAAGTGATAGGTATAAACTGAAATAATTCTTTAAAGATTGACGTCTTTTTTTATTTAACCTTATTTGTATAAGTTTACAGGCAATCAGGTACTTTTTACCTGTTAACTAATACAACTTACCGACTATTAATAAAATTTGTTTGTAATTAGTCTTTGTTACCAGGCATTCTTGGTACATTTGTCCCACTTTCTATGGATAAAAACAGCCAAAACGTATACGAATTAGAGAATGCCAAAATAAGCAGCTTGCTGTGGAAGTATTTTTGGCCTGCATTTACGGGAGTAGTGATCAACTCACTATACAATGTTGTAGATAGAATTTTTATAGGCCAAGGCGTTGGATCAATTGCACTTTCGGGACTAAGTGCGGTATATCCTATCATGCTTATTCTTATGGCATTTGGCATGCTAATAGGATTGGGAGCAGGTGTTCGAATCTCAATTAATTTGGGAAAGAAGGATTTTAAAAGAGCAGAATGGGTTTTAGGTAACTCTTTTATCCTAATGCTTATTGTATCTGCAATAATTACCATTTTAGGTTTTGCCATTAAAGATCCACTTTTGCAATTGTTTGGAGTTTCTGTAGACACCAAGGATATAGCGAATGAATACTTGAATATCATTTTATATGGTGCTGTATTTAATGTGGTTGGTTTTTCTTTGAACAATTTGATTCGTTCTGAGGGAAATGCAAAAATTGCCATGTACTCCATGTTAATTAGTGCAGGAACCAACATAGTTCTCGATCCAATATTCATCTTTCTTTTGGATATGGGAGTTGCTGGAGCAGCTTATGCTACCATTATATCTCAGCTTATATTGTGCATTTGGGTGATCAAACACTTTAGAAGTAATCGATCGGTAATTAGATTGAGTGCCACTAATTTTAAGTTGAATCCTCAAATTATTTGGTATATCATTTCCATTGGATTTGCACCATTCTCTATGCAAATTGCAGGTAGTTTTGTGCAAGGCTTATACAATGTGCAGTTAATAAAGTTTAGTAACGATATTGCCATAGCGGCCATGGGAATTATAAACTCTGTGGCAATGTTAATTGTTATGACCATTGTTGCAATTAATATGGCGGCACAACCAATATTTGGTTTTAGTCATGGTGCAAAACACTACCATAGGGTAAAAGAAACATTGAAAATTTGCATGACTGCTGCCACTGGAATTGCTTTAATTGGTTGGATATTGGTGCAGCTATTCCCGGAAACTATGGTACTGGCATTTAATAGTACGGATAAGGAATTATTACAAGTAGGAGCCAAAGGTCTTCGAACGTTTCTGGTTGCACTACCAATAGTAGGATTTCAAATCATTGTAGGAAACTACTTCCAATCCATTGGAAAAGCAGGTGTATCTACCTTGCTAACTTTAATGCGACAAGTAATTCTTTTGATCCCTATTCTTTTTATACTTCCCAATTATTTGGGACTTGATGGAGTTTGGTTTGCAGGGCCAATTTCTGATGTTGGTTCCGCTATGATAGCGGGAATCTTTATCATCAGAGAGTTCAGAAAGTTGAATACTCAAATTGCATAATTCCTGTTTTGATTCGCAGGTATGATTCGTCATTCTAAATAAGCAGTTTTACGAAATATTAATCTGCTCAATCCCTTGAATTTTTGTATTTTATACTTCGATATGTCAAATAAGGGACAAGATGAGAAGTGTATTGGTATTTCTGTTTTTCTTTTTGCTGTTTGGTTGCTATTCCCAGGATGTTCCACTTGTTAATGAACAACATCCAAGAATAGAATTGAGTCAGGAGCGCTTTGACTGGTTAAAAGCGAATATAACAAGTGGTGAGTGCCAGGAAACTTACCAGCGATTTAAAAGTGCCTACGATAGAAATTGGGTGACCAGTTCAAGAACTTATATGGTTGGTTCGGATTCTACTCAATGGAATTTTGAGTTTGGTTCGAGCGATGCATTTCAAATGTCACGAATGACTGCCTTTCTACTGAAAATGGGAACGGATGGATTGGCTTTGAAGCGTTGCGAATTCATCATTTCGAGATATGTAGAATACCTGAATTCCTTAAATTTCGATAATTACTCTGGAGACACCAAAGAGAATCTGCTAAGGAACAATTGCAATTACGGAGCCATTCTTTTAGATTGGACCTACAATGATGTTCCTCAGTTGAAGAGGCAACAGCTTTCAAGAGCTTTGTTCCGGGTGTTGGAGTACTTTATGGACAATTATGTTTTGACTCCTTCGGGCAATAGCTATGTAACCAGCCATAACATTTACAATTGCGGAATTACTATGCATGCGGCTCTTGCACTTCATGGGGCTGATGGCTTATCATCTGGCCAAATGTCGGATGTTAATTCATGGTACGCTACTTTGGTGGATAAGTGGGAAAATGGAATTCTCCCTGCATTTGCTCACTTTCGTGATGATGATGGTGGTTGGAATTGGGGAGCAGCTTATTCCATGTTCGGTTTGCCACGTCAGTACCAATTTTTTGATGATATGAAAATCGCAACAGGAACCGATTACTATCAGGAGCAAGCCTGGATTAGGGAATCTATTAACCAATACTGGTATTTTTATCGTCCGGATAATTATACCATTCATTTGGGCGATGCTGTAATTGATATCGATCAGGCCAACCGGGTAATGTATCGCCATGCAGCTGAGTTTGGCGATGAAAGAAGTCAGTACTTGGTTCAAAAATATGGAGCAACCCAATACCTGAACAATTCGAACCTGGTATTTCAAAAACTTTTATTTAAAGATTTTGAAGCTGCTACGGTTTCGCATCCCCAACCACCTTTAGATTGGTGGGCCGACAAAACCGGATTGGCTGTCAGCCGAACTTCATGGGACGAGGATGCCACCATGATTTGGTACTACTGTGCTCCAGCTAAACGTGCCGATCACGAACACAGAGACAACAACCATTTTGTAATTATAAAAGACAAACCCCAAATTTTGGATGCAGGTCATTACGACTCTTACGCAACGAATCATTATAACAATTACTATTCGCGCACCATTGCACACAATTCCATTTGTGTATTCGATGGATCAGAATCTTACCGTGCATTTGGGCGATCCGTTTCGAATGATGGCGGCCAAATATGGACCGATCGATTGGAGAATGTAGGTGAGGTTAATGATAGAGATCACAGAAGAGGAGAGTGGCTCAAGTTTGCAGCTGACGATGAGTATGCTTATTATATCAGCGATGCCGCAGATTCCTATGCATCCGATAAATTGGATCGGTTCGAACGCAGGTTATTGTATCACAAGCCTGATCGGGTAATTGTGTTGGATCATTTGCATTTGCGAAATGTATCTTCGCAAGAACGAAAAGCCAAATACATCAATCATTTTGCCAATCGCCCCGATATAAACGGTCAGGTGGTGAATACTGCGGTTGCCAATAATATTATCACCTACAATGGTAGAAATTATAAGGCATCACACGGAAATGGAAATGTAGCCATCCGCACTTTACTGCCGGAATCTACCACCACAACCTTAATTGGAGGGAGTGCATATGAATATTGGGTAAATGGGACGAATTATCCGCCCAATAACAGTCCTGATTTTGAATCGGCACATCCGGGAACGTGGAGAATTGAAGTTGAGCCAACGCAAGTAAGCGACGATTTGGTTTATCTTCATACCATTAAAATTGGCGATAATCAAAACCCATCGAATGCGGGTGGTGAACTGTTTGAAAACGAAAGCACCATTGGAGTGGATTGGGAGAATCATTTGTACCTGTTCCATTCTAAAGGCGATACATTAAATTCTACCTACTCGGTAAATCCGCTTGACGGAAACCGAACCATAAAGATTTTTGCTTTGGATATGCAGGCCAATACTTCTTATGGTGTGTTTTTAAACGATGATTTGGCCAGAACAGGAGACTCTAACGAGGATGGTATTTTTGAGATTACGGTTGATTTGGCTGAAGGAGTTTACAAGCTGGTAGTTCGTGACACCATTGCTGGAGATCCTAATCCCGGTACCGATCCTGAGCCAGATCCTACTCCGGAACCAGGCGATGAGGCAGAAGGAGAGGTGAAGGTATACCCAAATCCAAGTGATGGTATTTTTACCGTATTGATTGAACACGATGAGGTGAATGAGTTTCACTTGAGTGCATTCGATTCTGCAGGGAGGAAGATCATGGAATATTTAAATTCGGGCAATCGTGCTGATTTGAACCTGAATGGACTTTCTTCTGGTGTCTACTATATACTCATACAATATCTCGACAAACAAGTGAAGCGAAAGATTGTGCTTGTTGATTAAATAAAAAACGATTATAAATTGTCTGATATTGATGGCATCGAGCTTATGATAGCCTCAACACGATTTAAACTGTTGGAAAAGATATGACAATGCTCTCGCAGAAATGTAAAGGCAAATTCGCTGCAATAAAGATCTCTCGACAATTTGTAAAGGCAATTTTGGTGCAAAAAAATGCTCTCGCAGAAATGTAAAGGCAAATTTGCTGCAAAAAAGATCTCTCGATGATTTGTAATCAACTAAAATCAGTTGTATGAGTAGGAAGTTCGCCAATGCCCATAATTTTCTCTTATCTTTGAGTGAATTAATTCAAATCTCATGAATAAACCTACAATCTTACTAGCGTTGATAAGCATATTTGCGCTATCATGCAATCAATCAAAAGAGAAGAAAATGACTAAGGCAGTCTATTCCATCTATGTAGGTACTTATACCGATACCGACTCTAAGGGAATCTATAAAATCACAATGAACAAATCGGGAAAATTTGGCGAATTGAGTTTGCAAGCTGAAACCAAGAATCCATCTTTCTTGTGTTTTGCCAATAAAGGTAAAAATTTACTTGCCATTAATGAGATCAATTCATTGGATGGAGTAGGGAGTGTTGAAAGTTATAAGATAGGGGATCAGCTTGAGTTAATTAGTAGGAAATCGAGTGGAGGAGCACATCCTTGTTTTGTTACAGAAAAGGATGGTATTGTTTTAACGGCAAACTATACCGGTGGAAATACGGGTTTACTGCGAGTGGATAAAAAAGGAAATCTTTCTGAATTGCTGGATGTGAATCAGCATGAAGGAACAGGAACCGTTGAGGGCAGACAAGATGCACCACACGCTCATAGCATCTGGTTTCAGTCCAATAAAAATAGAGTGATTGCGGTGGATTTAGGAACCAATGAATTGTGGGCTTCTACCATTTCGGATGATAAATTTAACAATGCAGAGCGCATTGCAATGCCTGAAGGGGCAGGAGCACGACATTTGGCCTTCCATCCCAATGGCAAGTTTATTTATGTGATTAATGAACTAAGCAATACAATTACCATTCTAAACGGAGAAAGCCTACAAATTATTGACAATGTGAATACCTTGCCAAAAGCTTTTGAAGGAAGCAGTTTTACTGCTGATATTCACATTTCATCCAATGGAAAGTTTCTGTACGGTTCTAATCGCGGGCACAACAGTATTGTGATATATGCAGTATTGGAAGATGGAGGATTGGAAATGATAGGACATGAGCCTACACGTGGTGATCATCCACGTAATTTTAGCCTAAGTCCTGATGAGAAATATTTACTTGTAGCGAATCAAAAAACAAACAATCTGGTAAGTTTTAAACGCAACAAAAAAACAGGTTTACTTACTTTCGTTGATGAGGTAAAAGCACCTAAACCTGTTTGTGTGTTATTTGAGCAATAGAATTATAAAGCTTCAAACTCTATTAACATTAAATGGTCTGTTTGTTTTAATTCAGGATAAAATCCAAGCAAAACAGACCATAATTCTTCTTTCGAATCAAAGCCATCCTTCTTGATTTCTTCTAATGTCAGTTCTTCAAAGTTCTTGTGTTTCACTTTCGTGATTTGTATATCAATTGATGGCTTGTCATCAAAAATGGCTTCGCCTTTTCCCAATTGAGGAACAGGTTCATTTACTCTGGCAGTTTGAGTTTTGTTGCCATTTTTAATGGACTCATAAAAATCGGAATGGAAGTGGATTTGGGACATTTATATATATTTGATTGCACTTAAGATGTTTAGGGTGATCCATATGATTAAAAAAGGACTAATATTAATGAGAGCTTTAAAATATCCATAATCATTAAAGAAATTTAACCCTTGGATTAGAATCTTAATAGATAGGATATAGAATGCTAAATTAAATATATTTAGAAAATAAGTGTGTGATTGAATGTTCTCAATGTTAAAATACAAAGGTATAAGTATACAAAGTTTGATTAATGTTGGAATTAATGAATATGCAAAAACAGTCTTTATATCTATATATTCAGCTTGACCCTTCAATAATTTTCCGAAAAGCAAAGTAATGTATGGTAGAATATATCTTCCTACTATTACAGAAACTCCTATGCTTAATAAAATTATAAACAACAAAATTCCCAAACCTGATTCATTGAAATATGGATAATCCTTAAAAACAGAATCTAATCCAATTAGAATACCATAAATCATGAATATTATATCACCATATGCACTTAGTTCATCTGAAAATTTATTGTTAAGCTTTTCATAGGTCATTTTAGTGTTAAAAAGAATACTAAATACAGTCGACATGGCAATTAGAGTTATTTATTAATATCTGATTTACCACTTCAAAAACCAGGTTTTGAATATCAGGATAGGTTAAATCCTCAGGCAAATCTTTAAAGAAACGAATCTCTGCAATCTCAGATTTAGGCAATTCTGCCAAATAAGTAATATTGGCAAAGAAGATTCGTCCATAATTGATTTCGCCTTTCCAATCACATGAATAGTCTACAATCAGTTTAAGGCTAAATTCTTTAGCTCCGGTTTCTTCGTACAGCTCTCTTCTGGCTGCCTGTAGTGCAGTTTCATTCGCTTCAATATGACCGGCTGGCATTTCCCAAGTCTCACGCATTCTATGACGCACAAACACCCATGTATTTTGATATTTCGAACAAACTATGGAATACTTTAAATTTTCTTCCGGTATGCTTAAGGGATCTAAAAAATTAACGATTGGTTTTGTCATGTGTATATTTTACTCAGAGGTTGATTTTCCTTTGTACATCTCACTAAATGGACCTTCAATGGGTTCCCAAAGTTCTACTTTATTTCCTTCCGGATCAAGAATCCATCCAAATTTTCCATATTCGAATACCTGCATCTCTCCAACAATTTCAACACCTTCTTCTTTCAACACATTGAGCAATTCCTCAAGGTTCTCAACACGATAATTGAACATGAAATCTTTCTTCGAAGGCTGAAAATATTCAGTGTTCTCATCAAATGGCCCCCAAATGGTAAATCCAGTTTCTTCAGGTTTACTGGTTTTCTGCCACTCAAATACACCACCATATTCATCAGGACATTGAATGCCCAAATGCTTGTTGTACCATTCTCTTGTACCTTTGGGATCTTTGGTTTTGAAAAAGATGCCGCCTATTCCTGTAACGCGTTTTTTCATGATCATTTATTGTAATTTATAATGCCATTAATCATTCCTTTAAATATAAAAACATGGAATGGGTAACTCAAATACCAATACAGTCTTCCAGCCAAGCCTTTGGGTCTGAAAATGGCTTTTTGTTCTAGGTGGTTTTGCTTCAGTGAAAATTCGAGCCAAGCTTCTCCAGGTAATTTCATTTCAGCATAGAGCAATAACCTTTTATTTTCTTTATCAGCCAATAATACTCTCCAAAAATCCAGCGAATCTCCAATCTCTATCTCTGTAGGATGTCTTCGTCCACGGTTTAGGCCAACACCACCAAACAGCTTATCCAAAAAGCCACGAAATTGCCATAGCCAATTTGCATAATACCAGCCTCTATTCCCACCTAAAGCCCAAACATTTTCTAAAACCAATTGCTTGTTCTCTACTGGAAGAATTTTGGTGTCGAAATAGCAACCAAAACTTGGAGGCTCTACATACTTAAAGTTTTTGTTCGATAATATTCCACTACTTAAGGCGTCTTTCCAGGATGAAATTACCATCTGTTGTTTGATTTTACCCATAGCTTTTTCAATCGCTTCTTTGTATGAAATTGGATGAATATCAAGTTTTTGGGCAAAATCATTAGGTCGGCAAACTACTTCCACTTTCATGCTGTTAACCAGGTTTATCGCCAGGTTATAGGACGTTGAAGTAATAAAAAATAACCAGTAGGAAGAAAGGCGAGGCGTCATTATGGGTAAAGTGATTACCTTTCTATTCAGTTTTCTAACCTCAGCATATTGCAGCAGCATTTCCTTATAGCTTAGAACCTCGGTTCCGCCAATATCAAAGGTCTGGTTCATACAGTGTTTGTTGTAAATCACCTTATGCAAATACTCAATTACATTGCGAATGGCTATGGGTTGACATTTGGTTAATAACCACTGTGGAGTTATCATTATTGGTAACTTTTCAACCAAATCGCGAATAATTTCGAATGATGCACTGCCAGAACCAACTATAATTCCTGCTCTTAAAATGGTCACATAGCTGCGACTCTCTTTTAGGATGTTTTCAACTTCTTTTCTCGATTGTAAATGCTTTGAAAGTTTTTCTTCATTGGCAATGCCGCTTAGGTATACAATCTGTCGATTCTCCGTTTTCTTTAGGCAGTTTACAAAGTTTTGTGCACATCGTTTTTCCAGAACATCAAATCCTACAGTACCATGAAGCATTGAATGGATCAGGTAGTAGCTGACCTGGATATCTTTAGGGATTTTCTCTAAAGATATTGGATCTAGAAGATCTACTTCCAATACCCTAATGTTTGGGTGAAAATATTCTTTATGCGTAAACCTTTGTTTGTTTCGAACACAGCAATACACAGTATGACCTTGTTCCAAAAGAACAGGAAGTAATCGTTTACCTATATAACCATTGGCGCCAGTCAATAAAATCTTCATAAGCCTACTGTTTGTTCTGTTTTGCTAACGCTTGTTTCCTAAGATCTTCTATAAAATCGGTTTTTATCCAATACAAATCAAGATTTCCATTTTGAGGAGAAACAGCATTTTGCTTTATCTCCTTAAGGTTTGGTTTTTCCTGACGTATTTGCTTGTTATTGGAAAAGATAAAATATTTTCCATCAGGAGACAAAGAAGGCGACAATGCAAATGTGTTTGGGAAATTTACTTTATTCCCCATATTCATTAAAGGAGTCCAATTATCATTACCCAAATTAAAGCTGATATAATAATCAGCTCTGCCAATGCTATTTCCTTCAATCAAGGTACAAACAATAATATAACTTTCATCAGGTGCAATCAGCGAGTTGTATTGCATATTGGTGGGATTCACTTCTTTTGGAAGACGCTTTGGCGTTTGATATTTCCCATCAATCAATTTCGATCGATATATGACTTGCACATTTTTACTTTCTTCGTGTGTGTAGTAAATGGTACCATCATTGGTTAATGTTGGGTAATATTGTCCTGAATCAGTATTTATTGGTCCTTCCAGTTCATAAGGTTCCGACCATCCCTCAGTTGTTTTGTCCATTACCCAAATGTTTTGATAGAACCATCCATCTTTTTGTTCTTTTCCTTTTGGTGGTCTTGTAGACATGAAGAACAATTTCTTGCCATCGCGGGTAATGAATGGTTCAAGATCTTTGTATGCAGGATTACCTGAAAAAGAAGCAAATTCAGGTTCTGTCCAAACATCATTTACCATTTTAGAAGTGGTAATGTAATAGTCAGCTCCATTTCTAATGGTATAATATATTTCTTTACCATCAGGACTCATTGTAAAGTCTCTTTCATGCAGATGACTTGATACGAAGTTAGGTGCAAATAACCTGGCGGTGCTATCCGGTTTTATTTCTCCTAAATATTCTCCTTTTCGGATATTTTTAATACCTGATTCTTTTTGTTGAGTGCATGAGCAAATAATTACAAGAAGGAATGTTGCGTAAATTAGTTTTTTCATTGAGTTTTAGGTTAAAATTTGGTAGTTATCTAATTTACTAAAATATTTATTCATTTATATCTTAAAAATCAACGGCGGACAATATAAGAGGTGATTAATGAATATTGGAAGTACATTTCTTAGAATTAAATTAAAAAAATGAAGCAGCTTTTGCACGAAATGTAGGATATGAATGCTTGTTTTGTTTATATTTGGAGCATATTTCCAAAAGCCAATTTACTATTTACATTTTCCATTTTATTTGGAAAATAAACTATTTACTTATTATGAGATTATTAGCCTTTTGTTTGGCAATGATTGGTCTCTTTGCATGCAATAAAAAGCAGGCAGAGCCTCGGAAATTAACTAGCTATGTAAATACTTTCGTTGGTACCGATGGACCAGGTAATACTTACCCTGGAGCAGTAATGCCTTTTGGTATGGTACAGCTTAGTCCTGATAACGGTTTGCCAGGTTGGGATAGAATCGCAGGGTATTTTTGGCCTGATTCAACCATAGCTGGATTTAGTCATACACATTTATCGGGAACTGGAGCAGGGGATATGTATGATATTCTTTTGATGCCTTTAAATAGTCGTTTTACTGATAATTTAACACCAGAAGGAGATTATCGTCCATATTCAAAATTTTCTCATGATAAGGAAGAAGCTTCACCTGGCTATTACAAGGTGGAATTGTTGAGTTCAGGAATTACTGCTGAGCTTACCACTACAAAGCGTGTAGGTTTCCACAGATACAGTTTTCCTAAAGATTCTGACTCCAAAATCATTCTGGATTTGGGATATAAATTGAATTGGGATAACCCATATGATACTAAAATAATTGTTGAAAATGATTCGACCATATCGGGACACAGAAAATCCAATGGTTGGGCAAGAGATCAACATCTGTATTTTACGGCACAATTTTCAAAATCTTTTAAATCTGTAGAATTGTTCGAAGGAGATAATAAGTCAGCAAATATGATGGTTAACTCTCCTAAAACAAAATTGATTGCAAATTTTGATACTGAAAATCCTGAAGAAATTTTGGTGAAAGTTGCCTTATCTTCCGCTTCCATTGAAGGAGCAAAAAAGAATTTAAAGGCAGAGCTAAACCATTGGGATTTTGATGGTGTAGTAGAGAAAGCTGATCAAGAATGGGAGAACTTATTGTCTCAAATTGAGATTGAAGCTGACGAAGAGCAAAAAGAATTGTTTTATACCAATTTGTATCATTTGTATCTTACTCCTAGTTTGCACTCAGATATTGATGGAATGCACAAAGGTGCAGATGGAAAATACAGCAAAGCAGAGGGATTTGATCGCTATGATACCTTTTCATTATGGGATACCTACAGAGCTGCACATCCATTATACACAATTTTATGTCCTGATAAAGTAGAAGATTTTATCAAATCTTTTCTAATTCATTATGATGAAACAGGCTTGTTGCCTGTATGGTCTATGGCAGGAAACGAAACCAATATGATGATTGGATATCATGCGGTTCCGGTAATTGTAGATGCTTATTTTAAGGGGATTGAAATGGATGTTGAAAAAGCATACAAAGCTTGTAAAGAATCAGCAATGGAGAAAGGCCGCCAGATTGATGAGTATATGCATTTGGGCTATGTTCCTACTGATGAAGAAGGAGAAAACTGGTCTGTTTCAAAGACATTGGAGTATGCTTACGATGATTGGTGTATTGCACAGTTTGCAAAAGCTTTAAATAAAGAAGCGGACTATAAATATTTCTTAAAACGAGGAGAAAATTGGAAAAATCTATACGATCCGAAATCAACTTTCTTCAGACCTAAAGATCCTAAAGGAAATTTTGTTTCACCATTCGTACCTAAGGAATATACCAATTACTTTTGTGAGAGTAATGCTTGGCAGTATTTCTGGTATGTACCACAAGATGTGCCAGAGTTTATAAAAACAGTAGGCGAGGAAAAGTTTTCAGCGAAATTGGATTCCATGTTTACTTATTATCCTACAGCTGATGATAAGTTGCCAATATTTAGTACGGGCATGATTGGTCAATATGCTCACGGAAATGAACCAAGTCATCATGTTGCCTATTTGTACAATTATATCAATCAAGCAGAGAAAACACAGGAAATGGTTCGCAGAATTATCAATACCCAATACACTACTCAACCAGATGGATATTGTGGTAATGAGGATTGCGGTCAAATGTCTGCTTGGATGGTATTTTCATCTCTAGGAATCTATCCGGTAAATCCGGCGAACGGAGTTTATGATATTACTTCACCTTGGGTTGAAAAGGCTGTGCTTCATTTACCAAATGGTAAGACTTTTACCATTTCAACCGAAAATCAGGGAAAGGAAAATCACTACATCGAAAAGGTATTGCTAAATGGTAAAGAGTACAAGGAATTTACTATTACTCATCAGCAAATAATGCAAGGAGGAGAATTGCATTTTGTATTAAAATCAACCAAATAGTTTAGTTAGGCTGTGCTTTAAGTACAGCCTTTTTTCAAATTTGAAAAGAAAAATGAAGAAAGTAATATGTAATATCATAATAATATTGGGATTACTAACGAATTCTTTGTATGCCCAAAAATTTATGACCTATAATCTGCGATACGACAATCCCAATGATGGCATAAACAAGTGGGAACTTCGAAAAGAAAATATCATTGACCTAATTTGTGAGTATCATCCGGATGTATTCGGTACGCAGGAAGGTTTGTGTCATCAACTTGAATTTCTAGATAGCAACTTGACAGGTTATTCATATGTTGGAGTTGGAAGAGACGATGGGAAAAAGAAAGGTGAATACTGTGCTATTTTTTATAAACATTCAGTCTATAAAATTGTAAAAGAATCAACATTCTGGTTGTCAACCACTCCGAATGAAATATCGGTTGGTTGGGATGCTGTTCTTGAGAGAATATGCACATATGCTTTATTTGAGGATAAGAAATCCGGAAAGCAATTTTGGGTGTTTAATGCTCATTTCGATCATGTTGGGGAAAAAGCTCAATACGAAAGCGCTAAGTTAATCTTGAGGAAAATTCAAAAATTGAATCAAGGAAATTTACCTGTTGTTTTAATGGGTGATTTGAATCTAAAGCCAAAAAGTGAAGCCATAAAGTATTTGGCCGATAATATGATTGATTCTCATCTTAAAGCAGAAGCAAAAGCTAAGATTGGAACCTTTAATGCTTTTAAACATGATGAACCAGTAACGGATAGAATCGATTATATCTTTGTGGATAACTCAACAAAAATAGTCAATTATAAAATTATTGATCTTAAAGTAGATGGTAGATATCCATCTGATCATTTGCCTGTAATGATTGAAATAAAAAAATAAATCTTCAAGTTTCTGATTGTATCTTTTATACCAATTCACTCTTTTTATTATCTTGAAAGAAGAATTAAAGGGGGAGAATAAAAATTTAAAGGCTTATGCAATCAGAAACATTTCAAAACGAAGTTGAACTTCGGTACAAATTGTACAATAGTATCTTTCTAACGCTTCCGTTGGATGGTATACATGGAACAGGTATTCTTATTCCCCTTATGAAGGATACTTGTCGTAAGGGATTAGAGGATGGAAAATCTCCTGTTGAGATTTTAGATCATTTTTTCGAAAAGCAAACCAATTTTAAAACAGAATCGGAACAGTTGGATTTCATGTTTCGTGTGATTAGCTATATTGAACGTCAAGTAGTATTGCTGGATGCCTTGGAAGATGCTGCTTTTTTAGATTTGCATGATCCGGAAAGAAGAGGAAAGATTGAATCGATAAAAAACCGATTGTCAAGTAGTGAAAGCAAGGAAAAAATTGGTGAGGCATTAAAAAGTCTGGCAGTTCGAATTGTATTAACAGCGCATCCAACACAGTTTTACCCAAGTACGGTATTGGCAATTATTAACGATTTAATTGATGCCATTCAAAAGAATGACCTACTCCAGATAAAAATGTTATTAACACAGCTTGGTAAAACTCCTTTCTTTAAAAAGGAACGACCAACGCCTTATGATGAGGCCAAGAGTTTAAGCTGGTATCTCGAAAATATATTTTATCAATCGGCATCCGAATTGTATGGAGATCTGATGAAAGAAGTGAGCAACCCGCAAGAACAGCATGGAAATGTACTTACTTTTGGATTTTGGCCTGGAGGCGATCGTGATGGTAATCCTTTTGTAAAGGTAGATACTACTTTAGCTGTGGCAGATAGATTGCGAAGTATTCTTCTGTCAAATTATCACGATGATATCAGGAAACTGCGAAGACGATTAAGTTTTAAAGGCGTTTACGAAAAAGTACTAGCTCTGGAAGAGAGAATACTACAGGCGGTTAATGGTGAAGATACCTCATCCAGGATTCAGCAGGAAGAAATCCTTCAATCCTTGGCTGTGATTGAAAAACAATTGAAAGAAGAGCATGATGGTTTCTTTGTAGAATTATTGCATGAATTTAGGAACAAGGTCTTGTTGTTTGGAACCCATTTCGCTGGAATAGATATCAGGCAGGATAGTAGAATTATAAAGCAAGCCTTTGATGTGCTTTGTTCCACAGCTCCAGAATTGAAGGATCGAAATTCTAGTTTGGAGTTTGAGGATTTAACCAAATTGAATACCCCAGTTTCTTTATTTCAATCGGATGATGAAGTTGTAAAAGATACTTTGAGTCTTTTTGGAACCATTAAGGAAATTCAGAAAAGAAATGGAGAAAAGGCTTGTAATCGTATAGTTATAAGCAATTGTAGGGGTGAAGATGACGTAGCAAGAGTTTTTGCTATGGCTAAAATGTGTGCTTGGCAGGATGAAATTCCATTGGATATTATTCCACTGTTTGAAACCATAAATGATTTGGAAAAAGCGGCGATTACCATGCGTAAGCTTTATGAGAATGAAGAATATTCGGAGCATCTTGTAAGCAGAGGAAAGAAACAAACCATTATGCTCGGATTCTCTGATGGAACAAAGGATGGAGGATATTTCTCGGCAAACTGGAATATCTACAAAGCGAAGGAGAATATTACCAAACTATCTCGTGAAATGGGAATTACAGTTGCATTCTTTGATGGTCGTGGGGGGCCACCTGCAAGAGGAGGTGGAAATACGCATAAATTCTATTCATCATTGGGAAATACGATAGAGAATCGTGAAATACAAGTTACCATTCAAGGACAAACCATTAGTTCTAAATTTGGAACCCGAGATTCGGCAAGATTTTACCAGGAGAGATTAATTTCTGCAGTTTTGGAAAACAGCTTATTTGATGACTCGGACAAGTTGTTGAGTGAAACAGATAGATTAGTGATGGAAAAGCTTTCGGAATATAGTTTGACCGAATATCAAAGGTTTAAGTCATCAGATAAATTTGTTGCTTACCTGGAGAAGATGAGTGCTTTAAAATACTATGGTAAGGCAAATATTGGAAGTCGTCCGGGAAAAAGAAAACAATCAGAGAAGCTGAATTTCGAAGATCTTAGAGCAATTCCTTTTGTTGGAGCATGGAGCCAAATGAAACAGAACGTTCCTGGCTTTTTTGGAGTAGGATCATCATTAAAAAAGCTCGAAGAGGAAGGTTTACTTTCTGATTGTAAAAACTTGTACAATTCATCTTTGTTTTTCCGAACACTGGTAGCAAATAGCATGCAATCCATATGTAAGTCATACTTTAAACTAACCGAGTATATGAAGAATGATGAAGAATTTGGTGAATTTTGGACGTGGATCTTTAATGAATATCAATTAAGCATAGAAATGTTGCTGAAGGTGTCTGGTCAGGATGAGTTGATGCAAACCGCTTTATTCTTAAAAGATTCGATTAATCTTAGAGAAGAAATCGTATTACCATTAATAACAATTCAACAGTATGCCTTAATAAAAATTAGAGAATTAGAGCAAAAAAATGTAACAAACGCTACAAAATACAGTATATTGCAAAAGTTGGTCATCAGATCTCTTTATGGTAACATAAATGCAAGTCGAAATTCTGCCTAAAAAATAGTTTAAGAAAAAATGAACATTTGGCAATTTTAAGGCATGTTGATCGTTTAATTGTAATCAGAGCTTAAATTAATAATAGAAACCAAATTAAAATGCACAAATCAATTCTTACGTACTGTTTACTGTTTTTATTTTCGTTAACATTATCGGCACAGGAAACTGAATCGACTCAACAGGAAGCGAAACCATCTTTGGATAATGGAACAATAAGTAGTCAATTTCAATATCTGACAAAAAAATCGAGTAATTGGCAAGGTCATGAAGTGATTAAGGT
Source organism: Marinifilum sp. D714 (assembly GCF_030851345.1). Lineage (GTDB taxonomy): Bacteria > Bacteroidota > Bacteroidia > Bacteroidales > Marinifilaceae > Marinifilum. The sequence continues at coordinate 42,531 of NZ_JALPNU010000009.1, forward strand.
TGAGATGTTGAGTAAGTACCAGTCAAATGTTCAAGATTCTCTAAAACAATTAAAATCATTTCTTAAAAAATCTGAAACTAAAGTAGATAATCAGGGAAGCGAGATTGATAATCTTAATACTGAAATTCAGAATTTAAAAAAGCAGTTGGATGAAACTATCCGTATGAAGGACAGTATGAAATTTTTAGGCATGGAATTGTCTAAATCTACATATAATACTTTAATGTGGATACTTATTCTAGGTTCGTTGGTCGTAGCTGGTGTGTGCTTTATGATGTTTAAACGAAGCAATGTTGTAACCGTTGAAACCAAGCAGACTTTGGAAGAGGTTAGAGAAGAGTTCGATACTCATAGAAAAAATGCATTGGTAAGAGAACAAAAACTAGCTCGTCGTCTTCAGGATGAGGTAATAAAAAATAAAAATTTGGGATTGTAAATATTCCTTGAAAAAATAAGAAAAAACAAGGCTGTACACCATTGGGTGCAGCCTTGTTTTGTATATATGAGATGCCTGAATTTATAAAACCTTATGCGTAATTTTCCAAGAGTAAAAAAATCCTCCAAGAACAGATAAAGCAATTAGGCTTAAAGCAAACTTGCAATAAAAACCGCAGTAAAATCCTTCTTGGGCTCCACATTTAAATGCAGAACAACCTACTGCTATTAAAATCAGGTAATCTATAAACAGAATACAAGCTAATAGTAATGTTGAAAACAACAATTTTTTCATTTTTCTAATTATTACGTTTCTTAATCAAAATGAATGGTTCCCATTACAAAGTTACGACAGCCTATTATGCATATATGCAGTGAATGATGTGAATGTTTTATCTTATCTTTGTGATATATATCACATTACTAATTAAGCATGATAATTCAGCCTGATTATAAGATTTTTTCTAATTGTCTAACCTGTGACGATCGCTCATGTGCTTCTCAAGCTCTATCGGTATCTGAATTAGAATTACTGAGTAAAAACTGCAATGAAGCCAAGTTTGAACAAGGAGAAACGATATTGGCTGAAGGTTCCAGAACTTCGAATATTATTTATTTAAGAGAAGGTTTGGTAAAGGAGTATGGAAAGAAGCGATTACAGGAAGAGTATATTTTACAGGTTATTAAGCCTCATTCCTATTTGGGATTGCATTCCATATTTAGTGATAACAACAATCATTATTCCTATGCTGCATTAACCCCAGTGCGTGTTTGTTACATTGATTTGAATGTATTCACTCAATTTATTAAAGAGAATGGACGTTTTGGATATAAAATACTTTCTTCGGTATGTAACGATAGTTTGAACAATTACCATCGCTTTATTGATAAGCATCAGAAGAAAATTTACGGAAAGCTGGCAGATGCAATACTCTATTTTGCGCTAGTTATTTTTGGGAAAAATGAATTTGATTTGCCACTGAGTCGTAAAGAACTTGCATACCTAATTGGTATGAGCCGAGAAAGTGTTTCTAAGCAAATAAGTGTGTTTGTACAAGATAAAATCATATCAGTTGATGGTAGAAATATAAAAATTCTGGATATGATACGTTTGAAGAATATTAGTAAGATGGGATAGAAAACCTCATTTTTGAATGCAATAAATACCAACATGTAGGTATTTACATCCTCAATAATAAATCCCAATTTTGAGCTATTCTAAATAAATTAGGAAAATTTTACAAGTATAGTTCGTATTATGAGTTTATTGCAGAAGAATTGGTCGTGGTTGATTGTATGTGTGTTGGCATTATTTCCTTTGATTAAGATTTTTTCATTAATTAGTTTCAATTTTGAATATCCTGAATTCGACTTTATACTTTTTGATGATATGGAATTGTCGGAACAAGTTGCCCTAAAAACAGGAAGAGACATTATTCCCGGAATTGAGGTAGCAATAGAAAAAACTGGTGAATGGGCTATACGGTGGCTAATAGCTGTTTTAATGATTACGCCATTTAAGATTGTATTTGGCACAAAAAGTAATCTATTTGTTAGGCAAGCAATGGGAATATCATGCGGTGTTTATGTATTTTTGCATGCTTTCTTTTTTATGTATCATGAAGGATTATTTTCGATTTTTTCAGATTTACCTTTGATCCTTTCAGGAATTTCTGCGGTAATAATATTCGCATTAACAATTACTTCAAATCGTCGATCGATGAAGTTTTTGAAACGACATTGGAAAACATTACATCGATTCATTTATTTTGCTGCAATTTTGACCATAGCTCATGTTGTTCTTCTAAATAAAGATTGGGAATTGTATTCAAGTTTATTCTGTATTGGATTAATTGTAAGGTTTGGTCCGGTTCGTCAGTTTTTCCAAACGCAAAACCTAAAAGAAGTATTGTTGAATCAATTTAAGGCAGCCGGATTTCTTACCAAGATTCGTCGTCTGTCATAGGTAATTACTCCATTTCGTTCTAACTCATTAAGTGTTGTTGTTACTGTTTGACGAGTTGTAGCTGCCAAACTAGCTATGTCTTGATGCGTAAGATTTAAACGGATTTCCCTTTCATCACCAATTTTAATTCCATGTTCCTCAATTAAATCGAGTAATAAGCATTTCACTCTTTCGGGTGCCGATTTAAACCATATTCGCTCCAATCTGCTTCGGACTTTTTTCAGTCTGAAACCAATTAGCTTGGTAACCTTTAAACTAAGGCGAGGATGTGATGCCAGAAAATGCTCAAAATCTTGAATATTTACATAGCAAATTTCAGCATATTCTGTTGTTGCGGCAATTTGTTCTCGTTTGCTCTGTCCTGTAATTGCCAATTCTCCAAATATTTCACCAGGGCCAAGAATGGCATAAATTAGCTCTTTTCCATCATCCGAAAAGGAAGAAATTTTAACCTTGCCTTTTTTAAGAAAGTATACCGAGTTTGCCTCATCATTTGGAAGATAAATGGTCTGGTTTTTAGTAGCCTCTAGCATTTTTACCTTTTTTCTTAAATCCATTTTTTCAAGAATGGATAGCGAGCCTAAAAAATTGAAGTTTTCGAAATACCATAGGATTCTGTCCTGCATAACTGGTTGATTTTGTGGATTAGTCGGCATTATGAAGATACAAAAATTATTTAAAATGAATCAAAATAATAATAGCTAAATATGTGTTAATTATAAGTTAGAGAATATGATTTTGGAGTCGTATTGTTTTAAGTAGTTCAGTATTCTTTAAAAATTACTATTTTCAGGTTTTGCTAAGTAATTCTGCATGAAGAAAACTGTAATTATAATCATATTATCGATGTTTGTTTTTTCTTGTTCAAATAGAAAGAATAGAAAAAATGAAATTACCTTATTTGCTGCTTCCAGTGTAACAAATGTTGCTCAAGAAATATCCAGAAATTTTGAGAAGGAAACTGGCATTAAGATCAAACTTAATATTGCTTCGTCGGGAATATTGGCCAGGCAAATTGAAAGTGGAGCCGATTTTGATTATTACATTTCTGCCAATAAAAAATGGATGGATTATATAAACAGTTTGAACTTGGTTGAAAAGGCCACAATAGAGAACTTGGCCACGAACCGATTGGTTGCGATTGTTCCTTTAGGAAATAATAAAAAGTCAAAAAAAGAAGAGGTTGAAAACAATTTGCCAGACTTATTTGCGGGGCGTTTATCAATTGGTGATCCGAAACATGTTCCAGCGGGTAAGTATGCAATGCAGGCGATTAAATTTTATGGATGGGAAAAAGATCTTGCTGATAGATATTTACCTGCAAAAAATGTAAGAGATGCATTGTTAATGGTTGAAATGGGCGAAGCCGAAATGGGAATCGTTTATGAAACAGATGCCATGAAATCTGAAAAGGTCAATATCATTTATCGATTTCCAAATACTGCATGTGAAGTCATTGCCTATGTTGGTGCTACAAAAAAGGAGAGATCCGAAAGCTTAAACTCATTTTTGTTGTACCTTCAGTCGGATGATGTGAAAAGTATATGGAGAACAAACGGATTCAAGCTAGATGAATATGAATGAACTGCTAAACTTTAGTGAAGATGAATTGCTGGCAATCGGACTTTCGTTTCGTGTTGCTTTTTGGTGTGCTGTTTTCATTCTTCCCCCATCGGTATTCTTGGCTTGGTGGTTGGCTCGTAAACAATTCAGAGGAAAATCAATAGTGGAAGGTTTTTTGAATTTGCCTTTGGTCCTTCCGCCTGTTGCAACAGGATTTATATTGCTTTTGTTATTGGGAACAAATGGATTACTTGGGAAGTGTTTGAACGAATGGTTTGGAATAAAGTTGGCATTTAGTTTCTATGCAGCTGTAATTGCCTCAATGGTGGTTTCATTTCCATTGGCAATTCGAGCCATTCGCCTGTCAATCGAAATGGTGGATCCAGGCTACGAAGAAGCAGCGAAAACCCTTGGGGCAAATTCGTTACAGACTTTCATTCGGGTTACTTTGCCATTGGCGCTTCCTGGAATTATAAGTGGTTTTATTTTGGCTTTTGCCAGATCATTAGGAGAGTTTGGTGCCACCATAATTTTTGCCGGAAACATATCTGGTGAAACCCAAACCATACCCTTGGCGCTTTTTAATGAAATTCAGGTTCCCGGACATGAAACAGCAGCTTTCCGATTGCTATTGGTGGCTGTGGTATTTTCATTTGCAGCCATGTCTTTTTCCGAGATTTTGGTAAAAAAACTTCATCATCGTAAATAATCAATCAAGATACATCACACAATATGCACGCATTATCGGCCAGATTAAAAATTCAAAAAGGAAATTTTTCCCTCGATGTAGAGGTTGATTTTTTGAAGGGAATTACTGGAGTTTTTGGTCCTTCGGGATCGGGAAAAACCACTTTAATGCATTTGATTTCAGGATTGGAAAAACCAGATGAAGGACATATTGAGATTGATAACAGCTTGATATTGGATACCTCTAAAAATTGGAATGTAAAATCCCGTAAAAGGAGGATTGGATATGTATTTCAGGAAGGAAGATTATTCCCTCATATGACTGTTAGAAAGAATCTCTTGTTTGGAAGTATTTATGCCAATAAAGATCAACAAATCATACATTTTAATGAGGTAGTGGACCTATTGGAAATACGTGAATTATTGGAGAAGAGACCCAAGAATTTATCGGGAGGTGAAAAGCAACGTGTAGCCATTGGAAGAGCTTTGTTAAGCGCTCCCAAATTACTTCTTATGGATGAGCCATTCTCTTCTTTGGATGTTGCCTTAAGAAGACAGATTATACCCTACCTGATTCGAATCAATATAAAACTGGGTATTCCAATGTTGGTGGTAAGTCACGATTTACCTGACCTATTAAGTCTGACGCAAGAGTTGTTTCTACTTCGCAATGGTAGAGTGGAAGGACATGGCAATTATTTTGATTTGATACAGTCCGAAAAATCGCTGGATATCATGCGTGGTGCCGGTTTAATGAATGTAATTCCTTTTAAAGTGGAATCGCATGATGTGGAGAATGGATTAACCCATTTAATTAATCGCGATGCCAGTCATGAAATTAATGTGGAACGCGAATTAATTAACGACTGCTGTAAAGTGGGAGATGAGTTAAATGTTTCTTTACGTCCTGAAGATATAGCGATTACCTTGAATGAAATAAGTGACATTTCTATTCGCAATCAACTAAAAGGAAAAATTACCAAAATCATAAAAAAGGAGAACAGAACTTATTGCCTTGTGGATGTGGGATTCCTTTTAATTGTTTCAATTACGCAGGCCTCTCAACAAAAGATGAATCTGGATGTAGACGAAGAAGTGTATTGTCTGTTTAAATCGATGGCCTTGCAGATAAACATTTAAATGTTCTGGGTGTAGAGACGCACGGCCTTGCGTCTCTAGTAAAGTTATACTATTGATATTTTTTACACAGCGGACGCAACATTCCTTCCAATCCATTCAATTTAATTTCGTACATGGATGCCAACATTTCGCCCAACTTTCCAGGAGGAAATCCTTTTTCGCGAAACCATACCAAATAAGGTTCTGGCAAATCGATAAGGTATCGGCCTTTGTATTTTCCAAAAGGCATACGCATTTGAATCAATTTAATCAATTCCTCGTTTAGTTCTGTTTTATTGATTTCGTCAGTCATTTAAAATATCGTTAGTACTGCAGAGACGCAAGGCCTTGCGTCTTTACAAATAGTGATTAATCGTTATATTCGGCAAACCCACCGCCAATAAGTTTGTTGCCAATGTAAAAAGCAACTGGTTGTCCGGGAGCCATAGCCCAAGCTGGGTTTTCCAAATCAACCAATAGTTCATTATTGTCCAAAATTGTAATCTTTGAATAGCCATCAGGATTTAATCCAAGACCTCTTACCACTGTGGTAATATTGTTTTGCGTGATATCCTCGATATTATGGAAATAGTAGCCAGATATTTTAAGCTGTAGCTTATTTAAATCGGCTTTTTTCTCCAGAATTAGGGTGTTGTTCTTGGCATCAATTCGACTAACCATTAAACCCGTTTTTTCTTTCAGTTCAATACCACGCTTTTGACCTACGGTGTAGTATGGATAACCATCGTGCGTTCCCAACACTTCACCATTTACATTCATAGCTTTACCAGGTCCAATTTTTTCATTCAAACCTGGAATCATTTCCTGAAGAAAGTCACGGTAATCTTTTCGATCCATAAAGCAAACGCCCATACTTTCCTTTTTTTTGGCAACTTCTTCGTATCCATAAGATTTTGCAATTTCTCTCACTTCAGGTTTGGTATATTTTCCAAGTGGAGTTAGCGTTCTGGAAAGAATATCTTGTTTCAGATTCCACAAAAAGTACGATTGATCTTTAGCAGGATCTTTCCCTTTGTTGATGTAGAACAATCCGTTCTCATTCTCAATGGTAATATAATGTCCTGTTGCAATGTAATCACATTGTAATTCATCAGCTTTTTCCAGCAATAACTTCCATTTCAAATTAGGATTGCATTGAATACATGGACTAGGTGTACGACCTGCCAAGTACTCATCCAAAAAGAACTGAATGATAGTATCTCTAAATTCTCTACGGGCATCAATTACATGATGTTCCAGACCAAGTTTATGGGCAAGCTTTTGAGCATCCAAAATAAAATCAGGATACTTGTCATTTTCATCATAAGAATGATTGTTGGAGTAAAACCAAAGTGACACTCCAATTACTTCATAACCCTGATCTTGTAGCATCATTGCTGTTACCGAAGAGTCGGTTCCTCCACTCATTCCCAATATTACTTTTCCCTTGCTCGCTTCCTGATTCATCCTGTGTAGTTCTAATTCCGAATGCAAACATATTGCTTTCGCAGAAGATAAGCAAAGGGTCTTATCCCGAGATTTGTTCTGCTTATCGAAAAAATAGGCGTATTGTTCTTAATTTTTATAAATTCGGCAGTTTAAAGAAAACCAAAGAATCAAAAACTAAATTATAAAAACAGTAAACATGAAAAAACTAGCATGGGGAGCATTAGGCCTTGGAGCCGCTCTTGCTATTACAGTTGCATGTTCACAGCAAGCACAAAAGGGCATTGGTGTGATCAAAAAAGAGGACATGAACTTATCTGTTAAACCAGGTGAGGATTTCTTCGAATACGCGAATGGAACCTGGATGAAAAACACTCCAATTCCTGCAGATAGAAGTCGTTATGGCGCTTTTGATATCCTTGGTGAAAAAGCCAATGAAGCAGTTCACACTTTGTTGGAAGATGCAGCAAAAACTGAAAATGCAGAAGAAGGAAGTAATCTGAAAAAGATTAAAGATTTCTATGCTACAGCAATGGATGTAAAGAAGATTGACGAAGTTGGTATCAAGCCATTGTTACCAGAGTTTGAAAGAATTGCAAACCTAAAGAATGCAACAGATCTTCGCAAAGAACTGGTTCATCTGCACCAAATGGGAATTAGTGCTTTATTTGGCGCTGGTGTTGAGCAGGATATGAAAAATACAGAGGTAAATCGCATGTATTTGTCAGAAGATGGTCTTTCATTATCTGATCGTGATTACTACGTGGTTGATAACGAAACCAACCTGAACATCCGTAAAGAGTTTGTGAAGCATATTGCCAAAATGTTCGAATTGATTGGCGAAGATGCTGATGTTGCTGCAAAAAATGCAGAGAAAATCATGAAGTTTGAGACTCGCATGGCAGCTAAATTTAATACTCGTTTAGAGAACAGAAACTATCCTGCAATGTACAATCCTAAGCCGGTTGAAACATTGCTGAAAGAATATCCAAACTTCGATTGGGCAAGCTATTTTAAAGAAAGAGGCGCTGATATCAAAGAGTATGTTATTACAACTCATCCAAGATATATGGCTGAATTGAACCAGATGTTGGTTGATGAGAAAATGGATGACATTAAGCTTTACCTAAAATGGAAAGTATTGGATGATGCTGCAGGTTCGGTTGGAACTGAATTGGAGAAGCAAAACTTTGCTTTTTATGGCACTGTTTTAACTGGTGCTACAGAACAGAAACCACGTTGGAGACGTATATCGGATGCTACAGGTAGTGTTTTGGGCGAAGCTGTTGGTCAATTGTATGTAGCAAAATATTTCCCACCTGAAGCTAAAGAGAGAATGGACAAGTTGGTAAACAATTTGAAAATTGCTTTGCGCGGAAGAATTGAGAAATTGGATTGGATGAGCGATTCAACAAGAACACAAGCATTGGCTAAGTTAGATGCTTTTGGTGTGAAGATTGGTTATCCTAGCAAATGGGAAGATTACTCAAAGCTGGAAGTTAGCACAGATTCTTACATCCAAAACTTATGGAGAGCTGCAAAATTCTACGATGCTAAAAACATTGCAAAATTAGGTCAGCCTGTTGATACAGAAAAATGGGGTATGACTCCTCAAACGGTAAATGCATACTACCACCCATTGTTGAACGAAGTAGTATTTCCAGCTGCAATTCTTCAGCCTCCATTCTTTTATTTGGATGGTGATGATGCAGTTAACTACGGTGCAATTGGTGTAGTTATTGGTCACGAAATGACCCACGGTTTCGATGATTCTGGTCGTAGATTCGATAAAGATGGTAACATGAGAGATTGGTGGACTGCTGAAGATACTGAGAAGTTTAATGCAAGAGCAGAGAAGTTGGTTGAGCAATTCAACGGATTCTACGCATTTGAAGATCTTCACGTTGACGGTAAACTAACTCTTGGCGAAAATATTGCTGATTACGGTGGATTAACTGTTGCTTTGGAAGCATACAAAATGGCTTTAAATGGTGATCAACCAGCAGATATCGAAGGTTTCACTAACATGCAGCGTTTCTTCTTGGCTTACTCGAAAGTTTGGAGAGGTAACACTCGCGATAAGTATCTTAGAAAATTGATTAAGGAAGATGTTCACTCACCAGGTAAATACCGTGTAAATGGTGGATTGTTCAATATTCCTGAATTCTACGAAGCATTCGAAATTGCTGAAACAGATCCATTGTACCGCACCGAAGAACAACGTGCAGTAATCTGGTAAAATACACCTGCCAGAGTCTATAGACCTGCCAGCGTTTTAAAATATAGCCATCTCCATTGTGGGGATGGCTTTTTTATATCATGAACTTGGTACATTTTCCATAGTATGAAATAAACTAAAACTTATTTAGCCTCGAAGAGGCGTTAGCAATAGAGTAGGGCAACGCCCTACTTTGGAGTTAATATGAGAATAGAAGCCCTGAAAGGGCGTAAGCTTACGCCCCTCAGGGCTAGAAAAAATGAAATATATCTGGTCAAATGGTGATGCCCTTTGCTATTGCTGTAAGACTTTCAGTCTTAATTTATAAAAGACCATAAATGCCGCCCAAAACACAAGCTATATCAATCCTAAAGCTTAAATTGCAGAAAAAGCATTCAAATTGGAAGTAATAAAAATCAACCTACAGGTAAAGTCCATACAAGAAGATCGAGTGGAATGTTTTCTTTCCGATGAAAATGAACATCTTCGCTTGTTTTATGATTCCGAAAAGGGAGAGATAGAATTTGAAGAAGAGTTGAATTTGGCACAGACCATTCTTAGTTTACAGTTTCAGTTCGAAAAGGTGATGCGCTCTGCCATTAAAGGAAATTTGAGACCCAATCAGACCATCAACTGTGTGTTTATAGAAGATTTCCGATTTTTAGAAGAGGTCGATTTTAACGCCTACATCAGGGTTGACAGAAGAACGGATGAGCTACAAATTACTACCAGTAAGACCGAAACAAAAAGCATTCATAAAATTTATGCCGATGGATCACATTCATCGGAATTCAATCAATCGGCTTATGGTGGATTTACTGAAGATCCGAATGGTACGCAGCAAATCTACTCCCGGATGATTAAAGGGGGAAGCAGCAATATGATGGAGCTACTTGCCATACTGGACGGATTACAGCGCTTAAAAATGGTAGAGAAAATACAGATCAATACCGATAGCCGCTTTGTAATTCGTGGCCTGGTGCAATGGGTGCATTTTTGGCAGCACAACCATTGGAAAACCGTATTTGGTCGCGATGTTCAATTTGCAAAATACTGGAAAGAGGTAAACGAACTTTGCAAAGGAAAACTGATGGAGTTCAACTGGATAAAAGGACACTCCGGAGATGAGAAGCAAGATTTCTGTCATCGCTTGGCACGTGAATTGGTGAATGTAAATAAAAAAGCCTGACTCAATTGCCAAGAAAACTCATGAAAGACTCAAATGAATTGCAATAGCAGAGAAAATACTCATGAAATGATCGTTTTTGTGCAAATATGAGTGTTTCAAGAGAGGAAATCTGCATATTTGTGCAAATACCTGCATTGAAATAAAATAAATTGATGTTTTTGTGCAAAAACATGCATTGAAAGACAAGAAATGAGTGATTTTCCAACAAAAATGAGTATTTCAAATGAGTAAATCATCATATTTGCACAAATACGGCCTTTTCCAGAGGTGAAACGCTCATATTTGTACAAATATGGCTTTTGAAAGAGGTGAAAAGCTTGTATTTGTACGAATACAAGGATTTAAAATAATTCAACGCCTCTTTTAGTGCTGATTTTGATATTTAAAATAAAATTAATAGGGTATTTGTCTTAAATATACTCATCTAAAGAGTTGAAACAGTCAATTAACACACAAGAATGAAAATAAAAATAGTTGATTACGGAATTTGCAAAGCCATAGGGAAGACGAAGAAAGAATATGTTCCTGGCAGCTCAACAGGTTACTTTTTGCATTCCGACGATATGGAGTTTCAGGAAAGAACGCATATTATTTACCCTGAAAAAGGCTTGAGTTTTGGAATCAGCTATCGCTTCGAAACAGGTTCTGAAATTGCAGAACGTGTTGATTTTGTATGTAGAATCAGACATCCCAAATTGGTTAATCCCGAAACCCATGAAGCATTTATCGAAACCACCGAGGAAAAAGACGAATACAGCGATGAGTTAGGCTTCGATTTTTACACCTTCGAGTTCGATTGGGAAATGCAGCTGGGCGAATGGATTTTTGAGATCATCCATGAAGGTGAGGTGATGTGTAGTCAGACTTTTGTGCTGAAAGAATAATTTATTTGATGCTCTCACTCTGAGTTATGGTATCAATTAGTCTAATGAGAGCTTCACGGAAAGTGAAACCCTCATGCAATTAATTCGGATTTCCACTTAAGAATTTTAACGTTATAAAGATTTGTTAGTTCAAATGCATAAAAAAATTGAAAATGTAAGAGCTCGATTAGAATTTGTTAATAAACTCACGACTGTCAAAGAAGCTTTTAGAGGAACAGAACTAGTGAGGAAGAGCGAAAATGGGGATTTTATACATCCATATATTCATTTTGATGGCCTGAGATTCTATTTAATTTTAACATGTTTTGATATTTTGGGATCCACTACGGAGTATTTACCCTTTTCAAATTGGTTAACTTCGTCCTCGACTAAAAATGAAAGAGAAGAGATTTTTGGTCAAATTAATAATAGTGAACTTACTCCAGAAAGTGTTAATAATTTATATTTACACTATAATAAGATTTATGGCGTTACTAAAGGGTTTAAGCGCTTTATAACAGAAATTCTTTCAGACGAGAATAGAAAACTATTACTAGATAACATTATGATACGTAAATTTGATAGTGTATCTAAAATTCAATTAGAATATGCGCCTTCAGATAGTAAAAAAATCAATTTTTTATATCAAATTAGAAATTCATTTACCCATACCGGTGAGCCATATGCAACACCTGCTTCAGGAATATTTGATATAATTGAAGATGGAATCATAATGGACGGTGTTAGGAAATGGGGATATTACTGTATTCATATTGAAAAGAATAACAAATTTTATTACGAATACTATGTTCGAAAATGGCCTTTAGTGTTAATTGAGATTTTAAATAATACCATTGAGACTATAAAGTTAAGTGATTAACTAAATCAATTGTTTACCTCTTTCTATACAAACTGAGAGCATCACTTAAAGTGATACCCTCAGGAAATTTTTTAAGTACGGAATTAATCAAAAACAATCGTCCTGGTACCATCCACAATAATACGATGCTCGGCTTTATAGCTAAGTGCACGAGCCAGAACAATACGTTCCAGATCACGACCTTTACGGATTAAATCGGGAATGGTATCCTTGTGGGTAATGCGCATGATATCTTGTTCGATAATTGGTCCTTCGTCTAAATCTTCTGTTACGAAATGGCTGGTTGCACCAATCATTTTTACACCACGTTCGTAGGCCTGTTTGTATGGGTTTCCACCCACAAATCCCGGAAGGAAAGAGTGATGAATATTAATGATTTTATTTTGATAGGCCTCGATAAAACCTGGCGATAATACCTGCATGTAACGAGCCAATATTACCAAATCGATATCATGCTCTTTTAAAAGTGCAATCTCTTTGGCTTCCTGTTCCTGTTTGTTTTCCTTCGTAATTGGGAACACATGGTAAGGAATGTTATGAGCATCGGCAATATGCTTTAAATCGGGATGATTGGAGATGATCAATGGAATTTCAATCTCGTATTCATTCATATTGTATCGCCATAAAATCTCCTGCAGGCAATGATCGTATTTCGATACAAAAATGGCCACGCGTTGTTTCTGTCCGGAAAACTCTATTCTCCAGTGAGCCTTAAACTCCTGTGCAAGCGGCTCGAAAGCTGCATGCAACTCCGACGCAGGAATGCTTGAGTTTTTCATGTTCCAAACCACACGAAAAGAAAAGAATTCCTGATTTTGATTTACATGCTCATCCAGCGCAATGATATTGCCACCACTTTGGTAAATGAACTGGGTGATTTTAGCTACAATCCCATTCTGATCGGGACAAGTAAGAAGTAAATAAGCATTTACATTATTTTCAGACATATTCGTGCGTTTAATCGGATATTCCCGATGGTTAATTACTTAAAATTTACGAATTGTCCGTTAGAATTTGATAGGTGTGTCATGCAAAAATAGAAATTTTGTCGAAAAGAGAGAAAATCCTAAGAAACAGTTTAAATTCTGAAGGGTAATTTTAATCACTTTCTAATATATTTCATTAGGTTTGCTATGTAAAATCACAGTTCGAAAGAGAACTGTAAGCATAGCGAAAGATGACAAAGGAAAGAATGTATAAATATTTGTTTGGGCCAATCCCATCAAGACGTTTAGGCATGTCGTTGGGTGTTGATTTGGTGCCAAAAAAAGTGTGTTCAATTGATTGCGTGTATTGCGAAGTTGGAAGAACAACGCAATTATCGGTTCAGCAGGAAGATTATATCGCTGCAGATAAGATTAAGGAAGAGTTGAACCATTATTTGCAACACAATCAGGCTCCCGATTATGTGACCATTACTGCATCGGGTGAGCCAACCTTAAATGCCAATTTGGAAGAGATTATTGCCTTTGTAAAGCAGAATGAGGCAAATATTCCAGTGTGTGTGATCACCAATGGAACCCTTTTACATGATAAGAAGGTAAGAGAAGCGCTAAACAAAGCAGATTTGATTCTGCCATCATTAGATGCAGCAACAGAGCCTGTATTCAGAAAAATCAACCGTCCGCACAAAGAGATCAATTTTGAAGCTTACATTCAGGGGATGATCGATTTTAGTGCTGAGTTTACAGGTGAAATTTGGCTGGAAGTATTCATCTTGCCAAACTATAACGACAGTAAGGAGGAATTGTTGGCCTTAAAGGAAATCATTTTGAAGATTAATCCCGATATCGTTCAGTTAAATACTTTGGATCGTCCGGGAACTGTGGCTAATCTTCGAGGTGCAACCCAAGAAGAATTGCAAGCAGTAATGGATTTGTGGCAATTGGATAATGTGAGAATTATTGCCAAAGCCAAGCAGTCCAAACAAACCCAATTCCGATCGGATACTGAAACGGCAATCAAGGAAACCATATCTCGCAGACCATGTACGGTTGAAGATCTAATTACAATGCTGGGACTGTGTGAAGAGGAAATTGATCGTTGTCTGGCAAATTTGGCAAGCCTAAAAGGATTTGAAAAAGTAGAACAGGAGAGAGGTGTGTTTTACCAAATAAGGGAACAGTAAAATTTCACGCAGAGTTCGCAAAGAATTTATACGGGAAGAACGCAGAGTGTTACTTCGACGAGAGTCGTTCATTTAATACTTGAAAAGCAATAGAAAGGTTTGTTTAGGAATTCTTCCCTTCTAGGGAAGATGGCAACAGCCAGAAGGGTGTATTTTTAATTATATTATTCTTATTTCACCCTTTTCCCTATCGGGATTTTCCCTTGAAGGGAAAAACACAGCTTGAAAAGTGATAAGGTTCATCATTGTCTAATTAATAAAGTTATTTTAACCTTTGATTGGCATATAATTATAAGAACAAAGGCAGTTGAATCATTTCAACTGCCTTTGTTATATCCTTACAATTATTAATTACTCATTATTAATTGTACATTAATTTTAGTTCCAGTTCAAAATCTTTTTGAAGATGTAGTTCTCTGGATCTGGAAGATACTCCTTAGCCGCTTCCATATCTTCTTCGGTTAGATAATGCAAGTTGTAATTCATTATATTTTGCACTTTTTCGCTGTTTACATCAACCAAACGAGGTTTTACTTTTCCGTTTTCATCTTCAACATCTTTCAAGAAAAGTGGAGCAACATCACCTTTAGGATCAACAGTAACCATACATTTCGAGTGACCTTGCTTGAATAGGCTGTAAACGCCATCACCAAGAAGAGTACAAAGGCTCAAGTCGAATCCGATAGGACGACAACAACGCAAACCGAAACCTAACTCAACCGGACGAGTTCCAATTTTTAGTCCGTAAGATTTGATCTTGCGCTGAATCAACATGTTAAATACGTGAGATTTACTTACGTTGAACAACTCTGGATGACCGTGAGCATCATAAGTAAAGTTCACACCTGTACTTTCAATTTCTTCGTCGCTCATAAAGTGGAAAACACCTTCACTAATTACAGCAGCACCATAGTTCAAGCCTAAAATTCTACGCTTAATGATAGATGAGATCACCAATTGAGCAATTTTCTCTGCAGAGATAGCAGTTTTGTTGAACATCTCAGGGATAATAATCATTGGGAAATGACATGCAGCGCCAATTCCGAATGCCAGGTGACCGGCTTCACGCCCCATAGCTGCCAAAACGAACCAGTTTTGAGAAGTTCTTGCATCTTCATAAACCGTTGTTGCAATCTTAACCCCTTCGTCTTTTGCCGAGTGGAATCCGAATGTAGGAGTTCCTTCTGGCAGTGGAAGATCATTATCTATTGTTTTTGGTACGTGAATGTTTGAAATGTTCACATTGTTATCAGCCAAATATTTGCTGATTCTGTTTGCAGTAGATGCCGTATCGTCTCCACCAACAGTAACTAATAGTTTTACGTTGTTATCAATAAAGAATTTGGTTGAAAAATCGCTGTCTTTTGGCTTAAAACGACTCATCTTAAGGTGAGAACCACCTTTGGTGAAAATTGCATCAAGAGTTACAAAGTCTAGTTCCTCCATTTTACGATCTTCAGAGAAAAGACCTTTATAACCTTCGTGTAAACCAATAACTCGGTAACCATTTCTTAAAAACACTTTACCAACGCTACTAATTACAGTATTAATTCCTGGTGCTGGACCTCCACCACACAAAATAACAACAGATTCTTTCATACTATTAGTCTCAAATATCATTTTTATAAAGATTGGGCAAATATAGAGCTTTTGAATTGAATTGATTGATTGCGAAAGCTAATTCTTAAGCAGAATTAAATGATTTGAACAGGATATAAATATTTTGTAAAGCCGATACAATGTTATAAATTTACACCTGACACCACTCTTAATACTTAATTCTAAAAGTATTTCTAACCTTCATTAAAAAAATATGAAACGTAATTATCTGATTTTATTGATTTTTATTGCTGCTCTTGTGTCTTGTGAGCCAGCAAAAGAAAAGATTACAGTACCATCGTACAGTATCGAACAATTCTACAAAAATATTAGTGTAAGCGGAGGATCATTTTCTTCTGATAAATCTAAGTTATTGGTAAGTAGTAACGAAACAGGTATCTATAACCTGTTCGAGATACCTGTTGATGGTTCGGCTCAGAAACAATTAACTTCCTCCGAAAAGGAGTCCTACTTTGCCATTTCCTATTTCCCAAATAGTGATAAGGTTTTGTTCTCGGCTGATCAGGGTGGGAATGAGAACAATCACATTTACATGAGAGATGAAGAAGGGAATATTACAGATCTCACACCTTTCGAAAATGCCAAAGCAAGTTTTTGGGGATGGGATCGTGATGAAAAATCTTTCTTTTATCAATCGAACAAACGTAATCCTAAGTTTATGGATTTGTACCAGGTAAGTGTTGAATCTATTCTTAATGGCAAACCAAATCATAAGCTAATTTACACCAATAATGATGGTTTTGATGTTGCAGCAAAAAGTAAGAATAACAGATACCTGGCCCTTACGCAAAGTCTGACTACTACAAATAATGAGATGTATTTGTACGATAGAAAAACAGGCAAGCGTACACACATTTCGGAGCATCATGGAGATGCAACTTATAATCCACAATTCTTCAGTTTAGATAACAAGTACTTGTATTATTTGTGCAATGAAGATTCTGATTTTGTTTATTTAAACAAGTATAATATTGAAACTGGGGAGAAAAGTTTGGTTTATAAAACCAATTGGGATATTTGGTATGCTTACCACAGTTATAATGAAACTTATCGAATTATAGGTATCAATGAGGATGGCAAAACAAATATTAAAGTGGTTGAAATTGCAACGGGAGAAGAAGTTCAATTGCCTAAAATTCCTGGTGCCGATATCAAATCGATTAGCTTAACCAAAGATGAACAAAGAGGAAGGCTGGTTGTTGGAACATCTGTATCGCCAAATAATATTTATGTATTTGATATGGGAGACACAGAAGCCAGAAAACTTACCAATACGCTAAACCCTGAAATTGATCCGGCAAATCTTGTTGAAGCAGAAGTGGTTCGCTACGAATCGTTTGATGGTTTGCCAATTCCTGCAATTTATTATCAACCCAAAGTTGCAAGTACCGATAATAAAGTACCTGCTTTAGTTTGGGTTCATGGTGGTCCTGGCGGACAATCGCGTGTAGGCTATTTTTCGTTAATTCAATATATGGTGAATCAGGGCTATGCCGTTTTGGCTGTAAATAACCGTGGAAGTAGTGGTTATGGTAAGAAATTCTATGCTATGGACGATAAAAAGCATGGCGATGTGGATTTGAAAGATTGCATCTGGGGAAAGAAATTCTTAATTAATACTGGCGTTGTGGATCCTGATAAAATTGGTATCATTGGTGGATCGTATGGTGGATACATGACCATGGCTGCGCTTACTTATACTCCTGAAGAGTTTAAAGTGGGTGTAAATATTTTTGGAGTAACCAACTGGTTGAGAACGCTAAAGTCAATTCCTCCATATTGGGAATCGTTTAGAAAAGCTTTATATGCTGAAATGGGTGATCCTACTACGCAAGATTCTGTTGCCTTGTATAACAAATCGCCACTATTTTTCGCTGATAAAGTAACCAAACCATTAATGGTACTACAAGGAGCTAACGATGTACGTGTTCTTCAGGTTGAATCGGACGAAATTGTTGAGGCAGTAAAGAAAAACAATGTTCCTGTGGAATACATCGTATTCCCGGATGAAGGTCATGGCTTCCGTAAAAAGGAAAATGAAATTAAAGGATATGGACAAATTGTTACTTTCTTGGATAAACATTTAAAAGGGAAGAAAGATCAAAAAGAATAAAAAAAGAAAAGGGAAACCAAACGGTTTCCCTTTTTACAAATCTATGAAATTGTTATTCTGAAACTTCAACTAGTTTCTCATCTGAATGCCATAATCCGTGTTTTGTACAGAAAGCAGTTGCAGTTAATTTCATTTTACGAGAAGGAACCACGTAAAAATCAACTTCGGTTTGGTTCGCTGCACCACCAAGTACTCCTGAAGAGAAGTTAGCTTGAGTTAACATTTTCTCACCATCCCATAATTGAACCCATGCTACATAGTGATCGAAATCATCTGGATGAGCATAAGCATCACCTATTTTCACTTTTACCTTGAATTTTTCACCTTTTTTTGCTGATTCATCACAGTGAATGAAAGCTGAGTGTCTATCGATATAATCTTTTTTTGCTTCACCTTCGATAGTGGTGATATCTTGATAAGTGTTAATTTTCATGATCTTGTTTTTTTGATTTTAACCACTTAAGTGGTATAGAGATTAATTTTGTTTTTTATTCTTAGTTCTTGCTTAAGTATTCGGCAACACCAGCAGCAGTAGCTTGCATAGCTTCTTCACCTTTGCTCCAGTTTGCTGGACATACTTCACCGTTTTCTTCGAAGTGGTGCAGTGCATCAACCATACGAATTGCTTCATCAACGTTACGTCCCAATGGAAGATCGTTAATAACAGAGTGGCGAACAACACCTTGCTTGTCGATTAGGAATAATCCACGGTAAGCAACAGGAGCACCTGTCGAAACAGCATTTCCTTCAGCATCGTAATCATACTCAGAAGCCAAAACACCGAAGTTTTCTGAAATTGTTTTAGACAAGTCAGCAACAAGTGGGTAAGTTACACCTTCGATACCACCTTTGTTTTTTGGAGTATTTAACCAAGCAAAGTGTGAGAATTCTGAATCAACAGAACAACCTACTACTGCTACATTTCTTTTTTCAAATTCAGCTAATTTGTCTTGGAATGCGATTAACTCAGTTGGACAAACAAATGTAAAGTCAAGAGGGTAGAAAAAGAATACTACTTCTTGTTTTCCTACGAATTGATCTAAAGAAAATCCTTCAACAATTTGATTTCCGTTTACTACAGCGCTAGCCTGAAATGATGGAGCTTTTTTTCCGATTAAAGTTTGCATCTTAGATTTATTTTAAAGTTATTTTTCTTTTGTTTTTGTAACGATACAAATGTAGAATTGATTTGAATAACGCACAAATTATATTAATCAGTTATTTTTATGCCTATATAGAGAGAATTAATAATAGGGTACTGAAACCGCTTAAATATGCAGTGTTTCAGGTAAAACCAAAAAATGGAGAGATCATGTATCGCAAAAATTTTTTATTGGGTTATAATTTTTAGTTTTGTAGAAGTTACAACTTTATTTTGGTAAATACTTGCTCTTAATTTAGATTTTATAAAAAGATAATATCCTGAATATGAATGCCTCTAAATATTGTTTTGAAAGCTATGATGAAATAAAGAATGTCTCTGCTAAAGATGGGAAAATAAGCTTTTTTGTTTTCAATAGCAGATCACGTTCCTGGGTTCCATACTTTGTTTATTTGCCACCCAATTTTTCTAAAGAAAGAAACTATCCTTTGATACTTTTTATGCATGGACAAGGTGGAGATGAGACAACTTTTAATAAATACGTTAATGAAGAACAGCTTAATAAATGGATACTGGATGGAGAAATTGAACCTGTTGTAATTGCTGGAATACGAGGAGATAATGATAGAGAGAATGTGCAATGGTTTACCCCAGAGAATGAAAGTTTAATTGCAGATGGTCAACTAGGAGAGTTTGTCCAGTATTGTCAGAGGAACTTTAATGCAGGTGTTGAAAAGAAAGCTATTTCAATAGAAGGACATTCTCGTGGTGCAGCAGGAGCCATTCATTATTATTTGAAATATCCGGGAAAGTTTGTTTCAGTTGTTGGAATAGGATATGTTAGCGATTATACTTTACCATCAAATAAAAAATTAGCATTACAAAATCTGGAATTATTAAAGGAATTACAAATTCCATTGCGATTGGAGATCGGTACAGAAGATAGCTTTGTACTGACTAAGAATCGCAGATGCATTTACGATTTGCATGACTATTTGAACGAATTAGATTTGGAGCATGAATTTGAAGTTTTACATGGGGTAGAGCATAGGTTCGATTACTTTTGGCATTATTATACCGACGAAGGATTGATTAATGGATTACGACATCTAAAATTTCATGAGAAGGCCAGAAAACTTTTAAAGAAGTAACTTTAGGAATGAATATTGCTGCATCCACTTAAAACACATTAATATGAAACCAAATCTACTTTTACTCTTTTGTTTGATCTTTTTTTCCTCTTTAAGTTATGGACAAAAAACAGTTTACTTCGATGAAAATTGGCTTTCGATAGAAAAAGCTGATGCCAAATACTATAGCGTTATTTATCCCATTTCTGAAGGTAAATATCAGGTTAAAGATTATACAATTTCAGGTACATTACTATCCGAAACGGATTATTTGCCAAAAGTTGAATTTATAGAGTGGGAAAAATTGTATGAAAAAGGATTTCAGGAGTTAGCAGTTGAAGATGGCAAGAGTACAGAATATTTTCCTAATGGAAATAAAAAGAAGCAGTTTTCCTATAAAAAGGGAGTGCAGGAAGGAAATATTCGTTTATGGACCGAAGACGGTAAATTACTACGAGATTTTATTGCACAAAACAACATTGCCAATGGATTGTATCTAGAATATTATCCGAATGGAAAGGCTAGTTTATCGGTAAACTTTAAAAACGATACTTTAAATGGACCAGCTGCCTATTATTACTCAAATGGGGCATTCTCGCAAAAAGGAAACTTTAAAAAGGGTAAAAAAAATGGGAAATGGACTTATTGGTCGGAGAAAGGTGAAGTGGTTGGTACAGAAACCTATCGGAATAGTTTTTTTATTGAAGGACCGGATATCAATATCGGTTTTCCAAAAGGAAATTGGTGTTTGGAAGATCAATTTAAGGATGGTAAGCTGATGAACTTTGTTTTTTCCAGAAGTGCAGCTGTTGAAACACTAAAAAGCGGAGTTGTGCCGTCTTGTATTTTGTCTTTGGAATATATCGGAGAAGAAAATAAACTACTCGACTACTCATCATTTAAAAGAAGAAGGTTAACTGTTGATATTCACAAGGTAATTGCAAAGGAACAAGAATTATTTTCGTTAGATAATTCAATGGGGTATTTGGGTTCCTATAATGATGATGAATCGAAGAAACACACGGTTGTAGTTTTTCATACTATCCAAAAAGGAATTGGTGTTGAAATGATTCTTGATATCAGACATGAAGATTACGAGAATTTAAAGAAAGAGGTAGTTTATATTTTAAGATCCATTAAAAAATAATTTCTATGAAAGTAGTGTCGACTAATAAAGGAACATCAGTAGAAATCAATTATCATGGAAAGCTAGTGAATACAGGCATGTATAAATTTCCGGTTGATGAGGGGATTTATTTGGGCAAAGAGGATGTTAAAGATGATTTTGTAATTGACAGAAGGTATCATGGTGGAGTAGACAAAGCATGTTATTGGTATTCTACAAAGCATTATGATTTTTGGAAGGATAGATTTCCTGATTTGGAATGGAATTATGGCATGTTTGGTGAAAACCTAAGTATTTCAGAATTGGATGAAGGAGAGGTGAAAATTGGTGATGTGTATGAGATTGGTGAATGTTTGGTACAAGTTACTCAACCAAGACAGCCATGTTTTAAACTAAATTATCGATTCTCTTGTGATACCATGGTAAAAGAATTTATTGAGGCTGGTTTTCCTGGCATATATATTCGTGTTTTACGTGAGGGAACCATATATAATGGAGATGAGCTGATTTTGAAAGAACGAAATGAGCAAAGTTTGTCGGTTCGTGAAGTTTATCAATTGCTTTATCAGGAGGATAAAAATCCCATACTTCTTCAAAAGGCAATTGAAGATAAAGCATTAGCAGCCAGTTGTAGAAAAGATTTAAGCAAATAAAAAAAGGACGGGGCACCGTCCTTTTTTTATTATTGGGAATATTATACCTCTAGCTTCCTAGTATTATATCTCTAACCAAAGCTTCAGCATCAACAGCACTAACATCCATATTGAAACCGATTTTGTAGATCAAACCATTGTACCAAGCGTAATATTGGTAAGATCCTGTTGATTCTTTATAAATTCTTTTGTCTGCTTCTACATATTTGTAATAGTCAAACATTCGTGGCCACATGATATCATCCGACTTAGGCAAATAGTATAAAGTATCTGTATCGGTTAATTTTAAGTTCTGGTATCTTCTTTTTTCCAGATCTTCTCTCAAAGTTTCCAATTGCTTTTCACTCATTTCATCAAATGGATTGTTAGGGTGTTGAGTTACTGAAATGGTAAAGAAATCTTTAAAATTGGCCGCATAACTTTCATCATTCTCCAGATATGAGATTTGAATTTGAAATACGAGTTTATTTTTATCATTCCATGAGGTAACTATATTTGCTTTCTGAGTATTTACGTCAAAAGGCAATTCTGATGAGGAAATAAGAGTTATTTTATTTCTCATTTCAGCAGGAATTCTGTTTAAAGCCTGACCAATGCTCACAGGTATATAGTAGTCAACACTTTCTCTTTCCTTCAATATATTAAAATCGTAATTGTAAGTGTGATCGTAGCCTTCAACCTTGCTTAAGCCAACTAATAACTCTTCATTCGGATCTATAAAACCAGTGTGTTTGTCATTTTCCGAACAAGATATTATTCCAATGAATAATAGTGCAATACTAAGGTATTGGTAGGATTTTTTGATATTCATAATTGTATGATAATTGAATTCACAATGAACAATACAAACTTACGTAAAAAAAGAATTTATGTTTTCTTTTTGTTTAAGATTTAATAATCTTACCGAAAAATTATTTATAACAACTTAATGAGAGTTCTTCTAATTTACTCTTGATTAGCCAATTCTATGGCAGTAAGAAAAATTAAACTACTTACTTTTTTAATGGCTTCATAATCTATTTTATCAGGAGTATCGGTGGTTTTGTGATAATCATTGTGTAATCCGTTAAAATAAAAGACTGCAGGTATGTTTCTTTTTACAAATGACGCATGATCTGATGCAGAATAGAGAAAATTATCTGCAGTATCGTAGGAATAATCCAACTCGAGTTTTGGATATTGATTGTTTATACTATCAGTAATGGTTTTAAGCTTTGGGTTCAGATGATTTGCTCCAAGTAGGTATACAAAATTAGTATTCTCATGTCTATCATCTATTCTACCTAACATATCAATATTTAAATTAGCTTTAATATTGTCATGTGGAAACGTTTTATTTTCGACAAAATATTTTGATCCCAGCAGACCTTTTTCTTCCCCCGAAAAAGTGGCAAATAATATGCTTCTTTTCAGTTTTAACCCTGAATTTACTGCCTTTTTTAATGTTCTGGCAATTTCAATTAATGAAGCTGTACCCGAAGCATTATCGTTAGCTCCATAAAATATTTTTTTTCCGTTTGCACCTACATGGTCATAGTGAGCGCTAATAACAATGTATTCATCTTTTTTCTCGGAGCCAGGGATACAAGCAATTACATTTTCGGTTGATTGTGAGTTGTAAGTATTGGAGAACTCAAGATCAATAGTCAATTTATTTTTATATTTAATCTCTAATGGGTTTCCAGCGATACATTTTTTAAGATTTTTTAGTTTTACATTAAGGATTTTCGCTACAACTTTTTCGCTTATTGGACCTTGATAAGTTGTTCTCAACCTTTCAAAACCATGATACAATTTACCTTGTGATATTGAATCGAAAGGATTCTTTTTTTCAAAAATACTTGGGTCTAGTAATTGATTTCTACTAAACATCTTCTTTTGTCGTTGTATAATGTTTTGTATTTGGTGTGGATTATTTGGATTACAATAAAATACAATCTTGGCTTTCGTTTCCTTCATTATATCAATAGCCTTGGCTGGTCCAGCATAAAGGTTTGAGGTTAGAAAAAGAACCGCTTTATCGGAATAATCCTTATTCTTAAAAATGCTATCTTGAGCTAATCCAATAAATACCAATTCAATCTTGTTGCGTTTTAAATTAGAATAACCTGTTATTGAAAAATCTTCGTAGGCTTTATATTCATTTTCATTAATTGACAGTTTAATTATTGGAATATACTTTTTATAAACAGAGAAATCTTGAAAATAACTTAGGCTATCTGTTTTAAACTGATAGCTAATTAATCCGGCTTCCTTAAATTGCTTGTAAATATACGCAGCAGCTAATTTTTGTCCAGGTTTAGCAGTTTCCCTTCCTTCCATTTTCTCAGAAGCTAGTTCATAAACATCTTTTTTGATGTTTTCAGCTGAAATTTTTTGTGATAGATCAATCACATCAATTTGCTGAGCAATTATCTTAAAAGAAATTAAAAAACAGATTGATAGAGCTGTAAATATCTTCATGTAATAATGATTTTAAATCGAGTTATTGGTCAATTGTGAATTTAATAAAATAAATCTCCTTTTAGGTAAATTGGTCATAAAAGATGTACACAAGGATATTTCATTAAGCACTGATAAAGTCGTAAATTTATAGTATACAACTAATAAGGTATATTTCAATATCAAAAATGGTATAAAATGAACTTTAGTTTAATATACGGTTTAGTTTTGCTAATTACTGGTATTGTTATTCCTGTGAGACAAAATGTTCAGAATATGGATTTTAAAGAGCTGAGGTTTAAAATGGTGGCTGAACAGATAAAATCCCGGGGAATAAATGACTCCGAAGTAATTGCAGCCATGCAAAAAGTAAAACGACATTTGTTTGTGCCCCATTATTTGCAGAACTATGCTTATCAAGATCGTCCACTACCAATTGGACATGGACAAACTATTTCACAACCATATATTGTTGGATTGATGTCTCAATTGCTAGAGGTGGAGGAAGGAGAGAAGCTATTGGAAATAGGAACAGGATCAGGTTATCAGGCCGCTATTCTGGGAGAATTGGGTGGCGAAGTATATAGTATAGAGATTGTAAAACCGTTGCAAAAAAGAGCAGCTTTTGTTCTGGACTCTTTAAACTACGAAAATGTTAATACCCGATATGGTGACGGATATGTAGGTTGGCCGGAAAAAGCTCCTTTTGATGGTATAATAGTAACTTGTTCGCCAACAAAAATACCACAAGCTTTGATTGATCAGTTGGCTGAAGGAGGTAAGCTTGTGATTCCTGTTGGATTGAAACATGTGAAGAAATTGGTTCTTCTGGAAAAAAAGAATGGCAAAGTGATTCAACGCAATGTTATACCCGTTAGGTTTGTGCCAATGGTTGATGAAGATGGAAATATGTATTAACCTGAATTCGATTATTGATTTGATTTCTTATAAATCCCTTGAAATTGAATATTCCAACTCTTCCCACCATCAATAGTTGATTCCCAAACTTGTTTTACATTACCATTTGTTAGCTGTGTCCATGTTATTCTGTGTATAGAATTTGGTTCGCCCATATTAGAGTCCAAACCACTAGTGAGAATCATTTTGCCATCAGAAAAAACACCTGTAAGAAGAAGGTTGTTGCCATTTTTATCAATCCAGATTTGATGCCATTTGGCTGTTTTTGAATTGTAGAAACTGTAGCTGGTACCAGTGAAGTTTTCCTTCTCAGAAACCCAATTCTCCTGAATTACATTTTTATTTTGGAGAAATACAATTGTATTTTTGCCAACTAAATTTTCTTCTGTATAAACATCCCACTCTCCAACCCAAAAGTCGAACTGTCGATTTGGATCAATAGTTGGCTTTTTTTCTTGCGCCAATGTAGAGTGGGGAATGTACATTACTGCAATAATTAGGATCAGAAATGATTTCATAGTTAAAGGATTTGTTAATTAATCTTCGAGATAGGTAAGAGAACGCTCCAGTTTCTTCTTTAGCTCGATAGCAAATGGTTGCAACTCTTCGTTTTCAATTACATTAAAAGCTGCCGTTGGATCCATAATTGAAATATCTACATGGCCATTATCCTGTTCGATTACGGTAATATTACATGGCATCATGATTCCAATTTGATCTTCAACTTGGAATGCCTCGTAGGCAAATGTTGGATTACATGCACCAAGAATGCGATATTTTTTAAAATCAACATTAATTTTTTCTTTCAAAGTTGCTGTTACATCAATATCTGTTAAGATTCCAAATCCTTCAGTTTGAACAGCTTTGGTAATTCGTTCAATAGCATCATCGAAGCTAAAGTTTGTACTTCTTTTAATATAGTAGCTCATATTTTAAATTTTAGGTTCGTAATTGTTTATATATCATCCTTAAAACGATCTGTTTGCAGTCCTTTTCTTGGAGACATATCGCAAACTTTAAATAAAGTCCATATTAACACAGGAAATGATAAAATTCTAACATATCCTAGAATGGGTTCATACTCTGGGCCCAATGGTCCTGGAATGTAATTCATAATCATAAAAATGCTTAATGGGATGAATAGTGCGAGAAGAATCATTAGTAATATGGCAGCTTCCTTGTATACGCGTCTGATTAATAAACCTACTCCACATATGATTTGGATGAATCCTGAAATGCTTGTAGCGGTATAGGTCGATTTAAAAATGGTTGAGAATAGATGGCTAAAAAATGTTGGGAACATAATATGTAATGCACCTACTATAATTGCAGCAATACCAAATGCAAAACGAAAGTGTTCGTTTCTGGAAAAAGCTTTTAGATAATTGCTGAATATTGAAACAATTCTAATAAGGATATAGCTTGATAATATCACAAGAATTAGAAGCATGGTTGCATATTTTTATATTCTCATCATCAAGTTACGAATTTGTTGTTCTGCTTGCAAATCAGACTATACTATAAAAAAAGGATCACTTTTTCGTGATCCTTTCTATATATTGATATTGAATTTTTATTTTTTTAATGTAATCTCGATAACTCCTTGTTTTCCTTTTTCTCCATACTTGTCAATGGCTGATTTATCCTTTAAGACATTAATGCTTTCGATTTCCTTAGATTTAATGAAATCCGTTTCTTTTCCTGAAATTATCTTACCATCCACAACGTAGATAGGTCTATTATTATCCAGTTTCCCTTTAATTTTAATAGCAGTGTTGTCAACATCTTGCTTATTTTTTAGTGAAACAAGTACAACTCCATTTTTACCATTTTCACCAAACTGCTCAATTGCCGATTTATTCTTTAAAACCGTTACACTTTCAATATCATTTTGTGACAATTTATTTAAGGCTTTTATTGTTGTTTTCTTTCCGTCAACAATGAATAAAGGAGCATCTTTTCCGGCAAAGTTTTCTAAGCGAAACCGATTGGACGTTTCTTCTGATTCACCTTTGCTTGTAGCAACTACAACACCACTTTCAGCAGCTTTCCCATATAAGGCAGTGGCCGACTCATCTTTAAATAAAGTTACGCTTTCAAAGCTGCTTGAATTAAGCTTTTTAAATTGTTCATAATCTACTGGTTTTCCATCCAAAATAAAAAGAGGGTTCTTTTCACCTGAAACTCCTTTTACTTGAACCAAATGTGCAGATTTTCTTTTGTTTTCAGTGGTACTAATAATAATGGCTCCGTTTGATGCTTCTTCACCATATAATTCGATTGCAGTTTGGTCCTTTAGTACCTTGATTGAATTAATGGTATTGGGATCTATAGAGTTAAAAGTGTTTTTGTCAATTACTTTTCCATCAAGAACAATTAGTAAATTATCAGTTTCAGGGAAATTCTTAATTCGAATGGAATGATTCTTCTTATTATTTTCTTGTTTGATTTGTTCTTCAAGTTCTTTTCTATACTCAGGAGTGTTTAGTTTTTCCAAATGCTTTTGAATACTTTCCTTGCTTCTCTCAAGTTTCTCTTGAAGTTCCTTCTGGTATTCTGGAGAATTGAACTTTTGAATTTGTTTTTTTAAGGATTCTCTTTGTTTTTGAACTTGTTTTTCAAATTCTCCTGATTCCATTTTTTTTAGATGCTCTTGAAGAGATTTTTGAGATCTTTCGATATTATTCTTCAATTGCTCTTTAAATTCTTTTGAATTAACTCTTTCAATCGTCTCCTGAATTCTTTTCTTTATTTCAGCTTTTTCTTTTTCACTGAGCTTTTTGTCAGATTCAATTTCTTTCAACTCTTTACTCAGTTCTTCTTTCTGAAGTTCTTTTTCCAATTCAAGTTGCTTGATTAAATTTTTGCTTGTCAATTCTTCAAGCTCTTGTCTTAGTTCGGCTTGTTGTTCTTGCATTTCTTTCTTAATCTGCTCAACATCCAAATCTTTCAGAGCATTTTCCATTTCCAAGCGCATTTCATCAAAGTTCATTTCTACTTTGACATCCTCTAATTCCTTAGCTGCTTTTTCTAATTCAATTTTTTGCTCCCTAATTATTTCATTTACCTTATTCTGCAACCATTTTTTAGATTTTAAAGAATCTTGAGGAAAGTCAAAATCAACATCAAAATCCATTGGTACTTCCACATCATGACCCAATTCAGCAACAGGTTCTACCTCCACTTCAGGAGCAATTTCTATTACATCTTCCAGCTCTACTTCAGGAACAATTTCAACGACATCATTAATTTCTGGTTCTACTTCAACTGTTTCTTTTACTTTTTTGTTTTTTTTAGATTTCTTTTTCTGCTTATCAGGTGCAAGCAGCATGGCATCAGATCCATTTTGTTGATTTTGATCTAAAACATTAATCTTCGAAAAGAACTGTTTGCCAGTTAATGCATTGCCAGAAATGGCAAAATTCGAAATCAAAATCAATCCACTTAGCAGAAAAACAAATAAACCACTAAAAACGATTTTGTTTGTTTTTTTGACTGATGCTTTTGGTCTTATAATTCGTTGTACTCGATTAAAAAGGTTATCCTTTTTACCTGATAAACCCAATACCAATTCGAATCTCTTTTTTCTAATTGCTTCCATATTATTTAATGCTTTAATGAGGGTTAAGGATTCACCACAAACCTTTACCGCCAGATCATCACAAATGTGTTCTCTTTCGGTATTAACCACAGAAGATAGCCACCAAACCACAGGATGATAGAAAAATAACAATTCTATTATTCCTTGAATAAATTGAAATAAATAATCGTGACGCTTGATGTGCGCCAATTCGTGTGCTATAATAATTTCCAATTGATTTTCCGGTATTCCACTAAGCATGCTTACCGGCAATAAAATTACTGGTTTAAAATATCCTACTAGTGATGGAGTTTGAACATAGCCAGACTCCAATATTGTAATTTTTTGTTTTAAGTTGATCTTTTGAATGAGTTTATCAGCAATGGTTTGCGTTTGTTTCGATACCGGGTAAGTAAGGTGTTTACGCAATTTTATGGTTTGCAGATAATTGAATGTCATGTGACAAGAAAGAATACAAACGCCAATAATCCAAATGTTTACCATGATTGGGAAATATTGGTCGATGTGTAAATTTTCAAAGCTAAATTGATTTAGAGTTTCAGGACTACTATTGAGAAGATACAACAGTAGTTCAGGACTTAAATTCAGATCGGAACCATTGCTATGATTTGATAATGGCAGGTAATGGAAAAATGTAATGGTAAAACTCACAAATATAAATGCCATAGCCAAGTTCGCCACTCCATACCTAAGTTTGGCATTATCTTTTGATATAAACCGAAAAAGAATCCAAACGATAAGTCCAAAAATCACAATTTGCCATACAGAATGTAAAAGGGCCCAGCCCAAAGCATCAACCAACTTGTATATACTAAAACTATTCATGGGATTCAGACTTTTGTGATGACTCGATATCATCAATTAAATTGCGAATTTTATTCAGTTCCTCAGTACTGCATGTTTTATTGCCCAGTGCTTGCAATACCATTCCCGATGTTGATCCGTTGAACAGGGTAGATATGAATTTATCTATGAGAAGATTTTTGGTTTCTTTTTCTTCCACAATAGCCTCATAAATATGGGTTCGAGAGTTTTTTTCTCTTCGAAGCATATTTTTTTCCGTCATGATTTGCATCACCTTCAAAGTAGTTGTGTATCCAACATCTCTGCCGGTTTTTAATTTTTCGTTTACAAAACGTACTGTCGACGGACCATAAGTCCATAATACTTGCAAAATTTCTAATTCTGCTTCGGTTGGCTTAATCTTCTTTGGCATTTTGTGGTGAATTCCGTTATACGATTAATTTCGTAGATAAAATTATACGAAAGAATTCGTAATACAAAATATTAGTACGATAATTTTCGTAGAAAGCTCTGTTTTTTTATTTTTTTAACATTTGAGTGTTTGTCTAGATTCTTTATTTAAAACTCTTTACCCTTTACTTCCATCTTTTTTTTTCGTATTTTAATAGTTCCCTCTAAGACTTATTAAATTGGGATGGAAGTGAGAAAAGAAAGGAATATAACTCAATCGGATTGACCGATTAAAGGCGATGAAGCCTTATGCAAATTGCAAATTTTAAACCATAGAACAAGAACGCTATGCCTATTCGAAAGTTAAAGCAATATTTAGATGAAAGACAGATAAAATATGTTACGATTCGGCATTCTTCAGCTTATACAGCTCAACAGATTGCGGCATCGGCCCATATTCCCGGGAAAATGCTCGCAAAAACGGTAATGATTAAAATAGATGGTAGAATGGCAATGGCTGTATTACCAGCTTCCTATTTGATTGATTTTGACTTGTTAAAGCAAATGTTAGGCTGTAAAAAAGTTGAATTAGCTCACGAACAGGAGTTTAAAGATATTTTCCCTCAGTGCGAAGTAGGAGCAATGCCTCCTTTTGGAAATCTTTACAACTTAGAAGTTTATGTGTCAGAAAGTTTAGTAGAAGATGATGATATCGTATTCAATGCTGGAACTCATACCGAATTAATCATGTTATCGTATGAAGATTTCCACAATAGTGTTGAACCAGTAGTTTTGAAATTTACACATAAGTGTTACGCTTAGAAATTATATAAATGATTAAAAATAAAACACTTTTCTTTTCTTACTTTTTCATTTGTCCCTTATAATCATCAATAATTCCTTCACATAGCCATTTTGCCAAAGCTTGCCTGTTATCAGTTTTGGTAAATCTAATTTGGTCTCTGTAGTTGTTAATATTTCCAAGTTCAACGAATACTGATGGAGGTGTAGTGGTTTTCAGCATGTATAATCTTCTTGTACCAACGGTTCCTGTATATCTTCTGTTAGGCTGATATTTTGCGTATTTTGCTTTCATCTTTTTTTGAAGCGTTAATGCAAGCTTTTTGCCTTTCTTACTATTGGCGTGATGATAAAAGTATACATCGGTCCTGTTTCTTTTACTTCTTGAATCAAGGTGCAATACAATCAAGCGTTGATAGCTTCCTGGTTTCTCTTTCCTGGCTAAAATGTTAACAGCAGCTGCTCTTTGTCTTAAGCGCGGTGTCTGCTTTCTTGGAATTACCTGTGATGGATAGCATATTTCATCTTTATCAGGTTTTAGAAAAGAGGCATCTCTAATTCCATCATTTTTATCTCTAATGATGAAATGCACTTTGGCACCATGAGATATGAGTTCCTTTCCCAACCTTAAAACAATATCATAAGCATACTCATCTTCACAAATTTTATTACCTGATACTTTACCAACTGCACCAGGATCAGGACCTCCATGACCAGCTACCAAATGAATGACTGCACCTTCCAATGAATTGTTGACTTGTTTTACGCTCGCATGTTCTTTTCCAAGTAATGGAATAGAATGGATGTAGTATCGCAGTGGAACCTTGTATTTTTTGCCAGCAATTAAATGACCACTTTTTGTGAAACGGCCTTTATTTAAAGTTTTGAACTTTGCACTATGCTTGGCTGGAGTAAGTTGATTCCTGTACAAAAAGGCGTTGAATCCTTCACCTTTTTTTACAGTTACCCATTTAAAATTGTCTTGTGCAAATATGGGATTGGTTATGCTTAAAATTAATATTATTAAGAGAGAAAGGTATTTTGACATTGAAATGAGTTTAATCTTGGTTCAATAAAAATAAATCAATTTTTAATATAACCATTAATGTCATTTAATTATTGTTTGGATACAATTTTATAATCCAGAGCGTAGCTTGAAAAAATTCCAAAAGCTCCTTCCACATTCGAATAGAGGTTTGTTTTATTAGAAAAAGGGATGTCGCCTTTGTTTTCAAGTGATACAAAAGATCTTTCGTAATTAAAATAATCTTGGCTTATGTGATACAACTCAATTTTATATTCTTGATAACCCACAAAAAAATCATCATTCAAAATATAAAATGAAATCTCAGTTTGTGAACTTTTAAAGTTTTCATCGGAAAAACTTCGGCTACCGCGCAACATATTTTGTTCGAATCCATTATCATTTACATTCAAATTCCCTTCGAACACAATATCATTGCTATAATATTGAATCACATCCGAGATGTTATTTGATATGCCTTTTACAAGTAACATATAGTAATTGCTTTGTGAAGGATCATCAGTAAATTTTAATTTAAAAGTGGTTTTGCCTTCTGATGCATCATCCAAAAGCTTAATGTCATTGATTAATACTTTTTCTGGAGCTATGGTATTTGTTGTTACTTTATTGAAATCTGGATGTGTCATCGTAATTTCATATTCCGTTTCGCTTTCCAGGTATTGATTTGGGAGTTCATAAGTGCCATTTTCTCGATAAGCCAATTTACCTAATTCTTTATTATTTTTATAAGCGGTAACTGTTGCATCAGAGATGTATTTGATTTCAACAGGAGATCCAACACTCTTCGATAAATTAAGCTTAATTAAACTATCTACTCCCATTAGTGAGTTGATTGATACGATTGGATCGGACTTAGTTTGTGGAAGCTCTTCTTCCTCTTCACATGAAACAAGTAGTGAAAATAAAATTAAACAGGTTAATAATTTAAAATAATTCATGTTTAAAGGATTAAAATTTATAGGAATAGCTAACACTTGGTATAAATGAGAACAGGTTGATTTTTTTCAATTTTGGATCATTAGATATATTGTTATCAAAAGATACATACATATAGCTGGTGTTTTTTCTATTGTAAAAATTATAGATGCTAATATCCCAAGATCTTGTTCCATGTTTCTTTTTCTTCATAAAGCTAATTGACAAATCTAAACGATGATAGTCAGGAAGTCTGTAAGAATTTCTTTCTGTGTAAACAGTTTTAGTCTCAAACGAAGAAGGATCATAAGGAGAAATAGCTGCAATTTTGGATGTTGATAAAGTAGCAGGAAGTCCTGTTCCATAGGTCCAGAAAGCTGAAAACTTGGTTTTATTGCTGATGAACTGATTGACCTGAATGGAAAAATTGTGTCGGCGATCATAAGGAGAAGCATAGGACTTACCATTGTTAATGCCTTTAAATCTTACTTTTGATTGAGATAGTGTATAGGCAATGTTTCCATTTGTTTTTCCTAGACTTTTGCTTAGCTCAACTTCCAATCCTTTGCTCCATCCTTTGCCACTTTCAACCATATTTTCCCAGTCAGAGCTAACATCTTGAAAGTATGATGTTCCTTTCAAATCCAGTAAATTTCTGCTTAGCTTGTGATAAAATTCGATATTCAGTTTTACTGATTTGTTAAATGAATAATGTGTTCCAGCCGTATATTGGAAAGAATCAATCGGTTTAATTTTTTTGGTTACCGGAAACCATAAATCAGTTGGTAAGCTTAAGGTACTGGTTCTTACCAAATGAAGATACTGTGTCATTTGAGAAAAACTTCCAGTAAATGACCATTTTGGAGTAAGGAAATATTGTGCGTTTAATCTAGGTTCAATTGTTGAATAGTAGGTGTTATCCACAATGAAACTACTCCAGCGAGTTCCCATATTAACCAATAATTTCTTGCCAAATCTAATTTGTGCCTCACCATATAGGTTAACTTCTTTTGATTTGATCAATTCATCAGTTGAAATTTCGGAATTATTATCACGGGTGTTTTTAATAAACTCACTACCCGGTTTGGTGTGATGCAGGGAAGCTTCCAGTCCAAATTTCAAATAGTGTTTATAATCTGGGATAAAATCAAACTCTGTTTTAAATGAGAAATCACGAATACCAGATTTAAATTCATGATTATAGTTTTCCATGTAATCTGAATCATTGGCTTTTTCACTTCTCTTTTCTTTCAGCAAAAAGGTATACCTACTTAATATCAGAGTGGTGTTACCAAATAAGTGATTGTTGTATACATGATTCCAGCGCAGTGAGTTGGTGAAATTCCCCCAACCGAGTTTATATCTAACTTTTTCTCGGATGTTTGTAGAGATATCTTCAGAGCTTTTTACACTGGCCAAATCACCTCCCCAATAAGTGCTGAAGTATAATTTATCGCGCTGAGAAAATCGGTGCACAATTTTCCAGTTCAGATCACCAAAATAGTAGCCAGCATTTACATTGCTATCAGAAAGGTCCAGAATTCCGTTAACCAATAAATCAAGATAGGTTCTTCGGATTGACAAGTTGAATGTGGTTTTATCTTTTTTGATTGGCCCATTCAAATTGAATTTTGCAGTAAGCAATCCCAAGCTATAGCTTCCTTCTAACTTCTTTGTATTTCCATCTTTCATACGGATGTCTAAAACCGAGGATACTCTGCCACCATAATGGGCAGGAAAACCACCTTTTACCAGCTTTACCTGATTAATGGCATCCTGATTAAAAACAGAGTATAAGCCCATTAAATGTGAAGAATAATACACAGGAACATCATCTAATAAAATAAGATTTTGATCTGGTGAACCGTTCCTGATATTTAGGCCGCCTAAACCTTCGTTGCTGTTTTGTACACCAGGCAAATGTCGTAAATTTTGGAACAAATCATTTTCACCAAAAACACCTGTTTGCTGCATGGTTTTGGCCTGAAAGCTATTGGTACTAACAAATAAATGATTAATGTTATTGGCTCTCTCGTTTGCTGTTACCTTAACTTCCTGCAAAATGGTTTTGGGTTCCAAGGATATGTTAATGATAGTATCTTTTTCCAATTCAACATCTAACAGAACCTCTTTGTAGCCAACAAAAGAAAATTGCAAAAGATGTGTTTTGTTTTTTAAGCTTAAACTGTAAAAGCCAAAATTATTGCTAACTGTTCCTGTAAAGTTACTTAGGTTTGCAACTGTCGCATTGATTAACGCTTCACCAGATTTAGCATCGCTAATGTATCCACTGATTCTGTATTTTCTATCGTAGGGTGGAATCGAGACAATGAAAATTTTACTGCCTTTTGCCTGAATTTTAAAATTCTTCAGGTTGATGGACTGGTTTAGAATATCTCTAATGGATGAAACTGAATCGGATAATTGAACCCTTTTATTGGTGTTTAATTCACTGGTAAAACTAAACTGGGCCTTGGTTTGCTCTGTAATTTCTTCCAGCAGTTCGGATAATTGATAACTACTTTTAGGAAGCTTAATCTCTTGCTGCAGATTGATATTCTGACAATAGGCCGATAGAAAACAGAGTAATAAAGAAAAAGTAAAAATAAATTTTACCATGAATTATAGGATGTGATTGGTTAAGGCCGTAAAAATAATTATTGTCATTATAAACAACAAAAGGAAGCCCATAAGGCTTCCAATTTAATGCATTTTATTTGAATATATTATAATTTCAATAGGCGAGAGGGGGGATATTAATTATTATTCAACCTCTTAAAGATATATCTGGTAATGAAAATTCCTTTACCATCACCTTTACCACTATCACTTTCGACACCACTGGCAACAAAGGCCAATTCCCATCCATCGTTGGTAAGTTTGTTAATTTTCGACGATAACAATGCATCGTTAGAAGCAATATTTTGGAAGTTAATACCTGCAATACTATAGAAATTCAACAATTTGGTTTCTGAGAAAAGGTTCACTTTAGCATCCGATCTTTTTACCGCTTTTTGTTTGCTTTTTTTACCATTGGTTCTGTCTGTGGTGAAATTTGCAGCTTCAATAGGATCCTTCTCCTCAATGATTCTTGATCTACCAATTCCCATAGGAACGATTGACTCTACCGATGTAATCACTTTATATTCTACTTTTTGAGCATTTGATGTTGAGAAAAATCCGAATGCAATTGCTGCGATAATTAATAATCTTTTCATGTATGTTTTTTTTCTTATTATTATTAATAGGTTAATTAATTTTTTGACACAAGTTGAGCCCTTCACTCGAATTATCGAGTAAATAATTCTTTGTATAATACGTTTGGTGAATTTTTAAAATGCGATCCCTAAAGTGATTCCTGCACGCAAGGTAAAGCCATCCCAGCTACCGGTATCAAAATCATCTTCAACACCTGATTCTACATCCAAATCAATATTGGTGTAACCCGGACCAAAGAACCATTCGAAGCTAACTCTCTCTTTGAAAATGTATTGCTGACCAATTATTAAACCAGCTCCCAATCCATTCATTTTTGCTTCATCATTGGCATCATTTTCTAAATTAAAATGTAAATATCGTGCGTAAGGTGCTACAAAAAAACCTTCCGGAGCAGGTGAATCAGAAAGATAGAACCTGTATTCAGGTGTAACTCCCCAGCCTCTAATTTGTGTATCATCCCAGGTTTTTCCAGTGTACAGTAATCCCAACTGTAAACTGCTATTATCGTTTAATTGATGTTCTACAAAAAATGATCCTGTTCGTACCAATGGACTAAGCATATTTGCTTTAACTACAGTTTTTTGTGCTTTTGCAAATGAAACGCTTAGCAATAGGATAAATGATATAAGTGCAATTTTATTTTTCATCTGTTTAAATTTTATTTTTTGGCTAGATGGAACTCTCAATGAATTTAATCATTCTCATGTGTGTTCCCGATAGCTATCGGGATTAGAATGCTAAAATTCATGTTCGTTTCATTGTCAATTTCTAATAGATTTAATTATTCCTTTCCGAAATAATGAGATGCTTGCCCCTTTTCACCGTTTTTACATTCAGATGCAACTCCAGTTCCGATATCACATCTTTAATATCATCATTGTCGAATATGCTGTTAAAAGTCAGCGTATCTATTCTTTCGCATCTGTTCGTAATTTTCACCCCATAATAGTCTTCAATGTATTTAAAAACTACAGGTATTGGTGTTTTATTAAATCTTAGAATTCCAGTTTTCCAGGCATCAAAATTTGGTTCATCATTTTCAGATTCGGTAAGATTGGAATTGTGTAAAATTCCCTTTTCACCTTTGGTTAGATAAACCACTTTTTTAGTTTTCTGATCGGTTAAACTTACTTTTCCAGACTGAACGGTTACTATGGTTCTTCCATACTCATCGTTGCGAACATTAAAGGCGGTACCAAGTACTTCAATTATCGCATTTCCAGAAGTGATTATAAATGGTTTGGTTGGATCTGATTTTACCTGAAAGTAAGCTTCACCTTCCAATTTTACATTTCGTTTTTTACTACCAAATTGGTTAGGATATACCAATCGGCTTTTCTCATTCAAATAAATTTGCGTTCCATCAGCTAAAAGCACCTGATCTTTGTTTATTTCAGTTTTTTGCTGAGCTAATTTTCCAAATCCAGGAGTGGTTTGGTAAAGCAACACAAAACTCAAGCCCATTAAAAGCACAAGAGAGGCTGCATAACGCATGAAAACCCTAAGTTTTCTTGATTTAACCGATGCACCGCTTCTTGATTTTACCAGTTTCCAGTCAGCAGCTACATCAATTTTATCGAATACCTCAATTTCAGAACTCTTTTCCCAAATCTTACGCATTTTTTCAAAAACGGCTTTGTTTTCCGGATTTGATGCCATCCACTTTTCGAATGTTTCTACATCTTCTTCCGAAGCCTTTTGATTTAAAATGCTTAATAATATTTGCTCGTCGATATGTTGTTTGTTCTTGTTCATTTTCGCTTTTCTAATAGTAAGACAAGTAAGAATATCCTCACACGTATTTAAATTTGAAAAAAAATCACATTTTTTCCATAAGCCATAAAATCAGCAGGCTAGCTAGCATTGGCCCTATTTTGTTTCGTAAGATTTTTAATGCTTTACTGATTTGTGTTTCTACAGTTCGTTTCGATATGCCTAACTGATCGGCAATTTCCTGGTTGGTGAAACCATCAAAACGATTCATTTTAAAAATACGCTGACATTGTTCAGGCAATTCATCAATGGCTTGATACAATTCATACTCTAATTCGGTTTGCTCCAAAATTTTGTCAACACCCATTCCAATATCCGAGTTCAAGTACTTGATATTCTCATGATGCTTGGCATGCGTGTTTTTTTGTTTGATTGCATTTAAACATGCATTTCTAACAGAGGTATACAAATGTGCTTTTGCCGAGGTGTGAATCTTAATCGTGTCTTTGTGGTCAATTAACTGAACAAATACATTTTGGACAATTTCCCGTGCATCATCCAAATCGGAAAGAAATTTATTGGCATAGGCCGTTAAAACCGCATAGTGTTCCTTAAACAGTTCTTCAATTCTTTTTTCCGTAAGTAATTCTATAGAATAGTTGGTAGAGCTTTGTGTCATCGATATCGTGCTTGTTATTCCCTTTATTTTCAATTCATATATCAAGTAGGTATATATTGGTGATGAATTTAATATTTTTATTGCAATATTACCTACCCTCATTTATTAGACAATTAAGTTCGATACTACACGTACTCGTGATAAAAACATTCATGATTAAAGGGAAAATACCAACAAAAATGAAAGTTACGGTGCGATGCACCTAAGTAGACACTTAGATGATTGAACTACAAATCTTACGCAGCTCTGCTGCTTTTCTCAAGAATTTGAATTGAGTATTACCTAGGTGCGGAGCACCTTGATATTTGTAGATAGCTTGATAATTTAACAAATATTAAGGTACAGAGTACCGTTATCTATTTCATTAAGATTTTGTAGACTTTCAGAAAAAAAAGATCATTGCAAACGCAATGATCTTTTTTTCATAAGTGTGGTGGTTTAAGCAGGTTCTTCAATTTTCGCTTTAGTCGTTTCGTCAACTGTGAAACCCCATCCACCTAATTTCTTTAAATCTTCCGGGTAATGAGCCTTTAGAAGGTTACGGATTTGAATAATATCCTTTCTTACCGCCTTTGCTTCTTTGTTTTTCTGCTCATTCATTTCTTCTTTCAAACGATTCGCTTCATCAGCTTTTTGCTCATATTCCTGCATTTTAGCCAATCGTGTTTGTAAAGAAACAAAGTTTGGAAAATCTTTCAGAAGACTTAGTTCACCATCAGTGGTGTTTTTAGCGATGATCTTGCTAGCCAAATCAGCAAGTTCATGCACTTTCGATGAAACTTTTACTCTTGACATACAAATTGTTTTAAAATAATTATTTGACAATTGTTAAATTAATAAATCTTAGCTATGGAAAGATCAGGTATGGTGTTGAATTTCAAAATTTATAATCGTTTTAAATAGTATGTTAAGTGGATTTAAGTTTATTAATGGTTCTGTATGTTGTTAATTAGCTTGTGTATAGTGGTGATGATTTCTGTTGTGTTGCCTGAAAATGCAGGCGTGTATAGTTTTATAGTAAGTTATATAAAGGGGGTGCTTTATCATTAAATGATGAACTTTCAATACGAAGTGTGTGTGATGTTACCTAGGGTGTATATGACATAAACATAGAAAAAGACGAGCTGAACGCGGAAAAATATGAAGCTGACGCAGGAAAAACTCATCTGAACGTAGGAAAAAATGAGCTTGACCCTAATTTTTGAGAGGCTTTTGTGGAAATGGATGTCATTTTCCTACAAAAATATGATGCGAACCTATCCAAAATAGACCAAAAAATGAGTTGATATGATTTCGACGTGCGTCAGGCTCATCTTTTCCTACGTTTGGCTCAGCTAAACGTGCGTTCAGATCAAGTAAACCTAGGTCAGCGTCACATCTACCTAGGAATGGAACTCATTCATCCGCGTGGGGGAGAGTGTGATGTATGAAAATATCTTATTACTATGGACAATGTTCATACCCCTGCAATAATACCCCACTATATTTGGTTATTATTTCAGTTACTTCAGATATAGTTAACTCAAACCATTCTCTTTTTAACTTTCTATCTTCAAATTCTAAATGAATTTTTCTCTCTAAATCGAAATAGTTATCAGTTTCAATGTATCCGATAGTTTCTAAATCGTAAGGTAATGAAGTTTGTAATTGTGTAATACGAGTTTGAATGTTCTTGGCTCTACCTATTTTGATTGGAGAATTTTGAGTCTCATATTTAAGAAAGTAAACAAATCCGGAATTATTTCTTATGGCAAACTTCTTTAGTTTATTCTTCTTAATATAAACGTCATATTCTAATTTAGCGAGCTTTAAACACAATAATGGATTTACATTGCCTTTCTTTTTGTAATCCCTGAATGTATTAATATCCCATGAATTTAAAAATGTTTCGTTTTGGATGTGTTCTTTTATTTGATCATAGGACTCAAAGCCACTTAATTTTGGATCTTGTAAAATATCATTGGTAATATCTCCGATTAAATCATCTCGTCCAGTTTGTTGTCTTAACCATGACATAAAGGTTTGGTTGTCTTTACTTTGCTTAATATCTTTAAAATCGATTATTTCAAGTAGCTTTATTGTTGCTGTAAAAGTATCATTGTTAGGTTTGAGTACATTATTTAAATATTTGCATTTAGATAATAAATCCTTAGCAATTTGAGGAGTAACAATTTGTGTAGCATTTCCATTAAATATAGTTGACTTTGTTATTGTATTAAAATTGCCTTCAAAACCTTTCTTTAAGTCAATTCTTACAGCATCGTTAGATTTATCGACAAGGAAAATTTTATAATAGTCATTGTTAGAACCTACTAGATAAACTTCTGTTATCTTATTAATTGGTAAACTTTTAATTATTGAGTTTATTTCAAACATATTTTTTACACTTAGACTTAAAGAGAAGATAATTTTCTTCAATAAAATTAGCCAAATATAAATATCATGAGTAATAAGATGGCTAATGTTTAGATAATTTATGTATATCTTTTTTATTACCTATATCTTAATATTTTGGGTGATTGATTTATTGAAAATGGTAGAAGAAGAGAAGGATTTTTTTGTGACAATAAAAAAGGCTTTGCAATTCTGCAAAGCCTTTCTTTATATGAGGTTTTTATTAAGGTTAGCTCAAATAAATCGCAATGCTCACCCCAATGAAGGTACCAATTACATAGCCCAATATTCCGACTAAGATACCAGGAGTTACCAGCTTTTTTTGTCCCATTGAAGCAGCCATGGGTGCGGCAACCGATGGTCCCATGATATTGGCAGCCGATGAAATAACCACTTCGTAAACATCGAGCTTGAACAGTTTGGCCAATGCCAGTAGAAACAAAAAGTGAAAAACCATGATGGTTAGGTAGAAAGCCAATACTGCTGGTCCGATACTAAAAATTTGTTGAATATTGGTAGCGGCACCTATCACTGCTAAAAACACATACATCATCCATAAACCAACCGAGAATGCGGTGTTTTCGAGAGGTTGTAAGAATTTAGGAAACAGGTTGGCTGCCAACACGGCAAAAACCGTAATGATTAGGATGCTTAAATTGATATCTGTATTCAAAAGACTTTGCAAATAGGGCGATACAAAGCTACCTGCACCTGCTATGAAAGCTGCAATAAATACCGAAACGGCAATTCGCTCCATGGTGATAGGATATTCAGCTTTTTTTGCTGAGCTTTCTTCTACACGATTTTCGGCCTTAGGCTTTACAAAAAAGCGAGCCAAAAACAGGAGAGATGGAGTTAAAAACAGGAATAGGGTGTACAGATTGGAAACAAAGTTATCAACTGCAATGGTAGCTGTAAATAATGGGTTTGTACTAAAATTAAGTGCTTCGGC
Source organism: Marinifilum sp. D714 (assembly GCF_030851345.1). GTDB lineage: Bacteria > Bacteroidota > Bacteroidia > Bacteroidales > Marinifilaceae > Marinifilum. The sequence continues at coordinate 84,642 of NZ_JALPNU010000009.1, forward strand.
AGCGGCTATAAAATTTACACTTCCACCCACCAGCGTTGCTGCAATAACTCCTGCAGTTTTACCAGAATCCGGACCTAAATCGATAATGTTGAAGGCCAAAAAACAACCCAAAACAATCCCTATGGCTCCTAAAATGTACGCCACAAGCAATTTGCCGCTTTCCTTTACAATTTTTATAATGTTAGAACTAAACAACAGCATAGGAATGGAAATGGGAATGAAGTACGAAAATACCAATTCGTAAACATCTACCTTAATGTTTGGGTTTGATGCTACAGGAACAACTCCAGCCATTGCCAGTAGGGACATGGAAATCATGGTAACCAAGATACCTGATAGTTTTCCAAACCATTTTTTGTGTTCTGAATAGATTCCAAAGGCGGCAGCACCTGCCACAACGAAAAACAACACCATGTTGCTTTCGGGAGAGATGAGTGATTGCATGTGTAAGATATTGAAATTAGTGTATTAGACCACTTTGCTTGTGGTTAAGCAAAATGAATTACCGAATTTAATAAATATTCAAAAGAAAAGCTCAAACTATATTGGTTTGAGCTCGAAGTATTTTACTTTTTCTTTCTTTTTTTCTTTTTTGGATTCTCGAAGTATTCATCTGCTTCTTCCATAAGTTCTTTTAAACTTTTTGAATAATCTTCCGAAAAGTCGATGGTTGCAGAGTATTCCTGGTGCGAGATATCCATCACTTGAATTTCCCCTCCAAGATAATCTTCAATTTCGTTTAAAAGTTCCTTTTCTGTATCAGGGCAACAGAACGAAATGGCAGTCCCTTTTTGTACGCCACGTCCTGTACGTCCAACTCTGTGTACGTAGTTCTCAGCGACATCAGGAAGATCGTAGTTAATCACGTAATCTACGTTAGGAATGTCAATTCCACGGGCACTTACATCGGTAGCAATCAGAATTTTCACCTTACCAGATTTAAACTCATTTAAGGCTGCCAAACGATCTTTTTGCTCTCTGTCACCATGAATCAATTGAGTTTTTACGCCAACACGATCCATTGCTTTGTGTACACGTTCAGCACGAACTTTGGTTCTTACAAAAACCAAAATTTTACTTTCCTCATGCTCTTTGGCAATTCGTTCCAAAAAGAAACGCTTGTCATCCATTTTTACGTATGCCAATGAATGCTCTACATTTCTTGATACCGGATCTTTCGGTGAAATTTGAATGCGAATGGCTTTTCGAACCAATGAATAAGCCAGCTTCTTAATTTTTGGCGTAATGGTTGCCGAAAAGAATAGCGTTTGTCTGTTTCTTGGCAAAAATTTAATCAGGTCTTGAATGTCTTTAATGAAGCCCAAATCCAACATGTGATCCGCTTCATCCAGAACCAAGGTGTCAATATTTCTCAAATTGATATAGCCTTGACTTGTAAGGTCGAACATTCTACCTGGTGTCGAAATTAAGATATCGATTCCCTTCTGCAATTTTGCAATTTGTGGATCTTGTTCAACACCACCAAAAACGCAAAAGCTCTTTACTTTGGTGTACTTGCCAATTTCCTGGAACACTTCTGTAATTTGTATTGCCAGCTCGCGAGTAGGAACCATTACAACACATTTAATGTCTTTACTGCTCTTATTTTTCTTCGATTTGTGAATTTTATCGATAATAGGAATGGCAAAAGCTGCCGTTTTACCGGTACCGGTTTGTGCAATGGCCAAAACATCCTCTCCTTTTACAATGGGAGGGATGGCTTTGTACTGAATATCGGTGGGTCTTTTAAAACCAAGTGTTTCCAGATTCTTCTTAATATCTGGAGAAAAATTATATTGGCTAAACTTCATTCTTCTTTGTCTTCAAATTTGCGACAAAGATAGTTGTAAAAACTGAGTTTGCGAGTATTGTAATAAAAAGACATTTAGAATCCCTTCTTTGAGTCTGAACTCTCTATGGATATTTTTTATATCGTCATGCCCAATGGGCATTGGAAGGACAAGCTAATTATACGCACTTAAAGTTTTCAAGTAGAAGTAGTTTGTCCTTACTCGCCCTAGATTCTTTGCTTCCTTTCTCATCGATGGAGAAAGGAAGAGCCTTCCGGCTAGAGGATGAAATAGGGCAATCTTTATGAAGCCGTTAATTTTTCAACCTATATAATTTAATCGTTGTTAATGTATTTACTTACCCTTCATTTCTACCCAATATCTAAAGTAGCCATAGCCACCCAGCACAAGGGTTCCAATAAAAGTTAATCCGTTAGATAAAATTCCAAAACTAATTCCCGCATTGGCATCGAGCTGATAGGCCAAAAATAGCTGTAGTAAAAAGAAATGCGTAGTTCCTATTCCTCCTGGGCTTGGTAATGCCCAACCAAGTCCGCCAATAAATAAAATCACTACGGCAAAGAAGATTGAATATTCTGATGTTTCTGGCAAACACAGCAGGTATATGTAATTTAGAATTACCAATGTAATCCAAATTAGGAGAGTAAGTAGAATAAATTTGAATCTCTTTTTTAACAGTAAACCGTGTTTTAGCGATTCAAACATGCTTTGCAAAAATCCAATAATTTTCTTGATAATGGGTTTCTCTGATTTTTTAAGTTTCTTGAGACTTACCAAGAACAAAACGACAAAGAGAATTAGAAGGATTGGTAGGACATAGATGTAACGATATCCGTAAATATGTGAAATGCCACCAATGGTAGAATCAATAATTCCCTGAAGCCTGTCCACTTCGATAAAGAATATGCTTACAATTCCCAATCCCAGTATTAATAAGTCATAGGCACGTTCGGCCATTACACTTCCCATAGATACAGCCACCGGAACTTTCGAGTTCTTCTGAAGTGAGGTACAACGAATGATTTCGCCAAGTTTAGGCGTGAAGCTGTTTACAAAATATCCCAAAAGGAGGGAGGTAAGCACTTTATCGGATTTAGGAGTTTCTCCTGCCTCTTCAATTAATAGTTTCCAACGCAAAGCTCTTAGGTAAAAAACCAAAAACAGGCACAGAAAACTTAGGAAGATGAAAAAATAATCGGCTCCTGCTAAACTTTCCCATACAGGACCTAATGGTTTTTCATGTAGGGTAAGAAAAAGGAATATGGCTCCAATAATTAAACCAGATAAGTTTTTAAGTATGCTTTTTATATTATTTATCATCTTTTAAAATTTCAATGGTAATCAGGGGAGAAGCAAAAATATAAATTATTTTTTCCTCACAGTCCAATAGGCCGCCTTTATCCAATCCTTAATTTGTGTATCAAAATCTTCAGGTTCGGCTATTACAAGCCTATGAAGCACCCTGTTTTTAGATATTCGCTTGCAAAAGATAACCGGAAAAACATCTTCTTCCTGATGCAGTTGATATTCCAATACGAGTCGATCTTTTTTAGGGTAAACCGATAAGAAATTGGCACCAATTTTAAACTGAATGCAGGTTTTTAGGTATAAAATCTCAATACTTTCGAATGTGTTTACATACTCTTCCAATAGAGCAAAGGTATCTACTACACGATCACCCATTTTATTGGTATGTGTTTCTTTATCGGTAATATAACACGAATGATATTGATTTGGTCCGGAAAGAATTCTCTTACAATTGGGACATGTCCAAGGCATACTTTCAATTCAATAATTTCTCGAAAGATACAACAATTCTCAATTTTACTTCGACCGCATGCTAATTTAGTTCTGACTTGCCCAAAGCAATTTGTTGCATGCTATTGTTGATTCTTTTTAAGGCGTCCTGAATATTCTCTTCTGGTTTTATAAAATTACTTTTCCCCCAAAAATTAGGATCATAGGTAGTTCGGTGATTGGAAAAAATGGTTGTTGGATGTATGGATTCCTTGTATTTAAAACGAACAACATCCTCCGATTTTATATTTGTAGTTGCCATCTCGAATGAAGTGGAGAAATAACTGGAGAACAATTTCTTTTTATTTTTCACCTTGAATTTTAAATTTCCCAATGTATGATTTAAATAATATTTTCCGTTGATATCTCTATAACTAACTACATAATTTACCATGGTTGGTTTGGCCTTGGTTTTTGAGCTACCTTTTACAATGAATCTGTCTTTAAGTTCATTCATTCGATACTTTTCGTAACCAAATTCAGCGCGAATTATAGCCAAATTATTGGTTTCAATAAATAACCTTCCTTCCAATAAAGGTTCACTTAGTTTAGGTCTTGGTTTAAACTCAATAATATATACCGAACGATTGTTGTATGTGCTGATATCTACCAAACGATAATTGTACAAATGAGAATATTCTTCGTTCAGAAACTCAGGAAGGCTTTTTACAATATCTAATTGTAAACACCCTTGAATTCCACCCTTTAGTCTAAATGAAATGGTATCTAGTCTGGTAACATCGTAGATTTTACGACTTTTAAAAACTTTTACTCTTTCCAGTGCCTTTTGATTAGAATAGGAACTTTTGTAGATATCCAATACTGATTCAAGATAAATCATGTATTTGTTATTCTTCATCACCGATTCTCGGTAAAAAGAGGTTAGGTTTGTTGATTTTTGAGGATAGTTCTTATATATGTTATTCACGGCTGCACGAACCAAGGTCAAAGGGTCGTTATTACGAATAATTACTTCCTGAAGTGAAATAAAATCTTCTTTCAGCTCCACTTCAATTTTATTGTTCTTCAAATTGGAAACAACAATTTCCTTATTCTGATAGCCGACATATGAAAATACCAAAGTATCATTTAAATTCTCTGAAGATATACTTAGCGAGAACTCACCATCTTGGTTGCTTATGGTACCCACGTGCTTTCCTCTTATTCCGATGCTGGCATATGGTAAGGCTTCTCTTGAATTCTGATCCGAAACAATACCCGTAAGTTTTCTATAGGATATATATGGTATAACCTCTTTAGGAGTTGGTATATTTAAAGTTTCTCTTACAGGAACAATAACAATGTGCTTTTTTGTAACATGAAAATTAAGGTCTTTATCAGGAATTAATTTTCTTAATACACTTGAAAGTTTTTCACTTTTAATTGTAAGATCTAAAGGTTTACGATCTTTAAATAAGTTTGCATTATAGGTAAAATAACATTGGGCTTTTTGTTCAATGCTATCCAGTGCACTCTCAATGGTGGTTCCAGATAAGTTTAGATTTATCTTTTTGTCCAACAAATGAGTTTGAGCTTTGATATTAAAACATAACAATAGCAGAATGAAAAGTATTGTATGTTTTTTCATTAAGTATTTTTGATATGTTTTAATATTGTTCATTGATGCCTAGATACCTTTTTTTAATAGGATGGTTTGACCTTTTTTCTCATATGTCAAATTAAATGACATACAGATATTATTTAAAACATGACTAAGCGATTCCTGATCGAAAGTGGTATTAATTTTCTCTTTTGCAATTTCATCGCTTTCAAATTGAATTTGAACATGATAAGTTCTTTCAATTACTTTGGCAACTTCTTTCAATTCCATTCTTCGGAACACCATTTTTTGTGTTTTCCACGATAAGTAATTATCATCGTTCATTAAGCTTTTGCTTAGTAAGCTTTCTTTTAAAATCGCAAAATCACCTTTCTCCAGTATAACCGATTCCTTATTGTTGATTTCTGAAAATTTAACTTTACCCGATTCAACCAGAACCTCAACTTTATCATCCTTGGCAATTACATTAAAAGATGTGCCCAATACTTTAATTTCGGCATCTTTTGCTGCAATAATAAAGGCTTTGTTTGGGTTTTTAGCAATATCAAAAAATGCCTCACCTTCCAGACTTACATTTCTGGTAACAGAATTAAATTTTCTTGGATAAACCAGCTTGGCTTCTCCGTTTAAAGTAATCGTTGAACCATCTGAAAGAACAATGGATTTGTTACTTTCATGGGCTTGTGAAATAAAAGTTTGATAAGGCGATAAGAAGTCATTGTAAACTTTGTTAGAAATCAGGCCTAAGCCAATTGCTACAATAATCATCGCTGCAAACCGAAGAACTCTCTTGGCATTTAGAGTTATCTTTTTGCCACTTTTCTGATTCTTAATTTGGCCGTTTACTTTGTTCCAGGCAATATCAGCATTGTATTGTTCTCTGATTTGCATTACATCTTCAACCAAACCCAAATCCTTTTCTGATGCTGCAACAATTTGAGCATATTCGGGGTTCGAATCAATCACCTTTTTAAAGGCTATCTTTTCTTCCTCACTCATTTCTCCGCTCAAATACTTCGAAATGATCTCCCATTCAATGTTATGTGATGTTTCGTTCTTCATTTTATTTTAAAGCACAATAATACTAACGTAATCTTTTAAATTTTTGCGAAATGCCTTCAATGCTTTTCCCATATTGGCTTCAACAGTTTTTACCGATATGGAAAGTTTGTCAGCTATTTCATGATATTTTAACCCTTCAAATCTACTCATTTTAAATATCTTACTGCATCTTTCTGGCAAATTTGATAGTGTATTTTGTATAATGGTTTGAATTTCCTTTTCTTCCAGGCTATGATTTGTGGATGAATCGCTAATTCTGGTGTTTTTTAAATGATCTTCATATTGGTTTCTAATTCCTTTTTTTCTTAAGTATTGCAAGCTATTTAAGTAGGTTGCTTTGTACAAATAAGCTTTAAAAGAGGTATGAATTTTTAGTTTTTTTCTGTCTTCCCAAATCTGGCAAAATAAATTTTGAACAACTTCTTCTGCTTGATCTGGATTTTTGACAAATTTTACCGCATAATGACATAACAGTGGGTAATAAAACTTAAATAATTTTTCAAACTCTTCTATATTGCCTTTTTGAATGCTTAATAATATGGTGTTTGTATCTTCCAACATTCTTGTTTTCGTATTCCTTATATATTAGTTTAATTATTTTCTAATATAGGATATTTAGTTATTAATTCCTTAGGATATGTTTAATTTAAAAGTGTGTTTTTCTGATGTATTCTTAAGGAATTAATGGAAAGAACCACATTTACTCTTTGCTATCCCCATATAAAGAGTTTGTAATTCTTTCCATTATCAGTGCTTTATCAGTTAATAGTAGGTTAAGCCATTTATTTAACGAGCTTTTCTTTTTAATTTTCGAATTGCTGCCTCAATAGATTGATCTGGTTCAATTGTGTTATGGGCACCCCAGAAATTCTTATCAGCAAAGTTTCCAATTTCATCAACCATTACTTGATTTCGTTTGAATTTTTCATGTCGATTAAATCTCACAATATTGGATTCATCTCTATCAGTAATTGCAATTTCGGTCATAGCTGTGTAGTTGGTATTGAATAATTTTCTTTTCCAATTGCATTTGAAATTGATCTCACCTCGGGCATAGTTAAAATACCATTTGCCTCCCGTTTCATGATAGTTTACGATATAATCAGCTGAGGTTGGTGTTACTTTAACGCCTATTGGTTTTCTTCGAATAAATAAGCTACTTGCTTCTTCTGGGTTATCAAGATTCAAGCTGAATTTTGCACTTGTCAATGCTAAATTTTCAGTTTCTACATAAAGTAAACCATAATATAAAGGAATTTCAACATCTTCTTTTTGGATAAACTCAATCACATAATGCAATTTTCCATTAATCTGCGTGATTGATTTTAAAGTGAATTTATAGCTTTGGTTAAAGTCTTCTGAAAGTAAGTTGTAAGGATTTTTAATTACATCAAGTAAGAGTGCTGTTGCTGGTCCACCTTGTAGTTTAAAAAGGAGAGTGTCCATTTTTTTAACATCCTGGCTTTTTCTTCCTTTAAAAACCTGTACCTGGTCCGATTTTCCTTGCTTATATCCTGACTTGTGAATGTTAACAACAGCTTCAGAGATTGCTACATAGCTTCTATTCTTTCGAACTGTTTCTCTGTAGAATCCTTCCATCATATTAGGAGAGGTTGAGTAGTTTTCACCTACTTTCTTCAATATTTGTCTTACCAATTGTTCAGGATCTAAAGGATAAATATTGACTTGATTTAGAGGAATAACCGCCATTTGAAGTTGCAATACATTTTTCTTAGGTTTTAATGATTTGATATCAACTTCAAGGTTCTTGTATCCAACATGGCTAATTTCAATTTTACTTACAGGTAAACCTTTGGCAATTTTTAGTATAAATTCACCTTCGCTGTTTGTAACAGTGGCTGCATTTATACCTTTTACAGCAACAGTTGCAAAAATTAGAGGATCTTTAGAATCTTTATCTTGTATTTTACCTTTATATACATTGTATTTTAAGGTATCAATTACATGCTGTACCTTATTCTTTTCTTTCTTCTTTTTTTTCTTCCATTCACCTGCTGATACAGAGATGGATGACAATAATAAAAATGCCGAAAGTAGAATGGTAATTTTGGAAATAAAATTTGTTCTCATGGCAAAATGTTTTTATCTGTTTATATTATTGTTGTTTATATGGAATTGCGATCGTTCAATTTCCTGTTTCTATTACTATGATGCATGAATTTGAATTTACCCTACTAAAAATCACTATTTTTTTATTTATGGGTAACTGCCTTCAGTTCATACATGTAGATTATTAATAATAATTAATGTATAGACATTTCGGATTTTATAGCTAATTTTAGTTTAATTCTATAAGTAAAAAATCATTTTAGGTTACTATGAAAGTTGATTTCTGTAAAGAGGAACTGGTTTTAAAAGTTTACCCTACTATAGGGGGATGTTTTCAAGAAGGATGGAATGTTTTGAAGAATCATTTTTTGATTCTTTTTTTGGCAGTGATTCTTGCAGGATTACTTGACGTTCCAATGGGGTATAAGCAATACCTTGAAAATGTTGATGATTCTTATTCAGTGGGGATTTCTTTTTTTAATTTAATTGGATTCATCTATTATGTGATGATTATTACACCATTTAATTATGGATTTGACTGGATATATTTGACCGCTGCCAGAAAGAAAGAGCCACAATTCGAAGAAATCCTTTCAGGCTTTAAAAAATACTTAGTTGTTATTCTTAGTCATTTATTGGTTATTGGTATCACTGGCTTGGGATTTATATTACTGATTATTCCTGGTATATACTTGTTGTGTAAATTGGTTTTTGTGCCTTATCTGGTTATGGATAAGAATGTAGATCCAATTCAAGCGGTAAAACTAAGCTATTATCTTACCAAAGGTTATTTTTGGACAATTCTTGGAATGGGAATTCTATCTTTTTTTATAATAATTTTGGGCATTATTTGCCTTGTTGTAGGTGTATTTGTTTCATTAGTTTGGGTTCACTCAGCCTTTGCGGTTTTATACAAGGCTGTTGATGAATTACATTTTAAAGAAGCTTGTGTATTAGCAGGGGTAGAAATAAAGGAATAAAAAAAACCATCATATTTGATGGCTTTTTTTTATACAATTACAGATTTAACTGTTTCGACATTTCAAGCATTTTAACAATTGGGGCTTTGGCATTTTCCATGATATCATCGGGAAGGATGATTTCTGGTTGTTCATTTTTAAGGGCCAAATAAATTTTTTCCATGGTGTTCAATTTCATGTATGCACAATCGTTGCACGAGCATGTTTCATCAGCAGGAACAATTAAAAATTCTTTTTCAGGTGAATCTTTTTTCATTTGATGAAGAATACCAGTTTCAGTAGCAACAATAAATTTTTGGGCATCACTTTGTTTGGTGTATTTCAACATTGCTGTTGTAGAGCCAACAAAATCAGCAAGCATTAAAACAGGTTGAGGACATTCCGGGTGAGCGATTAAAGTTGCATCAGGGTTTTCAAGTTTCATTTTCATGATTTTTTCTGCTGAAAGAATATCATGAACCTCGCAAGTTCCATCCCACAAAACCATATCTCTGCCGGTTACTTCATTAATGTAACGACCAAGGTTTTTGTCAGGAGCAAAAATAATTTTCTGATCTTTAGGCAATGACTCAACCAATTGTACGGCATTTCCTGATGTACAAATTAAATCAGAAAGGGTCTTTATTTCTGCACTGCAATTAATGTAGGAGATCACCATGTGATCGGGATATTTTGCTTTGAATTTTGCAAAATCACCTGCTGGGCAAGATTCTGCCAATGAGCATCCAGCTTCCAAATCGGGAAGAAGAACTTTGGTATTTGGATTAAGGATTTTTGCAGTTTCGGCCATAAAATGAACCCCTGCAAATAAAATAATGTCTGCATCTACTTCAGTTGCCTTTTGTGCAAGTGCCAAGCTATCACCTTTAAAATCCGCAATCTCTTGAATATCGGGAGTTTGGTAATAGTGCGCTAAAATAACTGCATTCTTTTCTTTTGCCAGTTGAAGAACTTTCTCTCTCATCAAATTTTTCTTTGCTATAAAGTTGTATAAATACAGATGCAAATATCTTTAAATTCTTGAGAAATACAAATGGAGTCAGTTTTTTTTAACAGGTTCTTAAAAATTAAGCTGAGGGCAGAGAAAATAGAAAAGTACTTCCTTCACCTAATATACTCTCCACTTTTATCTGGCCTCCATTAATTTCTACAAACTCCTTGCAAAGCAGTAATCCTAATCCCGTACCTTTTTCTCCTGCGGTACCTGATGATTTATATTTTAGGTCAATTCTGAATAGTTTATCAATATTCTCCTTATCAATTCCAATGCCTTGATCTATGATATGAATTTCATGAAAATCATTGTGCGGAATAACTTTAATCGAAACCTCGCTATTATTATGAGAAAATTTGATTGCATTATTAATCAGGTTTCTTAACACAGAGCTGCACATGTTTCTATCTGCTTTCACCTTAATTTGTTCAGGGCAAAATTTTGTTAGATTGATCTGTTTTTTATCTGCTGAAGCTTCATACAGGCTTAATGTGTCTGATATCAATTCACACAAATCAAATTCTCTTGGTTCAAAATCAATTTTTCCGGTTTGTGAACGCGACCAGGTAAGAAGGTTCTCTAATAAATTAAAAATGTGTTTTACTGATTCATGAATTTTTCGAATGCCAATTTGCTTTTCTTCCTCTTCTACATGTTCGTAATTCTCATGAATCATCTCGCTAATGGATAGTAAGCTGGTAAATGGGTTTTTTAAGTCATGAGATATAATTCTAAAAAACTTGTCTTTAGTGGCAACCAACTCTTTTAGGTTTTGTTCCGATTCCTTTAGATTTTTATTGGCAATTTTAATTTTTTCGTTTTGTGCACTTAATAGCTTATTGGTTTTGATGTTTAAAAGGTATCCATAAACAAAAACAATGATGCCACTAGCAATTAATATTAGAAAAAGAATAAACCACCAAGTCATGTAAAAAGGAGGTTGAATGCTGATTTGTAACTCCTTGGGAGTTTCGCTCCATTGCCCATAAGGGTTTTGTGCAATTACCTGAAAGGTGTATTTTCCTGGCGATAGGTTAGAGTAGGATGCAAAATTTCTTTTCTCAGAATACACCCATTTTTTTTCCAAACCTTTAAGCCTATAGGCATAATTTACCTTGTCGGGAGAGAAGCTAGATAAGGTGGAAAATTCAAATGAAATGAATCTTTGTTCGTAATCCAATTCGATTGAATCGGTAAAGGCAATGCTTTTTGAAAATCCATAGGTGTCATTTTCTTTGTTGTATGATATTTTATTGCCTATTGAATTTATAGGAAGAACATTTACAGGTTGACCATGGATTTCAAATTTTGTAAGCACAGCATCGTACAATGCATCTTCTGAAATCTCTTTATCTGGATCTATAATATTTAGCCCATAGACCCCTCCAAAATAGAGTAGTCCACTTTTCCCTTTGTGGAATGCTCCTCCATTAAACTCATTACTTTGTAAACCGTCATGTACATCAAAATTGTTACAAGAATAGTTGTTTAATGAGAACTTACATATACCGGAATTGGTGCTGAGCCACAAATTGTTTCTCTTGTCGGGAAGAACGCCATAAATTACATTATTTGGTAATCCATGTTCTGTTCCAAAATGCTCAAACTGTTGAGAGTTTGGGTTGAACTTGTTTAATTTGTTGTTTGTTCCAATCCACAAAGTTCCATTCTTCTCTTCGTAAATGGAGAATACCACATCGTCTGAGATTGTGTTTTGAGAATTGCTGTTGTAGGTATAGTTCTTGAATGACTTTGATTCTTTGTTGTAAACATTTAAACCACCACCATAGGTGCCTACCCAGATGTTTCCTTTTGAATCTTCGAAAATTACCGAATAAACAAAATTGTGGGAAATGCTGTTGGGGACATTTTTCGAATGCTTGAATTGTATAAATTTTTCTGTTTTTGGATCGAATAGATTTAAGCCATTTTGTGTGCCAACCCACAGTAAACCTTCGCTGTCCTCAAAAATAACGCGAACGGAATTGTTGCTAATTGATTGCTTGTTGTTTGAGTCAGTGGTATAGAATTTCCTTTTTCCATTCAATGGATTAAAGCGAACGAGTCCGTCACCATCAGTACCTATCCAAATCAGGCCTTTTCGATCTTCATAAACTTTTCGGATGGCTTTATGAGGAAGTGTTTTGGATTGCCTAAAATCGTACCTGATAAAGGTATCTTGGCTTACCTGATATTTGGTAAGACCTTGGTTGTTTGTTCCAATCCAAACATTGGTGTCTTTATCTTCACAGATGGTCCAAATAAAATTAGCTGGTAAACTATTTTGATCTAATGGATCGTGTCTTAACAAATCGAATTTATGCAATTGTGGATCGTAGATGCTAATTCCAGCTCCAAAGGTACCAATCCAAATAACTCCATTTCTGTCTTCGTAAATACAATTGATAGAGTTTTCAGATAGGCTTTGCGAATCTGCTGAATTGTTCTTGTAGTGATATTTTTTCTGTTCCTGTGTGTCCAGTCGAAACAATCCAGAACCAAAGGTGCCGAACCATAAATTGTTTTTATGATCTATTATAAATGGTTTTTCTGTATTAATGGAAAGGCTATTTGTTGATTCGAATGATTTAACTGACTTTTTAAAATGTATGGCATCTTTAGGTTTATACAATAATGCTTTATTGGTAGAAATCCATATCGTAGAGTCTTTATCGAATATGATTCGTTCTATTTCAATATCTTTTAGGAAATGCTGGGGCTTCGTTTTTAGGCTTTTATCGAGAACATAAAAGCCATCGTTGGTGCCAACTAAAATGGATTTAGGGTTTTGAATTAAAGTAGTGATTCGAATGCTATTCTGACCATCAGAAAGTTTTTCTTTTGTGATTTGATTGGATTTTTGACTGTAGGAGTACAATCCGATATCTGTTGCGATTAAGATTTTATTAGAATTGATCTGGAGAATACCATTAATCCTGGAGGAAATGTTTGGGAAATTTTTAAAACTGATGGAACTTAACTTTTCGACATCAATGCAATTGATGCCATTTAAGGTGCCAACCCACAAACGGTTATGAGAATCCTCATACAGGTGTGTAATGGTATCGTTTGTTAAAGCTTTATTGGTTCCTAGGCCTCTGAATTGATTAAATTGCTCATGAACAGGATCAAATCGTGTGAGTCCGCCTCTAGAACCGAACCATAATTTCCCTTTGCTATCTTCATAAATGTGCTCTATCCATTTGTGACTTATGGTGTTTAAATCATCGGGATTGCTCCGATAAATCACAAAGTTTTTACCATCGTATCGATTTAAACCATCTTCGGTTCCAAACCACATGAATCCTTTAGAGTCCTGAAAAATGCAGTAAACCGAACTAAGCGACAGACCATCATTAATTGTAATGCGTTTAAATCGAATGTTATTTCGTTGTGCGAAAACATTGCCAAATGACAACAAAATAATAAGGAGGAGTAAAATTGTTTTTTGGTGGTTCATGTTGGGTAAATCTGGGTTAATCAATCCACAACAAATTAATGAAAAAAGTTCTTTTTACGTAATTTATAAAATTAAAGATTGTTAAATCAGCTATTTGGAATGGAATGCGATTCTATATTCAAAATTTGTTGTGTTTTGTGAGAAGAGAAAATTACTTTTACCTTTTCAAATCTTAATGTTAGAAAAGAACCTGAGAGAATGTTAGAAATTTGTTGTTATTCTGTGAAATCGGCAATAATTGCTGAGCAATCTGGTGCCAACCGTATTGAATTGTGTGCTGGTGTTTATGAAGGTGGTACAACACCAAGTTTGGCTACAATACAATTGGTAAAAGAAAAAGTAGATATCCCCGTACATGTTATTATTAGGCCTAGAGGTGCCGACTTTTGTTATTCGGATGTTGAATTTGAATGCATGAAGAAGGATATTTTATCCTGTAAAAAAGAAGGCGTAGAAGGTGTGGTATCAGGAGTTTTGCTTGCTGATGGAAAAATTGACAATGAACGTACTAAAGAGCTGGTTGATTTGGCAAAGCCAATGAGTTTTACCTTTCACAGAGCATTCGACATGGTCGAAAACCATATTGAGGCGTTGAAGGAGTTAATGGAAATGGGTGTTGATAGAATTCTTACTTCGGGTGGGATGCAAACTGCAGAAGAAGGAATGGATTTATTGGCGGAATTGGTAGAAAAAGCAAAGAATAGAATCATCATCATGCCTGGCAGTGGTGTGAATGAAAATAACATTGGCAAACTTAGAGATGTAACGGGTGCCAAAGAATTTCATTGTTCTGCGAAAAAGTTGGTACAGAGTAAAATGAAATATCAGAATCCGAATATTAACATGGGCGGAGAGGGGAGTATTCCTGAATTTGAATATTACGAAGCAGATCCTGAGAAAATAAAGAAGGTTTTAAACCAGCTTATTGCATAAAAATAAAAGAGCTGTTTCATAATTGAAACAGCTCTTTTTATTGGTTTGAAAACTTTTAGTATAGGTCTTTGGCAAAACTTCCCTCAACTTTATTGCCTAGTAACAATTCTTCAATTGTTGCTGCAATATCAGCGAAAGTAGTTCTGGTACCCAAATTAACATTCTGTTTGATGTTTTTACCATATACCATTAAAGGAATGTATTCCCTTGTGTGATCGGTTCCTTTGTAGGTTGGATCACAACCGTGGTCTGCGGTTAAAATTAAAATTTCATCTTCTTTTAGCCTTTCTTGAATTTGTGGCAGATACTTATCGAATTCCTCTAAAGCATCCTTGTATCCTTCAGGATTTCTTCTGTGCCCGTAAACCATATCAAAATCAACAAGGTTGGTAAAGATTAAACCTTTTGAATCTTCTTCAAGAGCAACAAGTGTTTTTTCAATACCATCCACATTATCTTTGTTGGTACCTCTTGAATCGGTAATTCCTTGTCCAGCAAAAATATCTTTGGTTTTACCAATTCCAATCACATCCAGACCATTTTCTTTTAAACGATCCAGAACGGTTGGTTTTGGTGGCGTAACCGAATAATCATGACGATTGGCAGTACGAGTGAAGTTGCCTTTTCCACTTCCCAGGTATGGACGAGCAATTACACGAGCTACTGGTTCATGTTCAGAACAAATCTCTAAAGCAATTTCACAAGCTTTGTATAACTCTTCTAAAGGAATTACTTCTTCGTGTGCTGCAATCTGAAATACAGGATCGGCAGATGTGTAAACAATCCAATTTCCTGTTTTCATTTGCTCATCGCCATATTCATCAAGAATTGCTGTTCCTGATGCTGGCTTGTTTGCCATTACTTTTCTACCGGTTCTTTCTTCGAACAATTTGATGGTTTCCTCAGAAAATCCATTGGTATAAGTAGGGAAGGCTTTTTCTAGTTTTACACCAGCAATTTCCCAGTGGCCAGTAGTTGTATCTTTACCTTTCGAAGCTTCAGCCGCTTTTCCATAAGCTCCATTGGCATTATTTTCAGGTTTAACACCATCAATGTCGATGATGTTACCTAAACCAAGTTTTTGCATGTTTGGAAGCTTGATACCTCCGCAATGTTTTGCAATATTTCCGATGGTGTTCGATCCAACATCACCAAATTCTTCAGCATCTGGTAAATAACCAACACCTGCGCTATCCAATACTACGATTGTAGCACGTTCAATTTTTTGAATCATAAAGTATTGTGTTTTTATGTATTTCGAAAAATACAGATGATGGGTTGTTTTGTAGTGCTGCAAAGATAGGGGATCAATTAGTAATTAACAATTAATATTGAATATTATTGAGAATCATTCTAAGTCTGTATGCTTACTGCTTCATTATCAAACAAAAAAACGCAAATGAAAATCCTTCTGGATTTCTGAAATCAAATTAAGAAGCAAGGTTTTATATGGAATATAATGGATAACTAATCAATTATTAATTGAAAAGAATTGTTCTATGATTCTTTAATTTTACTTTGCTCAAGCCGTATGGCTTTTACTTTCTCCATTGATGAGAAAGTAAACAAAGAATCTAGGGCGTGGAAGGACAAGCTCCTTCTACTTGAAAATATTAAGTTCGGCGAGGTGATTTTCTCATTTCTTCGAAGCTTCCCCGTTTCTCTAGATATTTTCTGCGGATAAGTATCTTGTCCTTCCAATGCCCACCAATCTCGCTCAAACAAAGTAGAAATGATCTTTCAATTTAAATTTAATCCAACAAAATCAGTGTAAATCATAAGCCTCATAATAAGCAGCGTCTAAATAAAAAAAAGATCCCCCAAACGCGAACGCCCGGGGGATGAAATATTGAAGGTTTATATAGACTTATACCTGATACATTTTTTCACGTTGCTCTTTAATCTTCTCGCTTGTAATGTAATCATCGTAATCCATCAACTTATCGATAATTCCATTAGGAGTTAATTCGATAATACGAGTACTTACGGTTTGAATAAACTCGTGGTCATGAGACGACATCAATACAGTTCCACCAAAGTTGATTAGCGCGTTGTTGAACGATTGAATCGATTCCAAATCCAAGTGGTTGGTTGGA
Source organism: Marinifilum sp. D714 (assembly GCF_030851345.1). Lineage (GTDB taxonomy): Bacteria > Bacteroidota > Bacteroidia > Bacteroidales > Marinifilaceae > Marinifilum. Next base: position 101,406 of record NZ_JALPNU010000009.1, read on the forward strand.
GTATCTAAAATCAACAAGTTGGCGTCTTTTAGCATCATTCTCGATACCATACAACGTACTTTTTCACCTCCCGAAAGAACATCTGCTTTTTTGTAGATATCCTCACCAGAGAACAACATTTTACCCAAATATCCACGCAAGTAAATTTCGCTGGTATCATTAGAGTATTGTGCCAACCAATCAATCAAAGTAACTGGCTCCTGGAAGAAGCTTGAGTTATCCAATGGCAAGTAGGCTGGGGTAATGGTAACACCCCATTCGTATGATCCGCTATCTGCTTTCGCTTCTCCATTGATGATATCAAAAAGAGATGACATAGCACGAGGGTCTTTTGAAAGGAATACCACTTTTTCTCCTTTTTCGATGGTGAACTCCACATCTTTAAATAAGGTTTCTCCTTCTATGCTTTTGCTCAATCCTGTACATGAGAAAATCTTATCACCAGCTTCGCGTTCCTGCTGGAAAATAATACCAGGGTAACGACGAGTTGATGGCTGAATGTCTTCAATGTTCAGTTTCTCCAACATCTTCTTACGAGAAGTTGTTTGCTTCGATTTTGCAACATTGGCACTAAATCGAGAAATAAACTCCTGAAGCTCTTTCTTTTTCTCTTCAGCTTTTTTGTTCTGCTGTGCCTGCTGACGAGCTGCCAACTGACTAGATTCGTACCAGAACGAGTAGTTACCAGAGAACATCTTAATTTTTCCGAAGTCGATATCTACAATATCCGTACAAACTGAATCCAGGAAGTGACGGTCGTGCGATACAACAATCACAGTATTGTTAAAGTTGGCCAAATAGTTTTCCAACCACATTACAGTTTCAAGGTCAAGATCATTGGTAGGCTCATCCAAAAGCAAGTTATCTGGATTACCGAAAAGTGCCTGAGCAAGCAATACACGTACTTTTTCCTTACCACTTAATTCCTTCATGCTTTTGTAGTGAAATGCTTCTTTTATGCCAAGACCACTTAAAAGTTCTGCAGCATCGCTTTCAGCATTCCAACCATCCATTTCGGCAAATTTCTCTTCCAACTCAGATGCTTTAATTCCATCTTCTTCCGAAAAATCAGGCTTGGCGTAAATTGCATTTTTTTCCTGCATGATAGCCCAAAGCTCGGCATGCCCCATCACTACTGTATCCAATACCGTGAATTCGTCGAATTCGAAGTGGTTCTGCTTAAGAACAGCCATTCTTTCACCTGGTTCCATCATTACTTTTCCTGTAGTAGAATCTAATTCTCCTGAAAGAATTTTAAGGAAAGTTGATTTACCAGCACCATTAGCACCAATAACTCCATAGCAGTTGCCTGGAGTAAATTTTATATTAACATCCTGGAAAAGGGGTTTTTTCCCGAATTGAATTGATAAGTTTGAAACTGAAATCATTTTATCTAGACCATTTATTAATTCAGGGCGCAAAATTAGTAATTATTCTCTTTAATAAAACAAATAGACTATGAAGTTTCTGTAAAATTAAGTATTCCCCTTTAGAGATCTTGATTTGAAATTCTTAATATTACCAAAAAGTTAAATAGATATTTGATTTCGTGGCATCTGGTTTTAAGCTTATTTAGATTCTCAACTTAAAGAGAGACCTTTAAAATCAATAATATGAGTTTTTCATTCACATAAAAGCTAGGGAAATTGCCCAGAATAAACATGAAAAAACTTGTTTTTTTTTCATCAATAGGCTGGAAAGCCAGTGTTTTAAAGGCTTTTGGTGATGGATGTTTTATTGATTTATGGGGTATTTATTGGCAAAAATATATTTATAAATCCTAAAATTATCATTTAGTTAAATACTGAAAAAACGTAAAATAAGGGATATACAAGGATTTCAATTGGTGGCAGAGGTGTTTAAGTGACTGTAAAATAGTAATTAACGCATAAGATGGGCGAGAGCGTTGAAAATGGCATTATCCTGAATAAGATATTTTATGAATATATTAATTGTGTCGGATGAACTGTTGCTACCATACAAATAGCAGGCAAAACAGTGGATCTTATATCTTATCTTACCATTTTGGCATGTAAATAGAAATTGATGAAATTTCAACAATTTACAAACTATAAACAGCTCAAATCAGTTTGTAAATCGCTCAAATTAGTTTGTAAACAGCCCAAATCAATTTGTTTTCGCCCAAAAACAATTTGATTTGGGGTAAAAATTGTTTGATTTTGGCTGTTTATAGTTTGTAAATTGCTCAAATGAGTTTGTAAATTACTCAAATTCGTTTGAAAACAGCACAGGTCAAACTGATTTGAGCTCCATATTAAATCTGTTTTTTCCAACTCAAAATGATTTGAAATTTAATTAAGTTAAGGAAATAAAAAGGCTGAGTACGGGTTAGGTATTTTTTATTGGCTTTGATGATTTTCTGTAATTCGAAAAAAATATTGATGGGAGATCGCCACTCAATTGTTGATTAGATAAAAATTAAGGAGCATTTTCATGTTGAGTTTTTCCCTTTTAGGGAAAAGGATGAAATAAGAGAAATACAATCAAAAAAAACACCCTTCTGTTGTCGCCTCGGCGAAAGCTTTTGGGATCCCCTAAAAGGCAGGGCTGTTAAGTTCTAAATGGTATAAATATTTCCTTAATATCTGTAAACTGATACAAAATGCATTATATATCAGGCTGAAAGCCTTGTTTAGTTCAGCCTGAGGCAAGGCCTCAGGATAATAAATAACTGTTAAAAGCGTCCTGAAAGGGCAATTTAATATTAAATTGTCCTTTCAGGACGTTCACTCGCCTTATTTAACTACCCAAGGCGTTGCCTTGAGGCTTAATTAAACTGCCACTTTGTGGCGATTAAAAAAATGATAGAGTTTGAATTAAAAAAACAACAAAGTTATTTGTGTATGTTGAACTTAACAATCCTACCCTAAAAGGGGAGAATTTAGGATTAAATGATTGTATACGTAATTCTCTTTAGAATAATATTCTGGAAAACATATTGTTCGCCTAAAAGAAAAGAGGCTGTCCAAAAAGTAAGTTTAATTCATGTAGTGTCATGTTGAACAAAGTGAAACATCTGATTCTCAATTGTGGAGATTCTTCATTTTACTCAGAATGACAATGATTTTGTACTTTTTGGACAGCCCCTCTACAAGTTATAAATGAATACTATTTTATTGATGAGATATCGATTCCTCTACATAGATTTTTTCGGCATTTGGCACTGTAAACCTGAAGGTTGTTCCATGCCCTTCTTCGCTTTCTACCCAAATTTTACCACTATTTCTCTCGATAAAATCCTTACAAAGTATCAAGCCTAAACCGTTTCCTTTTTCTCCGCGCGTTCCGCTACTTGTAGTATCCAACTCAAAAATGTTCGAAATTGCTTCATCCGAAATGCCCACACCATTGTCTTCAATCCAGATTTCGGTGTGATCTGCTTTCATTTCAGCCCCAAGAACGATTAAACCACTTTCGGGCGTAAATTTTAAGGCATTATTTAAAAGGTTACGAACAACGGTTTCAAGCATTGGTCGGTCGGCATACACAAAAAGGTTTTGCGAAATGGACAATTCCAGCAATATATTCTTTTGTTGAGCACCAGTTTTGTATATTTCCAGTATGCCGGACAATAGATTCTTAACAGGGATAACAACAGGAGTAAAAGGCAATTTGCCAGATTGATTCAATGACCAGGACAAAAGGTTATCGGTAAGGTTAAGAACACGTGTTACACATTCGTTCAAATCCTGGCTGGTTTCATCCAATTCGTGATACCTTCCTTGCTTTAAAAGAATTTGTATTAAATGGGAAATGCCCGATACCGAAGCCAAAGGGGAACGCAAATCGTGTGAGATGATTTGGAACAGTTTGTTTTTGGTTTGGTTCGATACTTTTAATTCTTTGTTCCTATGATCGAGAAGTTCCTTCGACCACTCGATTCGTGATTTTTGCAAGCTAAGTAATCTTGTTAGCTTTTTGTTTCTGCTATACGAATAGACTATAAATCCGGCATAACCAGCAATCAATATCAAAATAACAACTAGGCCATTACGTTGCATAGCCTTGTTGTTGTTCTCTTTTTTTAACAAAGCAATTTGCGCTTCTTTCTTTTCTGCTTCGTATTTGGCCTGAATCTCGGTTACCTGTTTTAAGCTCTCCTTGTTAATCAAACTATCTTTAAGTTGATCGTATATTTCCCAATAACGCAGGGCGCTATCCGCCTGATGTTGATGGGTTAGGATATGAAATATACTGGATGCACTGTTTTTTTGAGAATCAATATTACCAATCTCTTTACCCAATTGATATGCTCTTTGGCTGTAAGTTAATGCATCTTCCAGATTGCTCATCATGTAGTTTGCTTGGGATAATCCATTTAAAGAGGTAATGATTAAATTCTTGTTCCCTATTTCCTCCTTTAATTGTAAACTCTGTCTTTGGTAGTCGATTGCCATGGCATATTGCTTCATTTCCAGAAAACATGCGCCAATGTTGTGGTAGGTTTGTGCCAGGCGATATTTGTTAGGCTTCTTTTTAAGTACATCTAAGTTTTTCTTGTGATAGCTTAAGGCTTTCTGGAATTTATTTTGAATCGAGTAGATGTTGGCAATATTGGTATTTGAAAGGTAAAGAGTTGAGGTTAAATTATTTTCAGTACATATTTTAGCAGATTTTTTATAATATTGAAGCGCTTTTTTGTAGTCTTTGAATTTTTTGTAAACAACCCCAATACTATTGTAAACTAATGACAAAGCCTTTGAATCTTTTTGTTTTTCAAAAAATATTGAACAATTCAAGAAATCTTTAAGAGCAAGGTTAAGTGTTCCAGTTTTAGTATAAACTCTAGCTCTGTTAAATAAAGTCTTGTTGATTCCAATAGAATCATTTGTACGATTATATTTTTCTATCGCTAGAGAATAGTTTTTAAGAGCTTCTTTATATGAACTTTTTCTTGTTGCGATCAAACCGATTCTAGTATATGCATCACCAGCACCCGAATGGTTATTGTTATGAGTAGAAAGTTCTAAACATTTATTTGCATAAAACAAAGCTTCATCAGGAGATTTTCTGTAGTTCTTACCAGTCCAATCATTCAGGAGTTTGATCTGTTCATGAACATCTTGTATGGAATCCAATTGTCTATCAACAAACGAATTGTTTTGTCCATATGATTGTATGGTGAATGCAAGTATGAATGTAAAAAGAAGTAGTTTTTGCATAGAATTACAATGATAAGCAAAAACTAAGATATGAAAAACTGTAGAATTTTATCAAACAATGATTAAAAATAAAAAACGGACATTAATTATAAATGTCCGTTATGTGCTATAATATAATAAATGCCTAAGGCATTCCTTGGTCTGCATCATCATAATCCACATCCGTTCTGTTGTCTTCTTCAGGATTGGTCATCAATGCGGTATCTACCATTACCATGCTAACGGTTTTAACATCATCGGTTGGGCCTTGTTCCAATGGTACCGAGAACTCAGCGATTTCTGTTCCAATACCACCATTAGAAGTAATGGTTGCCGTAACTGCCCAAAGCTTTTTGCCATCTTTTTCAATTTCTCCTTGGCTAAGAGTATTTAAAGCATAGCCTTTTGGTACCGATACTACCGAATTAAGTGTGTAAACTCCGTTTGATGCTGACTTGATCAAATTCACGTAGGGTTTTAGTAATTTCATATGGCAATTATTTTAATTGTACAATAAATCATTTTTGAAATTAGTAAAAAAGTGCAAATCAACAAATAATTTTCATACATAAATTTATTTCATGATAATAGAGGTGTAGCAATATCCAATGCTTCAAGGACATTGTGTTGGGATTAACTGAGTAGGTATGTCCAGCTAGCCAGAAAATGTATAGAATGTGAGACTTTGTTAAAAAAGACACCAAGTATCGTCGTTTGAGACACGCTTGGGCTTAAAAAAGGCACCACCTATCGTGGTTCGAGACACACTTGGGCTTAAAAAAGACACGGTTTCGATTAAAAATTTTAACGCGAAGTGTGTCTTTACCCGCCTATTTGTTAAAAATTTTGACCCCAACCGTGTCTGGAACCACACTTGCGCTTAAAAATTTTAACCTCAAGCGTGGGTAGAACCACGATCGAGGTCAAAAGTTTTGGCTTTTAGGTCAAAAAATTATTGTATAGTAAATGAAAATGGTTCTATATGAAACATAGTGGGTAGCTATATCAATCATTATTTGTAAAAATTATCCTATAATTTTTTTATTTTACTTCGCTTTGCTCGAGCCGCTTGGCTCATCCTTTTTCCATTGATGAAAAAGGATGCAAAAAATCTAGGGCGTGTAAGCTCAAACTATTTATACTTGAAAAATTTAAGTGCGGCGGGGTGATCTTCGAACAAGTTCTCAGCTTCCCCGTCTTTCTAAAAATTTTTCTGCGTCTAATCAGCTTGACCTTCCAATGCCCACTTTGGAGAAAGGAGGAAGGTAAAGGTAGATAATAATGAATCTAAAGAATTACTTAGTCCAAATCATACAGAGCCATAAAAAAGAAGTAAATGGAAAGTGCATTCAATATATTCTATGAATGAAAGATTGCAAATCTTTTTGATTTGCAATCTAATTATCTGCACTTAAATCTAGTTTGTTAAGATCTTTTCAATTTCTTCCAATTCGAAAATTTCAAAATGTAGGTTGTTTACACTATCGATATTCTGATCGAGTTGAGCAACAGAACTTGCACCAACGAGAACTGAAGTTACACGCTCATCTTTCAATAGCCATGCAATGGCCATTTGTGCCAGACTTTGACCTCTTCTTTCTGCCATTTGGTTTAAGGCTTTTACCTTATCAATTAGCTTATCGGTAATCTGATCCTTTTGTAAGAAACCATGAGATTTAGCGGCTCTCGAATTTTCAGGAATGCCCTTAATGTATTTGTTGGTTAGCAAGCCCTGTGCAAGAGGAGAGAAGACGATTGAACCAATTCCATCTTTTTCGATCTGATCCAGCAATCCATCTTCCACCCATCGATCGAACATCGAATATCTTGGTTGATGAATCAGACAAGGAGTACCCAATTCACGCAAAATTCTTGCAGCTTCGCGGGTTTGATCAGGAGAATAGGATGAAATTCCTACGTATAAAGCTTTGCCCTGGCGTACCACATGATCCAAAGCCATCATGGTCTCCTCAAGTGGCGTATTGGGGTCTGGTCGGTGCGAGTAGAAGATGTCCACATAATCCAAACCCATTCGCTTTAAACTTTGGTCGAGACTGGCAATTAAATATTTGCGTGATCCCCAATCTCCATATGGTCCGGGCCACATATGATAGCCTGCTTTGGTGGAAATGATCATCTCATCGCGGTAGTGACTCAGGTGTTCCCGAAGGATCTTACCAAAGTTTTCTTCGGCCGAACCAGGGGGTGGTCCGTAATTGTTTGCCAAATCGAAATGGGTAATTCCTCTGTCGAATGCTCTGAATAGTATTTGCTTAAAATTGTCGTAAAGATCTACATGTCCGAAATTGTGCCATAATCCTATGGAAATGGCTGGTAGCAATAATCCACTTCTTCCACATCTTCGGTAAGGCATGTTTTCATACCTATCTTCACTTGCTTTGTACATATTTTTATAGTTTGATGAAGCATGAAGATACTAAAAGTTGAAAAGTGAAAAAGTATAAATGTTAAAAAAAGTACCTTTCTACTATTCTACTATTTCACTTTTGGAAATTAGGATAACTGCTTTTTTAAAGAGAAGAAAAACTCTGTACCGCCTTCTTTTCGTGCTTTAACGAAAATACGTCCCTTGTGAAAGCCTACTGCATTTTTAACAATGGATAAGCCTAGCCCGGTACCACCCATTTTTCTTGATCTGCCATTATCGGCACGGTAGAAGCGCTCAAAAATTCTTGGCAAATGATCCTCCGAAATTCCAATTCCATTGTCATGATAGGAGAAATAATGATAATTGTTGTCTTCGAAGTAATGTTTAATTTCTATGGAGCTTCCTTCTCCTGCATATTTTATTGAGTTATCGATCAGATTTCTGAACACAGAATCCAACAATTCAGTGTTTCCTTTGATGTTTAAATCTTCAGGTATATGAAGCTGGATATCCATTTTGGCATGTTCCAATTTTAACTCAAAATCATCCAACATTTCATTCAATAGTTTGCCAATGCTCACATTGCCAATGGTAAACAATTGTTGTGTTTCTTCCATTTTGGTAAGCACCGAAATATCCTGAATTAAATTCGATAATCTGTTAATTTGCACACAGGATCGTTCAATAAAAAGAATTTTCTTATCCTCAGGCATCTCCGGATTGTCTTTAATGGTCTCTAAAAATCCAGAAACTGCAGTAACAGGAGTTTTAAGCTCATGCGCAATGTTCAAGGTCATTTCTTGCTTTATGGTTTTCTCGTTTTCCGATTTGGTAATATCGTTAATCGAGATTTCGAAATTGCAATCGTGGAAAACCACAACCTGGTAAAGAAACATTTTATGGCCAACGGTAACTACATTTTTCGAGCTAATAATATCAACATTAGGAATGTAGTTTTTCTCCAGTTTTTTAATGTTTGATTTAATGAAATCATTAATCTCTGTTAATTCAGGCAACTCGAATATTTCCTGGTAGTTATGTGTTGAAATGTTTGACAGGTAATTGATATAATCGATAAAGTGACTGTTCCAAAGAATTAAATTCCTGTTTTTATCGAAAACGGCTACACCTTCTTGTGCAATCTGAAGGTGCATTATTAGTTTTTCCTTTTCTTTTACCAAGTCTTCCTTGGTTTTGCTCAACTTATTGTAAATTTTTACAATTTGATGGCTGATTTCGCCCAGTTCGGTTTTTCCAAAATTCTCATTTGGATCAATAGGTCTGTTTTTGGCAGCATTAATGGCAAATTTTCGAAGTTTGGCAATGGAGTTTCCAAAATGCTCTGTTGCATAAAGCAAGAACACAATTGTAACGCCAAACAAGGCGATTAGGAAATAGAAAAACAGCTTGTTGGCCTTTAAAAAAGAAACTACACTCTCGTTGTAGGGTAGTGCTGCCCTTACAAAGTGGGTGTAGTAATGCTTTGAATAATAATAATAGGTTTGTCCTGTTGATCCTGATAATCGGATATTGCTTCCTTTGCTGCCATAAATCGACTTTTGAACTTCAGGTCTATTTATATGATTGTCAAGTCTGGTTATGTCTTCAACATCAGAATCATAAACAACTTTACCATCGCTCAAAATAACGGTCAATCGTATATTGTGGTCAGGCATTAAGCTTCTTAATGAATCAACTTCTACAAATTCGTTTTTGGTGATTAAGTCTTTCTGTTTGATTAACTCCTGAACCTGTTCGGTATAAATATTCAACGCATACTCTAATTTTTCTCTTCGATAGGCAATTTCCTGGTTGTACTGGAAACCACCAATAAGCATAGAAAAAATCAACACAATCAAAAAGAAGTAAACAAATAAGCGCTTCTTGTATTTTGATCCAGAGTTAGGAAAGTTTGTTGTCATGTATAAAAACGAATTAATCTATTTTACGCGGGGATCAAAATAATATCCATACCCCGACTTGGTTTTAATTAAATTGTGATATTCTCCAATTTTTTTTCTGATTCGTCGTACATTCACATCAACAGTTCGATCGCCTACATAGGTGTCGCCCTCCCAAATTTTATTCATGATTTCATCACGAGAGTAAATTCTTCCTGCATGGTTTAAGAGCAGGTGTAAAATTTCAAACTCTGTTTTGGTCAAGCCAACATCAATGCCGTTAATCGTAACTTGTTTCGACTCCGAAACAAGTTTCAAATTTTCATATTCGAAACTTGCCTCGTTTTTTGTTTCAGAGAAAACACGTTTGCAAATTACATGAATTCTGGCAATAACTTCCTTAACTGAGAAAGGTTTTGCAACATAATCATCAGCACCTGCTTTAAATCCAAGCAATTTGTCGGTTTCGCTCCCTTTTGCAGTGATAAACAGTATGGGTTTATCCTCCAAATCGGGGTTACGACGAATAATTTTAGCCAACTCCAGACCTGAGATTTCTCCCATCATGATATCTAACAGGAAGAAATCATATTTGCTCAAGTCTAGCTTTAAGGCTTGTTCCGATGAAAAGGCGGTATCCACCTGAAAACCTTCTTGTTCGAGATTGTATTGCAGGATTTCGCACAAATCCTCTTCATCATCGACTACTAATATCTTTAAATCCTTCATTTTTTGGAAATCTTTCCGGGTTTTTTTAAGGTTATTTAGTTTAGTATTCAGATCTTGAAAGTTCCCAGAGCGATCATAGAGTTTATGGGGCACTAATCAAAGGTCACTAGTCATTTAAAAATAGATATTCCAATGAACTATTGACCAAGGATAATTAACTATTCTTCTTCAGATATGTCTTTGTGACGTAAGTCAATTCCTTGTTGGAAATAGATAGAAGCTTCTGCAATATTAGTTGCATTGTCGGCAACTCTTTCAATGCTACTTAAGATACTTCCAAAGTTTAGTAAATTAAAAATCTCGTTTTTATCTATTCCTTCAGGAATTTCTTTTTTCACCATTCGTTTCATTAGTTTAAATCTCATTTCATCAACCAATTCATCGTTTTTAATGGTCCAAATGGCATATTCTTTATCGTTGTCTTCAAAAGAAATTAATGCTTTGCGAACCATTTTTTCACTAATGGATAGCATATTTAGCAATGATTCCCTATGTCTTTCGTGAATAAAAGGAGGATCCATCTTATTCATGAAATTGATTACATTGTTTAATTGATCACCAATTCTTTCGATAAAACCAATCATTCTGAAATAGGAAACCAACATTCGCAATTCACTTGCCATTGGTTGCTGTAATCCCATGGTAAGAATGATATTGTCACTCATTTTTAACTCAAGATTGTCAAGTTTATTCTCATTTTCTTTAAACTTTTCAATTCTTTTAGGATCTATAATATCTAATCCGTATGATACAACTTCATCCAGGATCTCAAATTGTTCTTGAAGAATCAATTTCATTTTACTAAAATCAGAATGAAGCTTATCGAATTTTTTATCTTTTTTGATTGACATACTATATCAATTATGAGTTATAAATTATGAATTATAAATGAAAAAGCTTAATTGCTTATTCAAAATTTAAATAACAGAAAATCAACCAAATTTACCTGTTAGATATTCTTCGGTGCGCTTGTCTTTAGGCGTGGTAAACATTTGCTTTGTTTTGCCATACTCTACCAACTCTCCAAGATACATAAACATAGAGTAATCAGAAATACGAGCAGCCTGCGACATGTTGTGCGTTACCAATACAATTGTAAAATCTTTCTTCAATTTCACCAGCAAGTCTTCAATTTTCGAAGTTGCAATTGGGTCAAGTGCCGAAGTTGGTTCATCAAGTAAAATAATGTCGGGGGTATATGCCAAAGCACGTGCAATACACAATCTTTGTTGCTGACCACCTGACAAGAAAGTTCCTCTGTTGTGTAGGGCATCTTTTACCTCGTCCCAAAGCGCCACCTCTCGTAATGACTTTTCAACGATTTCATCTTTTTCAGATCTCTTTAGTTTAATTCCATTCAAGTTAAAACCTGCAATTACATTATCGTAAATGCTCATGGTAGGAAATGGATTTGGACGTTGAAACACCATACCAATTTTTCGTCTCAATTGAATTGGATTTAGTTCATAGATGTTTTCATCACCCAGATAAACTCCACCTTTGTTATGGGTATTTGGATACAATTCGTGCATGCGGTTAATGGCTCTTAAAAGCGTACTTTTTCCGCAGCCCGAAGGACCCATAATTGCAGTAATTTTATTTTTGGCAATACCTGCAGATACATTTTGTATTGCATACTTATCTCCTCCGTAAGAAACCGATAAATCATCGATTTTTAAAACTGGAGATTCAATATTTTCAATTGGATTCTTTATCACGACGTTCTCTTTATATTTTTGCTCTGTAGGCATTTGAACTTGTTTTAGTATTGTACTTTCCATTTTTTCGCGATTGCTTTAGCTGATAAATTCAGACCTAGGATTAATAGTAATAAGAATAAGGAGGCGCTCCATATCATATTTACTAGATTAGGATCGTTATAAAACTCCCAAACCAAGAGAGGTACAGCACTTGATGGCTCTGTGATATTGGTATTAACAACAGTGCTTCCCAAAGCTGTAAGCATAAGAGGGGCTGTTTCTCCTGCAATACGTGATATCCCAAGGATTACTCCGGTTAGGATACCTGAGATACCGGTTGGTAGAATCACTTTAAGGATCACTTTGTGATAGGGAACACCTAGTGATAAAGCAGCTTCTTTTAATGTGCCTGGTATCATTTTTAATGTTTCCTCTGTTGATCGCACAATTGATGGTAACATCATAATTGATAAGGCAACACTACCAGCCAAAGCGGAGAAACCATTGGTCACTGGCTTAACAATCCAGATGTAACCGATTACGCCCAAAACGATAGAAGGTACACCTTGAAGCATATCAACAATAAATCGAACCAAACCTGCAAATTTCCCTTCGGCATTCTCGGCTAGATAGGTTCCACAAATAATACCAACTGGAATAGCGATTAATGAAGCTAAACCAACAATGATTAATGTACCTACAATACCATTGGCAATTCCACCAGGAATAATTTCGTTGTTTGCAACTGCCACCATTGCTTCCATGGTATCAGGTGCTTCCTCGAAGAAAAAGCTGATGTTCAACTGACGGTATCCTTTTATTGCCAATTGGTATAGAATCAGGAATAAAGGCACACCTGAAAGGAAAGCAAGGAAGATCATTGCATTGGTAAAGATCTTGTCTTTCAACAAGCGTTGCTTCATCTTCCTGTCTGATATTTCTGTAGAGATATTCATTTCTTTATATAATATAGGCTAAGCCGATAATTTTTTCATGATTAATTTTCCGATATAATTTACGATACCGGTGATGACGAATAGGATCAATCCGATCTCGATCAAGGCAGTGTATTTTAATCCTTCTGCTTCGCCAAACTGGTTTGCAATCAAACTGGCCATGGTATTTCCCAAATCGAAAATTCCTGTTGGCATATTATTGGAATTACCAATCAACATGGTAACTGCCATGGTTTCACCAATTGCTCTACCCAGTGCGAGTATATAACCTGCAAATATTCCTGAACCTGCGTTAGGAACAATTACGTTTCTAACTACCTCGAAGCGTGTCGCTCCAAGTGAGTAAGCAGCTTCTTTTAAACTGCCTGGAACCATTGAAATTACTTCGGCACCAAGAGAAGAAGCATATGGAATAATCATGATCGCCAGAATAACCGATGATGTGAATATTCCGAATCCTTGTGCATTAAGACCTAGCTCTGCAACCAATGGTTTTAATGCATAAAATCCCCACAATCCATATACAACCGATGGAATACCAGCCAACAGATCAACTACTGACCTTAAAAAGGAAGGCAAGGCACCATCTTTAAAATATTCACCTAGGAATAAGGAAATGGAAAAGGCGAATGGAAATGTAATGATTAAAGCCAGAATGGAGGTTAGGAGTGTACCGATTATAAATGGCAAAGCACCATAGGTTTCACGTCCTTCTGTTGGATCCCATTCTGTAGAAAATAAAAATCCAAACCCAAACTCTTTAAAAGAAGGGATGGAGCCAACAAATAGTGTAGCAACAATTCCCAAGGCAATTAGCACCATAAGAACACCACTGCTAACTAATAGATATTTGAAGATTTTTTCGCTGTTCATAAGATTTGAACGATTCAGTGTAATAGAAGAACGAGCTTGTACCAGTTGGTAGTCTGGAGAACTTTTTATTTAGCTGTTACAAGCTCGTTGTTTGACCGAAGTCAATTGTTTTATTTTAATGCTTTTCCGTTATAAGTTACCTTACCAAGAACTGCTTTGGCTTTAGCCACTGCAGCTTCAGGAAGTGGAGCATAGTGTACTTTTGTAGTTTCTTTTTGAGCTTCAGGACTTACAACCCATTCAATTAATTTGATGGTTTGAGCAGCTTGATCAGCACTTCTGTCGTTGTAGTTTTGCTCTTTGTACAGAATTAACCAAGTAAAGCTAGAGATAGGATATCCATCAGCAGCATCGGTATTGGTTAAGCTTACACGAGTATCAGCTGGCATTTCACCTTTAGCCGATGCACTTACAGACTCAACAGAAGGGAGGATAAAGTTACCAGCTTTGTTCTGGATGCTTGCTACAGGAATACCCATTGCGAAAGCGTACTCAGATCCTATGTAACCAATAGCACCTTCTGTTTGGCTAATTGTACCAGCAACACCAGGGTTTCCTTTTGCACCAATACCAACAGGCCATTTTAAAGCTTTACCAGCACCAATTTTTTCTTTCCATTCAGTGCTTACTTTGCTCATGTAATCGCTAAAGATAAAAGTAGTACCTGATCCGTCAGAACGGTAAACAACCGTGATTTCCATGTCAGGAAGTTTTACACCAGGGTTTACTGCTGCAATTTTAGCATCGTTCCATTTTTTGATTTTACCCATGAAAACACCTTCCATCAATTCTGGTGTGAATTTTAATTCTGGTTTTCCAGGCAGGTTGTACGCAGCAACTACAGCACCCAAACAAGTAGGAACGTGAAGTACTTCCGCTGGCATGTCGGCTAGCTTCTTATCATTTAAGAATGCATCACTTGCTCCAAAGTCAACGATTTTATCTTTTAAGCTTCGGATACCTCCACCAGAACCAATTCCACCATAGGTAACCAATAAACCTTTTTCTTTGGTATAACTCTTGAAAATTTTGTTGTAAAATGGTTGTGGGAAAGTAGCTCCAGCACCTGTTATTGTTTTAGCTTTTTTGTTGCTTGCAGTTTTATCTTTACCTGTATTCCCGCAACTTGCCATTAAGGCAACTGCAATAACAGCAGTAAAAAGCAATTGTAATTTTTTCATCTTGGTTTAAATTTTAGTTTAAAAAACGATTGTTCTTAGATTTATAATATTTTAAAATCTTGTTTGTTACATTTACATAGTGTAAAAAGAACTAACTTGTATCTTTTCACACTGCAATGTTAGAATACTAATGTTACAGGAATATTACAGCAATGTTAACAAATCGTTACTAGTTGTAAATGTCAGAAAATCAGCGATAAAATCTTTAAAAAATATTTAAATCAAGGAATGGTTATCTGTTTTTAAAGTGAAATTTTCCAAACATTGTTACAAGTAAAATATTGAATTAAACCATGAAAGAAGATTTACAAAAAGTTGCCGATATCATTTCCAATTCTAAATCAATGATTGCCTTTACTGGTGCGGGAGTATCTGTTGAAAGTGGAATACCACCCTTCAGAGGTCCAGATGGATTGTGGAGTAGATATGATCCACAATGTCTCGATTTGGATTATTTTCATTTGAATCCTGTTGAATCCTGGAAGGCTATTAAATCGATCTTTTATGATTTTTTTGGTGAAGCAAAGTACAATGGAGCTCACAAAGTGTTGGCACAGCTTGAGGAGAAAGGTTTACTAAAAGCAGTGGTAACCCAAAATATTGATAATCTGCACCAGGAAGCTGGATCGAAAGTGGTTTACGAATTCCATGGCAATTCACAAAAGTTGGTTTGTTTGCAATGTGGTAAAAGCTACATTCCATCTGAGGTAGACTTGGAGGAATTGCCTCCCAAATGTGTGAATGATAAGAAAATTCTGAAACCTGACTTTGTCTTTTTTGGAGAAGGGATTCCTGAAACAGCTTATCGAAAATCATTGCAGGCAGCCAGAGATGCTGATGTGGTATTGGTGGTAGGAACTACAGGGGAAGTTATGCCTGCTGCCATGATTCCTACCGAAGCCAAACGAAATGGAGCAGTGGTTATCGAAATCAATACAGGGGAGTCGAACTATACAGATGGAATTACTGATTTTTTTCTTCAAGGAAAAGCTAGCGAAATTCTAGAAGAAATTTACAGTTTGATTAAATAGAGTAAGGGTTGTAATGTGTTGGAATTGTGCTGTGTAGTAAAATCATTTTTGTAAAGGAATTTATCAAATGAGGATGTGCTTTCTTTTTAGGAGACATAAACAAAAGTAGATATCCCTGAAAATATTTTATATTTGTTAGCGATTTTGGTGTTTGGGCTCGTGTGTGAGTGGGAACATCATCCTTAATTAAGAATATATTTTTAATAAAAATAGAATTTCAAATGAAGTTATTAGAAGGAAAAACAGCGATTGTTACCGGTGCTTCTCGCGGTATTGGTAAAGCGGTTGCAATTGAATTTGCAAAACAAGGTTGTAATGTTGCTTTTACTGACTTGTTCTACAATGAGCAAGCTATCGAAACTGAAAAAGAAATTGCTTCTTACGGTGTAAAAGCAAAAGGATATGCTTCTGACGCAAGTAACTTTGCTGATACTGATAAAGTAGTTGCTGAAATCGTAAAAGAATTTGGTGCTATTGACATCTTGGTAAACAATGCTGGTATTACTCAGGATACTTTATTAATGCGTATGACTGAAGAGCAGTGGGATGCAGTAATCAATGTGAACTTGAAATCTGTTTTCAACTTTACCAAAGCAGCTCAAAGAACAATGTTGAAGCAGCGCAGTGGTTCTATCATCAACATGAGTTCTGTAGTTGGTGTTAGCGGTAATGCTGGGCAGGCAAACTATTCAGCTTCTAAAGCAGGTATCATTGGATTTACAAAATCTGTAGCTAAAGAACTAGGTTCTAGAGGTATTCGTTCTAATGCAATTGCTCCAGGTTTCATTATTACTGAAATGACTGGTAAATTACCAGAAGATGTAGTAAAAGAATGGGCTGGAAAAATTCCATTGAAACGTGGTGGTACTCCAGAAGAAATTGCTCAAACATGTGTTTACTTAGGATCTGATTTGTCTTCATACGTAACAGGTCAAACACTTCACGTTTGTGGTGGTATGAACATGTAAGAAATATCACATATGATAGATATGAGCCATCTCGTTTGAGATGGCTTTTTTTTGTTATTAGACGCAGATTTTTGGGGTTTCAGATGATTGGTTATGATGTGGTTCGTTGGGTGAGTGAAATTTGCTGAAAGTTACCTTATCCCAATCATAAATAATCATGACAATCTGCGTCTTATTGGATGTTTTCCTGAGTAACAAGTCAATCTTTCTTTTCAGACGGCATTTATGCCGTCTCTATTCAGATTATTCTCTCGTTTCCTCTTAATACGTACTTCTTACAATTCACTACATCGAAACTACAGTTGATGTCAATTTGTTTTTTTCTTGTATGCTTTATTCGGAATATTGTATCGTAGGATAAAATATAAACGTCACAAAAAAATAATATACAAGCATATGAAAACACATTTACAATTTTTACTAAGCCTAATGGCAGTCGTAATGTTGTCGACATTATCATGTAATGCTGCAAATGCAGGTAATGGCGATTGGGATATTGTGATAACCAAGAATAATAATTGGAGGGTTGAAAATATTAAAATCTCTACCAATGGTGATATTGAATTTAATGAAGACTATACCGATGTAAAAGCCATGTCGGATGATGCGTACATCAAAATAAGCATGGTGAGTTTCGGTATGAAACGCAAATTGTACATCAGATCCGATGAAGGGAGAATTAACTATCGTTACTTTGAAGGAAGCAGAGAGGTTGATTTTGAACCTAAGGGGCGTGCCTGGATGAAGAAAATGCTTCCGGATATTGTTAGAAATTCGGGCCTTGATCTTGAGAATAGAGTAAATAAAATCTATAAGAAATCTGGTGTTACAGGCTTTTTGAATGAATTGCAGGAAACGGATAGTGATTATTATCGTTCGCGCATGGTAAAATATTTATTAAAGAATAATAAACTAAATAAGAGCGAACTTCAAAATTTACTAAGAGAATTTCCATATCGAATTAGTTCGGATTATGAATTGTCTCAGATTTACAAGAAGTACAATCCAGTATTTATTCAAGATCCTGAAATTTCGGCTGAGTTTTTTAACAGTTTAGAAGAGATTTCATCCAATTATGAACTCTCCCAGGTTTTAAAATCAGTTTATAAATTAAATGAGCTTAATGAAGAAAACTTTACGCACTTTATTGATGCTATGGGAGATATCAGCTCATCTTACGAGAAATCGAACTTAATGAAGATGGCTCTTGCTGATGATAAGCTTACAAGTGCTCAAATGAATAAATTGTTGAGTGAAGTTGAAGAGCTTTCATCCAACTATGAAAAATCACAGATTATTAAGTCGATTATTAAAAATGAAGGGTTGTCATCAGGCAATGTAGGTAAAATAATAGAACTAACTGAGTCGGTATCCTCGGATTATGAGATGGGACAAATCATTAACTCCATGATTCGAGAAGAGATGGTTAGCAAATCCAATTTAAATGAATTTACTGAATTGTTAGGAAATATATCATCAGATTATACCTATAAGGGAATTCTGAATCAACTGATAGAATACGAACAGTTGGGAGAGGATCGATTTGACTTTTTATTGAAAGCTTCGGATGATATTTCATCAAACTATGAGTTAAGTAAATTTTATAAGTCTCTTTTGGTGAAAGGGAATTTGACTAAAAAGCAACAATTAACTCTTATTGCCAAATCAGAAAACATATCCTCTAATTACGAATTGGCAAGTTTTCTTTTATTAGCAATCCATGAAATGAATTTGGATGATGAAGAAATTAAAGATGCTTTAATCAAAGCAGCGCAGGGAATAAGCTCAGAGTACGAGTATGGCAAAGTAATGAAAGCCATTTATTCAAAAGAAAATTAAGGAAATAGATGTTACAAGATCGATTTATCGAGTGAAAAACTCGATAAATTGAATTCTTTTAGAAAGATTGCAATTCGACAAATTCATTGCCGTATCTTTAAATCGAACACAGGTTTAAATGTGAAATCAGAGAAAACCCATAACCGTGAATAAAAATCTCCGCTTTATTATCATTAGTCCTATTCTTGGAATGCTTTGTTACATTCTGGCATTTTATAGCTATGTAGGTGAATTGCCTGGTTTTGAATATCAGTTGACTGGATATTTACCCAGTGCTGTATTTGGTTTGTGGGCAGGTATATCTACCTTATTTGTTGGCAAATATCTTAATAAGTTGGTGAGTTGGAAACAGAGGCATGCCATACGTTTTTTTATCCAATGTACAGCTTTGTACCTCATAGGTTTGATTTTAATTGCCATTTATTCTGAAATGTTTTTGATTTCGTTAAGAGGTGATTTAAGTTATTCTCAATTTTGGTTGATTTACAATGATGAAATATTTAAAACACTATTGATTCTGTTTTTGGTGGTTCTTGTGTATTGTATCATCGACTTCATGATCTACTCATTCAATCAGATGCGCGAAGAGGAAATTAAATCGGTGGAGCTGATGAACAACCAGCTAAACTTGCAATTCGAGGCATTAAAATCTCAATTAAATCCACACTTCTTATTTAATTCTTTAAATACCATATCATCCCTGCTTTATAAGGATAAGAAAGTGGCGGAGAAATTTATTCGAATGTTTGCTGAAAGTTATCGTTTTATATTTAAGCAAAACAATAGGCCATTGATACCACTACAAAAGGAATTGGATTTTGTTCAATCATACAATTATCTGTTGCAGGTAAGATTTCAGGAAGCTTACGAATTAAAAATTAATATTCCTGAAAATGCCATGGAATCATATGTGCCTCCACTTTCGGTTCAAATGCTGGTTGAAAATGCCATTAAGCACAATTTAATTTCACAAACATCACCTTTGTCAGTAGATATTGAAATCGACAATAATTATTTGTGCGTAAAGAATAACATAAATCCACTAAGGGAGCAGCCAGAATCATTTCAAATTGGAATAGAGAATATTAAAAAGAGATATTCATATTTTACCAATGACAGTATTTTGCTGGATAAAAATGAGCATTTTAAGGTAAGTCTGCCATTAATACTTCAATCGTAAAATAATACTTTACCTTATGAAAGCCAACTATTTAAACAATAATATATACCGTTTGATTACACCTCCATGTGTTGCGATATTGGTATATCTTTTAATGCTATTAATTTTTGATCGTTTAGCAGAGATCAGCAATAACTTTAGCCCTGAAGAATTAATATTCCTGATTGCAGTAACTGCAATATTATTCGAATCCTACAGGTTCTGGCTATTGAAAACCGACAAGATTAGAATTCTAAACAGAAATAAGCTGCTAAAATTTTCAGTCATTTATACGGGAAGCTTTTTTATTACCATAGGTTTGGTTTATGCCCTATTCGCAGTTTACTTTAGATTTGTAATTGGGATTAGTGAGTTTTCTTCTGAACTTGTTTCATTCCTAATCATCTTTATTCTGGTTGGCATTCTGTTTCACCTTTTTTATTTAAGTATTCGTTTCCTGGACAGACAAAATTCCCTTTTGCTTGAAAAAGAGGAAATGAATAGAAAGAATATCGAATTTGAATTAGAAGTGTTTAAAAACAAACTGAATCCTGATTTCTTATATGAATCTTTGGAAAGTGTAATCAGTTTGATAAGAAAAGATAAGGTGGAAGGAGCAGAGGAGTATATTGATCATCTGGCACTATTCTACAGAAGAATACTGGGCAATCGATATTCTGAGATCATAACGCTGGAAGAAGAGAAATTAAAAATAGAAGAATATATAAAACTTAGAAATTACGATTACTCAGATAATTTAATTGTAAATTGGGCTCTGGATGACATAAATAATATACATGTTGTTCCAAATATGATTTTACAAACCATTCAATTGATTGAATATAGTCAACAGGTTGATTTGAATACGAAATTGGAAATCTTCATTGAAGGTTCAGACGATACAATTCTCTTTAAGTTTTTATCATCGGAGCGACTAAAACCATTGCCTAAGTTCAAAAACTTAAAGGAGGCGATACAAAAGACATTATCTTTTTATACAGATTCTCAGTTCGAATGGCAAAGAGTTAATGATTATATTCATGTATCGATTCCTAAAATTAACATAGAAGACTAACAGACACTAAATACACTACGCCTAAAAATGAATGTTATTATAATTGAAGATGAAGTATTAGCTGCGGATAAACTGGAGCGATTATTACACAAGTATGATCCAAAAATTAAAATAATTGACAGATTTGAATCCATTACAGAATCTTCAGTTTGGCTTGGAAATCCGGAAAATAAAGTTGATTTAATCTTTTTGGATATCCACTTGGTGGATGGATTAAGCTTTGAAATTTTCAATAGAGTTCAGGTTAAAACTCCTATAATATTTACCACTGCTTACAATGAATATGCATTGAATGCATTTAAGCTGAATAGTGTGGATTATCTTTTAAAACCTGTTACTTTCGATAGTCTGTATGATGCACTTAAGAAGTACGAAAGCATGAAAGAGTCTTTTGGGAATCAATCAATAAAAAGCATTGAAGAGTTAAGTGCTGCATTGGCAAACATTCAAAAAGATTACAAGACCAGGTTCATGGTAAAGGTTGGTGAGAAGTTAAAATCTTTTAGAGCAGAAAGCATAGAACTTTTTTATTCAGAAGGAAGAGATATTTTCATTTTATTGAATGAAGGAAAAAGGTACATTATCGATTACAAAATGGAAGAGCTGCAAGATCTTTTAGATCCGAAGCATTTTTACCGCATCAGTCGTTCTTTCATTGTAAATATCAACGCAATTAACGATGTATTGGTGCATTCAAACTCTCGCTTAAAGGTAATTTTAAATGCAGAGTGCGATAAAGAGTTAATTGTAAGTAGAGAAAAGGTTAGTAGTTTTAAAAATTGGTTTAGCGGAAGTTAAAATTGTCTTATTATTAATCGATTCTTTTTGTGGATGATTATTCCCAAAATCCAGCCCCACATTAAATAACAAAACAGGTAATACCCACTTCCAGAAAATTGTACTCCAGCAAAAAAGCTAATAAATAAGAGTATTAGACCAGTGATGCCACCAACTATAATGCCTTTGGTGGCATTAAAGCTATTGATTCGCAATCCCATAAGCAGAGCTGCAGCAAATGAGACGAAGAATAAACAGGTCCAATCTATCAGGAGGATTTGTTGACGAAAACCTGTCCATGGTATAGCAAGTTCTTCGGCAAGGTAACTGGTAAATACAAACCCATATAAAAGACTGGTTAGGATAGCACTAGTCACAGTACCTCCAATTATTATTCGTATTGTTTTCTGTTTCATTATTTAAAAGATTCAAATCGATAAGCCTATATTTGATATTGTTGCGAATGAAGTTACAATAGCAGAATACCATATATTGTCATTTAAACGACAATTTTTCATTTTACAACTGTGATATAATGCTAAATTGTATTTGTAATGTTCATTAAATAGATTAATTTTAAATAAGAATTTAATATCATTAAATAATATTAGTTGTTATGAGAAAATTAATTAGAACTACAGGTTTAGGGCTTGCATTTGCATTGTTTTTAATAATTGGTAATCAGAAAAATACTTTTGCACATTGCGAGGTGCCATGTGGTATTTATGCCGATTCGGTTCGCGTTGTATTGATGAGTGAGCATATCTCCACCATTGAGAAGAGTATGAAAAAAATTGTAGAATTATCAGCTGAAGAGAATGTGAATTACAATCAATTGGTTCGCTGGGTAAACAACAAAGAAGAGCATGCTAAAAAACTGCAGGAGATTGCTACTCAATACTTCATGTTTCAGCGTGTAAAACTTACCGATGATGCTGAGAAAATGAAGAAGAATCAGAAACTATTGGCAAAACTTCATGAAATTTGTGTGTATGCAATGAAAGCCAAACAGACAACCGATTTAAATGTAATTAAGAAATTGAACAATGCGGTTCATGACTTCTCGCATTTGTATTTCGGTCCAGGAAAACATCACCATCATCATTAGGATCAAAAAATATTGCAGCCCTTTCATAAGGAATGAGAGGGCTGAATTCAATTACAAAATCAATTGATAAAATGGGTAACTCAATTTGGTGTTTCGAGAATGTGAATCTGTTTCAAATTCTATGTCCACATAAATTAAAGCAATACCAAAAAGATCATTTTGAGGGATTTAAAAAAGGAGATGTGATATATTTTCCTGATGATTCTTCCAGATCCATTTTTATGGTGAGCAAAGGGAAAGTTAAAATTGTTTCCTATAGCGAAGATGGAGAAGAAATTGTGAAAGCAATATTGGGTAAAGGAGAGATTTTTGGAGAGAAAGCTTTATTGGGAGAAGAGAAAAGGGATGATTATGCGCTTGCTTGCACCGAACCAACCGAAATATGCCCAATGCAACTTCCCGATATGTATGAATTGATGCGCCAAAATGAGAATTTTGGTTTATCGATATACAAATTAATAGGTTTTCGGATAAAAAAGATGGAACGCAGGTTCGAAGCTCTTTTGCATAAAGATGTGAAGACTCGTTTGTGCGAATTTCTTAAAGAAATGGCGGATGAGAATGGGATTGAAAGTGGTTCAGAGGTTATTATAAATCATTTTCTGACACAAAAAGATTTTGCCGATTTAATCGGAACAAAAAGAGAGACGGTAACCAGGCTGTTTAATGAATTAAAACAGGATGGAATCATAAATTACACAAGAAAAGAAATTCGAATTCGGGGACTGGAAAAGTTATAAAAATTCCACTTTCTGACCTTTATGTGATGCAGCTTACATTTTTTGGATTGTGAGGAAAGTACTTTTGAATTAAAGTTTTAAAGTATTAATCCAAAAAATGTTTGTTATGAGAAATTTACTATTATTTGCAGCTGCAAGCTTATTCGTTTTATCTGCTTGCGACGATGACAACGATACATTTCTACCTCCTGTAGCTTCCGGAAACTTTACAGTTACCATAGAGAATATTCAAACCGGAAAGGCTTTCTTTAAATCTGGAACCACTGATGCAGCAGGTCCGGGAGGATCTTATTCCTATAAATTCAATGCTGGTAAAGGTGCATACTTATCATTTGCCACCATGTTTGTACAATCTAACGATTTATTTTATGGTTTTGGTGATACAGGTTTAGCACTTTATGATGCAAATGGAGATGCTGTCACAGGAGATGTAACCAGTGAAGTAATGCTTTGGGATGCAGGTACAGAGGTGAATGAAGAACCAGGAGTTGGAGTTAACCAAGCACCACGTCAGTCCGGACCAAATACAGGAACTACAGAAAATGGTACTGTGAAAGAAGTTGCTGATGGCTTTACTTATCCGGCAAATGATCAGGTGATCAAAGTAGAGTTAAGTCATGATGGTGGTACAGAATTTACTGTAACAGTTACCAACGTATCTGATATGTATGCATTCCAAACTCCAATAGCACCAGGTGTATGGGTTGTGCACAATTCAGGAATGCCAATTTTTGAGGAAAATATGGCTGCAGCCAATGGGTTGGAAGTCTTGGCCGAAGATGGAGGGAACTCCGATTTGGGAATGTATTTGGATGAAAACAGTGGATATGTTACTCCATTTGCACCAGGTGTTTTTGTGTTAAATCATGGAGGATACCCATTGTTTAAAGATGGTTCTCTAGATTTTGGAAATGGATTGGAAGCTCTTGCCGAAGATGGCAGTCCAGCGGATTTAAATGCTTCATTAGAAGGATTACAAGGTGTTAATGCACATGGAGTATTTTCAATTCCTGTTGGAGGAAGTGGTGGAGCACCTATATTCATAGGAGAATCATATGAATTTACTTTTGAGGCAAGTGAACTGGATTACTTTAATCTTGCTACAATGTTGGTACAGTCTAATGATTTGTTTGTTGCTTTTGAAGATAAAGGAATTTACCTATTCAAGAATGGGATTCCTGTTACAGGTGATGTTACAAATCAATTGATGTTATGGGATGCTGGTACCGAATTGAATGAGTATCCAGGAGCAGGAAATAATCAAGCGCCACGTCAGAGTGGACCAGATACAGGGGATGAAGAAGTGAAAGCAGTTATGGAAGTAAATGATGGATTTACATATCCAGCTATAACAGACTTAATA
This sequence comes from Marinifilum sp. D714, assembly GCF_030851345.1. GTDB lineage: Bacteria > Bacteroidota > Bacteroidia > Bacteroidales > Marinifilaceae > Marinifilum. The sequence continues at coordinate 126,357 of NZ_JALPNU010000009.1, forward strand.
AGGGTTACAATTACTGCTAACTAGTTTGATTCCTTTCAGGAGCTCGATTTTCGGGCTCCTTTTTTATCAAAGTCTAAAAGGGTCAAACAGTCAAACAGTCAAACAGTCGAAGGGTCAAACGGTCGAAGGGTTAAATTGTTTAAAGGCACTGATTATTTTCTCTCCAGTAACAAATAGGCTCCAAATACCTTACTCTGATTAAAACTCACCAAAGGCAAATATCCTTCAAACCATTTGCCATCCTTCCATTTCAATGGATGATTCATTACCATTTCTTTATGGAACTGATCAAATGTAGATTTTGGTTGAAAATGCACTTTGAATATTCCTTTGGTATCAGGATGTAAATGCTCGTCAATTTTCAGGGCAAGAATACCCATATTGTATCTCAAATTGATTTCCAGACAGGGTTGAAGTTTCATTTCTCCATTTTGATCTCTGTATAGCATACAATCAATACCCAAATAGCCACAATAATTCTTAGCAACATCACAAGAATTCAAAGCTTCTTTTATGCCTTCCGATAATTGTTGCACCTTATCATCAGAAAGAAAATCTTTCACTTCTGCAGGCATTCCACCCAAAATATTACCATCGTATTGGCCATTGCTATTGGTTGCAAAAAAACCATTTCCGATATAATCCAGCGCACCTTTGGCATCAATATAATATTGAAGAGAAAAATCGTATTTCTTATCCAATAAAGGCTCAACCATTACATAGCCCTGAATACCCAAAGTGCCATTAATCCATTGAATGATGGAATCATTAAGCTGAGGTTGACGAAGTACCTGCAGGCCTCTACCCGAAGAACTCCAGGGAGCTTTAATTACAATCTGCTTCCACTTATTAATTAACTCTTCTACCTCAGAAACGGAAGTACATATTATAGCAATTTGCTCTTTTTCGATATAAGAGGGGTCGTCTGTGTGATCCAGAAAAAAGTTCAAAACTTCCAAGGCTTTTCTACGACTATATAAATCCTTGTGATTCGCCTGCCATTCAGCATTGGGGCGATTTTTAAATTCTTGCTGACAAGAAGCTTTCAGGTGTTTGAAGACATGATGAATTCTTGGACTCCATCCCCAGGGTTCCAAACTCTCTTTGGCACTGTTTACAAACTCTTTATCCTGTATCGATGATTCGAACAGTTTGAATTCTGGCAAAGAAATGCCAGCTTCTTGCATAAGCTTTATAAATTCCTGATCAGGCAACTGATTTACCAAAACCATATCTTTTTCATTGGCAAAATGCATGGGCAAAACATCCAAATCCTTCTCAAATCGCGAAAGTGTTTTATTGGGCATATAGCTTACTGTACCATTGGCAATGGCAATTTCGCATGTAGGGTTGTAGATAAATATTTTAGGAAGTATTTCGCTGCTCATGTTTAGATTCTTGGTTCTGATGAGGCAAAAGTAGCTCAAATCAACATATATTTGTCATTGATTTGAAAATTTAAATGTCAATCAAAAGTAATATAAAGTGTTTTAAGTATTTAAAGTTGAAAGTGACTAAAGTTGAAAAACAGATAAGTAAATGAGCACTGTTTTTAATATTTTTTATTCCTGATTACAGTTATAAAAATCTAATTAAACCTAGGGATTAAAAGTTGTTGGTGATTTAACTTTAAGTACTTAAGGCACTTTAAGTATTATAGGCACTAACTAATGCTTATCTCTTTGCTTCAAATTTCTAAATATTAATATATGATATTTCCTAAGCCTCTTGTACATGGCAAATTCATTCGCCGATACAAAAGATTTTTAACAGATATGGAACTGGATCATGGTGAAGTTGTAGTTGCACACACCTCAAATTCCGGCAGTATGAAATCTTGCCTGGAGGAAGGAGCAGAGGTATTCCTTACGCATGTTGATGATCCCAAACGCAAAACCAAGTATACTTGGGAGATGATCAAGATCAATGGCGATTGGGTAGGGATCAATACAGCGGTTCCCAATATATTGGTTTATGAAGCTGTGCTGAATCAGGAAATAGAAGCATTAAAGGGGTATACTACCGTAAAGCGGGAAGTAAAATTCGAGGATAGCCGCTTTGATGTATTTGCCAGCAATGAGGATGAAGATTGTTTTATAGAGGTGAAGAACGTGAGCTTAAAGGATGGAAAATATGCTCGTTTCCCCGATGCTGTAACCACTAGAGGCAAGAAACACCTGGAAACTTTAATGAGAGTAAAAGCGGAAGGCAAACGCGCCGTAATGGTGTATGTAATTCAACGCAGCGATGTAGAAATCTTCACCCCGGCCTTCGATATCGATCCTGATTATGCCGCAACACTGAAAAAAGCCTACGAGAGTGGAGTAGAGGTGTATCCCATTCGTGCTGCTGTAAGTCCTGAGAAAATTGAATTGGCAGATATTTTACCTTTTCAGTTATCAGTGAACAGTTATCAGTAATCAATAGCAAACTTGCAGCTACCAAAGTCTCCCTTTCAGGAGGGATTCAAGGAGTGTGTTAAATACTTTTTCTACATTTGCACAAAATCCAATAAAAATGAACGAAAAGGCAAGAGAAGAATTGGCAAAGTATCGCCAGCTAAGAGATGAGGTTAGTGAGTTGAGTGGAAAACTGGCAAATCTGCATAAAGATCAAATGGCATGTAAGAAAGGTTGTTCGGAGTGTTGTATGAATTTTCAGGTTTTACCAGTAGAGTATTTTGCTATACTTGATGAGTTGAAGCAGAATCCTCCTGCTCAATACCGAGAACTTGATGATGAGGCAGAGGAATGTAATTTCCTGATTGATGATTTGTGCCAGATCTACGCATCTCGTCCGTTTATTTGTCGAACTCATGGACTTCCGCTACTGTTTATGAACCAGGAAGGCGATGCCTGGGAGTTATCGGCTTGTCCGCTAAACTTTACCGATTTTGATGACTTTCATGCAGAGAATACCTATCCTCAGGATACCTACAACAGCAAAATCTTCATGATTAATAAAGAGTTTATCAAGCATTACGAGGCGGAACAATTTGGGGAGTTTGATTTGATTCCTGTTAATCGATTGGTAGCGGATTTGAAGAAATAAAGATTCATATAGAAGCGTTTTACGAAAAGAACGCAAAGGCTACATCTTCAACAGATATCCTTTGCGTTCTTTAGTTTTATTCTTTTTGTGCCCTTTGCGTGTAACCTTTCTGTTTTAGGAAAATAATGATGCCCTGTTTGCTGTTTTAATAGGCTAATTGCCCGTAATAGACAACCATCGCAAAAAATTGTATCCCTATCGTGAAAATCCGTATTCCTAATTTTAAGAAATGAAGTCTTGTAAATAATAACAGAATCTTGCAGGGAAAATAATAGTCTTGCAATAAAAATAAATGACTTGTAGAATAAAAGAAAGTCTTGCGGAAAATAACCAAGCCTTGCTGTGCAAGACATCGAAATACTATGCAAGGCTAAAATAAAAAACGCAAGATATTTAAATAAAGTGCAAGAAGGTAAATAATATCACAAGTCGGAAATTAATAATGCAAGAGAACATTTCTTACCTTTAGAAGTACTCAATTGGTAAATGGGAATAGCAATTTTCCCATAAGGAGAGGTTTATTCCTTTTGAGATGCTCTTTTTTGGATAAAATAGTTCACTTTATAGCCTTGAAGGCGTTCTTTGTTATTGGAGAACACATATTTGCCTGATAATCGAATTTCATCGAGCAATAATTTAAGGTAAGTGTACGATTTGTCTCTCAATACCTTTTGTTTGTGCTTCTTATCCTTACTGGATCTATAACCGTTGCGAACGTAGAAAAGAGTTTCAGATAAATGGAGTGCTTGCTCAAGCTTGTTAAAGTTGAAATGAATTTGTTCCAAAAGTTCCTTATTATTCTCGCCAATTTGAGCAAAAGTAGCTAGGTTTTGCACCAAACTGGCATAACCATGACTCAATTTAATCCGTTTTACTATTCCAGTTAGATTTTTATCATTTCTAAATGCAAAATTAAAATCGTGTAAGATTTCTTTATGTAGCGCATAGCCAGCTTCAGAGTCTTTTTGCCACTTGATTTTAGCATCTGAAGTGCAGCTTTTGATATTCATCCATTCAGTCTGTAGCAAACGACAAGCCTCAATTCGCTCTTTTAAATCTTCAATATGTGTAATGTTTATTCCAACCTTCGAGAGTTGATCCAAATCATCCATTGCCCATGCGGCAAGGTTTTCAGATTCTTGTAAATAGATGGCTATGGGAATTGTAGGTGTTATAATTTGCTTGTCTGGTATGGATTCAATCTTATCCAAAAGATCTTTTTGAATGTTGTTTGCTATTTCAGTCACTTCAAATAATATGTTTGGTTCAAGTGACAATAAATTTAACGAAAATCATCAGATAATGAATATAATATCAATAAAAATTAATTCAATTGAGGGTTCTTTGCTTTTCCTGATAAAAGGAGAAGAATCACCACAAGTGCCACACCAATGTATCCCGCAAGGAAATAATTACCAGTAAGCGTATAAATTCTGCTAAAGAACAAAGGAGCAATTGCGCTGGCAAAAACAATAAGCGACATGGATAATCCGCTAATGGCTCCCAAATGCTTGCGCCCGAAGAATCGAGGCCAGGTAAGCGATGCCAATACTGCAAATAATCCTCCCATAACACCATTACCCAATATTAAAATGTAATATCCAACAGCATAATTAAGAATTGCTACTCCAAGTGCTGATAACAAACAGCCAAGTAAATACACCAATAACAGTTTTTGCAATCGTGTATAATCGCTAAGAATGTTGCCTATAAAGGCTGTAATGATTGAAACGATAGATGTTGGTATAAATACGCTCAGTGCTTTTTGCTCTGAATAACCACATGAATCGAATATAGAGATCACATTAAATGTAAAACCTGTAACAAAGAAAGCACTAAAGCATAAGGCAAGGGCAAAAATCCAAAATACCCATGTGCTGCGTGCTTCGGGTAAAGTATAGTCTCTTTTGGGAGTAAAAGAAGTATTGTTCTTCGATTTTGCTTCAAGTACTTTTCCATCGGGAATTAAACCACATTCTTCAGGATTATCTCGGTAAACGATAAATGCAAAAACAACGAACAAAAGGGTTAATATTGCCAATATCTGGTAAGCTGTTCTCCAATCGAATTCACCAATTAACATGGCTATAAACAATGGAGCTACAGCAAATCCAAATGACTGTATGGCACTGGAAATGCTATTGGCCAATCCTCTGCGCTTGTCGAACCATTTCATGATAAGGTTGCGCGATGCAAGAGTTAATACACCTTGTCCCGAAAAGCGCAATAGAAAGAAGAAGATGGATACCATTGCGAATGAAACCACAGAATATTTAATGCTGAAGGCTTTTGATAATCCACTTGCTATACCTGTAGAAGCGGAAAACAGCATGAGCGTAATGGCAAGTGTTAATGCCGCGATAATGGCAGTAAATCTTGCTCCAAATTTGTCATATATTTTACCCGCATAGGTCAATATGGTGGAACTGGCTACGGTTCCGATTAAATAAGCAGTGCTTAGCACATCTCTGCTCAATTGTAATTCGTCAATTAAATAATCGGTAAAGACAGAAACTCCAATGGTTTGTCCGGGAATACTGCAAAGTACACCAATAGTGCCCGCAGCCATACTTACCCAGCCATAGAAAAATGGAAATTTTGCAGGGGCAAAAGGAAAATTCGGATTTCTTTTCATTCAAATGTTGATTGATAGTTATAGAATTAGCAAAGGTAATCGATTTTGTTTATCCCTTGATCGAAATTAAATTATAGCTAGTTAACAATTTATTAAGGAATTACTTTCTATTTTAGATTTGAAATTAATAAAACTGAAAAATGGAAAATTTAGGAAAATTACTACTTAGAGTAAGTGTTGCAGGTTTAATGTTACCGCATGGTATTCACAAATTGATACATGGCATTGGAGGAGTAAAATATGTGCTTGGACAAGCTGGTATGCCGCAGTTTTTATCGTATGGAGTTTATGTTGGTGAAATTGTAGCTCCTATATTGATGATTCTAGGATTGTATACCAGGGTTTCCGGACTATTGATTTCGTTTACCATATTGGTAGCCACAGCAGCGGCTCATGCTCACGAAATATTCAAATTTACCGAATATGGTGGTTTGGTTGTAGAACTAAACGCACTATATATATTTGGAGCATTGGCTGCAGCACTTATCGGACCTGGTAAGTTTAGATTTGGAAATCAAAGAGGTTTTTGGAAAGAATGATAACAGTTGCCATAGTACTCTTTCAGGGAAGACTAGAGGGTGATTTCATAAATTAACAATAGATTAAGAAATAGAACTCGAAATACATTGTACATTTGTACTTGTACTTCGAGTTTTTTTTATGATCAGATATATAACTCACTTTTTTCAGCGAGAACAACAATATTCAGCAGTAGGAAAAGATCTATTTAAATTGGCTATACCAATTATTGGATCTTACTTATTGCACACGGCTTATAATCTTACCGATATGATATGGGTAGGATCGTTAGGAAGTAATGCAGTAGCGGCAGTTGGGTCGGCAGGTTTTTTTCTTCACCTGGGATGGGCAATGGCTTCCATAGTAACGGTAGGAGCCAATATTAAAATATCACATTCGGTAGGAGCCAAGGATGAGGAAGGTGCTGGTAGATTTGCTACCTCGGCACTTTGGGGAATTGGAATTATTGCCACGGTATTTTCAGCTATATTCTGGGGATTCCCCGAACAGTTCATCAACTTCTTCCAAATGCAGGATCCGGAGGTGAACGAAATGGCCACCTCTTATTTGGTAATTAGCACATTTGGAGTGATATTAAGCTATGCCAATCTTCTATTCATTAGCATGTTTAATGCACATTCGGAAACCAAAATTTCTTTTAAAGCCAGTTTAATTGGAACTGCTGCCAATATTGTACTCGATCCAATCCTAATCTTTGGTTTATCGCTTGGTGTTGATGGAGCAGCATATGCAACCATTATAGGTCGTAGTTTAAGCTTGATTTATTTCTTTGTGATATACAAGAAAACTGCAAATATTAATTTCAGAGGACTATTGCCTAATCTGGAAAAGTTTAAAACCATATTTGCTGTTGGAACACCAGCAGCGGTTCAACGAATTTCATTCTCGATAATCTACATATTCTTAGCTAGAATTATTGCCGAATGGGGCCCTAATGCCATTGCCGTGCAAAAAATTGGTGTACAAATAGAATCCATTACATTCATGATTGTAGGTGGTTTTATGCAGGCGGTTACCATTATGGTGGGACAGAGCTATGGAGCTAAAAACCTAACTGAAGTTCCGAATATTTACAAGGCAGGTTGGAGAATGTCTTTTGCTGTTGGATCAGTAACTACTATCATTTTTCTATTATTACCGGAAACCTTATTCTCGATATTTGTTCCAGAACAGGAAAGTATTTTAATGGGTAAGGAATATTTAATGATTTTAGCAGTTTCTCAGCTGTTTATGTGTCTGGAGATGATTAATGCCGGCGTGTTTAATGGTTTGGGAAAAACAAATATATCGGCAACTGTAAGTGTTATTTTTACATCCTTGCGTTTGCCGGGAGCATACTTCTTGGGCTTTTATACATTTTTAAGTTTAAACGGTGTATGGTGGAGTATCACAGGAAGTAGTATCTTAAAGGGAATTGTAATGTATTTGCTACTTAGAGCATATATAAAGAAAAATACTTTTGGAAAAATTTAATAAGATGGATCATTTAATCAATAATATTGCAGAAACATTGACTTGCAAGGCTATTAAAGCAAGTATCACGGATGGTTTATTTGGTATTGAAAAAGAAAATGTTCGTGTTGATGAAATGGGAAAAATGGCCAATACGCCACATCCGGGAATTTTAGGCGATAAGTTTCGTCATCCATTCATTACTACCGATTTTTCCGAGAGTCAGGTGGAAATGATTACACCGCCTTTAAAGAGTATTGCTGAGGTTCACGGTTTCTTGGAAACATTAAATGACGTGATTTCGGAAAATTTGGGAGAGGAGTTATTATGGCCACAAAGTTTACCTCCTTTATTGCCGGAAGAGGAAGAAATTCCGATTGCAAAGTTTGGAGAAGAAGGAGTACATAAGGAAAAATACAGAGAAGAACTGGCCATTAGATATGGTAAGGAAAGACAGATGTTGTCTGGAATTCATTTCAATTTTTCATTATCAGATCGATTGGAACGAAAGCTTTGTAAAGCCATTAAATGGAAAGGGAATCAGGTTGATTTTCGCGAAGCTGTTTACTTGAAAATGGTTCGCAACTTTATGCGTTACCGTTGGCTTTTGGTTTGGTTGTTTGGAGAAAGCCCTGAGGCTGATCCATCGTTAAAGATGAAGTCATTACGTACTGGGGAAAAAATGAGAATGGGCTGTAGAAAAGCGGTTTCTATTCGAACCAGTTCTGCAGGCTATAGAAACGCCGAAGAATATTTTGTCGATTTCAACAGTTTTGCTTCTTATAAAGATTCAGTGAAAAATTTGGTGGATTCAGGTAAGTTGCTTCTTGATGAAGAGTTGTATCTGCCAATCCGTTTAAAATATGCTGATGACGGTAAGAGCATATCGCATCTTGAAGTTCGAATTCTGGATTTGGATCCTTTCGAAAAGTCGGGTGTATCGAAAAATAGGTTGTATTTTATTCACCTGTTTATGCTGTATTGTTTGTTCAAAGAGGAAGAAAATACATATAGCGAAACAGAGCAAAAGATTGCTGCAAAGAATCACGATTGGGTGGCTTGTAGTGGTATGAATCCTGATCTTTTATTGAAAAATTTCGATGGAAATATGCTGAAGATTGATGAAATGCTTCAAAATATTCTGTCTGATATCAAAAAATTCGCAAATTCATCAGGAATTACTGATAATGAATGTTATCGATTGGCTTTGGAAGAAACCGAAGGATTAATCCTTAATCCAGACACACGTTCTTCGCTAAAAGTAAAGCAGCAAATAGAAGAGGAAGGCTTTATCAACTTCCATTTAAAGCTTGCAAAAAAATACAAAACCGAAAGTGAAATGAGTGGCTTTCGTTTTCACGGATTTGAAGACCTGGAATTGTCTTCTCAGTTGTTAATGAAAGCAGCATTGCGCCGTGGTGTGGAATTTAAAATTTTAGATAGAAGCGAGAACTTTATTAGCCTGCACAGAGGTGATAAAACCGAATATGTAATGCAGGCCACACGAACATCATTAGACAATTATTCGAGTGTTTTGATGATGGAAAACAAATTGGTTACAAAGAAGATTCTGGAAAAAGCTGGAATCAGAGTTCCTTCTGGTTTGGATTATCGCGATGTAAAAGAAGCTCAATCAGATTTTGATTTGTTCGAAGGAAAAGGAATTGTAATCAAGCCCAAATCAACCAATTTTGGCTTGGGAATTACAATTCTAAAAGAAAATAATAGCGAAGAGGTATACAAGCGTGCTGTAGAAATTGCATTTGAGCACGACAATAGCATTTTGATAGAGGAATTTGTTTCCGGAAAGGAATATCGATTCTTTGTAATTAACGAACATGTTACCGGAATTCTTCACCGTGTACCAGCCAATGTTAGAGGCGATGGGAGTAGTTCAATAAAACAATTGGTTGAGGAAAAGAACAAGGATTCATTGCGTGGTAGAGGATACCGAACACCTCTGGAAAAAATCAGGTTAGAAGAAGCGGAGGCAATGTTTTTACAGGATCAGAACTTGGATTTTGATAGCATTCCTGCAAAAGATGAAATTGTATACCTGAGAGAAAATTCCAATATCAGCACAGGAGGCGATAGCATCGATTTTACGGATGATATTCATCCTTCTTATAAGGAAATTGCTGCAAAATCAGCAGAGGCTTTAGGAGTGAGAATTACAGGCTTGGACATGATGATTGAAGACATCACAAAACCTGCAACAAAAGACAATTATGCCATTATTGAAATGAATTTCAATCCGGCAATACATATTCATTGTTATCCATACCAAGGGAAGAATCGCAAGTTGAACGAAAAAATATTGGATGCATTGGGTTTTTAAGTAAATTCAGGCAATAAATCTCAATTTGAACCCTTCTCTGCATGAATAAAACGAAATACATCCTTAAAAGTTTATGGTATTATCGCAAGCAGCACTTGGCTGTTTTGCTAGGAACAATTGTAAGTACAGCAGTATTAACTGGAGCTTTAATTGTAGGCGATTCTGTAAGAAATAGCTTGCATGAACTGGTGAACCTGCGATTAGGCAAAGTAGAATATGCCATGACAACTGGCGATCGTTTTGTTCGGGCCGAACTAGCAAATGAAATTGCAACTGATCTGGATGCATATGTGGTTCCTCTTATACAGACTGATGGCATAGCTGTTCAGCCAGAGAGTAACACGAGAATCAATAACATTCAGGTTTATGGTGTTGATGCTTCTTTCAACAATTTATCCAATACGCATCTTTACAATTTAAAAGCAGATGAAGCCTGTTTGAGTACAAATCTTGCTGACCGAATGAATGTAAAGCAAGGTGATACTTTTTTGTTGCGATTGAAGAAAGCTAGTGTAATTCCAGCCAATACACCTTTTGTTTCCGATGAAGACCAGAATATTGCTTTAAGACTGAAGGTAAAGGCCATTTGTGATGATTCACAATTGGGTAGATTTAGCTTGAAAAGCAATCAGGTTGCACCATACAATGTATTTCTGTCAAGAGAGTTTTTAGCGAAAGAGTTGGAGTTAAAATCGGTGGCCAATTTGATTTTACTTGCTTCCAAAGGTTCAAAAGAGCTGGATTTACAACAATTGCAGGAAAGCTTAACTGCCAATTGGAAATTGGAAGATGCCAGCTTGAAAATTCAAGATGTAAAAGGAAGTTCTCAAATTGAATTGATATCCGATCGTGTATTTATTGATACTCCAATAACCGATTTGCTTCATGAAATTTCGGGTGAAAAAGAGTATGTGCTAAGTTATTTTGTGAATAACTTAGGTGTAAATGAGAAGGAAACACCATATTCTTTTATCACTTCAGTTGATTCTTATGAAATCAAAGAAAATGAAATCATTATCAACTCTTGGTTGGCCGATGATTTAAACGCTAAGCTTGGCGATACACTTCAAATTAAATATTACACGATTGGTGCTTTAAGGCAATTGGTTGAAGAGTCAAGAGTGTTTACCATTAAAGAAATTCTGCCAATTACTGATTCGCATTGGGATCAATCTATGATGCCATCATTCCCTGGTTTAACCGATGCTGGTTCATGTAGTGAATGGGAGGCAGGTGTTCCGGTTGATTTTTCAAAAATCAGACCCAAGGATGAAGATTATTGGAAGAAGTACAAGGGTACACCAAAGGCCTATATATCATCGAATACTGCCATTGACTTATGGAGTAACAAATACGGGACTTATACTGCTGTAAGGTTTGAAACAAAAGATGATATCAGATCGAAAGTACAGGAGCTGGTTACACCAGATGTATTGAATGTTGGATTTGAAGATGTTAGAAATGAAGGAAAAAGGGCAGCCAATAATATGGTTGACTTTGGTGGTCTGTTTTTAAGCTTAAGTTTCTTTATTATCGCAGCTGCAATTCTGCTAACTGTTTTAATCTATTCTTTGAATCTGGATAATAGGAATGAGGAAACAGGTATTCTTCTTGGCTTAGGTTTTAACAAGTCGAAAATCATTGCCATTCGAATTTACGAATCTATTATTACAATAATCCTTGGTGGTATTTTAGGTGTATTGTTGGGTATCATTTACAACAAGCTCATCTTATCCGCATTGAATTCCGTTTGGCAAGATGTGGTACGAACCAATATGCTGGGAGTTCATTTGGATATGAATACATTGATTATTGGCTTTGCTTCGGGAGTGATTATTGCTATCATATGCATTGTATTTGTAACCCGAAAAAAGGTGAAGCAATCGGTTGTTGAGCTGATTAAAGATGTTAAGCATGAGAATACCGCAGGCAAGAAATCGACTTACTCTATTTGGATCGCATTGTTCTCACTTCTTGTGAGTATTGCCATTATAGCATATGCATTCTCATCTTCTTTAGAGCAGAATGCTGAGTTATTGTTATCAGCAGGAGGTTTGTTTTTGCTAGCTTTTTCTGCATTTGTGCATTATTATTTGAATGGGATCAGTTCAAAATTCAGCAATCAAACTCCAAGTATAAAAGGCTTATCGGTTAAGAATGCTGCAAGAAATGTAAAGCGAAGTCTGGCAATTGTTGTTTTGTTGGCATTGGGAACATTTTCAGTTTTAATAACCGGAGCGAATCGAAAAACATTTCAGGATTCGGAAAACTCCAATCAATCGGGATCAGGTGGATATGAATATTGGATAGAAGCAACTCTTCCAATATTAAATGATTTAAATACAAGCGAGGGCCAGGAAAAAGTCGGTTTTTGGGAAGGAGATTTGGATAAATCCGTACGTTTTGTGCAGTTCAGAGCATTGGAAGGAGATGATGCGAGTTGCTTGAATTTGAATCAGGTAAGTAAGCCAAGAATATTGGGATTTAATACTACGGATTTTGAAGATCGAAAGTCCTTTAGCTTTGCAAAAATGCTTCCAGAAGTTGATAAAGAGAATCCTTGGAGTGCATTAAATCAAAACTTTGGCGAGGATGTGATACCTGCCATTGCAGATCAGACTGTGATATTGTGGGGCTTGAAAAAAGCAATTGGTGATACTTTGGTTTATCAGAACGAATATGGAAGGGATGTAAAGCTATTACTTGTAGGAGGTCTGGCAAATTCCATCTTCCAAGGCAATATATTGATATCTGATAGCTTGTTCCAAAAGAACTTCCCATCGGTTAGTGGTTCTAAAATTATTTTGGCAGAATGTCCAAAAAAGGATTCTTTGTTTATGAAGAATTTTGAAGATAATCTACAGGATTTTGGAGTAAGAGGAAGTAAAACCTCGGAACGAATGGCTGCTTTCTATTCTGTTGAAAATACTTACTTAAGTATGTTCATGATACTGGGAGGTTTGGGTGTAATTATCGGAACAATTGGTTTGGGAATCGTTTTGTTACGAAATGTATGGGAACGCAAAAAGGAGTTGGCTGTGCTAAGAGCTATCGGTTATACCGAGAGCAATATCTTTAAACTCTTGTTTAGTGAGAATCTGTTTTTATTGGTACTTGGTTTAGCGGGTGGAATCTTATCAGCATTAATTGGCGTACTGCCCTCTTTGTTTACAAATGCTTTCCAGATGCCATACCTATATGTGTTATTGCTTATATTGGCCATTGCCATTAGTGGCTTGGCATGGATTTATATCCCTTTAAAGGTAATTCGCAAACAAAATATCATTGAGTCCTTACAAAACGATTAATTTGTAAAGCCAAAAGCTAATAGCTTTTCTAACAAGAGGCTTAGTTTTAAATTATAGTCTGGTTGGATGAGCAGCAAAGATGAAACAGACTTAATCGTATGTTTAAGGGCAATGTTTTAGAATAGCCTTTTTAATAGATTGAGGAATTCATTTTGTTTTATCTTTGTCTGTATACTTCATTAAATAGAAATAACACACAAAATTTAAATTATCATATCATGTCCGAATTTAAATATCAGAAACCATTTCCGATAACAAAGGATACCACAGAATATCGTTTGTTGTCTAAGGATTATGTATCAACAATTGATGTTGACGGAAGAAAAATACTTAAGGTGGATCCTAAGGGGTTAGAGATGTTATCAAAAGAAGCTTTCTCTGATGTTTCTTTCTATTTACGTCCTGCTCACCTTGCAAAATTGCAAAGCATTTTAAAAGATGATGAAGCCTCGGATAACGATAAATTCGTTGCTCATACCATGTTGATGAACCAGGTAGTTTCGGCTGATGGTCAGTTGCCAACTTGCCAGGATACTGGTACTGCTATTGTGGTAGCAAAGAAAGGTGAAGATGTTTACACTGGAGCAAATGATGCTGAGCATCTTTCAAGAGGCGTATACGAAACTTACCAGGAAAGAAACTTAAGATATTCTCAAGTTGTTCCTTTCAGCATGTTCGAAGAAAAGAACACTGGAAATAACTTGCCAGCACAAATCGATATCTATGCAAATCAAGGAAGCGAATATGAATTCTTGTTCTTAACCAAAGGTGGTGGATCAGGAAACAAAACTTTCTTGTATCAGCAAACTAAGGCTCTTTTGAACGAAGAGAACTTAACCAAGTTTATCAAAGAAAAAATTAAAGACCTAGGTACTTCTGCATGTCCTCCATACCATTTGGCTTTGGTAATTGGTGGTACTTCTGCTGAAGCAAACCTTGCTACAGTTAAAAAAGCATCTACTGGTTATTTCGATCATTTGCCAACAGAAGGTAATGAAGGTGGTCAGGCTTTCCGCGATTTGGAATGGGAAAAGAAAGTAGAGCAAATTTGTCGTGAAAGTGAAATTGGAGCTCAGTTTGGTGGTAAATATTTCGTTCACGATGTGAAGGTAATTCGTTTGCCTCGTCACGCTGCTTCTTGTCCGGTTGGTATAGGCGTGAGCTGTAGTGCAGATAGAAATATCAAAGCTAAAATCAACGAGGATGGTATCTTCCTGGAGCAATTGGAGAAAGATCCTGTAAAATATTTGCCAGAAGAAGCCCCAGCGATGAAGGAAGCTGTTGATATCGATTTGGATCAGCCAATGGAAAATATCTTGAAAGAGTTAACCAAGTATCCAATCAAAACTCGTTTGAATCTTTCAGGAACTATGATTGTTGCCAGAGACATGGCGCATATGAAAATTCAGGAAATGTTGGATGAAGGTAAAGAGATGCCTGAATACTTCAAGAATCACCCGGTATATTATGCAGGGCCAGCTAAAACTCCGGAAGGAATGGCTTCAGGTAGTTTCGGACCTACTACGGCAGGTCGTATGGATCCATATGTTGGCGTATTCCAGAAAGTTGGCGGTTCAATGGTTATGGTGGCAAAAGGTAACCGATACCAATCAGTAACGGATGCTTGTAAAGCAAATGGTGGTTTCTATTTGGGATCAATTGGAGGACCTGCTGCTGTATTGGCGAAGAATAGCATTAAATCTATCGAGGTGATTGATTTCCCTGAATTGGGAATGGAAGCAGTTCGTAAGATTCGTGTAGAAAACTTCCCGGCATTTATTATTGTTGACGATAAAGGAAATGACTTCTTTGCAGATATGTAAAACCAGAATTAATATAAAAAATGAAAGCTTGCATTTTATGCAAGCTTTTTTTATGAATGTCTATAGCTTATTGCTAACTGTTCATTGCTAATTGTTAACTGATCACTGTTCACTGTAAATCTGGTTTTTTTCTGCCTTCCTTCTTTTTTGAAAGCTGTTGTTTATCAGTTTTTCGCTTTTCAATAGAAGCCCTTGTTGGACGAGTTTTCTTTCGTGGTTTTACAGGTTTTAAAGCCAATTCGATCCATTGATAAAATTTCTGAATCGCAATTTCTTTATTTAAGATTTGCGAACGTTCCGTTTGAGCAGTTACCGATAATATTCCTTGACTATTGATGTGGTGATAAAGCTTTTTGAAAATAGTTTCTTTTTCTTCCTGCGAAAGGATATTTGAATCAAAAACGGAAAAACGCAATTCTACTTTCGAATTCACCTTGTTTACATTTTGTCCTCCTGGACCACTACTCCTGGATGTGATGAACTCAAATTCTTTGCTTAAATCTTTTGAAAATTTATATACTTCTGCCATTCTATAAAGATAGTGTCAATATTCGATTTGGAAGGATGATATATAAAAAAAAGCTACCCATTTGAGCAGCATTTTGACATATTAATGTACTTTTTCAGGTAACCCATATTTTTCAACTACAAAGTCAAGATCTTTATCGCCACGACCACTTAAATTCAATAGGATGGATTGACGAGGATTCGCCTGTGCAAGTTTCAATGCATAGGCAACAGCATGTGAGCTCTCTAAAGCTGGAATAATTCCTTCCGAACGGCTTAGCTCATAGAATGCATCAATACACTCTTTGTCTGAAACGGAGTGATATTCCACCTTATTCCAATCCTTAAGCATCGAGTGTTCCGGTCCAACTCCAGGATAATCTAATCCACTTGCAACAGAGTATACAGGATCAGGTTGCCCTTCTTCATCTTGCAAAAGGTAACATTTAAAACCATGAATAATACCAGGTTTTCCAAATGTTAAAGTTGCAGCATGTTCTCCTTTATCGAATGATCTACCAGCAGGTTCAACACCATGCAATTTACATTCCTTATCTTCTAAAAATGCAGAGAAAATTCCCATTGCATTACTACCACCGCCAACACAGGCAACAACATTATCTGGCAGTTCACCTGTCATTTCCTGAAATTGATCTCTTGCTTCAATCCCAACAACTCTTTGAAATTCTCGAACCATCATAGGAAATGGGTGAGGCCCAACAACAGAACCAATACAATAAATTGTATTAACAGGATCTTTTAAGTAGGACTGAAATGCAGAATCAACAGCCTCTTTTAGCGTTTTTAAGCCATGTGTAACAGGGATTACAGTGGCACCCAAGATTTTCATTCGCATCACATTTGGATGCTCTTTGGCGATATCCACTTCACCCATATGAATTTCACACTCTAAACCAAAATAAGCAGCTGCTGTTGCCAAAGCAACTCCATGCTGACCAGCACCAGTTTCTGCAATCAATTTCTTCTTGCCCATGTATTTAGCAAGTAGAGCTTCTCCCATACAGTGGTTTAACTTATGGGCACCAGAGTGATTTAAATCTTCTCTTTTCAGATAGATTCTTCCTCCATATTTGTTGGATAATCTATTACAGTAGTATACAGGTGTTGGTCTACCTTGAAAATGCTTGCGAATACTTCTTAACTCAGAAATGAATTCATGAGATTTACTGATGGAATAATAGGCATCATTAATTTTCTGCATTTCTGCGTTTAACTCTTCCGGAATATAACTTCCTCCATACTCCCCAAAATATCCTTTCTCGTCAGGATATGTCTTAAAATAATTGCTCGACATGTATTAAAATTTGGTTAATAATCTTTTGTGGTTTTTAATTATCAGCTCAAATATAGCAATCGGAATTGGTTTTGTCGATAGTTGCTGATTGTTGTATAACAAAAATGCAATGTCTCTTAAAAACTTCCAGCCCGGAATGCCATTGGAAAAGATTATAGACTACTCGCACCCGGATAAGAAATCGCAGAAACATTGCATTGTCGACAAAGGTAAAAAAATAACGATTCATCGCATTTATCTCGCATGCTTGATTTTTACTGAATTTTCTAAATAATCTATAAATGCTTATTTACATTGCAATTGGGTATCGATATTTGTAATTTGTATAGATTCAATTTAAATAAAACGGAGGTTGCGATGAATGAATTAAAAGTATCCCCCAAAGGGAGAGTTGCTTTTGTAAGTGGGGCAAATAGAGGAATTGGAAGGGCAATAACCATTGAATTGTTAGAAGCCGGAGCAAAAAAAGTTTATGCAGGTGTTAGAAATATTAAGTCTCTCGATGATTTAAAACCAGAATATGGAGAGAGATTGGTACCAATTTTATTAGATCTGAAAAACGACAAGACAATTATTAGAGCCACCAGGCAAGTAAAAGATGTTGAAATTTTAATTAATAATGCAGGAGTGTATGAAGCAGGAGGTTTTTTTTCGGATGATACATTAGATAGTTTATCTGATAATTTTGAAGTGAATGTTTGGGGCTTGGTAAAACTTAGTACGTCATTCATTGATCATTTGTTGAGTAAACCATTTGCGGCAATAGTAAATGTTGCTTCGGTTTTAGGTTTGGCAAGTATGCCCATAGCTGGCACTTATTCTGCTTCAAAAGCGGCAGTTCATAGTATTACCCAAGGAATGCGAGGAGAGCTTTTAAATTCGAATGTTCTTGTAATGGGTGTATATCCAGGTCCGATTGACACGGATATGACCCGAGATTTGGATATGGATAAAGATTCTCCCCAGAATGTTGCAAAAAATATCATAACTGGATTAAAAAAGGGACAGGAGTATGTATTCCCAGATATGATGTCGAAACAGGTTGGTGAATTGTACCTTACTGAACCAATTACAGTAGAAAAGCAGTTTGCTCACTTTGTTTCAGAAGAGCAAGAAGCCTAAGCAAGAATATAAGATGTTAACGGAGAGATCAGTATTGATCTCTTTTTTTGTGTTAAAAAATTTGCGAAATGAGAATATTCTCAATAAATTTGTTTTAAAATTACTGATATGCCACGACGTACAAGATTAAGAAAGGTTGTAGAACCTCCACGATTTAAAGGATATAGACCTTATGGTGTAAATTCTAAAAGACGAGAATCTATAGAATTGCTTTATGAAGAATATGAAGCCATTAAGTTAGCGGATTACGATTTGATGAATCATAAGGAAGCAGCAGAAATAATGGGAATTTCACGTCCTACTTTTGCCAGAATTTATGAAGCGGCAAGAAGAAAAATTGCTCAGGCTTTAGTGGAAACTAAAAATATCAAAACAGTATACGGCAATGCCATCATGGATAAGGATTGGTTTGTATGTAACAAATGTCACGCTCGTTTTAATATCCCTAAAACAATGACAAGTGACAAATGCCCTGCATGCAATTCCAATGATATAGAATCTTTAAACAAATAATATTGATGAAAACAATAATAACAGCAACAGGAAAAGGAGAAGAGAAACTATTTGATTTACGTTTTGGACGTGCAGCTTGGTTCTGCATTTACGACGACGCAACAGACAATATGGAATTCTTCGAAAACAAACATGTAGATGCTCCATCTGGAGCAGGAGGCAAAGTAGTGGAAGAAGTTGTAGAGTTGGGAGTATCAAGAGTAATTTCAGGTGATTTTGGACCTAAAGCAAAAGATTTATTGGAAAAGTTCGATATACAAATGGTGATCCTGAAAGATGATCGTAAAACCATTAAAGAGATCGTAGAGAATTTTAAATCATAAAACAATTTGTTATGCCACGAATGGATAGAACCGGCCCCGAAGGAAAAGGTTGTAGAACGGGTCGCGGATTAGGAAAATGCCAAAGTAAGGATGACGGAACATTACTAGATAAGCTTGGCACTGGTTTAGGCTTAAAAAGAAAGAGTGGCGGAGGAGTAGGAAAGCAAAGAAGGAATAAAAGCGGAGAATAGATAATCTCTAAAAGAACTAAAATCATAAACAATGAAGAAGAAAATCGCAATACCGGTAAAGGAAGGCGTATTAGATTCGCATTTTGGACATTGTAGCCATTTTGCATTAATTGATGTTGAAGGAAAAGAAATAATTGCAGAGGAATTGGTGGAAGCACCCCCACATGTACCAGGAAAATTGCCTCCATTTTTGGCTAATCTTGGAGTAACTGATGTTCTTGCAGGGGGAATGGGAGCAAGAGCCATTGAAATATTTAACGCCAATAGAGTAAATGTTTTTGTAGGAGCACCAGTATTGCAAGCTAAAGAGTTGGTTACTGGTTTTTTAAATGAAAGCATTGAATTTAATGCTAACTGTTGCAATCACTAATTACCTTAGTTAAATATGAATTCAGAATGTTTAGCTTGTCAGGCTAAAACAATAAATCATATTGCAAATAAATTCGGATCAGATAAGAAAGCGACTGCTAAATTTAAAGAGGAAGCAAATTACATTGTTGCCAATAGTCAGTCGCTTCCTACTCCTTATTCTGGTTTGTTACTGCATCGTCTGGCAAAGAGAATTTTTAAGACTGAGAATTTATATGCCGACGAAAAGCTAAAGGCAAATAAACTTCTTCAACTGAATTATTCGCATTGGAAATCTCTTGTTTCAAAATCTAAAAACCCTTTGTATGTAGCAGCTAAGTTAGCTGTAATTGGCAATATTATTGATTATGGAGCTCATTCGGTTCCCGATAATATTGATTCAGAAATTAAGCATCTTTTAAAAAAGGAATTCGCATTTAATGAGAGCGAAGAAATGTTTGAGGCAATAAAAAATGCCAAAACTGTTCTTTACTTAGGCGATAACGCAGGAGAAATTGTTTTTGATAAACTTTTTATTGAGACTTTAAATCATCCCAACTTAATCTTTGTGGTAAGAGGTGAACCAATTATCAATGATGTTACTTTCGAAGATTCTCAGTTTGTAAAAATGGAGGAGGTGTGCAAGGTGATCTCCAATGGTCATGATGCCCCTTCAACGCTGTTGGAAAATTGTTCAAGCGAACTCCAAAACTTATACAAAAATGCGGATGTGGTGATATCCAAAGGACAAGGAAATTTGGAAGGTCTTCTGGATGAAAAAAGGGACAAGTTGTTTTTCATGCTAATGGCAAAATGTGATTCAATAGCAGCTAAGCTTGGAGTTAAGAAAAGAGATTTAGTGATTAAGCAAAACAAGAAATAGAATTATGAGCTATAAAATAGCCGTATGCAGTGGCAAAGGAGGAACGGGTAAAACAACCGTTGCGGTAAATCTTTTTTCAACGATACAAACGAAGTGGACAAAAAATGTACAGTTAATCGATTGTGATGTGGAAGAGCCTAACGATTTGCTATTCTTTAAGGATGCGAAAGTAATTAATCGCTCAATAGTAAATCAGCTTGTTCCTGTAATTGATGAATCGCAATGTACCTTTTGCGGCAAGTGTGAAGAGTATTGTGAATTCAATGCCATATCAATCATTCCATCGGTAAAATATGCATCAGTTGATCCCAATATGTGCCATTCTTGCGGTGCCTGTTTGCATGCTTGTAAGTTTGGAGCAATTCAGGAGCATCAGCATCCGATTGGAGAGTTAACTAGCTTTTCCAGAGGAAATCAAATGGATATTCTTGAGGGAAGTCTGAAAATTGGCTCCCCGATGCAGACAAAAATCATAAAGGATTTAAAGGCAAATGCATGTGATGAATCGGATATTTTAATTTACGATGCACCTCCTGGAACAAGTTGTCCGGTAGTAGAAACCGTTTCAGCTGCAGACTTTGTCATTTTGGTAACTGAGCCTACACCTTTTGGACTATACGATTTGCGTTTGACTGTTGATCTGATGAAGGAAATGCAGAAAGATTTTGGAATTGTTGTAAACAAAGCAGGAATGGGCGATAGAGAGGTGTATGCTTACATTAAAGAGGAAGATATTGAATTGCTGGCAGAAATTCCATTTAATCGTGAGTATGCAGGTCAATATGCACAAGGTAAACTTCTTTCTGATGTTCCACCTCTGATTGAACAGGAATATCTGAAACTGGCAATTTATCTGAAAAACAGAATGAGTCATGATTGAAATAACAATACTAAGTGGGAAAGGCGGAACGGGTAAAACTGGCATTACAGCGGCTTTTGCAAGTTTGGCAAAGAATACTGTTTTTGCTGATATCGATGTTGATGCACCAGATTTACATCTGATTTTGAAGCCGGAAATTAAGGAAGAGAATCAATTTTTGGGCGCAAGAATTGCCACAATCGATAGACAAGTTTGTACCAATTGTGGTTTGTGTAAAAAGGAATGTAGATTCGATGCAATTCACTATAGAGCAGAAGGAGGCTTGGAGGTTAATCCTTTCGAATGTGAGGGATGTCGTCTTTGTGAAAGGATCTGTCCTGTTCAGGCAATCAGTTCAGAACACAGTACCAACAATCATTGGTTCGTTTCCAATACTCGATTTGGAAGCATGTTACATGCTAAAATGGGGCCGGGAGAGGAGAACTCAGGAAAGTTGGTGACCACGGTGAGAAAAAATGCCAAGGAAAAAGCACGTGAAGAAAATGCTGATTTTCTTTTAAATGATGGCCCGCCTGGAGTTGGTTGCTCTGCAATTGCTTCGCTTACCGGCGTAGATAAGGTGATATTGGTAACTGAGCCTAGTAAATCTGGTTTTCATGATGCCGTAAGATTAATTGAATTGGTTCAGAAGTTTAATATCCCATTGTATGCCGTGATAAACAAATATGATATTAATACGGAGATAGCGAAGCAAATGGAAAGCTTCTTTCTTACACAAGGCATTCAACTTTTAGGGAAAATTCCATTTGACGAAGATATGGTGAATGCCATTGTAAATCAGAAATCAATCATTGAATATCGACCCGATTCGGAAATTGCAAGGAAGATTAAGGAAATGTGGAACAAAGTAACTGAACCAATTGAAGAAATAAAATGATAGAAGGAGAGTGTCGAATAAGACCACGATATGGAGAGGTTGATCAGATGGGATATGTGTATCATGCCAATTATGTAGATTATTGTCATTTTGCGCGAACCGAGTTGATGCGATCATTTGGGATAAATGATAAGGTGTTGGAAGAGAATGGAATTATGATGCCGGTAATCGAAATGAATCTGAAGTATAAAAAGCCGGTGGGTTACGATGATGAAGTTAGAATAATTACCAGTATTCACAACATGCCAGATACCAGAATGAAATTTGATTTTAGATTCGAGAACTCGAAAGGTGAGACAGTCTGTTTGGCTAAGACTACAGTTGTTTTTGTGGATAGTAAAAACCGAAAACCTAAAAGAGTTCCTGCCATGATAAGTGAAGCTTTACAGTCTCGAATCCTGCAAGGTCAAGACTTTTAATTGAAGAGATCAAGACCTTTTTCTAAAAACATACAGACTTGTCGAAAAAAAAGTCAAGACTTTATTTTTTTAGGTCAAGACTTTTTTAAAAAACATCTAGACTTTATTTTAAAATGTCTTGATATTATTTCTTAATAACTTGAATTCAATTAAAATATCCTTCAAAGAATTTGAAAATAGAAGTGTAGTAGCGTGATCATGTCCTTAATATTTGGCTTATTGGCATGATTAAAAAAAGCAGGATCAACTGATCCTGCTTTTTACATTAAACACCAATTGGTATTATATTTTTTCTTTAGCTCTTTTTAGTGCTTCTTCAAAGTTGTCACAAATGTCCTTCTCAGAAATATAGTCGGCAATTTCACATCTTTCCAGCTCAAGTCTTACTTCTTTATTTACGCCAGACAAAATGACCTTTGTTTTACGATCAGATAGGTTTTTAATTATTTCTGAAAAATTTCTAATCCCTGTAGCATCAATAAAAGGAACGTGTCGCATTCTGATGATTAAAACTGAGGTGGAATGCTTTAGTTCTCGTAAAGTTTCCTGATATCTTTTGGCTGCAGCAAAAAAGAAAGGACCACTAATTTCATAAATTTCTATCTCTTTTGGGATAAGGTTGTAATTCTGAATTTCATCGGTTTCTGTCTCAACAGGCATTACACCATTAATTTTTGACATGCGATACATGAAAATTAGAGCAGCCAAAACAATTCCAAATTCAATTGCTACAGTAAGGTCAACCAATACGGTTAGGAAGAATGTAGTTAGCAAAACGATGATGTCGAAGCGCGATCCTTTTAATATAGATCGGAACGAACGCCATTCGCTCATATTGTAGGAAACAACAATCAGAATACCTGCTAAACACGACATCGGAATCAATTTTGCCCACTTTCCAAATACCAACATGATTAACAGAAGTGTTAGTGCATGAATAATTCCAGCTATAGGAGTTCGTCCGCCATTTTTTACGTTGGTAGCAGTTCTCGCAATTGCACCGGTTGCAGGAATCCCACCAAAAATAGGAGAGAAGATATTGGCAATACCTTGAGCAATTAATTCGGTGTTGGAGCGATGATTTCCACCAATCATTCCATCGGCTACTACAGCTGAAAGCAAAGACTCAATTGCACCCAAAATGGCAATGGTTAAAGCAGGTTGAAAATAGTTGTGCACCAAACTCCAATCGATGTTGGGCATATCAAATGAAATGGAGTTAGGTATTTCACCATATATCGATTCTATTGTACTTACAGGCAATTCTAAAACTTGAACCAATACAGTCATTGTGATAATGGCAATAAACGATCCTGGTATTTTAGGTATCAGTTTTCCAGCATACAGACTTATTAAAATAGTTCCAATACTGATGGCAATGGCATAAACATTAAGACTATCCAAATTCGAGAAATAACACATCCATTTTTCAATAAATTCTGAAGGAACAGAATCAATCTCTAAGCCGAATGCAGCCTTAATTTGAGTAGAAAAAATTACCAAGGCAATACCAGATGTAAAACCAACAATTAAAGGATGTGGAATAAATTTTAGAACTGCACCCAAGCGAAGTAAACCAAATAGAACCAGCATAATACCTGCTAGGAATGTAGATATCATTAAGCCATCTAATCCATACTGACTTACGATACCATATACAATAACGATAAAGGCTCCTGTAGGTCCTCCAATTTGAACCCTGCTACCGCCCAAAAAAGAAATTAAAAATCCGGCAATAATTGCGGTAATCAATCCTTTTTCGGGTGAAACCCCCGAAGCAACAGCGAAAGCAATTGCCAAAGGAAGTGCAACAATACCTACAATTATACCTGCGAATAAATCTTTTTGAAAAGATTGAGAATTATAGCCTTTTAAAACTGAAAATAGTTTAGGCTTGAAGATCGATTTCATTGAAAATTGATATTAATTAAGCTGCAAAAGTAATGCTAAACAGCTCTCGTTGTTCTCTGTTATTGATAAATTTTCAGATTCGTACTTAAATTTTATTTAAGGATAAAAATATCTGTAATTATGTGGTTATTAGGTGTGATTTCTAGCCTTTTGATCTATTGTAAATTAGAAAGGGAAAAAGAGGGGCTTGTATAAATAAAAGCAAGAGTAAAATAATATGTCCATGTGAGATATATAAATAGTACTTTTGTGCGATTTTAGGTTCCAATAGCTGTAATGGTTGTTTTTAAGATTGTAAGAGAATAATGCAAATACCTCAGAAATATAAATTTATTGTGCAACTTGGGAAAGCACTACATACTTATGGCGTTCCATCGTATAAATCGCAGATATATTTAAGCGAAATTTCCGAAAAGAAGGGGATCAAAGGCAGTTTCATGGATACGCCTACCTGGATTAACTACGTATTTTACGAGGAAGATGACCATACCTACAACTATGTGGAGTGTGTACCACCAGGAGAATTAAATTTGGGAGCATTATCTAAAATCGTGGAGATCACCAATAATGTATTGTCCAATAAAATAAGCTTCGCAGAAGCCAAGCAGGCCATTGAAGATATAAAGACAGCTCCTCTGGGCTATGGTAAACTAACAGAGTTGTTTGCTTTTATGACATCTGCTGGAGCTTTTAGCATTATTCTGGATACAAGTTGGACTTCTGCACTTCTTGCATTTTTACTTGGAGCAGTGGTATATGGAATTACCTTATTTGCACAAAAATCAAGTTATGTGCGCAGTACATTAGAATCGCTTGTAGCATTTACTGTTACCATTATTACGGGTTTATTGGCCTTAAAATTCGAGCAGATTAATATCTCTATGACAATTTTGGCGTCAATTATTGTTTTTATCCCAGGATTATCGATCACAACGGCATTAGAGGAGATTACTTCCCGTAGTTTGGTTTCTGGAACCGCAAAACTCTTTGATGCATTGGTATCTTTATTCAAGCAATTTTTTGGTGTTGTTCTTGGACTTGCAGTGCTATCCAGCTTTGTGGATTTGAGTCCTAATGATGTGGTAAACGATGTTCCCAATTGGATTGATTATTTTGCAATTATCTTACTTGCTTCAAGTTTATTGCCCGTTTTTAAAGTACGTCCAAAAGACTTGTTGTTTTGTGTGATAGCAGGATTTGCAAGTTACTACACCACAACATTATTCGACTTTACAGGTATTCTGATTAGTATTTTTATCGGAACAATTGTAGCTGTAAGCTGCAGCAAACTTTTTAGCAAGATTACAAAATCACCAGAATTGGTTTATTTGGTTCCGGGTATAGTTATGCTAGTGCCAGGAAGTAAGGCGTTTATAGGATTGAGCAGTGTGTTTTTAGATGCAGGAAATACCTACAGCAATATGGGGGAACAAATCCTGTATATATTTATGGGAATTATTGGAGGCCTTATTTTCTCTGGTAGTTTTATTGATAGAAAAAACTCGTCAGTGTCGAATCAAAAATAAAAAAGGAGAAAGTTTGCGCCTTTCTCCTTCATATCAGCTTTATTCCTTTTCCGGAATCTTGTAGTAGATTTTATTTACCATCTTCCAACCATTAGGGAATTTATACAAAGAAATATAATCTACGTAAGTAAGTTTTGTGCCAACAAAAAACTGGATTTTAGCTACTGCGGCATTGCCTGTAATGTCGATGTTCTCGAATTTTACACTTACCTTTTTGTCGCCTGTTCGAGGAAATTTGCCATCAGCTTTTTTCTTTTTGGTTTTCTCTTTCCATTTATCAATTGGTAAACTCCACATGCTATTTTCTTTACCAATTCCAATTAAACGGAAGTCAGGATGGATTCCTGAATCAATCTTATCTAAATCACCTTCATTTTGAAGACCATCAACATAAGCGGTTTGAATTACATTTTTAATTGCCTCTTTTTCTTTTTTAAGATCCTGGGAAAACAATCCGGAACTTAACATTACAGCTACCAATAGAAACAAAATCTTTTTCATTTTTTTTGACGTTTTAGGATGAGTAAAATAATTGGTGAAGTTTGAATGATGGTAAATAGCAGAATCATTTTGGATTCTTAAATATAAGACAATTCAGGATTTGTTACAAAGAATTTTTTCTTAACGGTTGGCGGTAGTATTTATTTAAATTCTATCAACTGGCCATTTATTTTTGCAGTTTCAAGCTTCATTGTTTCAAAGGAAGAACCAAAACATTCCTGACATGTCTGTTGAATGAATCCAATTCTAGGTGCTAACCAAATTGTAGAACCATAATCAATTAAATCCTTATTGTGGAAATTAAATTGTAAACAGCTATCGATTTGTGTATCACCAATAGTTATTGTTGCACTTCTATTTACAAGAGTAACATAACCTGCCCCATATTTCCATGTCTCATCAATATTCGCACCTAAATCAAACTTCATTTCGTCCCTATTTTCTTTAGAAAGGGATTTCACATAGATTCGGTCATCTTGTTTTCGATAATAGGAAGTTGTTCCATAATCATTAACAAATTCATAATAATCAATTCCATTAATCTTATTTATGGCAATTATAGAGTCTTTTCCTGCTAATTCAAAATTCCATTGGTTTCCAATTTCAAGAGGAAAATAGTCTTTATCTAATTTTATTCTCGAAATATCGTCCTTTTCACAAGACATCAATACTGTAATTACCAAACTAATCACTAATAATTTTTTCATATATATTGTCTTTTATAGTTTATCTAATAGATGTTTTCAATGTGTAATGGTTGCGTTATATTACCGCCAACACTGAAATATGTACAAGAAACAGCAGAAGGATTAATTAACGAATTAACAAAAGCAAGCAAGAAATCAAAGTAAGCAGAATATTGATGGTACGAAAACTCTTGATTGGAATGATACCATTAAAATATTTGCCAACTATGGTTCCTGCTAACAGAATGGGAGAGAAGAGCAAAGATAATTTTAAGACTTGCGGAGTAAGCCAGCCAACCTGGTAGTAGCTTGCAATTGCAATTACTGCTGTTACAACACTAAACCATGCAAAGATCTCTCTAAACTGTTTGTTGTCTACATTTGCCCTGTTCAGAAAAAGGGCCAATGGGGGACCACTAATGGAGATAATTCCGGTTATTGTTCCAATAATAGCCCCAACAACTGGATACACATATGCAGGCAAAACAGCATGTCTTTTATTGCTTTTAATGAAAGACAAGAAGGTAATCACCAAAAATACCACTCCCGAAAAATGAACCAAACAATTGGTATCAACATACTTTAAAACAAGTACCCCTATAAGTGTGAAAGCCCCTCCTGATACGATTAAGGATATGGATGTTTTGTCAATTAATTGCTGGTTTTTCTTCTGTAAAATGATAAATACCGAGGCAACAAGATTACAAATCATGAGAACCGGGATGATTTCTTTTGGTTCGTACCATGTCAATAGAATGGGTAAAGAAATTAGAGCAAAACCAAAGCCACTTACTCCTTTAATTAAACTGGAAATTATTATCGTAAGAAAGATATAGATATTTGGCATGACTTAATGAATTAAAAGGAACAATGAACCTGCTGCTATCACAACCCAAAGAATAATTCCAAGAGCAAAACTTTTGACACCCGACTTTCTAATTTCACCAATACTGATATTTGAACCGATCAGGAACAAAGCAATCAACATTCCCCGTTTGCCCAACCAGCTAAAGTGTTCGTAACTTGTATGGTAGGTTGGAAATGAATTGGCGAAAACAATAGCAAGAACAAATAGCAGTATGAACCATGGAAAATGGATGGATTTCTTTTCGCCATTTCGATTCATAAATGCAACAAGTAGCGATAAAGGAATTATCCACAAAGCACGAATAAGTTTAACAGTGGTAGCAACTTGCAAGGCTTTTTCGCCATAAATAGCTCCTGCACCAACAACCGAACTGGTATCGTGAATGGCTATTGCAGCCCAATTGCCAAAGGTTTCCTGGCTAAGCCCTAACTGGTGTCCAATAATTGGAAACAGAAGCAAGGCTAAGGCATTCAGTACAAATACTACAATAAGAGCAAAGGAATTTTCGTAGTTTTTACTATTAAGAATTGGGGCAACGGCCGCTATGGCACTTCCTCCGCATATGGCTGTTCCACTGGCAATAAGCAGACTAATGTTTTTCTCCACTTTAAACAGTTTTCCCAGCAATATGCCTAGTAACATTACAACAGTTACCGAAATTGCCGTTTCAAGAAAACCATCTTTCGATGATGAGATCACGGCAGACAAACTCATACCAAAACCCATTAAAACGATAGATGCTTGTAATATTTTTGATGTGTAATGGTGTATGCTTTTATGCTTTATTCCCAGAAAGGAAAACACCAGGCCAACACAGAGTGCTATAGCCGGAGACATAAAGGGCATAAAGCACAAACAAACAATAGTTAAATAAGGCCAATTGAAATTCTTTAATTGATTTCCAATACCAATGGTACTTTTTACAGCTTTAATCGCATTCATACTAATACTTTTTTGTTTACAAAAGTATTATCGAACTATAATCAAAGCAAATATCAATTAGTTATTAAGTATAACTACAGGTTATATCCAAATAGGAAGTTTTCAAACAATTCAACTTGTCTGCTTTTGTGACCCATTTTATATGCAATTCGAAATTGACGAGGAATATGCAAGCCTGTTACCTTTATTTCCACAAGTGATTTCAGATACAATTCGGTTTTAACTGCTTGTTCTGAAACAATTGCCAGTCCATCAAAATCCAGTAAGAAGTTCTTAATCGATTCGGTACTTCCCAAGTGAATAGGCACATTAAGATCCTCAAAATCCAGATTTTGTTTCAACAAGGCTTCTCTGATTACTTCGAGTGTTCCAGATCCTTTTTCTCTCAGTACGATAGGAAACTGAAGTAAATCATTTTTGCTAATGGTTTTGCGTTTTGAATAGATGCTATTTCCACCAGTCACCAAAATCAGTTCATCATCAAGAAAGCTTTTATAACGTATTCCTGACTGAGAGGAATGATTCTCAACCAAAGCAATATCAGCCTTATTATTTAGCAAAAGCTGCTCCATGTCAAAAGAATTGCCATTGATAAGGTGAATATTCACTTTAGGATAACGCTTGTGAAAAGAGGCAATGGTTTTGGGAATAAGATATTGCGATATGGTTGAACTGGCCCCAATGATAAAATCACCCGAGATATCATGATTCAATTGACTGATTTCAAATTCAAGTTCCCGATATTGCTGTTCAATCTGCTTATACGAATTGTAAACAATCTTTCCCTTTCGGGTAAGGAAAATTCGATTCCCCTTACGCTCAAATAAATTCGTGTTAAATTTGATCTCTAATTCCTTGATATGTTTGGTTACTGCTGGCTGACTAATGTTTAAATCATTAGCAGCTTTAGAAAAACTTAGGTTTTCAGCTACAGCAATAAACACAGTATCGCGATAATCCATTTTTTAATTTTTAAGTAATTCGGTTAATTTTTCTTTTGCATTTTGATTTCCTGGGTTCAACTCTAAACTTTTTCGATAATTTTCTATGGCCATTTTTATTTGACCATCTTTCATATAGGCCTCTCCTAAAGAATCATAAGCATCATAAGATTCAGGAAAGGATAGTGTCTCAAGAGTAAATAAATCTATTGCTTTTTGATAAAAACCTCTTTTTATCATTTCATATCCTTTTGTGTTCAAATGAATTTCAGAAATTTTATATTTGGAATCTTCTATCAATATTTTGGCTTGCTCAAGATTATCATCCAAACAGATTTCAACAACCTCTTTAGTGAAAAAATAATTATCCAATTTCTGACTTGTGCCAGAAAGGGTTTTCTCTATAAAAAAACGAGCATCAAAAAAACCTTGGTCTAAATCCTTATTGGTTAAAAGCACCACGATATAATTTTGTTTTTCAAACACTCTCCATTCGGCTCCTACGCCATAATGTCCGCCACTGTGCCCATAAATGCCTGAACCTTTTGCACCAGCAAATTGCATTCCGTATCCGTACCAACCACTTTTGGGCTCCTTTTTCATTAAGTTTGTAAAGCGAGAGCTTAAAAGTTTATTGTTCTTGAATGCAATTGCAAATTTATACAAATCATCAATGGTTGAATACCCACCACCAGCCGGACCACCTTTTGCAGCACCCATAAAGATTGTTTTTTGAAGCCGATTAGGATAGATGTCTGATAATGTATAGTTTTCAGCTGCGTTTTCAATGTTGAGATCAATATCAAAATCGCCTGTATTTTCCATGGCAGCAGCTGAGAAAATATGCTTCTTAATATAATCTTCATAAGACATTTTACTAACCACTTCTATAATTCTGCCGAGCACAATATAATTGGTGTTTCTGTAGGCAAATTGCTCATTGGGTTTAAATTCTAAGGGTTCATTTTCGTATAGTTGTTCAAGGCTCTCCAAGCTTCGAAATTGGCTTTTTGAAGAATTTAAGTATTTCTTTGAGTGGAAATAATTGGGCAATCCACTTTTGTGTTTAAGCAATAGCTCAACGGTTATCGAATCCCTTGCTGTTTTATTAGCATAGTCCGGAAGAAATTTTCCGATAGGATCTTGCAATGATAATTTTCCTTCTTGAATTAGCTGAAATATGGCAACTGCTGTGAATGATTTACCAATAGAAGCATAAGAAAACTTGGTTTCTGTATTGTTTTGGACTTTAAGACCTAAATGTGAAAAGCCGTAAGCTTTTTTGAACAGAATACTGTCATTTTTGGCAATTAAAACTACACCACTTAATCCTTCTAAGGCATCTAAATAGTTGGCAATTTGATTTATTTTAGTGTCTTTTATCAAAAGTGAATTAGATTTCTCTTTTTTACAAGAACAGAATACCATTAGTATTAATAAATAGATAAGATTTTTCATTTATTAGATTTACAGTTTTGAGTAATTTTATTTAATGTCTTATACATTTGTTCCAATTCTTCATGCGAAACATTGTTTAATGCAACTTCTCGATTCCTTTGAATCATTGGCTTTAGCTTTTTTAAAATAGTTTTCCCCTTCTTAGTGATTTCCAATTTTGCTTTTCTTTTATCTTGACTATCTACAGTTTTAATCAAATAGTCTTTGCTGACCATTAATTTTACTATGCGAGTCATAGATGCATAATCTTTAAAAACCATATCAGCTACTTCGGTTTGCGTTTTATCATTGTTTTCCAGTATTAGTAGAATCAATGCTTGATCAACAGTAATATTACGCACGATTTGAGAAATATTGTGCTGACTTAATTTGCGATATGCCTTTATAGCTTCCTCAATAGAATAGAGAGCTGTGTTGGTGGGTGTTTTAAAATTCATAATTACTTGATATATCAAACAAATATATGAAAATATTTGATATATCAAGTAATTGTTGAAAAATAAACTTCAAATAAGTTTGAGAAGTAAGTTCAAAAGGGGAAGTTTGTTATTAAATTACATACCCTATAGATGAAAATACAAGAGAATAAGCTTTATAAAGAGAAGTTATTTTCAAGTTTTTCAACTCTCGAATTGAGTCCTGGATGATAACTTCTAGCATCAATCAAAAGAGTAGAAAGTAAATTCAGAAGGTCAGTGAGTGGCAAGAAAAAAAACATCGGATAAGCTGGTTTTGAGAATTATAACGCAACTTATGGAACTATAAAAATAATTATCAATAAAATTAATTAGGCCTACAAAAAAATAAAACCTTAAAAACATGTGAGCTCACATATTTTTAAGGCTTGTATCTTATTTTTTTGAACAACGATCATACCTGTTCATAACCGTCTATTTTAATCTCCTTTCAAAAAAGCCAATACTTCTTTATTTTCCTTATTAAATAAAATCAAGTTCAATCCATCTAATTTGTAATAAGTAACTTGATTAAGTGCCTTATTAAAAGATTGAGCTGTCTCCATTTTTCGACACATTTTATTTGTTGAAGCAATATTGCCTATTTTTAATTGTTTCGTAGAGACTTCTTCTATTTCTCCTGTATAGTCATTGCAACCATCATTTCCCATAATTTTCATTTCAGATAAATTAATTTCCAATCTTGGCACCGGAGCCATCCGATTGATAGGATTTTGGTTTATTCTTGTAGCTATCCATATGTCATGAAGTCTTGAATTTGGTTTATTGCGTTGTCCTCTTATAAAATCAAGAATTTTATTTCCACTTTCATCATAAAAAGCGAGTGTTTCACCTTTTATTTGATATGTTGCAATAGAATTTAAGGCTTCTATAAACTCGGGTTCTATGTTTTTGTTAATACAAGCTCTTTTTGTTCCAGCAACTGCCCCCAAGGATATTTTTGAGCTAGTCAGGAATTGTATTCGACCTCTAAAATTATTACATCCACCATTGGCAGAGACTAAATTATTGGAAAGATTAATAGTCATTGTTGGAATGGCCACCATTCTGTTTAGAGGAGTATCATGAAGTTTTATTAAAGTCCATTGACCATACAATTCTGTGCGAATATCTTTTTGTTTATCCAATACCTTTACAAGTTCATACTCTAGCGCAGAAGCATCAGCTGGAACTTTATTTTCTTTTAATTCTGTTTCTTTTACTTTTATTTTCTGGAGATAGCCTTCTTCAAACTCGAAATTTTTAATATTGGCATAGAAATTCTCCCAATTAGAATTGTCCAAATTTTCTGTCCTATTTATATTTAGACATTGCATTTTCCCTGCACCTGCAGAACATTCAGTTTTAAAGCCACCAACCCAAAATACTTTGTTCACATTTATTGAACAAGATTGTAGCACTAATGCAAATAATATTAGTGCTGAAAATAATATTCTTTGATTCATTTTTTATTGATTTTATTCGATTGAATGATGAAGAAATGTGGAATAGGTTGCGTGTATACATTCTCAAGATTTGTATTATCATGAATTCTGACCAAATGTTGATTATAGTAATACTAAGCATTAATTTTAGTTTCGCTCGTTGTCCATCTTATGGATAACGTTTCAAAAATATGGCGTCGTGTCACCCATTTCTCAGATCTTCAGTTTGTAGTTTGATCCTTTAAAATATGCCTCCAATATTTCAAAGAGTCGAAATAGGGCAGGGCATTTGCATGTTAGGCGCTACCATTTCTTCATTCTATATTAATGTTGTAGGTCCCCTTCATCAATATTTCTTCTTCAATAATTTCTAAAATTTCAATATAATCATCTGAGGTTTTTCCGGTGTTTATTTTCTTTTTCTCAAACTGATAGTTGGTTTTGCCTTCTGATTTTTTGATTAAAACGTACTGATTATCTCCAATAGTATAAACAGCGGCTTGAGAAACTACTAGCACAGAATCGGAGGATACAATAATTTCTCCATTTACCATTTGGTTGATAGCAAAAGCACTTGCTTCATCAGATATTGAAGCAAAGCAATCAATTGTATTTGAGTTTGGATTTAGCTTACCACCAATTCGTATTATCTTTGCAAGCGATTTAGATGTATTTTTATC
Organism: Marinifilum sp. D714; assembly: GCF_030851345.1. Taxonomy (GTDB): domain Bacteria; phylum Bacteroidota; class Bacteroidia; order Bacteroidales; family Marinifilaceae; genus Marinifilum. Next base: position 160,295 of record NZ_JALPNU010000009.1, read on the forward strand.
TATTCCCCAAAATTCCACTTTTTGTCCGATTTTTATTTTCTGGTAATCTTTCTCAAATAAAGTGAGATGCAATTCGGTTTTGGTATTATCTGTGATTTCAATAATTTCAGTTTCGGTGTTTACATTTTGTCCGCTGACAACGTTTATTTCGCTTATTTGACCTGCAATAGGAGATTTAATGCTATACTCTGAAGCATATTTTCCGTTTATAATGTTTGCTGGGTTTAATCCAATATTTTGAAGCTTTGCATTTAAAGCATTGTAATTTGCCAGTTCAACTTTGTAGTTACTTTCGGCAAGTAGATATTCAGTTTCTGTTTTAATGTTTTCATCAAAAAGTTTTATTGCTTTATCGTAGTTTGATTTTAACTGTTTTATTTTAGCTGATGATGAAGCAAAAGCCTGCTGTAAATCAATCAATTCGTTTCCTCCAATCTCAAGCAAACTTTCATTTGCATTTACATATTGCCCGTCTCTTATCTGAACCGATATAATTTTCCCTGGTACAGGTACACTTATTTTAGCAATCCCATTTATTTTTGGAACAATCTTGCCTGAAAAAGCCACCTGCTCACTTATTTCAGCTTTTTCTAATTTGCCTAATACCATGTTTTCTTCCTGAAACTGAGCTTTAGAAATTTCAACAAGGTTTTCATCAGCTTGCTTTTCGTTTTTAACTTCATGTTTACATGAAACTACTGCTAAAAGGAAGAGTACATTTAAAATGATGTATAAATTTTTCATGCTACTATCAATTTGTAAAATACTTTAATTCTAAATAATTTTTATTGTAATTGAACAAGACATCGCAATAGTCCGATTCAATTTTTAATGCTGATTCTAAACTACTTGCAAAATGGAAAAAATCAATTTCTCTTAATTCATAAGCTTTTAAAGCAGTGCGTTTTATCTCAGAGGCAAGGGGTAATTCGTTTTTTTCGTATCGTTCAATCAGATTTTTACTTTGAACTAATAAAGCATGTAATTCATAAAACTTAGCTTTTACTTGTTTAGTAATACTGATTTTTTTATTCTGTTCAGCTTCAAGGTTTATTTTTGCCGACTGCAACATGCTTTTTTGACTTCCATAAAACACAGGTATTGCAATTCCTACTTCAAACCCGTGGTAAGTCTTTGCCTGATCGTAAGAGTTCGACCCCAGAAAATAATTGAATTTAAGATTAGGTAATAATTTGTTTTTTTCAACCTTAACAAGCGAAGTTGCTTTTTCTGTTTGCAAGTTATAATAGTTGAAAATCTCAAGAGAATCTGCATTGAATGTACCGTATGGGTGCAGCTCACAGCATTTTGGCAAGCTAAATTCATTGGGTGAATTCACAAGGGTTTTCAGTTTCTGAAAAGTAATATCAAGTTGATTCTGAAACTTTTCAAGCAAAACACCAATTTCATTCTGCTTCGATTTCATATTCAGGTATTCTAAATTGCTAACATCTTTCAGGTCAAGTCTTTTTTTGTATTGTAGCAATAACTTGTTGTAAATACTGTCAAGTTCACTATAAATATCAATTTTCTTTGAGATTAATGCATATTCAAAGTATCCCACAGACAGCACTTTTAGCAGTTTATTTTTTTCGAGAATGTATTGCGATTCGGCGATTAACTGTTCGGTTCGTTTTACTTTTTTTTCAGCAGAATAGAGTGTAGGGAATGCCAATTCTTGCTCAATACTCCATACTTTAAGAGGATGACCGTTTTCGGCAATGTTATTTTCGTCAGTTCCATAACTTATATACGTTTTGGGAATTGTATAAGCAGATCTTGTGAGCACTTTTGCTTGTTTTACATGCAGAGCATAGGCTTTAATTTGCTCATTGTTTTCTAAGGCAATTTGCGATAATTGCTCAAGGTTCATTACCTCCGGTGTTTGTCCAATTCCGGTAATAGAGGGTACAAATAGTAAAAATGTGATAATTGGTAAAGTTTTCGATCTTATAAATCGCAATGGAAAAAATTTAACGCCTGTAACATTATAAAATATCTCAAATAGTAATGGCAATGCAATAAGAGTAAGCATGGTGGATGTTACCAAACCACCAATTACCACAGTAGCCAATGGGCGTTGCACTTCGGCACCTGCACCTGTTGACACTGCCATTGGCAGAAAACCCATGGCTGCGGCACCAGCTGTTAACAATACTGGGCGCAACCTGTTTTTTGTTCCTGAAATAATAAGTTCACGCATCGTTTTTACGCCTTCTTTTTGTAATTCTTTAAAATGTTCGATTAATACAATTCCGTTTAACACAGCAATACCAAATAAAGCGATAAAACCAACCCCAGCCGATACGCTAAAGGGCATTCCACGAATCCATAACAACACCACGCCACCAACTGTTGCAAGCGGAATAGCAGTAAATATCATAATGGCATCTTTTAAGGATTGAAATGCAAAATGAAGGAAAATAAATATTAATAACAGGGCTACAGGAACAGCAATTACCAGTCGTCTAGAAGCATTTTTAAGATTCTCGAACTGACCTCCATATTCGATATAATTGCCAGGGATTAATTTTAGATTTGCGTTAATTTTTTGCTGAATTTCTTCGACTACAGATTGTAAATCGCGATTTCTTACATTCACACTCACAACAACCCTGCGCTGCGTATTGTCACGCGATATTTTGGCGGGTCCTTTGGTGTATTCTATTTCGGCAAATTCCGAAAGAGGGATTTGAATACCTAATGGAGTTTCTACCATTAGGTTACGAATGTCACTTATGTTCTTTCTGTTTTTATTTTGCAGGCGTACAACCAAGTCAAATCGTCTTTCGCCTTCGAAAATAACGCCTGCCGTTTTACCTCCAAAAGCTGCCGACAGGTATGTGTTTAGGGTATTGACATCCATATTGTACCGGGCAAGTTTTTGCCGGTTATAAGCAACTTTTATTTGCGGAAGTCCAGTTGTTTTTTCCAGGATTACATCACTGGCACCAGGAATATCGTCAACAATGCTTTTAATCTCATTTGCTTTTTGATTGATATATTCAAGGTTTTCGCCATAAAGTTTAATGGCAATATCAGCACGCACACCGGTAATCAGTTCATTAAAACGCATCTCAATGGGTTGTGTGAATTCATATTCAATACCTGGAATAATTTCCAAGGCCTCTTTAAATTCCCCGGCAAGTTGTTCCTTCGAGCTTGCTTTTTTCCATTGTTTCTTGGGTTTAAGTTTTATAATCATATCAATTTCTTCCATCGACATAGGGTCGGTGGGAACTTCGGCAGCCCCAATTCGGCAAACAATCTGTTCAACTTCATCCGGAAATTGATCAATCAGGATGTTTTCCATCCTTGTAGTCATATTTATGGTTTCAGAGAGTGATGTCCCGGTTTTTAAAGCTGGTTGTATCACAAAATCACCTTCGTCCAGAGTAGGAACAAACTCTCCACCAATTTTTGTAAACAGAACCCCTGTAATTATTAAAGAAATCAATGCTAGCCCAAGTACAATCCGTTTATGTCCGCACGACCATTTAATGGTTGGATAATAGAGCTCGTAAATTTTATCTAATAACCATTTCGACAAATTATTTTTAGTCATGTCCTTGGGCTTTAGGAATAATGAACAAGCCACAGGCAGCCATGTTAAACCCATAATCATGGCGCCGATAATGGCAAATGAGAATGCCAAAGCCATAGGTTGAAACATTTTTCCTTCAACCCCTTGTAAGGATAAAATTGGAATGAAAACAATAAGGATAATGATTTGACCGAAAATTGCTGATTTCATCATTTTGGATGCACCTGTTATCGAAATTTCATCTACCATATGCTTTCGTTTATCATCGGGAGCGGATCTCAATTCTTTGCTCATCAGGCTCATCCGTAATACTATAAATTCGACAATAATTACAGCTCCGTCGATGATAATTCCAAAATCCAATGCGCCAAGACTCATCAGATTGGCATCGATGCCAAAAATGTACATCATTGAAATGGTGAAAAACAATGCCAATGGAATCATCGAGGAAATTACCAATGCAGAGCGAATATTTCCTAACAGGAGAAGTACGGTGAGAAATACGATAACTGCACCCAAAACAAGATTTTCAACAACCGTTTCTGATGTTTTTGCGATTAATTCGCCGCGTTCGAGTATTGGGTTTATAAAAATGCCTTCTGGCAGGTTATTCTGAATTTCATTAACTCGTTCTTTTACTGCCTTTATTACTTCTTTAGAGTTGGCATCTTTAAGCATCATTACCTGACCAAGAATTGTTTCGCCTTTTCCGTTGGCTGTTATTGCTCCAAAACGGTTGGCATGACCAAATTGAACCGCAGCAACATCGCGGATGTAAACAGGAACGCCATCATTGATTTTTATTACAATGTTTTGGATATCTTCTATACTTTTGGCCAATCCATCGCCCCTGATAAAATAGCTTTGCTTGTTTTTTTCAATATAGGCTCCGCCACTAATATTGTTATTATTCTCCAAAGCGTTATAAACTTCCACTAAGTTTACATTCGTACTTTTTAACCATGCTGGGTTAATCGAAATTTCGTATTGCTTAAGATATCCGCCCCAACTATTGACTTCCACTACGCCATTGATTCCAGATAACCTGCGTTTTACAATCCAATCTTGAATAGTTCGAAGTTCCATAGGACTGTAATTGTCTTCATATCCTGGTTTTACATCTAAAATATATTGGTATATTTCTCCAAGTCCTGTTGAAATTGGTCCCATTTCGGGTGTGCCATAGTTTTCGGGTATTTGCCCAGCGGCACTTTTAATTTTTTCGGCAATTAATTGCCTGGGTAGGTAAGTGCCCATACTTTCATCAAAAACCACGGTTACCATTGAAATCCCGAATTTCGAGATAGAACGTATTTCCAATACGCCAGGAAGGTTTGCCATTTCCATTTCGACCGGAGCGGTTATAAATTGTTCAATTTCCTGTGTGGATAGGTTACCCGAAGTGGTGATAACCTGAACCTGGTTATTTGTAACATCCGGGACAGAACCAACGGAGATATGATAAATTGAAAATAAGCCAAACCCCGTCAGTGTTAATGTAAACAATATTACAATTAACTTATTTCTGATACTAAAATTGATAATTTTTTCGAGCATCTCTAAAATAAATTTTTATAATGAAATGTATCAATCCGATAATCAATATCTTGTCTTGCTTTTTTGCTCCTAGCAATCTTGCTATGTTTTGAGGACGCTTTATAACTGCCGCCTTATCAACTTGCACTAAAGTAAGTAGGTTAAATTTACATATTATTTTATTGTTTTGACTATTTTTTATTAAAATAAAGATAAAATGATATGGGAGAGGAGGTGCGTTAGGTTTGCTAACGGAATATTATATGTGCAGTGACGGGTTGAGAAGGTAGTTTCATGGTAAACGGTATATGTTAATTTTTCTGTCTTAACCGTTTTTTGTTTCTTTTGGAGTCAGTTTTTTTATCAACTATTACAATCATGTCAATAACCAATTTATCAGGTATTGATTCAGGAGTTATTTCTCCGTAATCAATCTGCACATGCTCTTCTCCCGAAAGTGAATTTGTATGCAAGCGCAAACCATAATTCGTATTTTCAGGATATACATATAACACATTATCAAAAAAATAATTGACTTTAAGCTTTTTGTATTTTTCTTTTACATCTTTTAAGGTACAGCCAATTCTTAAACCCTTATTCGATGTATATGATTCGCAATAAAGCTCGATGCAATTAATTGTATTTAATGTTTCTGATCGTGTAAACTTAAATACGACCTTGTTGTTTTGGTCTTTTGCAATATAAATCTGCTCGTATTTGCCATTGTTAAAGAGCCCAACAGGGATACTATCAACTTCTATAACAAAATAGTTCTGTAAGCTGGTAATTGTAGTTTCTAAATCATCACCTAACCGTACAAATCCGACTCCTTTTTTCGAAAATGTTTTCTTCCAGGAGCTATTATTCTGCTGGCCAAAAGCACAATAGGATATAATGCTGAAAATTAAAGGAACAAGTACTTTATAAAAATGTTTCATGAAGTTTTCGTGTTGATTGATGCAATTGATGAATTAATTCCAGCTTATTTTCCTGTCTAACCGTCATGCCGTTTGGCACGCCTTAATATTAATCACTTTGCCTGTTATTAATTATTCGCACTACTGGTTGATGTACTTCTATTATCAAGATTCAGAGCAAAAACTTCACCTGGCAATCCTTCAAAATATTTAAACTCTTTAAAGTTAAATCCATTATTCAAATCAATAAATTTTAAATCCCCAATGTTTCCAAATGTTTTACTCTATGGTATAGAAGAGATGCTCTTATACAATCTTTTAACTCATCTACCGGAATCTGCTGATTTAATTGAAAGACAATGGCTCGTTTTCCCTCATATTGGAATGTATGATCAAATACCAACCTAAATGTATCAACTAATCTACTGGTGCATTGAAAGTACATCTCATATTGGTTCGGAGCTCTTTCTTTCCAATCTATTCTTAGGGTGCTACCTTCTTTTGTTACAAAACTTGGTTCTCCCCATTTTAATGTTTCTTCTAGTATAGAAATTCCTGCTGTTGCCTTAGCAGTTTCAATGACTAATTCTCGAAGTGCTTGCATTTTATCCCGAACAAATTCAGGATAATTCGTAAATACAGTATCAACATCCGGACTTGTTTTGACCTTCATTTTTTCCCTAATTATCATTAACACAACATAAAAAATCCAATTCTGCATCGGGTGAATTTCCGGCTTTGTCTCCTAAAATTTCAAAATATACCTGGCATTTTCATACATGGATTGTATTAGCCTAGCAGAGTCTATTTTAACATTCTCAAAATAATGATTTTATATATCCATAATAATCAATGCACTATTTGATTTCTATAATAAATCTTTGAATTTTGATTCATGATCAACCCGCTCTCCATCATCCGTAGTGTGTTCCCCTAATGAATCCATTGTCGATTGTATACACATGTACACCATCTCTTTGTCAGAAGTATTACATAGGCTTCTAACACCTTTAGGAGCAACTCTGATAATGCTTCCTTCCTGAATAGGAAAACAATCATCATCTACTTGATAATAACCAGATCCTTTGATTATAATATAAGTTTCTTCACCTTTATAATGAATGTGGAAATATCCTAATTCTTGCTTCGGAGGTATTGTTGTAAAAGAAATTTCAGTTCCTGTTGCATTTGTTAATTCCTTTAGAAATAATTTACCTTTAATTTCTTTATTCAGTTTAGGATGAATGATTGAATAGGATTTTACATCTTCTAAACTGCCAATGTTTATTGCAGTGTAATTTTTGCTTTCTGCGATTTTCTCTGTTTTTTTCATATTCTCATTTTTTTTTAAAGCTTTCACTTGTCACAGGAGTCTGAAGTATCTATTATATAGTTTATGCGTTCTTTTCTTAATTGGATCTTCGCATTACACAAAATGGTTGATTAAAAATTGCGAGTACTGTTAAGTTACCGTCTGCTCAAAGCCGCATGTCTTATTATTTTGTTGACAGTATCAAGCTGGATATTATCTCCTATAAACTTTAACATTCTTTCAATAACGAAGCATTCTTTTGGCATGAATACTCAACAGGAACATATTGCTGTTAGGCGTAGTTTTTTATTTCACTTGTAGGTAATAATCTGGAATCTTCTAATGCCGCAGTTCGGTGCCCTACATTTTTTAGATATTCTTTATTTTGGGCAAATTCCATAAATTTCGAAACAGATTCGTGTTCAATCAATATGACAGCATCCCATGTTTCCGAGTCAGGTCCAATCAAAAATCCTTTGCTTTTTCCAAAATAAATAATCCGGCTTCCTACTCTTTCTAATTCACTTAAAGTACTTTCCATATATAATTGATAAGCGACTTCACCACTGATTTCCTTAGAGGGTTTTATCTCTTCCAGGTCGGTATAATCCGCAATTACTTTAAATTTTAGTAAGTTTAACATTACAACCCTTCCATTATTGTGAAAATTTTGATAAAACTCTTTACCTGCTTCAGGACTTACATCAATATATTTACTCATATCTAATTATATATCAAAGGTTATTTAAATTACGTCAAACCAAGGCACTATGTGGTGACTAGAATTTTATGCTTCAATTAATCAAACCATTACAATTTAAGATAAATATACAAAACTTTTAATAACAGACATTATTCAGCTTACACATATTGCTTACCAATTATTGTGATTACTTTTTTGTCTAATGTGGAATTTTAATGCTAATTCCAATTCCAATTGTTGGTGATATTTTTACCGCATTATAAACTGATTTTTCAATTTCATTAAAATGTTTATCGGTTAAAGCCTGTTCAGACATTATATTAAAACCTAATCTAGCATAAATATTAAAATGTTTCTTTATGTAATAACTTATTTGTGGTGTGAAAGTAAGATTTGTCATTGTCTGGTATGCTGGCTTAATATCCATATTGGCAATTGCTTTATCATTAAAATCTACATCAAATGCACCAATATCATAATTAACTATAAAACCAATCTCAATTTTAGCAAAGGGTTTATAAAAGACATTCAATCTGGGATACATTAGATCAATTAACCACTTGTTATTTTTAAAATAAAGAAAACCAACAGGAACTATCATCGCATCTCCCATTTCCTTAGAATATGCGGCACCAAGTCCAAATCTCAAATTATCTTCACCATTTACGTGGAATCCAATGCTTAAAGCATTTATACTTTTATAAGCGTTTGAAAAATTAAAATTTTTAAAGTCAGTTTTTATGGTCGAAAAATTCACATAGTTTATGGCCAATTGTGAATTCACTTTATAATTAAAAATAGTAGTTAATCTAATATCATGGATGTTGTCTGAAAATAAAGGAGATTCGGCATTTCTACTTTTAAAATTATTTTGATACCACTTGTGTTCTGCATTGTATATAATCCTTAAATGCTTTAATGCAATTGGTGGACCTGCCATATAAAATTTTGAAACATTCATCCTATTACTTTTAATGGCGCTCTCAGAATTACTATTATCAATTTCAATAAAATTACTGTAGCTGGCATTAAAAATATCGTCGAATGATTGAGCATAGCCCATATCTGTTACTATAACTAATATGAGTATAATAATTAATTTATAGGTTATTGTGTGCATTTAGAATTCTTTTTGCGATTGAATAGTACTATATATATGTCCCAAATTGGATATGCTTGCATCAATTGATTCACCATTTTGTAAATACTGCTCTTGTTTATATAGTTTTTTTACGTATTGATCGCGGACATACTCATTGGCATTCCACTTAACAAATTGGAAAAACACTACATATTTAATAATACTTTTTATTATAAAACCAGTCGTTGGTGGTTTAAATACTACTCCTCCAGGTGTACCAGTTAATGTTATGGTGCCTTTTTCGATGTACCCTTTAGGAAGCAACGATACCTTGCTATTGTTATATGTCCATAGCTCTTTTTTACCAAGTTGTAATGCTTCTTCAGTAATCTTAGACACATCCCATATCAAACTTTTTAGGCTATCACTCTGTGTAAGGATATGATTACGATAAAGTTGAATTACTAAATTCTTATAATAACTTTTCCAGTTTCTCGGTATAACAACAATAGAACCTACGGGGAAATATCCTTTATGACTTTTACTATCGGTAAAACCTGCTGCTAATTCGGGCTTTCCATTGTCATAAGCCCTTAGCATGCTAGCACGTTCTGAATAATCAATTGCAACCATAAACCCAAGTAGCTGACTCTTCAATTCATCGATGCTATGAGTGTCTTTAGAATACACAATAGCCATTTCCACTTCATAATCTAATAACTCATTGTCTTCGCAAGTGTTAATCATACTTACATATGAAGATAATTCAGTTATTTTGGGAAATAAGACCGGATCAATTTCAATGTTTGTTTCGTCTTTATGATCAGGGTAATTGGTTGCTACTGCAATTGTGTTAGCTACCACATCAACGGGTGGCAAAACATCTTTTGCTTTAAAAAACAGTTTCTTAATCTTGGGTAGTTCAGAAACGATATTGTCATATCCAACACTTTCAATGAATTCAAATACATCATTTGTATAATAATTAAAATGCTCACTTAAATTCAATCCTTTAATCCCTGATTTATCAATGTTAATCACCTGAATAATATGTGTTTTATTGATCTTTATTACCCTTGCTAACGAGAGAGCTATTTTGGGGTCTTTTTCTTGTGCCAACCTACAAGAAAGGCGAACGAGGTAAGTATCAATTGGTGGTATCCGAAAAGAGTTGGAAAAATCTGAAACAAAAGCTAAAAACCATC